>NZ_JBQFXP010000001.1:0-609258 GCF_056540905.1 Ruegeria sp. AL1
CGCACCACCCGTCGGATAATAAACACCCGTTACACCACCCGTCCCAATCGTGATAAACTCCTCAGCATACGCCGCAGGCGCTAAAAAGGCGGCCGCTGCAAATGCGGTAAGGCTGAGTTTTCCTGAATTCTTCATATCTGTTCTCCCTGTTGTCTTCTTTGGCAGACTTGACGACACCTGAAATCAGCTACTGCGCCAACCCGGCAACGTAAGGTATCTCAATACTTGATTTTTTCCAAAGTCTCCCGACCACTAAGAGGTTTCATTCAGACACTGCACTTGTCAAGTCCAGTGGACAGGTGCCAGGGCACGATTCCCAGTTCTGACAAGCAATCAGAGCTCAATTACCAGCACAAACCAAGCCTGATAGAGCGTACACCGCGCGATATCAAAACGGACCGCGACGGCTCACGCAAATTGGCGAGGCAGTCTTTCGCTCGTGCCAAAAATCCACTAATATTCCGAACTTGGAGCCATGAAATCAAAAAGGTAGTCACCTTGATCTGGGTTCAACCGACCACGATCTTCTGGTTCAAACACCAACTTGTGCACCTAATTTTGTCGAAATGCTTCAGATTGAATTTGGTTGCATTTCATGCCAGATCACGAGTCTGGTCCTGTGACTGGAAAAGGCGATGCATCTCAGAATTTATCGATGCAAAAAATAAAAAGTAGAGGCACGATGTTAAAAGAAATTTTAAACAAATTTCGTACTGATACCAACGATGCTGACTTTGACAAGCTTTTGCGGGTTAAGCAGAACCACAAACACAAACCTCACCTCATAGAACCTTTCCAAGATACGGAAAGCAGCGCAATCACATTTGCTATTCGGCGTCTATCACGCCAGAATCTCACGATAGATGTCACGACCCAACTCCAAAAGGATCAAATTCAGTTTACCGTCCCAAGAAAATTCAAAATAGAAGGCAATTGCCTCGCTGCTGCGCTTGCTTGTCTTTGCGGCAAAAACTACCAGTCCATTCACTTTGAGTTTCTGGTTTCAGCCGAAGCGCAAGCCCTAATCGCCAAAGGGTGCCAAGCCACAGTTACCGCGTCCGAAGTTTGCCCCCCAAGGCTTGCAGGGAACGGACATTGTCTAGGGTTTTCGGGCGGAATGGACTCGTTGGCCAGCAAGCACATCGCCCCGGATCGCAACTATGATCTGATCGGGATAGACTTCGGCGGATGGTTTGAACGCGAATACTTATTCCTAAAAGAATACGATCAGATTACTTCGGTTTGTTCCACGAATTTTCGCAGAAAGAAATATGACCGTAACAGTTGGATGTTTATGGCTGCTCCCATGCTTTTGGTCGCTGATCATTTCGGCTGGGGAAGCGTAGCCTTTGGCACAACTTTGGAATCGAATCCAGAGACCTTGTACGGTTTGGACTGGACGCCTCCTGACTTGCCGATTCTGGAGGCTGGCGGGTTAAAAAATGAGACCTTGCTTTTTGGATGTTCGGAATTTCTTGGTAGTCGTATTGTTTTAGTTAACGAGAAAGAAGCTGTTGAAAACTCACTGGTGTCCTTGGCCGCAATCGGTTCAGAAAAATCATTCAGGAAAGCGCTGGCATTGCATCTGGTAAATAGCCTGATGAAAAACCAACCCACAGATCGCTTTGACATCGCCCCTCCACGTGAAAAGGTTGTTTTGGGTAAAGAATCGTATGTCGACTTTGCCTTTATGGTTTTTGCCAAATTCTGTGATCCGGAGTGGCTGTCACTTGCAGTCGATATCCCTGACGACATCCTGGCCTCGGTGCGTCAGACGAAGCTGGATTGGTTGCTCAAATACCATCCCATCGGCTTGGAAAAGGTCACCGGCCAGGCGCGGAAAGACTTGGAAGCGGGACTTAAGAAAAATCAAATCGAAGTATTTTCGGACAACGACTTGCGCGACTATGAAGCATTCACCGACTTAGTCAGAAACTTGCAATTAAGTGGCTAGAACTACCGAATTCTCAGCCATTTTTAACGAGTCACGTGTGGTGGTGCCCAAGGAGAGACTCGAACTCTCACGCCCGTGAAGGCGGGGGATTTTGAATCCCCTGCGTCTACCATTCCGCCACTTGGGCCACACGCCTTGAAGTATAGTTCAATTCCGGGAAGGTCCAGAGGCAAAAAACACCCAGTGCCCTGTTTGTTTCCGCCCCGGCGGTTGACGGCTTGGTGACCACATGATTTGGCTTGCACGGTCTGAGATTGGGATTTGAGTTTCTTATGTTGCGATCGCTTTATGACTGGACCATTCGCCTGGCCGAACACCCCCATGCGCTGTGGGCCTTGGCCGCTGTCGCCTTCGTCGAAAGCTCGTTTTTTCCGATTCCACCAGACGTTCTTATGATCCCGATGATCCTGGCGCGCCCGTCGCGGGCTTGGCTGATCGCAACGGTCGCTCTGGTCGCGTCCGTTCTGGGTGGCATGCTCGGCTATGCGATCGGGGCGTTCTTTTACGAAAGCGTTGGTCAGCCGATCCTCGAGGCGATGGGCAAGGCCCATGCTATGGAAGAGTTCAACACGCGCTTCAACGATTTCGGCTTCTGGGCGGTGCTGACCGCTGGCGTCACCCCGTTTCCCTACAAAGTCATCACCATCATGTCGGGCTGGACGGGGATGCCGTTGGGAACGTTCATTGCAACCTCGATTCTGGCCCGCGCGATGCGATTTTTCCTTGTCGCCGGTCTGCTTTGGAAATTCGGAGAGCCGATCCGCGACTTCATTGAAAAACGCCTGGGTCTGATGTTCACTTTGTTCATCATTCTGCTGTTTGGCGGCTTTTTTGTCGTGAAGTACCTATGACGTCCAAAAGATCCTTGATTCTGATCGCCTCAGTCGGGTCAGCGGCGATGCTGCTGGGCGCTTGGGGATTCCAGTATCTGGGTGGGCTTGCCCCTTGCAAGATGTGCATCTGGCAACGGTATCCCCATGGGATTGCAGTGGTTTTGGGAGTGTTCGCTTTTGCCTTTCCGGCTGTCCGCATTCTGCCCGCGTTCGGGGCACTGGCGGCAGCAACGACGGCAGGCATCGGCGCGTTTCATGCCGGGGTTGAGAAAGGCTGGTGGGAGGGCCCCTCGACCTGCACCTCTGGCGATATTGGCGGTCTAACGCCAGAAGAGTTGCTCAATCAGATCATGTCCGCACCATTGGTGCGATGCGACGAGATTCCGTGGGAGATGTTTGGGATTTCAATGGCCGGATGGAACGCGCTGATTTCGGCAGCGCTGGTGTTGATCTGGCTGGCGGCGTGGCGGGTGCGCTGAAAGCTACTGCTGATCCAGCTCTGCATCCCAATAAAGGAAGTCGATCCAGCTGTCATGCAGGTGGTTGGGCGGGAACTTCCGGCCAATATTGCGCAACGCCTCGGCATCCGGCTGGCGCGGCGGTTTGTTCAGCGACATCCCCGCCTGCCGCAGCGACTTGGACCCCTTGCGCAGATTGCACGGGCTGCAGGCCGCGACCACGTTTTGCCAGCTTGTGACCCCTCCGGCGGCCCGAGGGACCACGTGATCAAATGTCAGCTCTCCCCGACTACCGCAATACTGGCATTTGAATTCGTCCCGCAGAAATAAATTAAAGCGCGTGAAGGCCACGCGCTTTCTGGGTTTTACATAGTCTTTCAATACAACGACCGAGGGTATTCGGATTTCGGTACTGGGGCTTCGGACCACTTCGTCATATTCGGCGACGATGTCCACCCGATCCAGCCAGGCGGCCTTGATGGCCTCCTGCCACGGCCAGAGGGACAGCGGATAATAGGATAAAGGGCGGTAATCGGCGTTCAGAACCAATGCCGGATGATGCCTGAGCGCACCGGGTTCCCTGACAAATTCGGTCCTGAAGTCTCCGTCCATAACAGAATCGCTCCTCGCTCTGCACTGCCCGTTTTTTGACATCAGAGCGGGAACACCCGCCCCGGCCTTACCTCAACTATATATCGTGTTAAAACTCTGACAAGTCCCGATTTTACACAACATCTCGGGTACTTGTTATGCGCGGTCCGTAACGGCTATGTGACAGTTATCCACAGCTTGCGCGCTTGTGATCTGCAGGTTATGGCGGAGACATGTCCTGGTTCATCCGTTTCAACAAACCTTTTGATGTGTTGCCGCAATTCACTGATCGGGCCAACGCGGACACACCGCGCCGCACCCTGTCGGATTTTATCGATCTGTCAGGCGTCTATCCGGCGGGCCGGCTGGACCGCGACAGTGAAGGCCTGATGCTGCTGACCGACAATGGCCGCCTGCAGGCGCAGATTTCAGATCCCAAGCACAAGATGCCAAAGACCTATTGGGTTCAGGTCGAAGGTGTTCCCGATGCAGCTGCATTGAAAGCGTTGCGGGACGGGATCGAACTTAAGGACGGCGTGACCCGACCCGCCAAGGCGCGGTTGATGGACGAGCCCACTGATCTTTGGCCCCGCACACCGCCCATACGCGAACGTCAGACCATTCCCGACACCTGGATCGAGCTTACGATCCGTGAGGGGCGCAACCGGCAGGTGCGCCGCATGACGGCGGCGGTGGGGCATCCGACCCTGCGCCTGATCCGCGCCCGCATTGGGGATTGGAACCTCGACGGACTGGCGTCTGGCGATTGGGACAGCCTGCCCGAACCGCAGGTCAACGCGGCACCGCATCGCAAACGGGACCGCCGTCCGCGCAGGTGACAAAAACGGCGAAATGTGATAGGCTTAGGCCATGAAACTTACGCCGGACATCCCTGCCCCAACAGGCATTCTGGAAGCCGCACTTTATGTAGATGACCTGGATGCAGCCGAGCAGTTCTATGGCGCGGTTCTGGCGCTTGAGAAAATCCAGCGTGTGGCGAACCGACATGTCTTTTACCGGGTCGGAAGCTCGGTTCTGTTGTTGTTTGTCGCCGACGAAACGGAAAAACCACCCGGAAATCCGGACCTGCCGGTGCCTCCGCACGGTGCCCGTGGTGCCGGGCATGTGTGTCTGACGATGACGCGTGATCAGATCGACGGTCTGCGCAAGCATCTGCTGGACTGGAACATCCCGGTGGATGCCGAATTTGACTGGCCAAACGGTGCACATTCTCTTTATGTGCGCGATCCGGCCGGGAATTCGGTCGAGTTTGCCGAAGGGCGGTTGTGGAGCTGAACGCCGACCCTAAAGCGGCTGTTTTTCGCCCCCAACCACACGGCAAATATCGCGCGAAACCACGCCAATCTCGGCCAGTGCCGCACGGAACGTCGCCATATGAGGCGCTTGAAAATGGGCCTCAAGCGCGGCCTGATCAGCCCATTCCTCATAGACACGAAACCGGTTCGGCTGGCCGAGAATCTGACTGAATTCGTAAACCAGACACCCCACCTCTTTAACCGTCTCAGCCACCATGGCCTGTGCCGCTGCGCTGGCCTTTTCCACGCTCTCGGGCGATACCTCAACAATTCCGGTTACAATCAGCATCAGTCCCCCTTTCTCAGGTCAAAACGTTTGGAAATTCTGTTCACGGGTGTTCCGTCGCGCAACGGCACCCCATACGCCACCGAAAAATCCTGAAAGCCCATCTTATCATAGTAGCTCAGGCCCATACCGTTATCCGCCCGAATCGTGGCGTTGATGGCGCTGAACCCAAGTGATTTCGCCATTATTACAGTCTTGGAAAACAAGGCCCTGCCCGCGCCTTTCAGCACCGGGTCACGTCGCGTGAATGTTGCGATGTCGGCGCAATCCTCCGGCAGTTTCACATTCGTTCCAAGCCACTGGAACCCGGCAACCTCTCCGTTCGGGTCCAGCGCGACATGGGTGCAGACCTTGTCCGGCCCGTTCAGATAGCTTTGGGCAAACAGAGCCTCGGTAAAGGGGATTTCAAAGGCCGTCGAGCCGCCAATCTCGATAATCTCGTTCAGGATGCGGCAAGCTGAAGCCACATCCTCTTGCATCATCGGGCGGATGGTGATCACGGCCTAAAGGCTCAGCTTGTCGCGCATGAAAGCCAGCGCGACACTCAACCCATCAGGCGCAATTCCGTGACCGGTGCCCTTCATGACATGCGCGTAGACCTCTTTGAATTCTGCGGCCTGCAGCGCTTCGGCAGCTTCGGGCAATGATTGCGGCGGTACCACGTCATCTGCGTCACCATGCACCAGCAGCACCGGCATCCGGCTGACGGTTTCATCCGGCAGCAGGTCTGGCTCAAGCAACCGGCCCGAGAAGGCAACGATCCCGGCGACGGGGTCCTCGCGCCGGGGGGCGACGTGCAGGCTCATCATTGTGCCTTGCGAAAAGCCGAACAGAACCACCTGCTCGGGCAGCACATCTTCGTCGACCATCAGCGCGTCGAGAAACGCGTTGAAATCCTCGACGGCCATTTCCATGCCGCGACGCGCCTCTTCCTCGGACGAGCCGTCGATCCAGGGAATCGGGAACCATTGGAAACCGTTGGGCATACCGGGTATTTGCTCGGGCGCGTCCGGGGCGACAAAAAGCGTATCGGGCAGATGTTCGCCCAGGACATCCGCCAGCCCCAGCAGATCAGCCCCGTTGGCTCCGTAACCATGCACAAACACAACGACCGAGCGCGTGTCGCCCGAAACCGGCTCTTTTCGGAGCGCATTCAATACTCGAGTCATCTGATCCCTTCTCGTTCCTTGGCTACCCGGTAATAGGCCCACAGCACCCGCGCCGCAACCGAGCGCCAGGGCGACCACGCCTCGGCCATCTGGCGCAATTCCTTGTCGGTCGGTCGCTTGGGCAGGTCATACAAAATACGCGCCGCTTCCTGTAGCGCCAGATCGCCCGGCGCAATCACATCCGCGCGGCCCAGCGAGAACATGGCATAAATCTCGGCCGTCCAAACGCCGATGCCTGGAACCTGAGTCAAAACGGCCACGACCTCTGCATCAGACGCATCGCGCAACGCCTTGTAATCAATACGTGCTTCGGCCAAAGCCCGGGCGTATCGCATCTTCTGTCGGCTTAACCCGACGGCCCGCAAATCCTCATCCGTGGCCCACATGATTTTGCGTGGTCCGGTCAGTTTGGCATCCTTCAGACGCGCCCAGATCGCATTGGCCGAGGCCACGCTGACCTGCTGACTGACGATCGCACTCAGCAATTGTGCGAACCCGTCCGGGCGACGGCGCAGGGGCAAAGGTCCGGTTTGTTCCATCGCATGGGCCATACGCGGACAGGCCTTGGCCAGCCACTCGGCCCCTTCGGACACGCAATCGGGTGTTTCGATGATACGACCGACGGACATGCACGCTTCCTAAAAGTGACGATTATTCGCACGTTAGGCAGATGCACCGGCGATGCAAGCGGCTTGTGTCCTTAGCTGTTCACCGATACCCATTGGCGCATGACGATGACCTCCGCCACCCCCGACAACTCTCAGGCCAAACGTAATGTTGCGGTTCTGGTTGCCGCGCAGTCCATTCTGGGTGCGCAGCTGCCGATGAAGTTCATCGTCGGCGGATTGGCCGGACAGTCGCTGGCCAGTAACCCGTGCCTGGCGACTCTGCCCATCTCGCTGATCGTTCTGGGGTCGATGCTCGCGGCGACGCCGGTTTCGGCGATCATGCAGCGCTGGGGACGTCGCACAGGATTTCTGATCGGAGCTACCGCCGGGGCATGTGGCGGCCTTGTCGGCGCGTACGGTCTTTATCTGGGGTCATTCCCGGTATTCCTGCTGGGAAGCCTGCTGACCGGCATCTATATGAGTGCCCATGGTTTTTATCGTTTCGCAGCCGCCGATACCGCGTCAGATGCGTTCAAACCCAAAGCAATTTCTTACGTGATGGCAGGTGGGCTTGCCGCCGCGATCATTGGGCCGCAGATCGTCAAGCTGACCTCAACCGCTTATGTTATCCCCTTTCTCGGCACCTACCTGGCCGTTATCGCACTGAACATTCTGGGCGCGGCTCTTTTCTTTTTTCTCGACATTCCAACGCCGGCGCGCCCGACCGAGGATACCCCCAAGGGGCGCACCCGGCTGGAACTGCTCAAGACACCCCGAATTGCCGTCGCGGTTATCTGCGCCATGGTCTCCTATGCGCTGATGAACCTTGTCATGACCTCGACCCCGCTGGCGGTGGTCGGATGCGGCTATACCGCCAATGACGCGGCTGATGTGGTGACGGGCCACGTGCTGGCCATGTATGTGCCCAGCTTTTTCACCGGTCATCTGATCGCGCGCTTCGGGGCCGAGAAGATCGTGGCCATTGGGCTGGCCATTCTCGCCGCCGCCGGGGTTGTTGCCCTTCAGGGGATCGAGCTTGAGAACTTCTTTGTCGCCCTGATCCTGCTGGGTGTCGGCTGGAACTTTGGGTTCATCGGTGCCACGTCGATGCTGGCCGCATCGCACGCGGTGCATGAGCGTGGGCGCATGCAGGGTTTGAACGACCTTCTGGTGTTCGGAGGGGTAACCCTCGCCTCGCTGGCTTCGGGTGGTCTGATGAATTGTTCCGGCGGTTCCGCGGTCGAGGGGTGGACGGCGGTGAACCTTGCCATGATCCCGCTTCTGACTTTGGCAGGTGGTGCGCTTTTGTGGTTGCTGCTGCGGCCCTCGGACGCGCAAACAGCCTGAGCGGATATCACCAGCGCCCTGTTGCCGCCATGCGCATCAGAGACCATCGACGACGTATCTCACCCTGCGCCAATGCGCCTGCGGCGACCCGCCCGGGCTGTGATAAGGCTTTGCGCAGAACCCATTCGGCCTGCCATCCGGCATACAACGCAGGTCGCGCCGCCGCCGAAACCGATGATCGCTGCGATCGCGCCAGTTCCAGACGGTGCAGCGCATCTTGCGCCAGGCCATGAACCCCGTCGGGTGTCCCGTCCAACAATGGAATGCGACCGCGCGCCTCAAGGTCCGGGATGGCCCGAAACCAGTTGGCGACCCCCACGGCATAGCCGTAATCCCGCAATACCGTCTCTTCGGCCTCGCCCAGCGATTGCGCCGAAGCAACCGTTAACGTCCCGGCGCTTTGATCAATGTAGGCGTCAAAGTGCTCTCGGTCTTCAAACGGGTCCTTATAGATATCCCAGCGCCTTACGGCGATATATTCATCCATCTGTGCCGCAAGATGCGGAGAAAGGATCCGTGACAGTGGCGTGACAACCTCGTGCCGTCGCACCGTCGGACCTTCGGCGATCTCTTGCAAGGCATCCCGCCACCACTGCAGGCGCATTTCAGCAATCATCGTCTCTTGGGTCACCCAAGGTGCCCGCGCCACTTCGACGTTGAGCGCATAGATCGGGAACAACACTGCGCGCGCGCTCACCGGTGCCGCCATAACCGCCATGAACCGGTCAGGATCGGCGCGATGCACCAGCGCGGCGCAGGCCTTGACGTCCTCGTCGAACTGCACCTTATTCAGCCGCTTCACTGCGCGGCACGCAGTCACGCACCAGTTTCCACTGAATCGCATCCAGCAGCGCCTCGAAGGACGCGTCCACTATGTTGGCGCTGACGCCCACCGTGGACCATCGACGGCCCTGCCCATCTTCGCTGTCGATGATCACACGTGTTACGGCCTCGGTCCCGCCCTGCGTGATCCGCACCTTGAAATCCACCAGATGCATATCGTCCAAGATCGGAGAATACTGCCCCAGATCCTTGGACAGAGCCTTGGCCAACGCATTCACCGGCCCCCGGTCACTGCCTTCCCCGTCCAGCGATTCACTGACGGACAGTTTCTTTTCACCGTCCACTTTCACGACCACGACGGCCTCGGACAGACTGACCATCCTGTTGTATTTGTTCTTCCGCCGTTCGACGGTCACCTTATAGCGCTTCACCTCGAAAAAGGCGGGCAGTTGCCCCAGTTCATCCCGGGCCAGCAGCTCGAAACTCGCTTGTGCGGTGTCATAGGAATAGCCTTCGGCCTCGCGCAGTTTGATCCGTTCCAGAATGCGACCCAACGCCGGATCACCAGCCTCGACCGTCAGACCCGCATCGGTCAGCCGCTTACGCAGATTGGATTGCCCGGCCTGGTTGGACATCGGGATGATCCGCGCATTGCCCACACTGCCGGGATCCACATGTTCGTAGGTCGAAGGGTCCTTGAGGATTGCACTGGCATGCAGCCCTGCCTTATGGGCAAACGCTGACGCCCCGACATAGGCCGATTGCTTGCTTGGCACGCGGTTGAGGATATCGTCCAGCATCCGGCTGATCTGTGTCAGACCCTCCAGCGCTTCGACGGTCACACCAATGTCAAACTGACCGGCATATGGATCCTTCAGCAGCAATGTCGGGATCAGCGAGGTCAGATTGGCGTTTCCACAGCGTTCTCCCAATCCGTTCAGAGTGCCCTGCACCTGCCGCGCACCCGCGTCCACAGCAGCCAGTGAACAGGCAACCGCGTTTTCAGTGTCATTATGCGTATGAATGCCCAGACGGTCGCCCGGTAGCCCGGCTGCAATAACCTCGGACACGATCCGTCCCACTTCGGCAGGCAGTGCGCCGCCATTGGTGTCACACAAAACCACCCAACGCGCACCCGCGTCCAGCGCCGCGCGGCACACCTGTACCGCGTATTCCGGGTTGTCTTTGTAGCCGTCAAAGAAATGCTCGGCATCGAAAAGCGCCTCGCGCCCCTGCGCCACGATATGCGCGACCGAGGCGCGGACGTTCTCGACATTCTCCTCCAGCGAAACACCAAGCGCATGGGTGACATGATAATCATGCGACTTGCCAACCAGACACACCGCTGGCGTGCCGGCGTTCATCACTGCGGCCAGAACATCGTCATTTTCGGCTGACCGGCCAGAGCGCTTTGTCATCCCGAAAGCTGTCAAAACCGCCGAAGTCTTTGGGGTAACGTCGAAAAACGCGCTGTCCGTGGGGTTGGCGCCCGGCCATCCGCCCTCGATATAGTCCACCCCCAAAGCATCCAGCGCCTGCGCGATCTGAACTTTTTCCGCCGTCGAGAATTGCACACCCTGCGTTTGCTGGCCGTCCCGCAACGTGGTGTCATAAAGATAGAGGCGTTCTTTGGTCATGTGACACCCTCCAGCTTGGCCGCGTCGAACCCGGCACCAGGAACCAGTTCAACACCGTCCTTGCTCATGCGCACTTCAAGACCGGCCTCAACAAAGGCGGCTTTCAAACGGTCAACTTCGGAGAAATCCTTGCTTTGCATCGCATCGGCACGGGCGGCCGCCAGCCGGGCCGCAAAAGCGGACAGATCAGAAGACCCTGCATCGGCCCAGCCCCCCATGTCATCGGACAACAAACCAAGAACCCGGGCACTTGCCAGCAACCCACCCGCATCTCCATCCGCCGCAAGCCGGTGGAGTTCCGCAATGGCACCGGCAGTGTTCAGATCATCCGCCAGTGCGCCGATCACCGCAGGTGCCGCGCTGGCGGCGGGCTCGATGCCCGCTGTCAGCGCCCGCCACTTGCGCAATGTCGCTTCGGCCTCACGCGCCTTCTTCTCTGTCCAGTCCATCGGCTTGCGATAATGGGTTTGCAGGAACACGAAACGGATCACCTCACCCGGTACACCTTTGTCCAACAGATCATGAACGGTAAAGAAATTGCCCAGCGACTTGGACATCTTCTTGCCTTCGACTTGCAGCATCTCATTATGCAGCCAGACCCTTGCGAACTCACCATGCGGATGCGCGCAGCGGCTCTGGGCGATCTCGTTCTCATGATGCGGGAACATCAGATCGTTGCCGCCGCCATGAATGTCAAAGCTCTCGCCCAGCAGCTCATAGCTCATGGCCGAGCATTCAATATGCCAGCCCGGACGCCCCCGCCCCCAAGGGCTGTCCCAGCCCGGCAACTCATCGGTCGATGGCTTCCAAAGCACGAAATCCATCGGGTTTTTCTTGTACGGCGCCACCTCGACCCGCGCGCCGGCAATCATGTCATCGACCGACCGACCCGACAGCTTGCCGTATTCGTCTTTCCAGCTGTCCACAGCGAACAGAACATGACCCTCGGCGGCATAAGCGTGTGATTTTGAGATCAAGTCCTCGATCATCGCGATCATCTGCGCGATATACTGCGTCGCACGCGGCATCTGGTCGGGCTCCATCGCCCCAAGCGCGCCCATGTCATGCAGATACCAGCCGATGGTCTCATCCGAGCGCTCCTTTACCAGCTGCTCCAGCGACCCTGCTGCACCGGCCTGTTTTCGCGCCAATGCGGTTGCATTGATCTTGTCATCGACATCCGTGAAATTGCGTACATACGTTACGTGATTGGCGCCATAAACATGGCGTAACAAACGATAAAGCACATCAAACACCACCACCGGACGCGCATTGCCCAGATGGGCACGGTCATAAACCGTTGGCCCGCAGACATACATCCGCACATTATCGGGATCGATCGGCACGAAATCCTCTTTCGTCCGTGTCCGAGTGTTGTGCAGTTTGATCGTCGTCATCGGTTCAGCTCCAAAAAACAGCAAGCGCGGTCGCGTTGGCGCGGGCTTAGCAACTTGTCTCAGAGATGAAAACGAAAGAAACCGGCCCGCTTGAGAATTCAGCAGGAAATGCAGCAGATAATGATGCAGGTCATCCGGTTCATGCGCTGTTGATAACATCGGATGCCACCCGAGCCAAGGTTTCATTTGCCCATCCCTTGACTACCCTTTGTTGTGATTGACAAACCCGTCCGCCTCTGCCCCATTCCCCAAACGCAGGCTACGGAGACGGCCATGAAATTGTCGCATCGCATCACACATCTGACCGAGGGCGGCTCGGATGGTTGGGGTGTGTTCTACCGTGCCCGGCGTTTGGTCGCAGAGGGTCACGCCATCACCGAATTGACTATCGGAGAACACGATATCGGCACGGATGCCTCGATCCTGAAGGCGATGGATGCCTCGGCTCGCGATGGGCATACCGGATATGCAATGGTGCCCGGAACCGATCTGTTGCGCGACACGGTAGCGGCGCGGGTGCAACTGCGGACCGGGGTAAAGACAACACGAGACAATGTTCTGATCACGCCTGGTGGACAAGCCGCGCTGTTCGCGTCTCATATGGCGGTTTGTAATCCAGGCGATATTGGTCTCTATCTGGCCCCCTATTATGCCACCTACCCCGGCACCATCCGTGGCGCGGGTGCTGTCGCCAAAGAGATCCAGCTGCGGGCCGAGGATGCGTTTCAACCCCGCGCGGCAGATATCGATGCCGTCGCTGAAGGCGCAGCATCGCTGCTGATCAACAGCCCGAATAACCCTACTGGCGTGATCTACTCTCAGGACACATTGAACGACATCGCCCAAGTCTGCCGCGCCCGCGACCTTTGGCTGATTTCGGACGAAGTCTATGACACACAGGTCTGGGAAGGCCGCCATATCTCGCCCCGGGCCCTGCCGGATATGATCGACCGGACGCTGGTGGTCGGGTCGATGTCGAAATCCCACGCAATGACCGGATCGCGCTGCGGCTGGATCGTCGGACCGGAAGAGGTCGTTGCCCATCTGATCAATCTGGCCACCCATACCACTTACGGGGTGCCCGGATTTATTCAGGATGCCGCAAGCTATGCTCTCGCCGCCGGGCCAACCTTGGAAACCGAAATTGCTGAACCGTTCCGCCGTCGGCGGGCTCTGGCGCTGAATGTTCTAAAGAGCCAGCAAACCGTTGGCGTCATTCCCGCACAGGGCGCGATGTATCTGATGCTTAATATTCGCGCTACAGGGCTCAGCGGCGAGGCTTTTGCCGATGCGCTGCTGGACACGCATGCCATTGCGGTCATGCCTGGTGAAAGCTTTGGTGCAGCGGCGGCAGGACATATAAGGATCGCCATGACTGTCGCGGACGAAAAGTTTGAGGCCGCAATGCGCACGGTTTGCGATTTTGCCGCAAAATTGGCTACGCAGCGCGCTGCGGAGTAGGTCGATTCAGAATCGGAAGGTTGTGCGCAGGTTGAACACGTTTGTATCCAGCCCGCCGCCGGAATCCGGCAGATCATCAAAATCCTGGCGCAATGCCTCGCCACTGATCACGAACCGATCCCCCAGAGGGTAGGCCACGCCGATCCCGTAAACCGCCGCCGTATCATTGTCGCCCGAGGTCTCGGCCCGCGATGTACCGACAACCACATATCCAAGCGCCGAGCCAAAATCATAGCCGCCTTTGATTTTCACGCGCGACATGCTGTCCAGACTGCCTTCGCCACGACCCAGATCAAGGTTAAGGCGATTATATTCCAACTCACCCCCCAGAACGAAATTGCCGAAGTCATAGTCGTAACCGATGAGCGGTCCAAAGCTGAGGTCGCCACCGCCCGAGCCTGACGGGCCGTCGGCATCCGCATAACCCAGGCTGAATCCGGCATAGGCCCCAGTCCAGTCTTCTGACAATGCAGGACCGGCCCCTGCTATCAGAACTGCGACCCATATGGCCTTAAGTGCCTTCATGTAGACCCCCACATACAAAACCCCAGTCCGCAGAACCGGCGCGAGCCCCTTTCAAATTGGTTCGGGCGCAATGAAATCAACATTAACTTACGACCTAGTTTCAAATACCTAATGACAGCTTAACAGAAAGTCATCAAATCGGGAGAAAAACATTTTATCACGCATTGTTGGGCTTCCGTCATCCCAGACCTGAGACGCAAAGAATTTAGGCACCAGGTCGCAAACAGGACAGATTGTGCCGCAGCAGATTGGATAATCGCGAATTACCAATATGGGGATCGCATGCCAAACGATGTCTGGAAAATCCGTTTGATTAGCCGAACAATCGGTGCAGATCGCGGGCGCGCTGCGCGGGGACGCCCGACTGAGGTTTAACCCGAGCGTTACCCTGACACCCGATTCCCAATCCGGACTTTACCCATGACCGAACAAACCCGTACCACCTCTCGCAGTGGCGGACGCGCTGCGCGCCGCGCCGCGCGTGCCGCGGCCCTACCCGATCACCTTCGCCCGGTGCGCCCGGGGATGGAAAGCGGCACCTATCGCCCGCTCAGCCAAACTGATGTCGAACGCATTCACCGAGCTGCGCTGCAGGCGCTTGAAACCATTGGACTTGCCGATGCGCCGCAAAGCGGCGTCGATTATCTGGTAAAAGCCGGGTGCGTGCTGGGGGAGGACGGCCGCATTCGGTTTCCCGCCGCGCTGGTCGAGGATACGCTGGCCCGTGCAAACCGGTCGGTCACCCTGTGCAGCCGGGATGGTCAAACCGACCTGATTCTTTCGGGAAATCGTGTGCACTACGGCACAGCCGGAGCCGCCGTTCACATGGTCGACGTCGATGGGCGCAACTATCGCGACTCGACACTGCAGGATCTCCACGATGCGGCCCGCATCTGCGAGCAGCTCGACAATATCCATTTCGTACAGCGCCCCATGGTTTGCCGCGATATCACAGATAACCTCGAAATGGATCTGAACACCATCTACGCCTGCTGTTCAGGCACATTCAAACATATCGGAACCTCGTTCAGCGATCCGAACTATGTAGCGCAAGCGGTTGAAATGCTTCACATGATTGCGGGCGGAGAAGACGCGTGGCGCGCGCGGCCATTTGTGTCGAATTCCAATTGCTTCGTGGTCCCTCCGATGAAGTTCGCCACTGAAAGCTGCGAGGTGATGGAGCGGTGCATCAAAGCCGGGATGCCAGTTCTGCTGTTATCGGCGGGAATGGCCGGCGCCACGGCCCCGTCCACCGTTGCCGGAGCCATCACTCAGGCGACCGCCGAATGCCTTGCTGGCCTGGTTTATGTCAACGCCGTAAGCCCCGGAGCACCCGCCATTTTCGGCACATGGCCTTTTGGTCTGGACCTACGTACCGGAGCCATGTCGGTCGGTTCTGGCGAGCAGGCACTGCTCAGCGCAGGCTGCGCGCAAATGCATGCGTTTTATGACCTGCCGGGCGGAACTGCTGCCGGCGCCTCGGATGCAAAACTGCCCGACATGCAAGCCGGATGGGAACAAATGTGCTCGAACATCATGGCCGGGCTTTCTGGGGCGAACATGATCTACGAAGCTGCCGGTATGCACTCGTCACTTCTGGGGTTTTGCCACGAATCCCTGATCCTTGGCGATGATCTGATCGGTCAAGCGCAGCGCTGCGTGCGCGGGATCGAAGTTTCGGACGAGACGCTGGCTCTGGATCAGATGGCCGAGGTTTGTCTGAGCGGACCCGGCCACTATCTGGGCACGGATGCGACGCTGAGCCGGATGCAGGCGGACTATGTTTATCCAACCTTGGGCGATCGTACCTCGCCCAAGGAATGGGCGGAGCTGGACAAGCCCGATCTGGTTGAAAAAGCGAAAGCACGAAAAGACGAGATTCTGTCGTCGCCTTCTCCGGCACGGTTCGACCCGATGCTGGATGCCGCGTTACGATCAAGGTTCAACATTCACTTGCCGACGTAAGTTATTGAAAAAGAAAGGGGGCCGAAGCCCCCTGTCAGTTTCGCCATCCAGGCTCATCTCGTTGACCGCCCGGTGTTTTTTTGCCTGCGGCCTGGACGTCGTATGGGACGAGCGCACCCGTCCCCAAAAAGAGTGGGAAAGAGCAATCTTCCGCCCCACCCTGTTCCCGGCCAACACGGGCATGTCGGCCGAGTGGAGCACCGCGCTTGGTAAGTCTTGGCGCTTCGCTCCGTATTCGTCGGGGTCGGTGCCTGTGGCAGCTATCCGACCCCTGCACCCCGGGTTGCCGGGGCGCTAAGTTCTTGGTTCAATGCAATAGCTCAAAGTTATCCTACGACCGCTCTGTGAGCCCGTGCCTTGAGGTTCGAGACCCCAAGTATGGTTGCCGGGATAAGCATCAAACAGTTCCGGATGATCCAAACAGAGCTCTAGTTCGTGCGCCCTCGTCCGGTTGGAACATAGAAAGTTCAACGGCACCGGAAGCAAAAACTCCCCTTGGCCAAAGTTTTCGTGGAAACTGTGAACTTTATCTCCAATTTTGAAACATCCAGAAACTTGCATTGGGTTCTCCTCAGCTACACCCGCTTGTCGCACCGCAGGTGTTGCACTTCATGCAGGTGCCGTTGCGCACCAGCGTATAGTTTCCGCACTCGCCGCATGGATCACCCTCATAGCCCTGCATCTTGGCTTTCGTACGCGCGTCCATTCCGGTTGCGACTGACGTTTCAGCAGATGTTTCGAACGTAGCGGCCGTTTCCGCCATGCCCGTCACGTCACCCTGGCCGCCATTGAACACCATCAGGTCTTGCGGCAGGCGCTTGCGCAGATACCCGGTCGAGCTGATTTGTTTCAGTACTTCCAAGGACTTAGTGGCCGCACTTTCACTGATTTCCGAGACATTCGACAGGCCGTCCTCTTCGCCGCGGCCCAGATCGTCAAAGGTTGCACCCTCGGGTTTAACATGCGCCAGATCGGTGCGGTCCAGATAGGACACAGCCAGTTCGCGGAAGATGTAGTCCAGGATCGACGTCGCGTTCTTGATCGAGTCGTTGCCCTGCACCATCCCCGCCGGTTCGAACTTGGTGAAGGTGAAGGCATCCACGAACTCTTCCAGCGGCACACCGTATTGTAGGCCAACCGAAACGGCGATGGCAAAGTTGTTCATCATCGCCCGAAAGCCAGCGCCTTCCTTGTGCATGTCGATGAAAATCTCGCCCAGCTTGCCGTCTTCGAACTCACCGGTGCGCAGATAGACCTTGTGGCCGCCCACAATTGCCTTCTGGGTATAGCCCTTGCGGCGATGCGGCAGTTTCTCGCGGTGGCTGCGGATCATTTCCTTGACCACAACCTTCTCGATCACCTTCTCGGCCAGAACGACAGCTTTTTCCTGCGTCGAACCGCTTTCCAGAACCTCTGCCGCATCGTCGTCATCCTCGACCAGCGCCGCCGCCAGAGGCTGCGACAGCTTCGAGCCGTCGCGGTACAGCGCGTTGGCCTTCACGCCCAGCGACCACGACAATTCGTAAGCCTTCTGGCAATCCTCGATGGTCGCGTCATTCGGCATGTTGATCGTCTTGCTGATCGCGCCCGAGATGAAGCTTTGCGCCGCCGCCATCATGGTGATGTGGCTATCAACCCCAAGGAAACGCTTACCTTTCTTGCCGCACGGGTTGGCGCAGTCGAAGATGGCGTAGTGCTCTTCCTTCAGGTGCGGAGCCCCTTCCAACGTCATGGTTCCGCAGACGTGGTCGTTGGCCGCGTCGATATCCGCTTTGGTAAAGCCCAGATGGCGCAGCAGGTCGAAGGTCGGGTCGTTCAGCTTGGTCGCGGGGATGCCCAGAACGCCAGTGCAGAAATCCTCGCCCAGCGTCCACTGGTTGAAAACGAACCGGATGTCGAAGGCGCTTTCCAGCGCGGCGTCTACCTTGGCCAACTCATTCGGGCCAAAGCCATGACCGGTCAGCGAGGTATGGTTGATTCCCGGCGCGTTGCCGATGGTGCCGTGACCAACCGCATAGCTGACGATCTCTTCGATCTGAGCCGAGGAATAGCCCAGCTTTTCCAGCGCCGACGGTACCGAGCGGTTGATGATCTTGAAGTAACCGCCACCGGCCAGCTTCTTGAATTTGACCAGCGCAAAGTCTGGCTCGATCCCGGTCGTGTCGCAATCCATCACCAGACCGATGGTGCCGGTGGGCGCAATCACAGTAGCCTGCGCGTTGCGGTAGCCATTTTTTTCACCAAGGCTCAGTGCCTCATCCCAGGCTGACATTGCGAGATCAACCAGACGTTTGTCTGGGCAGTTGCCGTGGTCCAGAGGCACCGGCTTCACAGCCAGTTTCTCATAGCCTTCGGTCACGCCCTGCGACGCACGGCGGTGGTTGCGGATGACGCGCAGCATGTGATCCGCGTTGCGTTCGTACCCTTTGAACGGACCAAGCTCCCCGGCAATTTCGGCCGAGGTCGCATAAGCCACACCGGTCATAATCGCGGTCAGCGCGCCACAGATGGCCCTGCCCTCATCCGAGTCATAGCTGTAGCCCATGTTCATCAGCAGGCCGCCGATATTGGCATAGCCCAGACCCAAGGTGCGGAAGTCATAGGACAGCTGCGCGATTTCCTTCGACGGGAACTGCGCCATCGTCACCGAGATTTCCAGCGTCAGAGTCCACAGGCGCGAGGCGTGCATGTAGTCCGCAGCCTGGAACTCACCGTCCTTGAGGAAGGTCAGCAGGTTCATCGACGCCAGGTTACAGGCCGTATCATCAAGGAACATGTATTCCGAGCACGGGTTCGATCCGCGAATCTCACCATCTTCGGGGCATGTGTGCCATTCATTGACCGTGTCGTGGAATTGGATGCCCGGATCGGCGCAGGCCCATGCGGCATGGCCAACCTTTTCCCACAGATCCCGCGCCTTAACGGTCTTGGCGACCTTGCCATCGGTGCGGTTGATCAGCTCCCAATCGGCGTCTTTTTCAACGGCCGTTAGGAACGCATTGGTCACACGGATCGAGTTGTTCGAGTTCTGGCCCGAGACCGAGCTATAGGCCTCCGAATCCCAGTCCGTATCATAGGTCGGGAATTCGATGCTGTCGTGGCCCTGCTTTGCATAGTCCAGCACGCGTTTGATGTAAGTTTCGGGGATTGCGACCTTTTTGGCCTCACGAACAGCCTTCTTCAGCGCGTCGTTCTTGTTCGGATCGTACGCATCGTCCGCAGACCCGTCCCAAGACCGAATGGCCTCGAAAATGCCATTCAGCATCTTCTCGTGCATCTTCGACCCGGCAACGATCGAGGCCACCTTCTGCTCTTCGAGCACCTTCCATTCGATGAATTGCTCGATATCGGGGTGATCTGCATCGACGATTACCATCTTTGCTGCCCGACGGGTTGTCCCGCCTGATTTGATCGCGCCAGCGGCGCGGTCGCCGATCTTGAGAAAGCCCATCAGGCCCGAGGATTTGCCGCCACCCGACAGCGCCTCGCCTTCCGCGCGCAGATGGCTGAAGTTGGTCCCGGTGCCCGAGCCGTATTTGAACAGGCGCGCTTCGCGGACCCACAGGTCCATGATGCCACCTTCGTTCACCAGATCATCATCGACGGACTGGATGAAGCACGCGTGCGGCTGGGGATGTTCGTAAGCGGATTTCGATTTGGTCAGCTTGCCGGTTTTGTAATCGACATAGTGATGCCCCTGCGCGGGACCGTCGATGCCATAAGCCCAATGCAGACCCGTGTTGAACCACTGAGGCGAGTTCGGCGCGGCGCGCTGTGTTGCCAGCATATAGCGCATCTCATCAAAGTAAGCGCGCGCGTCTTCCTCGGTCGAGAAATAGCCACCCTTCCAACCCCAATAGGCCCAGGCACCGGCCAGACGGTCAAACACCTGCTTTGACGAGGTCTCGCCGTCGAATTCAGCGCCATCCGCCGGGACCGAGCGCCACAGGAACTCGGGCACATCCTTTTCTTTGACCTTTTTCAGAGCAGACGGAACACCCGCCTTCCGGAAATACTTCTGAGCAATGACGTCGCTTGCGACCTGGCTCCACTTTGCGGGCACTTCAATGTTGTCCAGACGGAAAACAATGGTGCCATCCGGATTGCGGATTTCAGAAGTTGCGGACACAAAATCCAGCTCTGCATATGCATCCTGGCCTGACTTGGTGAATTTTCTCTCAATCTTCATGTCCGCTGCCCCAGCTAATTTCAAAGTTCCCGGCACTAAATGTTGGGGTGCGGGGTGCCGCCCGCACAGCCGATCATTTTCAGGCACAAAGGACCGGACGCCGCCTGTCACAGCGCGAAACCGCCAATACGGTTGCACGTTTACACTGGTTTGCTTTCCGTCCCTTGCCCATGGGCCGTTCTGGTCATTGCCTACCAGATTTTGTGGCTCATTGTTCGGCTTATACAATCTGGCGTATATTGCCATAGTAGGTCAACGGGGTTTTTCCCTCATTTTTGAAATCTTTTTTGTTGACCTCCAGCCGCAGATAAGCGGGAACCAGCCAATGCTCGATTCTTTGTCTTGAAGTGCATCCGCCACGCCCCCGCGGCACCGAACCAGTTGCATCTTGATTCCCGTTTATGTCCCCATGCTTACCGGCCGATGATCAACCAAGATGTGATTAACGATGAGGTCAGAGAATCATCGTACGGTCGCGACATGCCATGCCATACTCAGAAAAGATCGAAATCTGCGATGCAGGGTTGTTTTCAGTATGGGATGTCTTCGATTTTTTCCGGTGATCGCAATGATCGTGTCCTGCACGACACAAGAACCTGTGGTCGGCTCGCGCAGCGCTCAATTCCCTGAATACCCCCAGACTCTGTTCAACTCGTTCAAAACCGACTGCGCCGGACCGGGGGATGATTACGAGATCACAGGCCAGAGCAGTTTCGAATGCCGCGAGTTGTTGCCGCCGGATACAACGGCTTTCCTGATTCTGAACTATGACGGATACCCGCAAGAGCTGCCCCGGATCGTGACTCGCCTGAGTTCCAGCAAGAACCCGCAAGGCTACCGCGTCGATGCCGATTTGTTTTTCCTGGTGCCACAGAAAAGCGGAAATACGTTAAAAGTTCCCGTCCGCAGCCAAAGCCTGGATCGGGATTTCTCACAGCTCTACACCAATTTCGGTGGAAACCCCGTTGAGTGAGGAAAGTGGTCGGGGCGGCAGGATTCGAACCTACGACCCCCTGTACCCAAAACAGGTGCGCTACCAGACTGCGCCACGCCCCGGACCGTGCGCCTTCCTAAACGTGCCGTTCTGATTTGAAAAGCCCTAACAGGGCCAAATTGCGGGGCCTTGCGAAAAAACTTCGTGGCGCATCTGAGTTCCGGGACGAATGCCATAGCGTGCAGCCAACCCGGCATTGATTTCCAGAACCGCAAACACCGAATCCCCTCCTTCGATCGGAGTCAAATCACCCGGGATGGCGCCTTCATGCACATGCGACACCAACCCGGTCTGATCGACAAAGATCATATCCAGCGGAATCAGCGTATTCTTCATCCAGAAGGCAACGGGCTGAGGCCGGTCATACACGAACAGCATACCCGCCCGGGACGGCATGCTCTCGCGAAACATCAAACCTCGGGATTTTTCCTGCGGCGTGACCGCAAGTTCGATATCAAATCTGATCTGAGCCGCGTCGTTTCTAAGTTCAACCCGGTCAGGACGGCACTCGGCCTGCGCGATCCCACTGAACCACAGTGTCAGAATCACCAGTACCGAGAACAACCTGACCATAAGAGTCTCAACCGTTAAGAGCGGCTTCCCAAGCCAGAACCTGAGCCGCCATCCGGCCCCGCTTGCCATCGATCACCCGCATCGCCAACGCCTCACCCGGCTGCAAATCCGCCAAGCCCGACCGACGCAGAACTTCGATATGCAGGAACACATCCTCACTGCTGCCAAAGACATTGGCGAACCCAAAGCCCTTGCCCTTGTCGAACCATTTGACCCGTGCGGCCTCAAGCGGCGCATGAGAGATCACGTCCGGGTCAAGTTCTGCAAAATCCGCCAGCATCATGGTCTCGGCGCGGGCGGGCGGATCGACACTGATCACTTCGACCGCCTGAACACCGCGGTCGGTCTTATGCGTCATGATTTCGATGCCAGCGCCATCCGCAACCGAGCTTTGCCCGAAATTGCGCAAGACGTTGACGTGCAGCAAAATATCCGGACCACCCGTTTCGGACACAACAAATCCGTACCCTTTGGCAGGGTCGAACCACTTTACGTGTCCTCGGACGCGATACATGCTGTTCATGTCATCTGGCACTGTTTTCTCATCACGATAGTGAGCGCTTCATAGAAGGCTAGTTGTTTATGGGATTGGCCCACAAATTCAAGCCGAAAAAACCCTTTGTTTACTATGTGTTGCATTTCACGATACGCGAACGTCATGGATTCAACCTCTGCACCCGCCAATCCGAGTCTGCCTGCGTCCGGCTCCAGCGGAAGCGGTCATGCAACCGGAATGCGCCATCGGCCCAAAACTCGATCTCCAACGGGACCAATCGGTACCCACCCCAGAATTTAGGGCGCGGCGGGTTAGGGCCAAGTTTGGCTGTCACCTTTGCAACCTCGGCCATCAGTGCGGCCCTGCTTTCCAAAGGTTGCGACTGATGCGAGGCCCACGCCCCCAACCGGCTTTTGAGCGAACGTGACGCATAATACTCATCCGCCTGCGGTCCTTCTTCTCGCGATATTATACCACGAACGCGCAGCTGACGCCGCAAAGATTTCCAGTGCATGACAAAAGCCGCCTTGCCGGCCATCTCCAGCTCCGTCGCCTTCGCACTGTGGTAGTTCGTATAAAACACAAAGGCATCGGCCTCGATCTCTTTCAGAAGTACCATTCTGACATTTGGCAATCCATCCGTATCCACGGTTGCCAGCGCGACCGCGTTCGGATCATTGGGCTCGGTCTTCTCGGCCTCGGCCAGCCACCGCCCCGCTATTTCAAACGGATCGGCCCCGGCAAAGATGCCACTGCGCTCGCTCATTTCCATCCCCTGGAAAGACTTACGGCCAACCCTAAGGCGAGAACCTGCTATGGGCAAGAGCGCATGGCCTTGAAGCAAGGCAATCAATGGCATAAACCAACCGGACATAACGCGACGACATGCGGAGAAACAAACATGTCAAATCAGTTGATGGCCGGGAAACGCGGCCTCATCATGGGACTGGCCAATGACAAATCAATCGCATGGGGCATTGCGCGCGCCTTGTCCGACGCCGGGGCCGAGCTTGCATTTTCCTATCAGGGCGACGCTCTGAAAAAGCGGGTCGACCCGCTGGCAGCGCAATTGGGCAGCGAAGTGGTTCTGCCCTGCGACGTCAGCGACGAAGCGTCGATCGACGCACTGTTCACCGCACTGTCCGAAACATGGGGCAAACTGGACTTCATCGTCCACGCCATCGGGTTTTCCGACAAGAATGAGCTGCGCGGACGCTATGTCGACACAAGTCGTGCCAATTTCAATCTGACCATGGATGTCTCGGTCTACTCCTTCACCGCCGTCATGCAACGGGCCGAGAAATTGATGACCGAAGGTGGCTCCGCAATCACTCTGACCTATTATGGCGCGGAACAAGTCATGCCACATTATAATGTCATGGGTGTCGCCAAGGCCGCGCTGGAGGCGTCGGTTAAGTATCTGGCCGAGGATCTCGGCAAGGACGGCATCCGCGTCAACGCGATCTCGGCAGGCCCGATCAAGACACTGGCCGCCAGCGGTATCGGTGATTTCCGCTACATCATGAAGTGGAACGAATACAACTCGCCCTTGCGCCGCAACGTAACCATCGACGATGTGGGTAAATCGGCGCTCTACCTTCTGTCCGACCTCAGCAGCGGCGTGACCGGTGAAAACCTGCACGTGGACTCGGGGTATCATATCGTCGGCATGAAAGCTGTTGACGCACCAGACGTTGAAAAGGGGTAAAACCATGAGCGCCAAGGACCGCCTGCCCCACGAAAAAGGCTTTCACATCAGCTGGGATCAGATTCACCGCGACTCGCGTGCGCTGGCCTGGCGGCTGGACGGGCAAGGCCCCGACGATGGCGCATGGCGCGCCGTTGTGGCCATCACCCGTGGCGGAATGGCCCCGGCGATGATCGTCAGCCGCGAACTCGACATCCGCACCGTCGATACCGTCAGCGTCAAATCCTACCACCATCAGGCCCAGGGCGAGGCGGAAGTGCTCAAGGCGCCCGACGACAAACTGATGGGCGACGGCGAAGGCATTCTCATCATCGACGATCTGGTCGACAGCGGCAAAACGCTGGAACTGGTCCGCGATATGTATCCCAACGCCCATTTCGCCACCGTTTACGCCAAGCCCAAAGGCCGCCCGATGGTCGATACATTTATCACCGAGGTCAGCCAGGATACATGGATCTTTTTCCCATGGGACATGGCTCTGCAATATGTCGAACCCTACCGGGGCACAGACTGACTCCATCTTCTTCTGTTCAAAAATACCTCGGAGCGCGAGGCAGAGCCTCGCAAAAAGATTGCGATTGCCATGACCCAGACCCGCACCAGCGCCACATTTCCCCCTCCGGTGATGGAGGCAAGGCGCTGGCTTGACGGTGTGACATTTCTGATCGACCGTCCTCTGATCAATGTCAGTCAGGCGGCCCCCGTCGATCCGCCCCCGCTGCCGATGCGGCAGGCCATGGCCGAGTTTGCCGTCACCCAGGACAGTGCGCATCTCTACGGCCCGGTTCTGGGGAACAACGATCTTCGTGAGGAACTGGCGAAACAGATCGGACAACACTACCACGCAGACGTGACCACCGACCAGGTCGCCATCACCTCGGGATGCAATCAGGCATTTGCGGCAACGATCTCGGCCATCACAGATCAGGAAGATGAGGTCATCCTGCCTACGCCATGGTATTTCAACCACAAAATGTGGCTGGATATGGCAGGGGTAAACACTGTCGACCTGCCAACCGGTGACGACCTTCTGCCGAACCCGGACAAAGCCCGCGCGCTGATCACTGATAGGACCCGCGCGATTGCGCTGGTCACGCCGAACAATCCCGGCGGTGTGGAGTATCCATCTGAGCTGGTTCGCGCCTTCTTTGATCTTGCGCGCGAAACGGGCATTCGTCTTTTGGTGGATGAAACCTACCGGGATTTCGACAGCCGCAGCGGCCCGCCGCACGCGCTGTTCCAGCAACCGGACTGGCAGGATACGCTGGTTCACCTCTATTCCTTCTCAAAAGCGTACCGCCTGACCGGGCACCGAGTCGGCGCGATTGCCACCAGTCCCGCCTTGCTGGCCGAGACCGAAAAGTTCCTGGATACCGTCGCAATCTGCCCGGGCCAGATTGGCCAGTATGCGGCCCGCTGGGGCATGCAGAACCTGTCGCAATGGGTGGCAGGGGAACGCGACGAAATCCTGGACCGGCGCGCCGCGATTTCCGAGGCAATGCCCCGGCTGACCGACAAAGGCTGGCGTTTGCTGGGGCTGGGTGCGTATTTTGCCTATATGGAACACCCGTTCGACATCCCGTCAGACGAGCTGGCCCGGCGGCTGGTGCCAGAGGCGGGCATTTTGCTGTTGCCCGGAACCATGTTCATGCCTGACCACGATCCGGCGGGGAAACGGCAGGTACGCATTGCGTTCGCCAATCTCGATCGTGCCGGAATCGGTCAAATGTTCGACCGTCTGCTTGCGCTGACCTTCTGAGCTTGCCCCCCGGCGGTGCCCGTCGTATTCAGGGCCGCAACTGACAGGGCAGACACCTGCCAAAACGCACGAAAGAGGGCACCCATGGCCGTAGGCATGAAAAACCTATCCAAAACCTTTGTCTGGATTCTCATGGGTCTTTTGATGCTGGGTCTGGCGGGATTCGGCGCGACAAGCCTGTCCGGCACTGTTCGCACTGTCGCGCAGGTAGGAGACGAAAACGTCTCGGTCGATGAATACTTCCGCGAGCTACAGCGCGAAATTCGTGCCGTTGAAGCGCAAACCGGCCAGCCGCTGCAAATCTCGCAGGCGCGCGATCTGGGGCTCGATCAACTGGCCCTGTCCCGCCTGATCTCACTGGCCGCCCTCAACAACGAAGTGGGCCAGTTGGGCATCTCGATCGGCGACGAGAACCTACAGGAGGAAATCGTGCAAATCCCTGCCTTTCAGGGCGTGAACGGCACCTTCGACCGTGAAGCCTATCGCTTTCAGCTGGAACAGGTCGGCATGTCTGATTCCGAATTCGAGGACGATCTGCGCAAGGAATCGGCCCGCACCATCGTTCAGGGCGCGCTGATGAGCGGGGTGGAAATGCCTCTGACAATGACCGATGCGCTGGCCAATTACGTGCTCGCCCGGCGCAGCTTTACCGTCGCCACCCTGTCCGCTGACGCGCTGGAGGTACCGATTCTTGCCCCAACCGACGCTCAGGTTCAGACATATTACGACGAGAACACCGATCAATTCACCCTGCCCCGCACCAAACGCCTGACCTATGCCATCCTGTCGCCCGGCATGCTGCAAGACAGCGTGGATGTGGATGAGGACACGCTGCGCCGTCTCTACGACGACCGCGCGGCTCAATACCAACAACCCGAACGCCGTCTGGTAGAGCGTTTGACGTATCCCACCGAGGCCGAGGCGACCGAAGCGCTGGCCCAGCTTGAAGTCGGCGGCACGACGTTTGAACAGCTGGTGCGTGACCGCGAACTGGAACTGAGCGATATCGACCTCGGCGACGTCACCCGTGAAGATCTGGGCGAGGCCGCTGATGCCATCTTTGCGGCTGAGATCGACGATGTGGTCGGCCCCCTGCCCAGCACATTTGGCCCCGCGCTGTTCCGCATCAACGGATCGCTGGCCGCCAACAACGTCACCTTTGAACAGGCCGAGCCGGAACTGCGCAAAGAACTTGCAGCCGAACGGGCACGCCGCCAGATCGAGGCACAGGCCGAAGACATCAATGACCTGCTGGCCGGTGGCGCGACGCTGGAAGAACTGGTCGGCGAGACCGAGATGGAGCTTGGCAGCATCGACTGGACGCAACAAAGTGACGAAGGTGTCGCGGCCTATGATGGCTTCCGCATGGCTGCGCAGGCGGTGAACGAAGGCGATTTCCCCGAAATCGCATTTCTGGAAGACGGCTCGATCTTTGCTTTGCGCGTGAACGAAGTTCTGCCGCCGCGTCCCGAACCACTGGCAAGCGCCCGCGCGCGAGTCGCCGGAGCCTGGGTGCAGCAGGAGATAGCCAAAGCGCTGCAGGAGCAGGCCAATACCACGCTGACACAACTGGCAACCGATGGCGATTTTACGGCGACCGGACTTCCTTTCCGCGTTGAAAATGCCTTGACCCGCACGGCATTTCTGGACGATGTGCCTGCGGATTTCATGGTGCAGGTTTTCGAGATGGAGCCCGGAGAGCTCCGCGTGATCTCCGGCACTGAATCGGCGTTGATTGTGCGCCTGGATGAGGAATTGCCTCCGGCGGAAACTGATGAGCAACGTCAGATGCAGGATGCACTGGCCGCGCAGCTCAATCAGGCACTGGCACAGGATATCTTCAACATCTATGTGCGCGACGCCCAGACTCGCGCCCGCCCCGTTCTGGACCAACAGGCGCTGAACGCGGTCCAGTCGAGCTTTTAAAGAGTAGCAGCATGGCCCTGACCCCAGATTTCGACACCTTCGCCCGCGCCTATGAGGCGGGCGAAAACCAGGTGGTTTACACCCGGCTCGCGGCGGATCTGGACACGCCGGTCTCGCTGATGCTCAAGCTGACGGGCGCACAAAAAGACGCGTTCATGCTGGAATCGGTTACCGGCGGCGAGGTCAGGGGGCGGTATTCGATCATCGGGATGAAGCCGGACCTGATCTGGAGATGCCGGGGGGAAAGCTCCGAGCTCAATCGCTCGGCCCGCTTTGATGCCGACGATTTTGCCACTCAGGATGGCAACCCGATGGACAACCTGCGAACATTGCTGGCTGAAAGCCGGATCGCGCTGCCTGACGATCTTCCCCAGGCTGCAGCTGGTCTGTTTGGGTATCTCGGATATGACATGGTGCGGTTGGTCGAATACCTGCCCGATGCAAACCCGGATCCGCTGGGCCTGCCGGACGCGATCATGTTGCGCCCGTCCGTGGTGGCAGTACTGGATGGTGTCAAAGGTGAAGTGACCGTTGTATCGCCCGCATGGGTCAGCGACGGCCAGTCGGCCAAGGCCGCATATGCGCAAGCCGCCGAACGTGTCATGGATGCGGTGCGCGATCTGGAGCGTGCCATGCCGGCGGAAACCCGCGATCTGGGTGACGCGTCCGAGGTTGCACCACCAGTCTCGAATTTCACCAAATCCGGCTATATGGAGGCGGTTGAGAAGGCCAAGGAATATATCCGGGCCGGTGACATCTTTCAGGTCGTTCCCGCGCAGCGCTGGACACAGGATTTTCCGCAACCGCCCTTTGCACTCTATCGCTCGCTTCGGCGCACCAACCCGTCGCCGTTCATGTTCTATTTCAATTTCGGTGGGTTTCAGGTGGTAGGTGCAAGCCCTGAAATCCTTGTGCGCGTCTTTGGCAACGAGGTCACCATTCGTCCCATCGCAGGCACGCGTCCCCGGGGTGCAACCCCCGAAGAAGACAAGGCGAACGAGGTCGATCTGATGGCCGACAAGAAAGAGCTGGCCGAACATCTGATGCTGCTGGATCTGGGCCGCAATGACACCGGTCGCGTGTCAAAGATCGGCACCGTGCGCCCCACCGAAGAGTTCATCATCGAACGCTACAGCCACGTGATGCATATCGTCTCGAACGTGGTGGGCGAACTGGCCGAAGATAAAGACGCTCTGGACGCGTTCTTTGCCGGGATGCCTGCGGGTACGGTCTCGGGCGCACCTAAAGTGCGCGCGATGGAGATCATTGATGAGCTGGAGCCTGAAAAGCGCGGTGTTTATGGCGGTGGCGTAGGCTATTTCAGCGCAGGGGGCGACATGGACATGTGCATAGCCCTGCGCACGGCCATCGTGAAGGATCACAAGCTCTATATTCAGGCGGGGGGCGGCGTCGTCTATGACAGCGACCCAGAAGCCGAGTTTATGGAGACTGTCCACAAATCCAACGCAATCCGGCGCGCCGCCGCTGACGCGGCCCGGTTTACTGGTAACGGGAACACCTGACGAACCCGCGTCACACAGGTTGCCTGAGGGTTCGCGCTACTGGATTTCCTGCATCATCACGGCCGAGATCGGAGCCATGGCAACCCGGTTTCCGCGATCTTCCAGCCCCCACAACAGCAGAGCCGAGATCGTTTCGGGACGCAGCCGCCCCAACATCACGACCGCCCCTT
This sequence comes from Ruegeria sp. AL1, assembly GCF_056540905.1. Lineage (NCBI taxonomy): Bacteria > Pseudomonadati > Pseudomonadota > Alphaproteobacteria > Rhodobacterales > Roseobacteraceae > Ruegeria > Ruegeria sp. AL1. The sequence continues at coordinate 29,669 of NZ_JBQFXP010000001.1, forward strand.
CCTGTCCGGCGCGGAAAGCGGCCTGATCCAGAAAACGGCGCATGCTCTTGGAGTCTTGCCGGGCGCCATCGAAGTCCCGAAAGACGACGCTGGATGGCACACCGTTTCGCGCGGCCAGTTTCTGTACCGTGTTCAGCCCATTGTCCTGCGTAATCAGCCCGCGCCCCGTTCCGGCAGCAATCGCGGCCACCTGATCGGCCAGCTTGCGGTTGCCCTGAATTCCGCCGTCGACGCCTTCCAGAATGCCGACGGTTTCGGGCAGCTCATCCAGCCAGACAGAAAGCGAAACCTCGGCATCCTGCGCACTGGCTGCTTTCGGCAGGTCGGCCATCGCCAGAACCTCGAACCCGGCGGCACGATACCGCGCCATCTTCTCGGCCGCTTCCGGATCGGACGGGCTGACCGCAAAGCTCAGCGGGTACGGGAATTCCTGTAACGCCTCAGCCCCATATGCGCCCTCTTCGTCGATCAGGATGATCGACATCAGGGGTTTGGCCTCGGGGTTCTCGAAAGACGCCGCAAAATCCTCGATCGGTTTGGCCGAGCTCTGGACCGGAGCCGCAGCGGCCTCAACCGGTTTTTTGTTACGCTCATGAATGGGCACGACGCGCTTGCCGACCAACGTACCCGACGTCGCCGGCTGATCGGTCTCAATTCTGGGCAAGGTCAACACGCGGGGCTGAGCACGTGGCTGAGTGTCTTCCTCACCCTCTACCGCGATGGGGCTTGTCTGCACCTCAGGCTGGAAATCAGGCTCGTCCGTGTCTTCGGCTCCAACCGGTTCAGCCGGAGGCGCAGGTTGCTCGGGCACGAGGGCCGCGACCTGCTGGTCCTGCGGCGGGGTTTCGCCGACCGGTTGCGGTTCGGGTGCAGGGGGCGTGTCTGTCACAACCTCGGGCGCGACTTCGGTCTGTGGCGACGCGGGTGCGGGAATCGGCATCGGCGGTGCGGCAGGCGCGTCCGTGTCCAAAGAGACCGACAGCGACGCAGGAACTGGTGGAACATCCGGGCTGTCAGGCGTTACCCCGGTATCGGGCCGGGCATCGGTCTGCAGGCCCGCTGTTCCAAGGCTGTCCAGCGTATCAGATTGCGCTTCGGGTGTTTCCGGCGCATGGGGCGGCAGCTCGACCAGATCCGCGTCTGCCCCGGAATCATCTACATTTCCGGCATTTACGGGTTCAGGCGTCGCCGCAACCTCGGGCGCTTGTGTCACCACTTCGGGCTTGCTTGTCAGGGGCGAGGTCATCGATATGACCGCCCCCACTGCCAGAACAGCGACCGCCCCGGCGATCAGACCACCGAAAAATCCGCCCATCGAAAACTCGCCTTTCGCGTTGTTTCTTGCCTCACACACCCAAAGCGCCATCTGCTGTGGCACTCACTCGAACGGGCGTCAAGTTGGGTATGTCCTCTTGACGCTGACGCACAAGCCTGAGCATGTATGTTCCGACATTATATCGCGGCTCGGGTCTGCATCGCCAGCCCCAAATGCCCAAGCAAAGACAAGTGCCCCAATGCTGCTGCTGATCGACAACTATGACTCGTTTACCTACAACCTGGTTCACTACCTGGGTGAGCTTGGGGCCGAAATGGTCGTGCGCCGCAACGACGCGCTGAACGTGCAAGAGGCGATGGCGATGAACCCCGCAGGCATTCTGCTCAGCCCCGGCCCCTGCGACCCGGATCAGGCCGGTATTTGCCTGGCGTTGACCGAGGCCGCTGCCGAGACGCAGACACCGCTGATGGGCGTTTGCCTGGGTCATCAAACCATCGGCCAGACCTTCGGTGGCAACGTTGTGCGCTGTCATGAGATCGTGCATGGCAAGATGGGACAGATGCATCATACCGGCAAAGGCGTGTTCGCGGGCCTGCCGTCGCCGTTCGAGGCAACGCGATACCACTCGCTGGTCGTGGACCGCGCTACCCTGCCCGACTGCCTTGAGATCACCGCCGAACTTGAGGACGGCACGATCATGGGATTGCAGCACAAAGAATTGCCAATCCACGGTGTTCAGTTCCACCCGGAATCCATCGCATCCGAGCATGGTCATGCCCTGCTCAAGAATTTCCTGAATGAGATGAAAGTCCCTGCATGAGCGACGCATTGAAACCGCTGATCGGTGCTGCCGCCGACCGGCCCCTGACTCGCGCCGAGGCTGAACAGGCCTTTGGCATCCTGTTTGATGGTGCCGCGACGCCCAGCCAGATCGGCGGTCTGCTGATGGCCCTGCGCACGCGCGGTGAAACGGTCGAGGAATATGCCGCAGCGGCGGGTGTGATGCGGTCAAAATGCAATGCGGTGACGGCACCTGAAGGGGCGATGGATATCGTCGGCACCGGTGGGGACGGAAAAGGCACGCTGAACATCTCGACCGCGACCGCCTTTGTCGTGGCAGGTGCCGGAGTAATCGTCGCCAAGCACGGCAACCGGAACCTGAGCTCGAAATCCGGTGCAGCAGATGCGCTGGGTCAGCTTGGGATCAACGTGATGGTCGGGCCTCAGGTCGTTGAAAAGGCGCTGAAAGAGGTCGGTATCGGATTTATGATGGCCCCGATGCACCATCCCGCGGTCGCTCATGTCATGCCCTCGCGGCAAGAGCTGGGCACGCGTACGATTTTCAACATCCTCGGCCCTCTGACCAATCCTGCGGGCGTCAAACGTCAGCTCACCGGCGCGTTCAGCCGCGATCTGATCCGGCCGATGGCAGAAACGCTGGGCCTGCTTGGGGCTGAACATGCCTGGCTGGTCCACGGGTCGGACGGCACGGATGAACTGACCATCACCGGGGTAAGCTGGGTGGCCTCGGTCGAGGATGGAACCGTGAAAGAGGTTGAGCTGCACCCCGAAGACGCCGGGCTGCCCGTTCATCCTTTTGAAGACATTCTCGGGGGCACCCCCGAGGACAACGCCGTGGCTTTCCGCGCTCTACTGGATGGCGCGCCTTCGGCTTATCGTGACGCCGTTCTGCTGAACGCCGCCGCCGCGTTGGTGGTTGCCGAGGCTGCAGGCGATTTGCGAGAAGGTGTCACCATGGCGGCCGACAGCATCGACAGCGGCCGGGCACGGGACAAAATCACCGCCCTGGCGCGCATAACACAGGAAGCCGCATGACCGAGACCGTTCTGGACAAAATCAAAGCCTACAAACTCGAAGAGGTCGCGGCGGACAAGACAGAAACCCCGCTGGAAACCCTTGAGGCCGAAGCAAGAAACGCGTCAGAGCCACGCGGATTTGCCAACGCTCTGCAAACAGCGGCGCGCGGTGGATATGGCTTGATTGCCGAGGTCAAGAAGGCCAGCCCTTCAAAAGGTCTGATCCGTGAAGAGTTTGACCCTCCGATGTTGGCGAAAGCCTATGAAGATGGCGGCGCGGCCTGTCTGTCCGTCCTGACCGACACGCCCAGTTTTCAGGGCGCCAAAAGCTTTCTGACCGACGCGCGTGACGCCTGTTCGTTGCCCGCATTGCGAAAGGACTTCATGTACGACCCCTATCAGGTCGTCGAAGCGCGCGCGCTGGGGGCTGATTGTATCCTGATCATCATGGCATCGGTCAGTGACGCGCAGGCCGCCGAGTTGGAGCAGACAGCGTTCGATTGGGGCATGGACGTTCTGATCGAGGTGCATGACGAGGTCGAGCTGGAGCGTGCAACCGCCCTAAAAAGCGCACTCATCGGCATCAACAACCGCAATCTCAAGACCTTCGAAACCACTCTGGATACGACCCGACGACTGTCCAAGCTGGTTCCCGCTGACCGGACCATCGTCTGTGAAAGCGGGCTGAGCACGCCCGCAGATCTGGCCGATATCGCGCGTTATGGCGCGCGCTGTTTCCTGATCGGTGAAAGCCTGATGCGTCAGGATGACGTCGCCGCAGCCACCCACACTTTGCTGGCCAACCCCCTGATTCCAGGAGTGATGTGATGACCCTGACCCATTTCGATGCGCAGGGACAGGCGCATATGGTCGATGTGTCGGACAAGGCGGTAACCGATCGTGTTGCCGTGGCAGCAGGCCACATCAAAATGGCCCGGGAAACCTTTGAAATCATTTCAGAAGGACGCGCCAAGAAAGGCGATGTTCTGGGCGTCGCCCGACTGGCGGGGATCATGGGGGCCAAGAAAACACCCGATCTGATCCCGCTTTGCCATCCTCTGCCCGTCACACGTGTGGCGGTCGAACTGACGCTGGACCCAAGCCTTCCCGGTGTGCAGATCGAAGCCACAGTCAAGACGACCGGACAGACCGGGGTCGAGATGGAAGCTCTTACAGCAGTCTCGACCGCTGCGTTAACCGTTTATGACATGACCAAGGCTGTGGACAAGGCGATGGAAATCGGCGGAATTCGCGTCCTTTTGAAAGATGGCGGCAAGTCCGGACTTTACGAGGCAAAATGATCACCGTAGAAGACGCCCGCGCCCTTCTTTTTGATCTGGTAACACCTCTGCCCGACGAAATAGTGCCGCTTGCCGACGCCGCCGGGCGCGTGTTGGCGCATGACGTTGCGGCGACGCGGGATCAACCGCCCTTTGCAGCCTCGTCCATGGATGGCTATGCGGTCAAATCAACCGAGGTCGAACTGCATGCCATGTTCAAGGTGGTCGGCGAAGCAGCCGCGGGGCGGCGCTATGACGGGACAGTAGGGCCGGGTCAGGCCGTGCGCATTTTCACCGGTGCGCCTGTTCCTCAAGGCACTGATTTCGTTGTCATTCAGGAAGACACAGAGCGTCGCGGTGATCTGCTGACGATCACGGACGATCCGGGTTCAAAAACCAATATTCGCCCCGCCGGTGTCGATTTTAAAAGCGGATCAACAATCACCGCACCACGCACCTTGCGCCCCGAGGATGTCGCATTGATGGCAGCGATGAACATCGCCTCGGTGCCCGTCTCTCGCAAACCTGTGGTGGCGTTAATCTCGACCGGAGATGAGCTGGTCATGCCCGGTGAAACGCCCGGCCCCGACCAGATCATCGCATCCAACACATTTGGTCTGAAAGCGTTGCTGGAAAACGAGGGTGCACATGTCCGTGTCCTGCCGATTGCCCGCGATACCGTGGCCTCGCTTGAGACGGCGTTTGAGCTGGCGCAGGGAGCCGATCTTGTGGTGACCATCGGCGGCGCCTCGGTCGGAGAATACGATCTCGTCGCGGATGTCTCGCACGGGTTGGGCATGGAACGTTCATTCTACAAAATCCGGATGCGACCCGGAAAGCCTCTGATGGCGGGGCGTCTGGGGGGCGCGGCAATGGTCGGTCTGCCCGGCAATCCGGTCAGCGCGATGGTCTGTGGTTATCTGTTCCTGTTGCCCATGGTGCGTAAAATGCTGGGGGTAGAACAGGTCCTGCCGCCGTTCCAGCGTGCCAGGCTGGCTGAACCTATCGGCAAAAACGGTCCGCGCGAACATTACATGCGCGCTGTCCTTGACCAGAACGGCATTCGGGCTTGCGACGATCAGGACAGCTCATTGCTTAGCGTTTTGGCGCAGGCCAATGCGCTTTTGGTGCGCGTGCCGCATGACCCCGAACGGGCCGCGGGCGACGAAGTTCAGTATCTGCCGATCTAGTTGCACGGCAAATCCGTTGACACAAAACGTGAACATGCGTAGAACAAAAGAAAACGTATGAGCGACGAGGTGTGAGCGATGCTGACCAAGAAGCAGTTGGATTTGCTGGAATTCATCCATAAACGCGTGCAGGCGGACGGTGTTCCGCCCAGTTTCGACGAAATGAAGGCCGCATTGGATCTTCGATCCAAGTCCGGCATCCATCGTCTGATCACCGCATTGGAAGAGCGCGGGTTCATTCGGCGTCTGGCCCACAGGGCCCGCGCCATTGAGATTGTGAAATTGCCCGAAAGTCTGGGCGGGGAGCCGACGGCAAGCTTCAAACCGCGTGTGATCGAAGGCGACAAGCCGGATGGCCCGCGCCCCGCAAATTTCGAGCCGGTTACCGTGAACGCGATGGAACTGCCCGTGATGGGCCGGATCGCCGCTGGTGTTCCGATCGAAGCCATCAGCCATGTCTCGCATCACGTCGCTGTTCCGGGAACCATGGTGTCCGGGAAAGGCGATCACTATGCGCTTGAGGTTCGCGGAGATTCGATGATCGACGCAGGCATCAACGACGGCGATGTTGTGGTGATCCGCGAAACCTCGGCCGCTGACAATGGTGACATCGTCGTAGCGCTGGTCGAAGATCAGGAAGCCACGCTGAAACGGTTCTTTCGACGCGGCCACGCCATCGCGCTGGAGGCCGCGAACCCGGCCTATGAAACCCGCGTCCTGCCGGAAGACAAGGTCAAGGTTCAGGGTCGTCTGGTTGGGTTGATACGCAGCTACTGAGCGTAACCGCCGTCCGATCCGCCCGGTGACCACAAACGCTGACCCGAAATGGTTGTGCTTGTGACCCATTTGCCATTGCCGAATGCAAGGCTGCCGGTGCCTTGCAGCCTGTTCAGATCAAGAACCATGCAATCCCCGTTCAAGGTCAATGCGACCGGGGCCACCACAATCTGATCGCCTTTGCATTCGTCAAAGCTCTGCGCTGCGCGCTTTCCCGTCAGGTGCACAATCTCTTTGTCGCCCACTGCATAGCGCTGAACCCTTTTATCCGATGCGGGCCAACGGTCGGCGGCAAGAGGCTGTGCCACCCCGTCCCCGTCATTTTCCAGCCAGACCGTCGCGACAAATCCACTGCCCTTGGGTTTGCTCAGGGCGCGGCCTTTTTCCGTCATCACACCGACCAATCCGCCACTATCGGCAATCAGGATATCCGGACGTTGCCCCTGCCCCCACAAGGTCAGCGCGATGATGGCCGGTGCAAGGCCCAGCCACCGCGCCCGTCCCTGCCACAGGACAAGCCATAAGACCCCGATGGCCAGAACCGGCAGAACGAAACCCGGGGGGCTGGCAATATAGCCAAGCGAGCCATCCAGCCCCGACACGTGATCAGCTACCCACAATACCCATCTAAGACCCAGCCCCATGACCGTGAGTGCAATCCACTCCAAACCAACCGGAGCCAGCAGGGCCGCGACAACAGCAGACGGAACCACGATGGTGCCCATGATCGGCACCGATAGAAGGTTGGCCAGCAACCCGTAATGCGACATGGTGTTGAAATGCGCGGCCCCGATCGGAGCCGTCGACAGCCCGGCGATGGCCGAAGACATGACCAGCGCTGCGACCGGGTGCAACCATTTCGGACCCGGCATTGGGCGGACATCGCGCAAGGCACCAAAGACCGCCACCAAAGCCGTGGTCGCGGCAAAAGACATTTGGAACCCAGGGCTGAGCAGGCTTTCAGGCCTCAACACCAGGACGATCAACGCGGCAACCGCAACCGCCCGTAACGAGATGGCGCGACGGTCGATCAGGACAGCCCCTAACATGACGCAAACCATCACAAAGGCCCGCTCGGTCGCCACATTACCCCCGGACATCAACAAATACATCGTGGCGGCCGCCAAGGCGCAGATCGCAGCGATTTTTCTGACCGAGATCCGCAATGCAAGTGCGGGAATGGCCGAAAGACCAATCCGGCAGGTCAGAAACACAAAGCCCGTTAACAACCCCATGTGGAGCCCGGAGATCGCCAGCAAATGCGCCAGATTAGACGCCCTCAGGTCCTTGAGGGTTTGTTGCCCCATACCGCTTCGGTCGCCGGTGGTTACCGCGGCTGCGAATCCTCCAACCTCGCCAGGCAGAAGCATCCGTACCCGCTCAGAGATCGCCATACGCACGGCATTCACGCGCACGCCTGCCAGACCCTTATGCGCCGGGGCAAGCGTGACAACCGGCACTCGCGTATAGCCGACGGCGCCCAGATGCTGAAACCAGGCGTGGCGACGAAAGTCGAACCCACCCGGTTCGACCGGACCTTGCGGCGGCGACAGATGCGCCGTTGTCATGACCCTTTGACCGGGGTGCAGGGGGACGGCATCGCCGTGAATCGACAGCCGGATGCGCTGGGGTCGCTGGTCAGCAGGAGCGTCCCCGATCCGAACCTGATCCAATGTAACCCGCAGCGCATCCGACGCAGAGCGGTCCAGCGCCACGACCCTCCCCTCGACCGGGCCGTAAAAACGCCATTGCAAGACCGGTTCTGCAACCATATGAGCGCGCGCGCCGGCCAGCAGAAACCCACCACAAACCAACGCTGCACCCATCGCCAACGGAGCCCAGGCGGCAGACAGACGCCACGCCGTACCAAACGCGACGACCATCAGGGCACCAACCCAGAGGTAATGATCCGTTTCCGGCTCAAACCGCAGGCTGAAATACAGGCCAATCCCGACCGCCAGGAATACCGGAGCCCAGGCGAACAAGTGCCCGCGCTGGTTCAGCAGCCCTGCAGCAGAACCTGCAAGAACACGCATGGTTGCCCCCGTCCTTCCGGCTCGTTAGACAGGCGCCACTCTATGCCCGACACGGTTACCAAAAGGTTAATCCCAACAATGTCCGATCAGGTCGTCACTCGTTTTGCCCCCTCTCCTACCGGTTTCCTGCATATCGGCGGCGCGCGCACCGCATTGTTCAACTGGCTGTTCGCACGCGGTCGCGGCGGTAAGTTCCTGTTGCGGATCGAGGACACAGATCGCGAACGCTCTACCCCCGAAGCAACGGCAGCCATTCTAAAGGGCATGGCGTGGCTGGGCCTGGATCACGATGGAGATGTCGTCAGCCAGTTTGAAGGAGCCACCCGCCACGCCGAAGTGGCCCATCAGCTGCTGGCCGAAGGCAAAGCCTACAAGTGTTTTTCCACGCAGGATGAAATCGCATCCTTCCGGGAACAGGCCCGCGCAGAGGGTAAGTCCACCTTGTTCCGCAGTCCCTGGCGCGACGCGGATCCAGCAACCCTCCCGGATGCTCCTTACGTCGTTCGAATCAAAGCACCGCAAGATGGAACGACTGTCATCCGCGATCAGGTGCAGGGCGATGTAAGTATCCGCAACGACCAATTGGATGATATGGTGTTGCTCCGCTCGGATGGGACACCCGTCTATATGCTGGCTGTGGTGGTGGACGACCACGATATGGGCGTGACCCATGTGATCCGTGGTGATGACCATCTGAACAATGCAGCGCGTCAGATGATGATCTATGAGGCGATGGGCTGGGATGTTCCGGTTTGGGCCCATATTCCACTGATTCACGGTCAGGACGGTAAGAAGCTGTCGAAGCGTCATGGCGCATTGGGCGCACAGGAATATCAGGCGATGGGGTATCCAGCCGCCGGTATGCGCAATTATCTGGCCCGCCTGGGGTGGAGCCATGGCGATGATGAGTTTTTCACAGATGAACAGGCTCGTTCCTGGTTCGATCTGGACGGAATCGGCAAAAGCCCCGCCCGCTTCGATCTGAAAAAACTGGAAAATCTATGCGGGCAGCACATTGCCATCTCAGATGATGCTGCGCTGCGGCGAGAAATCGAAGAATATCGGGCTGCAGCCGGTTTGTCAGCCCTGACTGACACACAATCCGGTGATCTGGAGCGTGCGATGTATTGCCTCAAGGATCGGGCGCGCACATTCCCTGAACTCCTTGAAAAAGCGGAATTCGTTCTGACGTCGCGCCCCATTGAGCCCGATGAGAAGGCCGCGAAGGCGCTGGCCTCTGTATCCGACGGTATACTGAAAGAATTGACGCCGCATGTGCAAAATGCTAGCTGGACGCGGAACGAACTGGAGGATGCCCTGAATTCCTTTGCGGAATCCAAGGGCGTCAAGTTCGGCAAGCTGGCGGGGCCTTTGCGCGCCGCATTGGCAGGCCGGGCTGTTACACCTTCGGTTTTTGACATGATGCTGGTGCTGGGGCGGGAGGAAACCCTGGCCCGGCTTTCTGACGCAGCGGTTTGAACCAAAGTTTCATATTTGGGTAACCCTGCTCAGCTAACACCCGGACTGCGCGCCCGCGCGTCCGTTGGTCGCAACATCGGACAGCGAACCGGTTTGCGCATGAATGAGGAAGGGACACTATGACCGACAGCAATAAACCTGCCACTCTGACAGTCCATGGCGAAACCTACGAGTTGCCGATTCATTCACCAACTCTGGGCCCGGATGTAATCGACATCCGCAAGCTCTATGGCCAGGCTGGTGTGTTTACATACGATCCGGGCTTTACCTCGACTGCCAGCTGCGACAGCACAATCACCTTCATCGACGGTGAAAAAGGCGAGTTGCTGCATCGGGGATATCCAATTGATCAACTGGCCGAGAAGTCGCATTTCCTCGAAGTGTGCTACCTGCTGCTGTACGGAGAATTGCCGTCCGCATCCGTGCTGGAAAAGTTCGAAACCACGATCACCCGTCACACGATGCTGCATGAGCAGATGCAGTATTTCTATCGTGGTTTCCGCCGGGACGCGCATCCGATGGCCATCATGGTCGGCGTCGTGGGTGCCATGTCGGCCTTCTATCACGATTCGACCGATATCACTGATTCGCATCAGCGCGAGGTCGCTTCGCATCGCCTGATCGCCAAGATGCCGACCATTGCGGCCTGGGCTTACAAGTACCACACCGGTCAGCCATTCGTGTATCCGCGAAACGATCTGGATTATGCCTCCAACTTCCTGCGCATGTGCTTCAGCGTTCCGGCCGAGGAATATGAGGTGAACCCGATCCTCAGCCGCGCAATGGATCGCATCCTGACCCTGCATGCTGATCACGAACAGAACGCCTCGACCTCGACTGTGCGTCTGGCGTCGTCCTCGGGCGCAAACCCGTTCGCCTGTATCGCGGCCGGGATCGCCTGTTTGTGGGGACCGGCGCATGGCGGCGCCAATCAGGCCTGTCTGGAAATGCTGGAAGAGATCGGCTCGGTCGATCGCATCCCCGAATACATCGCCCGCGCCAAGGACAAGAACGATCCGTTCCGTCTGATGGGCTTTGGCCACCGCGTCTACAAGAACTTTGACCCACGCGCGAAGGTCATGAAACAGTCGGCTGACGAGGTTCTGGATCTTCTCGGGATTGAAGACAATCCGAAGCTGCAGGTTGCCAAGGCGCTGGAAAAGCAAGCGCTGGAAGATCCGTATTTTGCCGAGAAGAAGCTGTTCCCGAATGTGGACTTCTATTCAGGCATCATCCTCGAAGCGATGGGCTTTCCGACATCCATGTTCACACCGATCTTCGCGTTGTCGCGCACGGTTGGCTGGGTCAGTCAGTGGAAAGAGATGATTGCCGATCCACAGAACAAGATCGGCCGTCCGCGCCAGCTGTATCTGGGCGAGACCAACCGCGATTACGTGGACATCGAAAACCGCTAAGCCACTTCGGCTTGCCAATGAACCCCTGCCCCATGGCGGGGGTTTCCTTTTTAAAACAGGCTGAGTTGATCACCTGCCTGCGCTGGCCGACTGAACAGGTCACACCGCAGAGGCGGAGACTTGACGGCCAGATCAAGCCGCTTGACCGCTGCCCTGAAGCGACGTGCGATAAGGTCGGCATAGACGCCCTCACCTCGCATTCGATGCCCCCAACGCGGGTCATAATCGCGGCCGCCATGCATGTCGCGCAAATGGCTCATGATCTTTTCCGTGCGATTTGGCTCGTGCCGGGCCAGCCAATCCTGCCAAAGCTCGGACACTTCGCGCGGCAGCCGCAGCATGATCCAGCTGGCCGCGTCCGCCCCCGCCTCTTTGCCTGCTTCCAGCAAACTTTCAAGTTCATGATCGGTCAGACCCGGAATGACCGGAGACGTCATGACGCGCACCGGAATGCCTGCCTGTGACAAGGTTCGGATGGTCTGCAATCGCCGTCTGGGCGAGGGCGCCCGAGGCTCCATCCGACGCGACAGACCAGCGTCCAGCGTTGTGAGTGAAATCCCGATCCGCACCAGTCCTTTCTCCGCCATCGGCGCCAGAATATCGATGTCACGTTCGACCAGCGCACCCTTGGTGACGATACCAATCGGATGGGAAAATGCGCTGAGAACTTTTAGGCATTCCCTTGTTATACAACGTGTTTTCTCGACCGGCTGATAAGGATCGGTATTGGTCCCCAGGGCCAGCGTCGCCACCTTATAGCTGGCCCTGGACAATTCTTGCCGCAAGACCGCAGCCGCATTCGGCCGTGCGATCAGGCGGGTTTCGAAATCCAGCCCCGGCGACAACCCCAGATAGGCATGTGAGGGGCGCGCAAAACAATAGACGCACCCGTGCTCGCACCCGCGGTACGGATTGATCGAGCGGTCAAACGGCAGATCAGGCGACGTGTTATATGAGATCACGCTGCGCGCGACCTCCTCCCGTACTTCTGTTCTGAGCAGAGATAAGTCTTCGGGAATGTCCCAGCCATCCGCGTCGGCCACTGTCACGAACCGCTCGAACCGGCCCGCCGCGTTCGATGCCGAACCACGTGCGCGACTCCGATTGTCCGTATATTTGTTCGCTTTTTGTTCCATTGCTCGACACTAATCCAGCCAACGCCGCCAAGCAAGCTTGGCCCGCGCTTCAGACCCGGAAAGCAAAGCGGCGACCATGGCAGCAACTCAGTTAAAATGAGACAAACGCACGATGTTCTTGCAAATTTTGATATCGCGAGGGCTCACATTTCCGCCTATAGGTCGGTCTCGGATCGACCTAGGTCGCAATCGTCACAGTAGACCTGCGACGAAATAGCCAAAACGGAAAAAATGCCACCACGGGCCGCGTGCCCGCACAGCTCAGGGAAACGCCCCATGTCCGACGAAGAAGACATCGTCCTGTCCGAACTGAATGACGACGAACTTGTCGAACAGATGTTCGATGACCTTTATGACGGCCTGAAAGAGGAAATCGAGGAAGGTGTGAACATCCTGCTGGAACGCGGGTGGATGCCTTACGACATTCTAACCAAGGCCCTTGTCGGCGGCATGACCATCGTGGGCCATGACTTCCGCGACGGCATCCTGTTCGTTCCCGAAGTGCTGCTGGCCGCCAACGCAATGAAAGGCGGCATGGCGATCCTGAAGCCCTTGCTGGCCGAAACCGGCGCGCCACGCGTCGGCAAAATGGTGATCGGCACCGTCAAGGGCGACATCCACGACATCGGCAAGAACCTCGTGTCGATGATGATGGAAGGCGCGGGTTTCGAAGTTGTCGATATCGGCATCAACAACCCGGTCGAGAACTATCTGGAAGCGCTGGAAAACGAAAAGCCGGACATTCTGGGCATGTCCGCCCTGCTGACCACCACCATGCCTTACATGAAAGTCGTGATCGACACGATGATCGAGCAAGGCCTGCGTGAAGAATACGTGGTTCTGGTTGGTGGCGCGCCACTGAATGAAGAGTTCGGCAAAGCCATCGGTGCCGACGGTTACTGCCGCGACGCCGCTGTGGCCGTGGAAATGGCCAAGGACTTCATGTCGCGCAAGCACAACTCGCTGGCCGGCTGAGCCACAGACCATGCTGTGAGACAGGCCGTCCTGCGAAGGGGCGGCCTTTTTCGTCAGAAGCGCGCGCACTTATATGAAGTCAGCCCGGAGGAGAGATCAGATGACCGATGCCCCCCTGCCAGATGATGAAAGCCTGACCCGCCAAGGCTATGTCACGCCACGCGCCGCCGAATCCATTCTTCTGATTGCCTGCGGTGCGTTGGCGCGCGAGATTCTGGACCTCAAGGCTCGCAATGGATGGGATCATATTGCGCTGACCTGCCTTCCAGCCATTCTGCATGTGCACCCCGAACGGATCACACAGGCCGTCGAAGACGCGGTGACCAAGCATCTAGGCAACTACGATCAGGTCTTTGTGGTCTATGCCGATTGCGGGACCGGAGGTTTGCTGCAACAGGCCTGTGATCGTCTTGGGGTCGAGATGATCAAAGGCCCGCATTGCTATTCTTTCTTCGAAGGTAATACCGCATTCGCCGCGCAGGCCGAGGATGAGACCACCGCTTTTTACCTCACCGATTTTTTGGCGCGTCAGTTTGATGCTTTTGTCTGGAAACCGCTTGGGCTGGATCGCCACCCGGAATTGCGCGACATGTATTTCGGCAATTACACCAAACTGGTCTATCAGGCGCAAACCGACGACCCGGAACTAACCCGACGGGCGCAGGACTGCGCGGATCGGATGGGGTTGGCGTTTGAACGCAGGCTGACCGGTTATGGCGATCTGGCAGTGACCTTGTCCGATTGGGCAATGCAGACGTCCAACAGCCCCAAAGCCTGACGATTACGCGTTTGCCAGCGCAACCTCACGGATACGCTCGACCATGGCGCGCAAGCCGTTTGAACGTTGCGCTGAAAGATGGTCATTCAGCCCGAGACGCCCAAGTTCGCCCGCCGCGTCCACTTTCGAGACCTCAGCAACCGGCAGATCATTGTAAAGCGCTCGCAACACAGCAATCAGCCCTCGCACGATCATCGCATCGCTGTCGCCATCGAAGTGGAACTTGCCCTGGTCTATCGTGGGATGAAGCCAAACCTGACTGGCGCAACCATGAACCTTGGTCGCGGGTACCTTGAATGCATCGTCCAGCGGCGACATCGCCTTTCCCTGCTCGATGACATGCCGATAGCGGTCTTCCCAATCCTCAAGGAATTCGAAATCTTCGACAATTTCTTCAAAGGCTGGCGTTGCCATGACAGATGGGTCCTTCGAGCTGTGCGATCACAATTGTGACCTATGCCCGGCGCAAGCGCCTGTCCACCCCTATGCGTGGCTTTTCAACCGGTTGAATTTGCGTTAACCCCTTTCAGGTACCATTGCGTAAAATGTTGGGTCCATGCACAAATCACTCTCTGTTCTTTTGATCGCGACTTTGACGCTTTCGGCCTGCAGCAGGTGGAGCGAGTCGCGCGTGAATCCGTCCAACTGGTTTGGCAGCAGCACACCGGCCCCGGTCGATGTCTCGCCTGATGACGCCAACGCCCTTGTCCCACAGCAAAGCGAAGGGGTTGGCCTGTTCTCGCGCGGGGAAGAAGAAGACACCAGCGTTCCGATTGCCATGATTGACGAACTGCGGATTGATCCAACCCCAAATGGTGCGATCGTCTATGTCACTGGCACCGCAAGCCGTCAGGGGGCGTTCAACGCAAGACTGCAGCGCGTCGAATCTGAGGAAAACACCCAAAATGGCGTGATCGAGTATTCGTTCCGCGTTGAGTATCCCAGCTACGCCACGGCTCAGGGCAACGCCCGTAGCCGAATGGTTTCAGATGCGGTGAATCTCAGCCGCCAACAGCTGGCGGGTGTGCGATTGGTGCGAGTCACCGGCGCGCAAAACGCGCTGGAGTCCCGTCGCCGTTAAAGCAGGTCAAAGGTTGACGACGTTTACCGACTGCCCCTTGGCGGCCAGCGCGATTTTGCCATCACACAGTTTCAGCGCATCTTCGCCAAAAACCTCAAAGCGCCATCCCGACATTGCGGGCACCTCGCGCTCGCCCGCCGCGATTTGATCCAGTTCGGCGCTGGATGCGATCAGTTTGGCGGCAACGCCTGCGCTTTCGGTCTTGGACTTCAACAAAACCCGCAGAAGATCGGCCAGGGCCGGATTGACCTTCAGCTTGTCGCGGCTGTTATCCACCTTTGGCATCTGGTCGGGTGGGCAATTCACGCCGCGTTTGACCGCGGCCAGAATACCATCCGCAATCGCGCCTTTCCGCGCCTCGCGCAGCAGCAAACGCGATCCGCCAAGGTCCGACGGAGATTTGGGCTTGATCGACGCCATCTCGATCAACGCATCATCCTTGAACACGCGATTGCGTGGGACGTTGTTTTCCTGAGCATACAACTCTCGGAATTGGGCAAGCTCGCGCACAACGGCAAGAAACTTGGACGAATTTGTCCGTGTCTTCACCCGTTTCCAAGCATCCTGAGGGAGAATATCGTAGGTTTCGGGTCGCGTCAGAATACGCAATTCCTCGGCCACCCAATGACTGCGTCGGGTTTTGTCCAGCTCCGAAGCAAGATGTTCATAGATTTTCCGCAGATGCGTCACATCCGCCAGCGCATAGGTCTTTTGCGCATCACTCAGCGGGCGGCGTGACCAGTCGGTAAACCGGGATGTCTTGTCTACCCCTTCCTTGCAGATCTTGCGCACAAGCGTTTCATAACCCACCTGCTCGCCGAAACCGCAGACCATTGCCGCGACCTGGGTGTCAAACAGCGGTGTCGGAAATACCCCGGCTTCGACCCAGAAAATCTCAAGATCCTGCCGCGCCGCGTGGAACACTTTGACCACGCTTTCATCACTGAACAGCGCATAAAGCGGATCAAGCGACATCCCATCGACCAAAGGATCAACCAGCACAGCGCTGTCCTTACCTTCGGACGGAACAGCCAACTGGATCAGGCAAAGCTTGGAGTAATAGGTCCGTTCCCTCAGAAACTCGGTGTCGACTGTGACATAGGGATACTGGGTGGCAGCCGCGCAGAAATCGGCCAACTCTTGCGTCGTCGTGAGGGTTTTCATGCGTTGGTGTATTCTTGCTTTTCGTTCTTGGTGACTGCCCGTCAATTCTTACTATCCCGAGCCTTAGTGCAAATCATAGGCCGAACAACAGGCAGCTGTAAATCACCCCGCACCCATCAGGGCAAAAGCACCGGTGTCCGCTTACCTTCGGCAAACCTGCGCAAAACCGCCGGATACAGGCGATGTTCCCACACCAGAACGCGGGCTGCCAAAGCCTCGGGCGTGTCATCCGGTTCAATATCCAAACGCGCCTGCCCCAAAATTGGCCCGTCATCCAGCGCAGCAGTGACCTCATGGACCGAGCATCCGTGCTGCGCATCCCCAGCCTCGATGGCGCGGGCATGGGTGTTCAGACCCTTGTATTTCGGCAACAGTGAGGGGTGGATATTCAGCATCCGCCCCTGAAATCGCGAAACGAAATCTCCGGTCAGGACCCGCATAAAGCCTGCCAGACAGACGATGTCAGGTTGCGCGGCTTCCAGTGGTTTCAGCAATTCGGCCTCAAACGCCGCCCGGTCGCCTTTGAACGGACGATGGTCGATGGCCGCCGTCGGGATGCCGCGTGCCGCTGCTTTTTGCAACCCACCAGCCTGCGGGTCATTTGACAGCACAAGACAGGACCGCGCCGGATGGTCGCCAGTCATGCTCTCGACCAGCGACACCATGTTGGAGCCTCCACCCGAGATCAGAATGGCGACACGCTTGTGGCTCACAGCAATTTGCCTGCGTAGGCCATGCCAGGCTCGTCAGTGACAGTCCCAAGGTGCGCTACGGTCTCTCCGGACCCGGTCAACAAAGCGGCCAACGCCTCGGCGCGGTCTTCGGCACAGACAACGATCATCCCGATGCCGCAGTTGAAAGTCTTGAGCATCTCAGCTTCGGCAATCCCGCCAGTCTCCGCCATCCATCGGAATACGGGGGGCAATTCCCAGGCATTCAGGTCGATTTGGGCGCCCAGACCCTCAGGTAGAACGCGCGGCAAATTCTCGGTCAGACCGCCACCTGTGATATGAGCCAGCGCGTGCACGCCCCCAGCCCGGATCGCCTGCAGCGCTGGCTGCACATAAAGCCGCGTCGGCGTCAGCAGCGCATCCCCGAGCGGACCACCGCCAAATGGAGAATCGGCGTCCCAGCCCAGCCCCGACATTTCGACCAGTTTACGCACCAGTGAATAGCCGTTGGAATGCACCCCGTTCGAAGCCAGCCCCAGCAAAACGTCGCCTTGCTGCACACCCTCGGGCAACGCCGTGCCGCGTTCCATCGCGCCGACCGAGAATCCGGCCAGATCGAAATCGCCATCCGGGTACATGCCCGGCATTTCAGCGGTTTCACCACCGATCAGCGCGCAGCCGGACTGAACGCAGCCTTCGGCAATGCTTTCAATGATCCGCGCAGCGGTGTCGGTATCCAGTTTTCCGGTGGCAAAATAATCCAGAAAGAACAGCGGTTCAGCCCCCTGACAGATCAGGTCATTGACGCACATGGCCACCAGATCGATGCCCACGCCATCGACCACACCTGTATCAATCGCAATCCGCAGCTTGGTGCCGACCCCGTCAGTTGCCCCCACCAGAACCGGGTCCCGATACCCGGCTGCCTTCAGATCAAACAAGGCTCCAAATCCGCCCAAACCGCTCATCACGCCGGAACGGTCGGTCCGCTTGGCCGCAGGCTTGATCCGGTCGACCAGAGCGTTGCCCGCATCAATATCAACACCTGCATCTGCATAGGTGATTCCGTTCTTGCCCGCTGTCATGGCCAACCCTTCGTAATGCTGTCCCGCGCGGGTTAGTCGATTGTGCCGGTTCTTGCAACGGTCAGGCTTGACGCGGGCGTTCACCGTGATAGGCAAAGCCCTCAGGCGGGCCTGTAGCTCAATTGGTTAGAGCAGAGCGCTCATAACGCTTTGGTTGGGGGTTCGAGTCCCTCCGGGCCTACCAAAATCCTAAAATTTCCCTTAAAAATCAACGCGACAATGTTCCACGTTAAGTCAAGCATGACCCATATGATTTAGATGACCTACATGGCAAGTGTCCCACGAAATCAATACTTCACCGAATCTACCTCCGACCACTCAGGCAGATCACTCGGCGTTCATATTTTTCCCATCGCCTTTTGATGCAAAGCATGTGCGACGGCTTCAAGAACCTCATCCAGAGAGTTTGAGAAAAAGTCTACAGACAATTTCAGCGCTTGCTCCAAGTTTACCTTCTTGTCGTCAATTAGAGCAAGATAACCTAGTCTCACTGCTAACGGTTTTCCGTTTACAATAAGCGCCTTCCCGTTGACGTCCAAAAACGTGCCTCTTGGTTTCTCAATGTCATCAGACTTCAATCCCTTGGCAGCTTTTGAGTTCGAAACCTCAACGTGTTTTTGCGCCAAAGCTACGCAGAAAATCGAATGAAATTCAGGGCACAGGCGAGTTACCTCTTCTCTAGTGATTTCGATGTGCCCGTTGTGTACCTTTTCATCATGCCTAACGTAATACGTGATATAGTCGACCATGTGGTACGTTGTTGCCATTGCGGCGAACAAGTTTGCGAGTGAGCGATCCTTCTCAAAGGAAGCGTTCAGTGGTAAAATAACTTGGTGCAGATAATCACTTGGCTTCATAGCTTTTTCATATACTGGAACCTCTCACAAAAAACAAAAAAGTCCGCCAGCGCGAAGTTGACGGGCTAAGTGGTCAGGACAGAAACAAGTACCAACGGGCACTGTTCACAACATTTGAAACTAGGCTAGTATCCCTTTCTCTGTATGGGATAACGCGCCTGAGACCTCCGGCGCCGGGGTGTTCAAAATCCAAAAGTTGCAAAATGACACTCTTTTGGCTTAGCCTCGGCGGGGTAATAGTTAAATGTTTCGAAGGCACACAGTTTCTTGACAAAAAATACACTTGTTTACCGCCGTGATATCGACGGACTTAGATCAGTTGCGGTTGTTCCAGTTGTTTTAGGCCATGCCGGTATAGCTGGGTTTTCAGGCGGCTTTGTTGGCGTTGATATCTTCTTTGTAATCTCGGGTTTTTTGATCACGTCCATACTGGTGAAAGAGCTAGCGAGCGGAAATTACTCGATAGTCAATTTTTACGAACGACGAGCCAGACGCATCCTGCCCGCCCTTCTCTTGGTATTGATCGCTGTAATGGCGCTTGGTTGGTTCACTATGCTGCCAGACGCTTACACACGGCTAGGCCAATCAGTTCTAGCGGCTTTGGGTTTCGTCTCAAATATTTGGTTCTGGATGGCTGCTGGTGATTACTTTGGATCGGCGGCTGAAATCGAACCCCTTCTGCACACGTGGTCGCTGGCAGTCGAAGAGCAGTTCTATATCCTTTTTCCCATATACCTATGGCTTGTTTGGAAATACGCGCAACGATGGCTTTTGGCCCTGCTAATTATACCTTGCCTGTTGTCATTCGGTCTGTCTGTTTGGGGCTCGACCGCTAATCCAACTGCAAACTTCTATCTGACCCCATCTCGGATCTGGGAGCTTGGATTAGGCTCTGTTTTGGCTGTCGGCGGATTTCCCGCCATCCGGTCAAAGCTAACGCAGGAAGCCATTGGGGCGGCAGGATTGGTTATGGTCCTCGGGAGTATATTCCTGATTTCCCCGTCTACGCCCTTTCCAGGACTAGCTGCGTTTCCAGTCGTGTTTGGAACCGTTCTGATAATCTGGAGCGGCGGACAGACATTCACGGGCCGAATACTCTCACTCCCGCCACTGGTCTGGATAGGATTGATTTCCTATTCCTTATACCTTTGGCATTGGCCTGTTTTGGTATTCTCCCGCTTTTTTAGTGGATCAATACATTTAGCCGCGGAAACCGCCATTGCTGCCATTGTTGTTACTGTCGCATTGGCTTGGTTGAGTTGGCGCTTTGTGGAACGACCCTTTCGCCGGAAATCAGTTTTTTCCAGAAAATCGATATTCCTATCATCTGCCATTGGCGGTATCGCCGTTGCCTCTTTAGCCGTCACAATTGCAGCAACAAGGGGCTATGAAACGCGCGTCGATTCAGTCGTATTAGAAGCGTACCGGCAGGATATTCAGAAGTCTCCGCGCTTTCAGAAATGCGTCAATCGAACGATTACTGATGGCCTATGCGCCTTGGGCCGTGGCGACGCCGAAACAAAAAGTGTGTTGGTGTGGGGAGATTCGCACGCATTAGTCATGCTCGATGGGTTGCACGACTGGCTTGAGGAAAGCAATAGATCCGGCCTCGCTGCAGTAAAAACGGCCTGCCCGCCGATGTGGGGTGTACGACGCGCCGACCTAGGCATCGAGCATGCCTGCGGGAAATTCAATCGCAACGTGTTGGAATTTGCTACCAACAATCCTGAGATTGAAACCGTGATCCTCCATGCGCGATGGTCCCTTGCCGTAGAGGGCACGAGGATACAGGGCGAACCTGGAACCGAAGCTGAATTGCAACTAGCATCTTATGCCAAGGAGGCAACCGAAGCTCAGGGTAACCGCGAATTGTCTCAATTTGGGCTAGAAGAAACTGTGAAACGACTGAGGCAAGCAGGAAAAAACGTTGTCATCGTCGGCGGAATCCCCGAAGCAGGTTTTTCTGTGCCTCAAGCGTTAGCGAGTTCAAAGGCTTTCGGGTTGCCATATCCAATCGCCCCAACACGCAAATCTTTTGACGTTCGCAATCGGCGTACCAATGAAATAATTATGTCGATCACGAATGAATACAATGCGATATATATTAGTGCGGCGGAGTTAATGTGCGACGGCACGTGCATGTTTTCCTACAAACAACACGCCTTGTATCGCGACGACGATCATTTGAGTGTATACGGCTCTAAGGAAATCGTTCCAAAAATCATGAGTATTGGGTTTGCAGAAGATTGAGTATGAATTCCTACTGTTTTAAGCAACGCTCACGGCAACCGAAACACCTCCCGCCGGAATGACCGGGGTAGACGCTGCACCCCGGCTTCTGATCCATGTCAAATTGTCGAAGGGATAGGCAGAATTGACGGCCTGCGCGCCATCTCCTGCGCCAATCAATGTGCCACCTGCCTTAAACGCATATTGGTTGTATCCATCAGTCGAGTAATCACGCAGAACGTCGAACTCGGTTCCATAGTTGGCTTCTGCCAAAGTCGAATTGCTACTAACTGTGTTCGATCCGATGGAATTTCCTGTGACATTTGGGGCAATATTATCTTGAATGGTGATATTCTGTGTGCCGCTGTCCGCTCCGATTTGTGGCGTGAAACCAGTCCCGGTTTGGGACGCATCCTTGTCAACCTGAATAACCGTGTTGCCTGAAACCGTGCCGCCGTCTGCTTGGTTCAAGGTAATGCCGTGGGTCTGGCTGGCGTATATGATGTTATCCGTAATCGTAACATCGGTGTGCCAATCGCTTGGAGCACCCTGAGACCGACCGTCCCCGCCGGAGAAAATCGACTGCATAAATTCTCTAGAGTCTTTGTCGATGAGGTTGTTTCGTATCGTTGGTCTGGTAACTCCGCCAGATGATCCTCGGATTTGAATGGCATCGCGGTGTTCAGCGGCAGTCCCAAGGCCGCGATCTTCTGCATCATGTATCCAGCACCACTCAACAATGCCATCATCAGAGGCTCCAAAAACAACGGCGTCAGCACAGGTCTCATCAAACTCACACCCCGAAAGCAGGGACCCGGTATTTCTTGAGCCGCTGGTGGAGTTGATAAAAACGCCGACCACCAAGTACGAAAAGTACAATCAACAGCCGAACAGTTGGTAGTGCTCGAAAAGGTCAGCCCTTGGCCCGTTCCGAACCCCGCCACTACGTTGAGTCCGCCGGACACATATGTCTGCGTTGCGCGTGTCGATTGGAAATTACATCTCTTAAAGTGGATATTGGTGCCGCGCGTCAGGAAGAACCTTTTTTCCTTAATGCCATCGGACGCGGAGATGTGCTGATAAAAGCAATACAAATCCTCGAAGGAAATGTTCTGTGCATCGCTCATCAGGATGTCTGAGAACTGCGCGGGGCTGACGGCATCCTGTGACCGCACAATCACTCCACTGGCAACGGACCATGAGCCCGAGGTTATTGCGAAGATGTTACCCTGAACGCATTCGATAATGTCGCCGCCGTATGCGGTATTCAGTGCTGAGATTAGCTCGGTTGTGTTGTTATCCACGGACACGCTCAAGCGAGTACATCAGAGGTCTGCAACGAGAGTGTCGAGCGCATGAAATTGGCAGAGATGAGGCATCAAAACTGGCCAATCTGGACTGGTGAGGTGTACCACGAGGTATTCCGGCGTGGGACACCCGCGTCGATTGCAAACAAGAATTTCCCGATCCGTGCAGTCCCTCCGGGCCTACCATTACTTCCACTTCAACCTGACCTATTAAGTTGACGTGCTGGAAAGCAATGCACCGTCACTTCACGAACCCAATGCTCAATCCTGAAGGAACCCGAACGGGTTGACCTTAACAGCGCGCGAATAAGTCAAAACGAATTTCAAGATTCTCGGCCAGCTTCCCTTTCGAACAATGTCTGCGGCTTCACATTCTCAAAATGATATTTAATTATTGATTTCATAGGGCCTTTCAGTAATGTAATTAACAAAATAACTTGTTTTAACGATTTCTATGGGGGACCCATGTTGAAGAAGTTACTGGCGGCTTGTGTCGCTTCCACCTGGCTCGCAACAAGTGCCGTTGCTTTGACAGTGACCTATGAAGCGACAATCTCGAATGTGACCGGAGATGCAGTTGCGCTTTCTAGTCTTGGTATTTCAAGTGGAGGAACCCTGAAATTATGAGCATCGTTTGACCCAGACGTCAGTCAAGGAGCAGGTGGAGTAGGCAACTTTGGAGGCGGAACTGGGACAATCCTATCAATTTCGCTGTCGCAACTGAGTCTTATTTCTCCATCCGGCACCCTGACCACTTCGGTAAATGACAGAAACTCAACAGGATTGACGACACTGGACGCCGTCGTAAATCCCGGTGGGAGGTATTCATTGACTGATGGGCTGACATTCTATTCGAGGGACTTAAGTGGCATTCCCCAAGTCCAGATTTCGCAAGTCGCGGCTGATGAAACAACTTGGTCTCGGAATACGGCGATATCCGTGCCCGTGTTGAATTCGTTCACAACCAGAATTTTCTCTCTGAATGGTCCAAATGGTACATACTTGGGATCGACAAATGTGGTCTGGTCAGATGTCACGGTCGCTCCTGTCCCGCTGCCGGCTACCTTACCTCTGCTTCTTGTAGGGCTGACTGGCTTGGGTTTGGTTTCGCGTCGTCGCAAACCCAGTTGAGCCATCCGCAACGGGCGCAGCGACACCCGGCTTGGCGTCAAGTGGATCGACCAAGTAATCCGGGCCTATTGCTGACACCGCGTAAGTACGGCGTTTATTCATTAATAACCTGCGTAAAGTCAGCTGTTCGTTTCGCCTGATCGCTAGGCCCGATACTCCTTGATGAACTCACTGATATGGGCGGCCAGTTTGATCGCGAAATCATCTTCTTCTGCAGATGCCATGACCGGCGCCGCTTCACCACGTAGCTGATCCAGTTTGGCTTGTACCATCTCGCGCAGGCGATCTCCGATTGCGATGGGATCGCCGGGTTTGACCATGCCGGGCAACCAGGTGATATCCCATTTGCCAGACTGCGGTTTGTCATGTGTGATCGGGGCCTCGCAATGGGTAAAGACCGTTTTTCGATTCACATCAAAGCCATAGGTGTCCGCGTATTCCGCGACCATCTGCGTGAAAGCTTCCAGCTGAACCGGCGTGATCGGATGGGAACCGGCAGAAAACGGGCTGTGCTGGGCACCTGCCATGGCCGCCATTGCCAAACCGATTGAGCCGGTGTTGAAGCCCTTGATATGCGCCGCATAATGTCCGTCGGACGTCGAATTATTCGCCTCGGGCAACTTGTCACCCTCAACTCTGTTTCCGTCACCTTCAACGATTTCATGATAATGCTTCTTGTCCGAAGCGCTGGCCCGATGTGAGCCGGCAGACCAGTGCATTACAATTCGTTTCAACGCCATAATTATACCCTCTTTCGAAATAAATGAGGGTATCATAACACATTTTAACGATTTCGTGCACATTGGCCATTTCCGGCACGGTAATCAGCCAGGGTGATCGGCAGCGCAAAACATCAATTGTCGGTCCGTAAAGCGCGTTTTCCGACTTGATGAAGTTACCGCGCCACAACGATATCGGCGCATAAACCACCCAAGCGCTCACTCTGGCCCAGCCTCAACACACCGCCATGGACCCGGGCAATATCTGCGACGATGGCCAGCCCCAAGCCCACCCCACTGCCCTTGTTCTGATTGCGCGCAGGGTCGAGACGGGTAAAGGGCTTGACGGCCTCGGTGCGCTGGTCCGGAGGAATTCCGGGCCCGTCATCCTCGACCCGGATACGCAGGGATTTGGGCGACAGGTTCAGGCTGACCTCTGCGCGGGTGCCATACCGCACGGCATTCCCGATCAGGTTTTCAACCGCGCGGCGCATGGACATCGGGCGCAGCAGGGTCGAACCGGTGCCCTCGACCGTGCGCAACTCTACATTATGCCCTGCCCTTTGTGCGTCGCTGACGATTTGGCCCAACCAGGCTTCGGGCTCAATTTCTTCGGGAACTCCTTCCGCGGCCCCCCGTGAAAACTCCAGAAACGCATCCAACAAGGATTGCATCTCATCAACGTCTTTCAACAGCGGTGCGGCGTCGTCTTCGGGCAACAAAGACAACCCCAGTTTCAGCCGCGTCAGGGGTGTTCGCAAATCGTGACTGACACCCGACAGCATCAGCGTGCGCTGTTCGATCTGCCGCTCGATCCGGGCCCGCATGTCGACAAACGCACTGCCCGCAGCGCGGACCTCGGTCGCGCCGCCCGGCGTGTAAGGCACAGTTCGCCCGCGCCCGAAAGCCTGCGCGGCATCCGCAAGGCGCGAGATCGGACGTAGCTGATTGCGCATATACAAGAACGAAATCGTCGTCATCAGCGCAGCAAAAAACACCATCGTCACGATCAACTGGTGCGGGGCGGTCGGGGACAAGCGCCGCCGGTCGAAGGACAATTCCAAAACGCCCAGATCGGTATCCAGATACAACTCGGCCACCTGGCTACTGGGTAACGAGATTTCCAGCAGTGACGGCAAGAGCGCCCGCATGTCCGTTTCTACCCGCGGGGCAATGAAATCGTACCAGCGACGGCGATCCGGAACGGGCATTTCACCAAACGGCAGGAAACGCGCCTGCATCTCAAGCGCAGACAAATCCACACGAAATGCGGCAAAGGCCTGTTGATGCGTTTCGGTGCCATCGATCGCGTCCAGTATCAACTCAACCTCGCGCGCAGCGGCACGGGTCATTTGCCCGGTTACATCTTCCAGGTGCTTTTGCAGAAAGGCGATCGACACGACCAACAAAACCACGATAACCGGCAACGCAAGGATCAGCGCCGCCCGGGTATACAAGCTGCGTGGCATATAAGGTTTGAGCCATTGGGTCGTCATGGGCTAAACCTAGCGGGCTGCCCAGCGAAGAGAAAGAGGACAGAATGCGGCCACCTGACGAATTCGACCCGACCCCGGGTGTGGCTGTGGACCTGTCCGAAGGGATCCGGCGCATCGTGGCGCCCAACCCCTCGCCGATGACCTATCGCGGCACAAACACGTATCTTGTCGGCTCTAAAGAAATCGCCATCATCGATCCCGGCCCAATGAGCGACGAGCACCTCGAAGCAATCCTGAATGCTCTGGGCCCGGACCAGAACATCAGCCATATCTTTGTCACGCACAGCCATCTGGATCATTCGCCTCTTGCGGCTCCTCTATCGCAACGTACGGGCGCGCCGATACTGGCCTTTGGTGGTCCCGAGGCCGGCCGCAGTGATATCATGCATCAGTTGGCGCAAGACGGGCTGTCGGGCGGCGGCGAAGGTATAGATGTGGATTTCAAACCCGATATCGAGCTGAAGGACGGTCAGCGCATCACCACAGATGGCTGGGACTTTGAGGTCATCCACACACCTGGCCATTTGGGTAACCACATTGCCTTGGCCTGGGAGGATGTCTGTTTCACCGCAGACCACGTCATGGGATGGGCGAGTTCTCTGGTGTCTCCGCCAGACGGAGATCTGACCGATTTCATGATGTCCTGCCGCAAGTTGCGCAAACGCCAGTGGTCCGTCTTTCATCCCGGCCACGGCGCCCCGGTCGCAGATCCCGCCACCCGGCTTGATTGGCTGATTCAGCACCGGCTGACCCGCGAAGCGCAGATTCTGGATGCACTGGCGCAAGGACCGGCCACCGCACAACGCCTTGCCCGCATGATCTACACCGATACGCCAAACGCGCTTTTGCCTGCGGCAGAGCGCAATGTTTTTGCCCATCTGATTGATTTGACCCGACGATCCAAAACAGCCGCCCTCGGCAAACTGTCAGATACGGTTACGTTTCACCGTCTTGACTGACCGTGAAAAAATCCATGCGGAATGCGGTTCCCCTCTGGACGCCGAAAATCCGGATTGTTATATGCCCCTCAGTTCCGGCGTAGCTCAGCGGTAGAGCAGTTGACTGTTAATCAATTGGTCGTAGGTTCGATCCCTACCGCCGGAGCCAAATCCATCAAGAAAATCAACCTTACCGATCGCAAAAGCCATACTTCAGGCTCGGGCTTTCTGGTCCGTAGCTGGATTCGCCTCAAGGGCGAAACTGCCACAGTTTGATTTCTGATCCCGCAATTGCTTGCTGCGATCAGAAATGGAAAATAATAATCAAAAAATAGTCAATTTGATTGCGCCTAACGGCCGTCACTCCACGAGCAGGAAACACTTGGGTTATGGGCCGGGAATACGAAATCGGAATGTTGTGGGTCGAAGGACCGCTTAGCTACGTCGAAGTCCTTTGCGCGCAGTCTTTTCTGGACGCTGGTCATCACGTCAAGCTTTTTCACTACGAAGATGTTCAGAACGTTCCCGACGGTGTTGAACTCGTCCACGGCGATGAGGTCCTGAAAAGTGACAAATTAATCAAGCATGAGCGCACAGGCAGCTTGGCGCTGTTTTCTGACATATTTCGATACCATCTGCTTCAGAAGTATGACCGAATGATCTGGGCCGATCTCGACGCCTATTGTGCCAGACCATTTACTTCAGAAACCGGTCATTTCTTTGGATGGGAATCCGAATTCCACATCAACGGAGGTGTGCTGGGTCTTCCTTCTGACAGCGACGCATTGGGACAATTGCTTGAAATGTCCCAAGACGAATATGGCATCCCGGAATGGTACCCGCAACGAGATCAGGTCCGACTGAAAACACTTAAAGACCAAGGAACTCCGCTCCATGTCGGAGAGATGCCCTGGGGCGTTTGGGGGCCTCACGCGATCACGCATTACCTTGAAAAAACGGGTGAGTCTAAATATGCGCTGCCGATTGAAGCGCTCTACCCGATCAGTTTCAAAAACCGCCGCCACTTAATGCGGACAAAAATGGCGCGTAAAGTGGCGCGCGCTGTAACGGATGACACCTTTTCAGTGCATTTTTATGGGCGCAGGGTGCGGCAGTTTCTTGCAACGATCGGTGGCCTGCCTGAACCGGGCAGTTATCTGGAAACGCTTCTTAACAAACACAATATCGACACCGATGCGGCCCCCGTCTTTACCAGGCAGGAACGCGAAGAACAAAAAGCCGCCGAAATGGATAACTCGGCGTCGTAATCGGCTAGATTCCGGGCCCAGACACATCACTGATTTGGGTCACTCTCGGCCTTGAATCGATTAGTTAAAAAATGTCACCGTGCCCTCTGGACGGCGACAAATCCGGTTGCTATACGGCGCAAACCGTTCCGGCGTAGCTCAGCGGTAGAGCAGTTGACTGTTAATCAATTGGTCGTAGGTTCGATCCCTACCGCCGGAGCCAATCTTCTCATCCAAGGTCACCCCATCAGTGTGTCTTTGAAGTCGGCGCGCAATGTGCGCTTGAGAACTTTGCCTGTGGCATTCAAGGGCAAGGCCTCCACAAACACAACCTTGTCCGGCACCTGCCACTTGGCGATTTTTCCATCAAAGAAGGACAGCAGCTCCTGCTCGGAAGGGTCCTGACCTTCTGCTTTTACAGCGACCAGCAGCGGGCGCTCATCCCATTTCGGATGTGGAACACCCACCACAGCGGCCGTCGCCAGTTGCGGATGCGCCACGGCGATGTTTTCCAGCTCGACGGAACTGATCCACTCGCCGCCTGATTTGATGATGTCCTTGGACCGGTCGCGGATCGTCATATAGCCATCCGCGTCCACCGTGGCGACGTCACCTGTGGCGAACCAATCATCCTGCAGCAGGTCCTGATCCTGCATCTGAAAATAGCTGTCCAGAACCCATGGCCCTCTTACCATCAGGTCGCCCTGTGTCTCTCCGTCATGCGGCAGAGCCTTGCCGTCATCATCGACGATCTTCAGGTCGACACCAAAGGGAGGACGCCCCTGGCTTTCCCTCACTCGGTGCTGTTCGGCCAAGGGCAGGTCCAGGTGCTTTGCCAGCGGATAGTTTGCGGTGCCCAGAGGGCTCATTTCGCTCATCCCCCAGGCGTGCACGGTATCCACGCCATAGGTTTCACGGAAGGTTTCGATCATCGATGGCGGACAAGCCGCTCCGCCGATCACGGTGCGATCCAGACTGTCCAGTTTGCTGCCAGAACTTTCAGCAAACGCCAGCAGGCCTTGCCAGATGGTCGGAACCCCCATGGCCAGCGTCACGCCATAGGTGTCGATCAGCTTGACCAAAGCCTCACCATGCAAATCCGGCCCGGGCAGCACCATGCGCGATCCCGACATGGCACAGGCATAAGGCGATCCCCAGGCGTTCACGTGGAACATCGGCACCACCGGCATCACCACATCCATCGCAGAATACCCGATCACGTCGCGGGTATTGGACGCAAAGCTGTGCAACAAGGTCGAGCGGTGAGAATACAGCACGCCCTTCGGATGCCCGGTCGTACCCGAGGTGTAGCACAGGCTGGAAGCGATGTTTTCGTCGAAGCTGGGCCATTGGAAATCTGCGTCCCCGGTCTCGATCAGCGTGTCAAAAAACTGTACGCCCGGAATCTGCGCCGCAGCGTCCGCGTTATCGGGTCCCATGAGGACGAAGTGCTGAACCTCGGTCAGTGACTCCTGCAGTGCTGCAACCAGCGGGATGAAGGTCGCGTCAAAGAACAGCACCCGGTCCTTGGCGTGATTGATGATGTAGGTCAGCTGTTCGGGAAACAGGCGCGGATTTACAGTGTGGCAGACATAGCCCGCACCCGAGGTGGCATAATAAATCTCAAGATGTCGCCGGTTGTTCCAGGCCAGCGTTCCCACTCGATCCTGCGGCTCCAACCCCAATTTGGTGAGGGCCGAGGCCAGTTTGCGCGCGTTGCGCGCGATCCCGGACCAATTGGTTTCGGTAACCGTCCCGTCGGTTTCGACCGAGACAATCTCGGTCTGGCCGTGAAACCGATCCGCGTGTTCGATCAGCGACGAGATCAGCAGCGGCTGCGTCATCATCTGTCCCAGCATGGGTATCCTCCCTTGGTCGGCACCACTTCTGATCGGCGGTGCGCGTGATTGCCGTCAGCACACGGCCAAATGACCGCCGTGACGCTTTACGACTTATTCTAGTTTCAAACCCTGCCAAGCAATCAATTGTCTGACAATAAAAGATTGCACTTTGCCGCCCCGCAAGCCGGATGTATCCGCCTTCAATCCCGGTGCATCATCGCAAACGCGACCAGTGCAGCGGTTGATCCATCCTTGCCCGCGGTGCTGGCCTCTCCGTCAACGATGGGGCCCAGTGAGGTCGCCAGTTCCTTGCCCAATTCGACGCCCCATTGATCAAACGAGTTGATACCCAGCAATACCCCTTCGACAAAAACGCGATGTTCATACAAAGCGATGATCTGGCCCAGAACAAACGGGGTAAGTTTGGGATAGATCAGAGTTGTCGAGGGCCGGTTGCCCACAAATACCCGGTGACGCGCCTGCCGTTCTAACTCATCGCCCTGCAAGCCTTTCTCAGCCATACTGTTGCGCGCCTCGTCCAGCGTGCGACCCCGCATCAGCGCCTCGGATTGAGCGAAGCAATTGGCGAGCAGCAGGCGGTGATGGTGCGTCAGCTCGGGCTCATGACCTTCGGCCGCGACCATGAATTCGCAAGGGATAACATCGGTGCCCTGATGGATCAGCTGGTAAAAGGCGTGCTGCCCGTTGGTACCGGGTTCGCCCCAGACCACCGGTCCTGATGGCAGGGTCAAATCGCTCCCGTCCATTGCCACGGATTTTCCGTTCGACTCCATCTCGAGCTGTTGGAAATAGGCGGGCAATCGCAGCAAGCGCTGATCGTATGGCAGCACGGCCCGGCTGGCATGGCCCAGAACCTGCCGATGCCAAACCCCAACCAAGGCCAGCATCACCGGCATATTCTCGACCCAGTCTGCGGCCCGGAAATGCACGTCCATCGCCTGACCGCCGCGCAGGAAGGCGTCAAACGCGGTCGACCCAACCGCGATCATCACCGGCAGACCAACAGGCCCCCAGACGGAATAGCGCCCTCCGACCCAATCGGCGAACCCGAACACACGCTCGACAGGGATGCCAAACGCAGCGGTTTTGTCGACCGCACTGGATACGGCCGCAAACTGCCGGGACGGATCACCACCGCCATCACTCATCCATGCCCGCGCAGTACGCGCGTTTGTCATGGTTTCTATGGTGGTGAACGTCTTGGACGCCACGATCACCAGCGTTCGGGTCGGATCAAGCTGACGCAGGGTATCGGCAATATGCGCGCCATCGACATTCGACACATAATGCAGCCGAGGCCCGTCATGATAGGGCGATAACGCATGGGTCGCCATGACAGGCCCCAGATCGGACCCCCCGATGCCAATATTGACCACGTCGGTAAAGCTGCCCCCTGCCCCGGCCACGGCACCTCCGCGCACCTCCTCGGCAAAGACACGCATGCGCTGCAGCGTATCCAGAACATCGGGCATCACATCCAGCCCATCAACCTCGACCGGGCCGCCATCAAGGTTGCGCAAAGCAGTATGAAGAACGGCCCGTCCTTCGGTTTCGTTGATCTTTTCCCCGGCAAACATCGCGTCGCGCCGTTCGGCAAGACCAGCTTCATCACACAGCCGGGTCAGAGCGTGGCGGATCTCTGCATCGATCCGGGTTTTGGAATAATCGAACAGCAGATCACCAGTTGAGGTGGCGAAGTTTTGCGCCCTGCCCGGATCTGCGTCGAACAGGTCCAGAATGGCCCGGGTCTGACTTTTGGCCGCCAGAGATGTGAGGGTATCGAGGTTCATATGTGTCACTCCGCCCAATGTACGGTCATGCCGCTCAGCACCGCAGCGATTGGCGCCTCCTCGGGCGGCAGGGACATCGCGCGTTCAAGGGCGTCGCGCTTGGTCGATCCGAAGATGATGAGGTGTTTTGATAGCGCGCCGTCCAACACAGATGCGGTCAGGGTAATGCGCGGTTCCGGCTGAACATCGGGGCGCGCAACGGCCAAAGGCCGCGCGTGGCTGTCCAGCGCGGCTTCGATCCCGTCCATGCCCGGAAACAGCGATGCCGTATGCATGTCTTCGCCCATCCCCAACACAAGCACCGACAGAGGACGGATCGGGGTAATCAGGCTTTCAATCTCGGGCAACACCTCTTCGGGGGCCTTGCCGGGCACGTATAGCGGAATGTACTGCGCCACCGAGGCCCGGTTCGTCAGTAACCTGTCACGGATCAGGCGTTCATTCGAACGCTCGTGATCTCCGGGCACACAGCGTTCATCCGTGGGCAGAACCGTGACCCGGTCCCACTCCAGATCAGCGGCACATAACCCGTCGAACACCGGGCCCGGAGTGGTCCCACCCGGCACCGCCAGCGAGACCGTGTCGTGGTGCAACAGCGCGGCCTCGAGGTCTCCGGCCAAATCATTTGCCACATCGATGGCCAGCATATCCCGGTCGGCGTATTCTTTGATATTCATGGGTTGATCCCCTGCCAGCGGCGACCGTCCCGTTTCATCAGCAGCTCGGCGTCGCCCGGACCTGTGCTGCCACTTTCATATGGTTTTGGCACATCGCCGCGCGCCTGCCAGCCTGCAATGATCGGATCGGTCCAGGCCCAAGCGGCCTCGACCTCGTCACCCCGCATGAACAGGGTCTGGTTGCCCCGGATCACATCCATCACCAGGCGCTCATACGCGTCCGGCGGGTTCTGGCTTTCCGGGCCCAACGCCTCGGCAAAGCTCATGTCCAGAGGCACATCGACCAGACGCATTCCACCCGGTCCCGGCTCTTTGATGGTGACTTTGAGGGTGATGCCTTCGTTGGGCTGCAAGCGAATCGAAAGCACATTCGCGTGGCGACCGGCCTCTTCGCCGAAGATCGAATGCGGCGCGTCCTTGAACATCACGTTAATCACCGAAGACCGCGCCACCAGCCGCTTACCCGTGCGCAGGTAAAACGGCGTTCCGGCCCATCGCCAATTGCTGACATGCGCCCGCAGAGCGACATAACTTTCGGTGGTCGAGCGTGGATTTCCAACCGCATCGCGATAGCTTGGCCCATCGCCTACGAACTGGCCGCGCACGATGTGATGCGGCTCGACCGGGTCCAGTGCGCGGATCACTTTCAGCTTTTCATCCCGCACCGCATCCGGGTCGAACTTGGCCGGAGGCTCCATCGCGATCAGGCATAACAGCTGCATCAGATGGTTCTGCATCATGTCGCGCATGGCCCCTGCGCGCTCATAATATTCTTCCCGCCCGTCGATTCCTACGGATTCGGCCACGGTGATCTGGATGTGATCGACATATTGGCTGTTCCACAATGGCTCGAACAGCATATTCCCGAACCGGACCGCCATAAGGTTCTGAACCGTTTCCTTGCCCAGATAATGATCGATCCGATAAATCTGGTTTTCGCTGAAATGTGCGGCCAGTGTCGCGTTCAACGCGCGTGCGCTGTCCAGATCGTGACCAAAGGGTTTTTCGACAACAATGCGTGTACTTGGTGTTGCCAGATCATGCGATTTGATACTTTCCGCCAATGGCCCGAACAGTCGCGGCCCGACCGAGAAATAAAACGCCCGCACCCGATCCACACTCAGCTTACTGGCCAGTTCCGTCCACCCAGATTCCGAGGACGCATCCAACGGCACATAATCGACCCGTCGCAAGAACGCACCCAGCCTGCCAGCGTCCTGGCAGGACGTGGCTGCGTGATCTCGCAACGATTCGGCAACGATGGTTCGAAACGATTCCTGGTCATGCGCTGCCCGGGCGGCACCGATGATCCGCACGTCGTCAGGCCATTGTCCCGCACTAAAGCGGCGAAACAGCGCGGGCAGAATCTTGCGCTGTGCAAGATCACCGGTGCCGCCAAAAATGACCAGATCAAATGGATCAACTGGTATAACGCGAGAAACCATGCGTTTTCCTTACCTTGCCCGATCAGACATGTCCAATGTTAGCGCAATCATGATTGTGATTTTTCCCTTCATCAAAACTCTGTCAGGATCATTTCGGCCTCTTAACTCTTGTCGATCAACGGACTAGATGAGGTCAGTCGCTGCACAAAACCGGATACCGGAATGAAAGACAACGCCCCTCAGAGCGCCAATATCGGCAAGTTTCAGGACAAATTGGTGACAGCAGACGGGCAGACCCGCGCATCCGTGGCGTTGAAGAACCCGGAAACGCTGTGGTTCAACACCGGCACCCTGTGTAATATCGAATGCGTCAACTGTTACATTGCCAGCAGCCCCACCAATGATGCGCTGGTCTATATCAGTGCCGATGAAGTGCGCGATTATCTGAATCAGATCGAAGCCCGCAACTGGCCCGTTCGCGAAATCGGCTTTACCGGTGGCGAACCGTTCATGAATCCCGAAATGATCGAGATGGCCCGCGCTGCGTTGGAGCGTGGATATGAAGTTCTGATTCTGACTAACGCAATGCGCCCCATGATGCGAAAAAACATGCGCGAAGGGTTGCTGTCGCTCAATCGCGCGTTTGGAGACAAGCTGACCTTACGGGTGTCGGTTGATCACTACCGGCCCGAGTTACATGACGAGGAACGCGGGAAAGGCAGTTTTGAGAAGACAATCGCCGGCATGGAATGGCTGCGTGACAACGGGTTCAAAATGGCAATTGCCGGGCGCACCGTCTGGGGCGACAGCGATGCAGAAAGCCGCGCAGGGTACGCGGCATTTTTCAAGGCGCATGATTTCGACATTGATCCGCAGAACCCGGGCCAGACAGTTCTGTTCCCCGAAATGGATGAAACCGTCGAAGTGCCCGAAATAACCACTGCCTGTTGGGGTATACTGGACAAATCACCCGAGGCGGTCATGTGTTCGAACGCCCGGATGGTGGTCAAGCGCAAAGGGGCCGACCGTCCGGCGGTTTTGGCCTGCACCCTTCTGGCCTATGAGCCCGAGTTCGAAATGGGTACCACCCTGGCCGAGGCCGAAGCCGACGTGCATCTGAACCACCCCCACTGCGCCAAGTTCTGTGTGCTGGGCGGGGCCAGTTGCTCGGGTTGATCAGTTCAATTCGGGCGAGGTCCAGTATTTTGTTCCCGACGCGCCAGCCGAGACGCGCCACCCTTTTTTACTCAGGACAAAGAAAGACCGGCCATCGGTAAATCTCAGCGTTTCGTCACTGCGTTCGTCGCCATACATTGCGCCGGTTTCGGCCGTGGCGTCATATCCACGGGTTATGAATTTCTCAAGATCGGCAGGCGTTTCGAACAGGATGACGAACTTGGATTCGAACCCTCCAATCCCGATTGCACCGCCGACACCTCCGGTGCCCATGTTCATGTATGTATGCTGTTCGGTGTCCTTCGACACCGCAACGCCTCGCCCATATCCTGCCGAGACCGGAAACACGGTCACTTTGCGGGAATCGAAGACTGCATAGCCGGCGCTGACCTCGTATAATTCTGACGCCTCAGGGTTTTCGGTCATAAGCTGGTTCAGAACCTCGTCGGCCATGACGTCCAGCTTTGCGCGGGTCTCTTCTGGGGTGGCTTCGTTTTTTACCAGATCGGCAGTAGAGGTGACCGTATTGTCAACCGCATCCACGCCTTTTCCTACAGTCTTGCCAACGCTCTCTGCACCACGACCAATTGCGTCTGCGGTGCTCTCGGCACCTTTCTTGATCTTGTCGAGAACTCCTTCAGCCGCGACAGGGCCGCAAATCAACGCCGCAGTAACGGCTATAAACACTCCTCGGGGCATGAAACGGCTCCAAATGACCAATATCTGGCCGCCACTCTAACCGATATCAGCCCAATGGAAACGGGTTCTTCAGTTCACCCGGAACTCACCCACCATGTTGCGCCATTCGCCAGGAGCAATCATCTTGCGATGGGTGAACCGGACCGAGTGCAAAGGGCCCTCGATCTCACGCTTCCAGAAATCGATGAAATTGAACAGCTTTGGATGGTCCGGGGCAAGATCGTATTCCTGCCAGATGAACGTATTCAGGACGTGGATATAGTCGGGCATGTGATAGAAGAATTCCGCCGTGGTCAGCCCGTACCCTTTCAGCATCAGCTCGGTTTCACTTTGCGTCATTCAGACCTCCGAATTGGTTACAAGGTCTCTTCAGCATAACATGCGAACCACCTAATACTTGGATAACAATATGTTACCCCGGTGTTACCGCAGTATTTTTCGTGAAATGATCAGCTTGCTTGCACCTTATATGCCGGGTCTGATAAGGTGCATCCACAAGATATAGACCCAAGCCAAAGATCGGGCCGTTTACGTGAGCGATACGCCAGAAACCCCAGAAAACATGGATGAAACCCCGCCCGAGCGCCCCGTTTATGACGGTCCGACGGTTTCGATCGAATCCGAGATGCGCACGTCCTATCTGGACTATGCGATGTCGGTCATCGTCTCCCGCGCGATCCCCGATCTGCGCGACGGGCTGAAGCCGGTGCACCGCCGGATTCTGTACGCCATGCACGAAACCGGCAACACTCATGACAAGGCCTATCGCAAGTCGGCCCGTCCAGTGGGTGATGTGATGGGTAAGTACCACCCGCACGGTGACAGCGCGATCTATGACGCGCTGGTGCGGATGGCGCAGGATTTCTCGATGTCGCTGCCGCTGCTGGACGGTCAGGGCAACTTTGGCTCGATGGACGGCGATAACCCGGCGGCGATGCGGTATACCGAAGTGCGGATGGACAAACCCGCCGCATCCTTGCTGGCCGATATCGAAAAAGAGACGGTCGATTTTCAGGACAACTATGACGGCAAGGATCAGGAACCAACCGTCCTGCCCGCACGTTTCCCGAACATGCTGGTCAATGGCGCCGGTGGTATCGCCGTGGGTATGGCGACGAATATCCCTCCGCATAACTTAGGCGAAGTGGTCGATGCCACGCTGGCGTTGATCGACGACCCCGACCTGACCTCGGAACAACTGATCGAATACGTCCCCGGCCCCGACTTTCCGACCGGCGGCGTGATGCTGGGCCGGTCAGGTGCGCGCAAGGCGTATCTGGAAGGGCGCGGCAGCGTCATCATCCGCGCCAAGACCCGTGTCGAGGAACTGCGCAAGGATCGCTATGCGATTGTCGTGGATGAGATCCCCTATCAGGTGAACAAAGCTTCGATGATCGAAAAGATCGCCGAAGCGGTGCGTGAAAAACGCATCGAAGGTGTCGCCCATGTGCAGGACGAATCCGACCGCAACGGCGTGCGCGTGGTGGTGGAACTGAAACGCGATGCGACGCCCGAGGTGGTGCTGAACCAGCTTTATCGTTTCTCACCGATGCAAACTTCCTTCGGTTGCAACATGCTGGCGTTGAATGGTGGCCGTCCCGAACAATTGACCCTGCGCCGGTTCCTGACTTCGTTCATTGACTTCCGTGAGGATGTGGTCGCCCGCCGCACCGCATACGATCTACGAAAGGCCCGCGAACGCAGCCACATCCTGTGTGGTCTGGCCGTGGCCGTGTCTAACGTGGACGAAGTGGTCGCGACCATCCGGTCATCCGCCGACGCCGCCGAGGCGCGCGAAAAGCTGATGACCCGCCGCTGGCCTGCGGCCGAGATCGAGGGCTATCTGCGCCTGATCGACGATCCTCTGTCCAAGATGAACGACGACGGCACCTATAACCTGACCGAGGTTCAGGCCCGTGCCATCCTGGAACTGCGCCTGCAGCGGCTGACCCAACTGGGCGTCAAAGAGGTCACGGACGAGCTGGAACAACTGGCGGCCAAGATCAAGGAGTACCTCGATATTCTGTCCTCGCGAGAACGCATCATGTCGATCATCGGCAATGAATTGCGCGAAGTCCGCGAGCAATTCGCCGTTCCACGCCGCACCGAGATTGTCGACTGGTCCGGCGATATGGAAGACGAAGACCTGATCGAGCGCGAAGACATGGTCGTAACCGTCACCTCGGGCGGTTACATCAAGCGTACGCCGCTGGCCGATTTCCGCGCTCAGAAGCGCGGCGGCAAGGGCCTGTCGGGGATGCAGACCAAGGAAGAGGATGTGGTCACCAACCTCTTCGTCGCCAACACCCATACCCAACTGCTGTTCTTCACCACCGAAGGCATGGTCTACAAGCTCAAGACCTGGCGGCTGCCGCAATCCAGCCGCACCGGCAAAGGCAAGGCCATCGTCAACATCCTGCCGATCCCGACCGGCGTTTCCATCGCTGCGATCATGCCCGTCGATGTGCCGGATGAAGAGTGGGAGAACTTGCAGATCGTCTTCGCCACCAGCGCGGGCGACGTGCGGCGTAACCGCCTGTCGGACTTCACCAATGTCCGCCGCAACGGCAAGATCGCCATGAAACTGCCCGAGGGCGTGGAACTGGTAAACGCCCGCATCTGCTCGGAAGACGAAGATGTGATGCTGGTGACCAATTCGGGGCGCGCGATCCGCTTCCGGACCACCGACGTGCGTGTGTTTAACTCGCGCGAATCCACCGGTGTCCGCGGTATCAAGCTGACCAACGGAGACCGCGTTGTCTCAATGTCCGTGATCCGACACTTCGAGGCCGACCCGGATGAACGCGCCGCCTATCTCAAGATGCGCCGCGCCGTTGCCGGGATCGCTGACGATGGCGAGACAGACGAGGACGAAGCCACACCGGGCACCATCACGCAGGAACGATATGCCGAGATGTCGGCTGCCGAGAACCTGATCCTGACCATCACGTCGGGCGGCGCGGGCAAGCTGAGTTCCAGCCATGATTACCCCGTTCGCGGGCGCGGCGGGATGGGCGTGGCCGCGATGGACAAAGCGATGCGCGGCGGCGCGCTTGTGGCCTCGTTCCCGGTCGAAATTGATGACCAGATCATGCTGGCCACTTCAAAAGGGCAGTCGATCCGGGTGCCTGTCGACGGCATCTCGTTCCGGTCACGCAGTGCGGGCGGAGTGAAGGTGTTCAACACCGGCAAAGGCGAAGAGGTCGTCAGCGTCGCGTGGATCGCCGATCAGGGTGACGAGGAAGCCGAGGATTAGGACCTGGCCTCAGGTCCAAAGGCGCTGCCCGGACACGGTGCGGCGCCTTTTTCATGTCCTCAGAACATCATCGACGACCCACAGCCGATCCTGCCCCCAGACGCTGTGACCATTGACGTGAAAACTGGGCACTCCCCACAAGCCGATCTGTTGCAGCCTGTTCTGATTGGCCTCGATCCGGCTGCGCCAGCTTTGCCCGGTCAGCAGCGGGCGTGCGTGATCCCAGTCCAGACCCGCCTCGGACACGATGCGCGCCATGCCCTTATCCGTCGCGGCGTCAACCCCTTCGGACCACACGCACCGCATGAAGGCCGAGCAATACGCGGCCATCTCGTCCTGATCATCGGCGTAGTCAAACAAAGCATAGCCCCGCTCGACCCCCGCGCCCAACGGGTCGCAAATACGTCCGAACGGAATCCCCAGCCGCCGCGCCTCGCGCACGCAATCATGCAGGATGTACCCTGATTTGTCTTTCGGAACCGGCAGCCCGCGCATCAGCATCGGCAGGACCGGGCGCAGGTTCAAACGCGCACCAAGACGGCTTGCCAGGGTTTGAACCCGATCGAAGGCCAGATAGGAATACGGGCTGCGGAATGAGAAAAAGAACTCCAACTCCTCGCCTGCGACGTCAGCGGCATCTTCCGACGGCTGGGGCACAGCGACCAGAGGTGCGGTGTGTGCACCCAACCCCGCCTGCTGCAACCGGCCTTCCAGATAGTGCAGCCGATCAACACCCCAATACCATTCCCCGCCGTAGAAAAAGGTCCCGCCCAGATAGTGTCCCAGCGCAGCCAGCGTCTGGTCACCCTCTTGCAACGCGTGCGAGGGGTCGAAGACGTCCTGATCCGGACTCTTCTGACCTGACCATAGGGCAGCGCTGATCGCGCTTAGGTGTTTGGGAAAGTCCGGCGTATCCAGGATGGCCGCTACCGCTCCCATCGCTCGGCCTATCGCATCTTCGTTAGGGTGTTGCGGTGCCTTCAACCCCAGCTTTTGCGCCAAACGCACCGCGTCGGTCAGTGCGTTTTGGCGATGAGCGTGCGGCTCGGGCACCGCATCTGCCGGTGGTCCCAAGATCAGATGTGGGCGCAGCCGAACATTGTAGCGCGCCTGAAACCTCTCCAGCACCTGGGCGGTCAGGTGGCAATACGGGTCTGCGACATCGTGGAAATAATGTACCTCGTGATCAGCGCCGCGCAATCGGCGACGGACCTCTTGTGCCCGTCGCTGCACGCTCTGCAGGTGTTGGCTGGTCACCAGGGCGGCCAGCCGGGATTTCACTTGGCTGTCAAAGGACAAGCGCGCCTCCGAATGGTTCAGTCGTCCCCATTTTAGCCGCCGCCGTTCCGAATGCCACGCGCATGCACAGCAATGTGAGAGCGGACGTTACAGCCCGTAAAGCGCGCCGAATTTCTGTTCGAGATAGTCCAGCAAAGGGCCGGGCCCCGGTTCCACGCCACTGGCACGCTGGATCACATCGCGCGGGGCATACAAGCCGCCGTGCTGCTGTACGTTTTCGCGCAGCCACGCGGTCGCGCCCGAGGTATCGCCATCCGCCAATTGAGCATCCAATCCGGGAACAGCTGCGCGCAATGCTTGATAAAGACACCCGGCATACACATTGCCCAGCGAATAGGTCGGAAAGTATCCAAACAGCCCCACCGACCAGTGCACATCCTGCAAACAGCCATTGGACGGTTTATCAACCGCATAGCCGAAATCCGCCTTGAACCGGTCGTTCCACGCGGCCTCAAGATCACCAACCTGCAAGTCCCCCGCCATCAGCGCCCGTTCCAGATCGAAGCGCAGCATGATGTGCAGGTTATACTGCACTTCATCCGCCTCGGTCCGGATATAGCCGTTATGGACACGGTTGACGGTGGAATAGAACGCATCCGCGTCACCAATGCCGAAATCGCCGAACGCGTCTTTCATTTGGTCGAACAGCCAACCCGTGAAAGCACGCGAACGGCCCAATTGGTTTTCATAGATCCGGCTTTGGCTTTCATGCACACCCATCGAGACGCCGCAACCCAATGGGGTCAGCAGGTAATCCCGGTTGATGCCCTGTTCATAGGCGGCGTGGCCGACCTCGTGAATGGTCGAGTAGAAACAGTTGAACGGGTCGGTCTCGCTGGTGCGCGTGGTGATGCGGACATCCAGACCGCTGCCCGAGCTGAACGGATGCACGGCCTTGTCCACACGGCCATTGTTGAGGTCATAGCCAAAGGCCACCGCCAGTTTCTGCGACAGGCGCATCTGTATGAGTTCGTCGAAATTGCCATGCAAAGCGGCGGGTTCCGGGCAGTCCAGAACGGCCGCGCGCAGGGCCACCAGACGCGGGCGCATCTGGTCGAAGATCGCCGCGATCTGCGCGCCGGTCGTGTAGGGCTCA
Organism: Ruegeria sp. AL1; assembly: GCF_056540905.1. Taxonomy (NCBI): domain Bacteria; kingdom Pseudomonadati; phylum Pseudomonadota; class Alphaproteobacteria; order Rhodobacterales; family Roseobacteraceae; genus Ruegeria; species Ruegeria sp. AL1. The sequence goes on from NZ_JBQFXP010000001.1 coordinate 70,993, forward strand.
TAATCCTCGACCATCGCGTCGTAGATGTCGCCGCCCTGCGCAAGCGCCTCACCTTCTTGACGTTTCAGCGAGACGACCTCTTCCAGCACAGGCAGGAAGGCCGAGACGTCCTCATCCGCGCGCGCCTGCGCCCATGTGCCTTGTGCCGCCGAGGTCACCCGAGCAATCGCGGTCGCTAGGTCAGCGGGCACCTTGACGGCCCGATCATAGGCCCGGCGGATTTCGCGCAATTGCGCCTTGCCGACCTCGTCCTGAGGCGCGGCCTGATCCAGCCATTCCGCCACCCGAGGGTCCGACCGGCGCGCGTGCAGGACAGCCTCGATTGCCGCCATCTCCTCGGCCCGTTGCGCCGCGGCCCCGCGCGGCATCACTGTTTCCTGATCCCAGCCCAACCGTCCGGCGATCTGGCCCAAGGCCGAGGTTTCGCGCTGAAAGGCCATCAGGTCGTTGAATGCAGTCATAAGGGTCAGACTCCGCGCAGAGAGGTTGCGATGGGATAGGCCGTCAGGAACCGGGCGCGCAGGATCAGCGTCCAGACGACGACGGCCATGAATTGGTGGAAGATGGCGATCTGCCATGGGGCCGCGTAGACCACGGTGACGATGCCGATGACAACTTGCAGCGACAAGGCCGCGAAGGCTGCGTTAAACGCGAACCGCGTCTGGGGATGCGCGCTAGTGCTGCCGCGCCGCCAGACGATGACGGCGAAGATCAGCAGCAGATAGCCCGCACAGCGGTGGATGAATTGCACCAGACCCGGGCTTTCGAAAAAGTTGCGCCACATCGGCTCCAGTATCGTCGCGTCCGGCGGCAGCAATTGGCCTCCGATCAGGGGCCAATCAGTGAATGACCTTCCAGCGTCGATCCCGGCGACAAGCGCGCCAATGAGTATTTGCAAAAAGGTGAAGTGAAGCAGGCCGGTCGAGAGTGAGAACAGCTTCGCCTCTTTCGCGCGGCGGGCCTGCATCAGGTCCCGTTCGTCGCGGCCCAGTTCAAAGATGTACCACGCCAGAAAGCCCAGGATCACAAAGGCCAGCCCCAGATGGGTCGCGAGGCGGTAGCTGGCGACAGCGGTCATGCCTTCGCCCTGGGTGACGCCCGAGGCGACCATCCACCAGCCGACCGCGCCCTGCACGCCGCCCAACAGGCCGGGGATCAGCAGTTTGCCGGTCCAACCCGTCGGAATTTTGCGCGCCGCGAGGAAGCCGAAGAACCCAAGCGCCCAGACAAGGCCGATCACGCGGCCCAGTTGACGGTGACCCCATTCCCACCAGTAAATCGTTTTGAAATCATCCAGTTGCATCCATTGGTTCTGAATGCGCCACTGGTCAATCTCTTTGTACTTGTCGAACTCGGCCTGCCAGTTCGCCTCGGTCATCGGAGGGATCGCCCCGGTGATCGGGCGCCATTCGGTGATCGACAACCCGCTGTCGGTCAGCCGCGTCAGCCCGCCCACGGCGATCATGACAACGACCAGAGCGAACAGGATCATCAGCCAGACGCGGATCGCTGCCCGCGCGCCGCCACGCCCCCGATCGATCATACCGGGCTGCACGGCCTGTTGTTTTTCGGTGTCTGAGACCTCTTCGAAGATGCTGCGCTTGGCGCTCATGCTGTCCTCATGTGTCCTGGATTTTGTCGCAAGCTAGGGCCATGGCGGGGCAAGGTCCAGCCTTAGCCCCTGTCCTTCCAGCGGACCATCTGCCGCATAACGCCGTGCAGCATTTGCACATCGGCCCGCGTCATCCGCATCCGAGACCACAGATTGCGCAGGTTGACCTTCATGCCTTCGGCCTTTTCGGGCGGGTAAAAGAACCCGGCTTCGTCCAACCGGTCTTCGTAATGCTCGACCAGTTTTTCGACCTCGATCCCGGTGGCCCAGTCACCCTTGCCCAGATCGGTGGCCTCATGCACGACGTCCGCGCTCTGACGCATCCACTCATAGGCGGTCAGCAAAACGCATTGCCCAAGGTTCAGCGAGGCATATTCGGGGTTCACCGGCACCGAGATGATCGCGTTGGCCTTGGCGATATCCTCATTCTCCAACCCCGCGCGTTCGGGGCCGAACAGAACGGCGACCTTCTCGCCTGCTACGATCTTTTCGGCGGCGATCTGCATGGCGCGTTCTGGGCTGTAGACCGGTTTGGTCAATCCGCGTTGCCGCGCCGTGGTCGCAAAAACAAAGGTGCAGTCGGCCAACGACCCGGCCAGATCGTCAAACAGCTGCGCCTCATCCAACAGTCGCCCCGCGCCGCTGGACATGGCCACTGCCTTGGGGTTGGGCCACCCATCCCGAGGAGCCACGATCCGCATCCGGTCCAGCCCGAAATTCCACATCGCGCGCGCGGCGGCGCCGATATTCTCGCCCATCTGCGGGCGCACGAGCACGAAAGAAGGCTGGGATGTCTGGCTGGGCATGGCACACTCCAAAAAACTGCGCCCGCTCTAATCCGCCTGCGGGGTCAGAGCAACCCGATCCCCTTCTTCTGTTCCCAAATACCCGCGCGGCAGGCATAAAAGTTTGCTTCCCCCGCCCAATCCGCTAAACCGCGCCCAAGACGGAACACCCAAAGGACGCGCCATGGACACCCAAGAGCAGCCGCAGATTTACCTGATCACGCCCCCGACCATCGCGCTGAGCACCTTTCCAGACCAACTGGGCCGCGTGCTAGATGGGGCCGAGATCGCCTGCATCCGCCTTGCTCTGGCGGGCAGCGACGAAGACACCATCGCCCGTGCCGCCGATGTCTGCCGCGAGGTGGCCCATGCGCGTGACGTGGCCATCGTGATCTCGAACCATGTTCTGCTGGCGCAGCGGTTGGGCCTGGACGGGGTACATCTGGACGACGCCGCGCGCTCGGTGCGCGCCGCGCGCAAGGAACTGGGCGCGGATGCGATTGTCGGCAGCTTTTGCGGTGCGTCCAGCCATGATGGTATGACAGCTGGCGAGAACGGCGCGGATTACGTGGCCTTCGGACCGGTTGGCACGGCAACGCTCGGCGACGGCACGCAGGCGGAAAAGGACCTGTTCCAATGGTGGTCCGAGATGATCGAGGTTCCCGTCGTAGCCGAAGGCGGCCTGACGCCCGACCTGATCCGGGATCTCGCCCCCTGCACCGATTTCTTCGGCATTGGCGAGGAAATCTGGTCGCAGGATAACCCTCTGGACACGCTGAACTCTCTGATTGCCGCCATGGGTTGAGCGCAGGCGGCGTTAACCCTTGCACCCGCGCCGGGGCTGCGGCATGACACGGGACATGAACTACAACAGCACAATCCTGTGTATCGGCTCGGTCCTGTGGGACGTGATAGGTCGGTCTGCCAGCGTCATGCGGCAGGGCTCGGACGTGCCGGGGCGGATAACCCGGCTGCCCGGTGGCGTTGCCATGAACATCGCCATGACACTGGTGCGGTTTGGCATGACGCCAACACTGCTGACCGCGATTGGCCGCGACCCCGAGGGCGATGAACTGGTCCAGTCCTGCGCGCGATTGGGGATGGTCACCGATCACATCTATCGCTCGCAGGACCTGCCAACCGACCGGTACATGGCCGTCGAAGGGGCCAATGGCCTGATCGCCGCCATTGCCGACGCCCATTCGCTTGAGGCCGCCGGAGCCAAAATCCTGCGCCCCCTCATGCACGGGCCGCTGGGGTACGAGAACACACCGTTCGAAGGCCCTATTGCTCTGGACGGCAACCTGACGCTGACCCTGCTGGAAGAGATCGCGCAAAGTCCTGCTTTTGCCAAAGCCGATCTGCGTGTCGCCCCGGCCTCGCCCGGCAAGGCGGAACGTTTGCTGCCTTTCCTCAAACATGCCCGCGCCACGCTCTATGTGAACCTCGAAGAAGCGGGACTGCTGTGCCAGCGCGAGTTCACCGATTCCGAAAGCGCCGCGAAAGGCCTGCTCGACCGAGGCGCGCTGCGGGTTCTGGTCACCGATGGCGGCAACTCGGCCACTGTTGGGGACGCTGGCAGCCTCCTGACCCAAACACCCCCGTCCGTTCTGGTCACCCGCGTGACCGGCGCGGGGGACACTTTCATGGCCGCCCATATCGCCGCCGAGGCGAATGGGGCCGACAGAGACGCGGCGCTTGGCCGCGCGCTGCACGCCGCCGCCACTTACGTTTCCGGAGAAACCCCACTGTGATCACTATCCACTCTTCCGCCGAGGTGCGCGCCGCCAAGGACGCGGGCCAACCCATTGTTGCGTTGGAAAGCACCATTATCACCCACGGCATGCCCTACCCGCAGAACATCGAGGTCGCGGCACAGGTTGAACAGGACATCCGCGATGCGGGCGCAGTTCCGGCCACCATCGCTGTCATTGACGGGGTTCTGAATGTCGGTCTGGAGGCAGATCAGCTGAAAGCACTGGGTCAGGCGCAGGGCGTCGCCAAGCTGTCACGCGCCGACATGGCTGCCTGCCTTGCCACTGGCGGCACAGGGGCTACCACCGTCGCCGCCACGATGATCGCTGCAAATTACGCAGGTATCGAGGTTTTCGCCACCGGCGGCATCGGGGGCGTACATCAAGGCGCCGAAACCTCTTTCGACATCTCCGCCGATCTGCACGAGCTTGCTCAGACCCCAGTGACCGTGGTCGCTGCAGGGGCGAAAGCCATCCTCGACCTCGCCAAAACGCTTGAGGTTCTGGAAACGCTGGGTGTGCCCGTCATCGCCCACGGGCAGGACGAGTTTCCGGCCTTCTGGTCGGCAAAGTCCCCTCTCGCCGCACCGCTACGGATGGACGACGCGGCCGATATCGCCAAAGCACACGCCACACGCCGCGCGTTGGGCTTGCCGGGCGGACAGCTGGTCGCCAACCCGATCCCGCAAGCCGACCAGATCCCCGCCGAAGAACTGGCCCCGATTATCGCCTCGGCCCAGGCCGACGCAGAGGCTCACCGGATTACCGGCAAAGGTGTAACCCCTTACCTGCTACAGCGCATCTATGAACAAACCGAGGGCCGTTCGCTGACCGCCAATATCGCGTTGGTGCGGAATAACGCAAAATTGGCCGCTGGAATCGCGCGTGCGCTGGCCAAATGACCTGCGTGATATAAACCTATTGTACCGCGGCATCCGACTGCTTAACTAACTCCGCAAACCACTCAGGACTATAATGAACACGCCGTTTGACGAAGAACCCCACCGCCGACCGGGCCTGTTTTCCCGGCTGCGCGCGTCTTTTCTGACGGGCATTGTCGTTATTGCACCTGTCTGGCTGACCGTCTGGCTGATCTGGTCCGTTGTGGGTTGGATCGACAGCGCCGTTCTGCCCCTGATCCCGCAACGCTTTCAGCCCGAACAATATGTCGGCATCAACCTGCGCGGCGTTGGCGTGGTCATCTTCCTGCTGTTCACCGTCATCGTCGGTTGGGTCGCCAAAGGCATCTTAGGCCGCTCGCTGATCCATTTTGCCGAAAGCCTGGTGGATCGGATGCCCGTTGTCCGTTCGGTCTATTCCGGGATCAAGCAAATCTCGGAAACGGTGTTTGCACAGACAGAGCGCTCCTTTGAAAAAGCCTGCCTGATCCAATATCCCCGCCGCGGCATCTGGGCCATTGGATTTGTATCGACCACAGCCCGGGGCGAGGTGAGCGCACGCGCCGAAACCGGCGGCGAATTGCTGAGCGTTTTTGTCCCCACAACCCCCAACCCGACCTCAGGCTTTTTGCTGTTTTTCCCCGCCGAGGACGTGATCCTGCTGGACATGTCCATCGAAGAGGCGGCAAAACTGGTGATTTCCGCGGGTCTTGTTTATCCCAACGAAAAAGACCCGACCGAGCCGCCGGAATAATTATCCAAACATTTCCGGCAGATCCACGGTACTACGCACCCCCAGATCGTCTTTGTATTCCTTCAGAAACCGATCCGCAGCCCCACGCCCGGCATCCTTGAGCTTGTGCAGGATCACCGGGTTGGGCACCGTCTTGGTTGCCACCGACAGATCGTTCATTAACGCATCATCGGCGATCATGTGAACCAGAACCCGGCTCATCTCGCCCGCCTTCAGCTTGCCTTCCGCCAACAGGCGCTGCACGAAATTGATCGCACGCAACTCACGAAACAGGGATGAGTTGAAACTGATCTCGTTGATCCGATTCTGAATCTGCTGCGGGGTTTTCGGCACCTCATCCCGCTCCAGCGGATTGATATTCACGATCACCAGATCGTCGGGCAAATCTCCGTTAAACAAGGGATACAGCGCGGGATTCCCGGTATACCCCCCATCCCAATAGGCCTCGGTCCGACCCGATTTCGGATCGAATATCTCAACCGCCTGAAACAGGTTGGGCAAACAGGCCGAAGCCAAAATCGCCGCGGTCGAGACATCCTCACCCGTAAACACCCGGATTTTGCCGCTGCGCACGCAGGTTGCGCACACGAACAGTTGCGGTCCTTCATCCGCACAAATCGCATCGAAATTGAACCGCTCCACCACAGGCTCCAGCGGGTTGCGATAAAACGGGCCATAGGCATAAGGCGAAACCAGCCGCGACCACGCATCGCCCACGGAAAACGGCAACGAATACTCCATGGCCTGAGCAATCTGCGCAGGCTCGATGGCCTGCATCCAATTGGCCAGACGCATATCCCCGACGGCGCCCATCCGCGACCACAGATCCTCCAGATTGGCCCGCGCGCCGTCGCGCCCATCGCGCACTATCCCGGATTTGAACGCAGCCCCGTTCAACGCCCCGGCCGAGGTGCCGGTGATCGCCGCAACCTCGATATCCTCTTCATCCAGAAACCGGTCCAGGACCCCCCAGGTAAAAGCGCCGTGCGCGCCGCCACCTTGCAATGCCAGATTAACCTTCTTCACGTCCCAACCCCTTCATCTTTTCCCAAATACTCCGGGGGCGTGGGGGCAGCGCCCCCACAAAACATCACAGCGCGGTCCAGCCGCCATCCACCGAAATCGTGGTCCCGGTGATCTGCGCTGCTGCATCGGAACACAGGAATATGGTGGTGCCACCCAATTGCTCGATCGTCGCAAACTCTTTCGACGGCTGCCGCTCCAGCAACACGTTCTTTATGACCTCGTCCCGGGTCATGTTGTATTCCTTCATCGTGTTGGGAATCTGGGAATCGATCAGCGGCGTCAGAACATAACCCGGGCATATCGCGTTGCAGGTGATCGGCTCTTGCGCGGTTTCCAGCGCAACGGTTTTGGTCATGCCCACCACACCGTGCTTGGCCGCAATATAGGCCGCCTTAAACGGCGACGCGGTCAATCCATGGGCCGAGGCGATATTCACCACCCGTCCCCAGCCCGCCGCACGCATCATCGGCAAGGCCGCCGCCGTGGTATGAAAGGCCGAGTTCATGTTGATCGCAATGATCGCATCCCACTTGTCCGTCGGGAACTGATCAATGGGCGAGACATGCTGGATGCCCGCATTGTTCACCAGAATGTCGCAAGACCCGGCCTGTTCGATCAGGGCCCGGCACTCTTCGCCCTTCGACATATCCGCCTTGATATACCGCGCCCGGTTTCCGGTCTCTGTCGATATCTCATCGGCCAGCGCATGATCCTCGTCCCGGTCGGTGAACGAGTTCAAAACGACATGCGCCCCCGCCTTTGCCAATTCACGCGCGATACCCAAACCGATGCCGGAATTTGACCCCGTGATGATCGCTGTTTTGCCTGCCACGCTCATGGCTGCCCTCTCTGTCTAAACCTCGTCATCCGCACAGTGCCATGCTGCACCTGCAAAGAAAACGGGGAATGATCCGGGGGACGACATCTGGCCCGATTACGGCCAAAAAAAACGCCCGCACGAAGCGGGCGTTAAGTTATTGAGGCAGGTTTCATACAGGCAAGAAACCTATCGAGCAGTGCACCCTTTATAAGCAATTCCACGCCTTCGTCCAAGCTAAAAGTTTGATAATAAGAAAAATCATCGCTACGGTGATCCCCAACAAAATAAGGCCAGAGCAGGATTGTTTCCAAAATGAGCCCCTATTATCTCCGCCCCGTTCGTTCTTTGATCGCGGGAATCAGCTGCATTTTTCTGGGTGCTATCGCTAACGCAGAATCGGCTCATGGCATAGCTATGTATGGCGACCCGGCCCTACCACCGGATTTTGTGTCGCTACCTTACGCCAATCCGGATGCGCCGAAAGGTGGCAAAGTCGTTTTCGGGAATACCGGCGGCTATAACAGTTTGAACCCGTTTGTGCAAAAAGGCACCCCTCCGTGGCAATTGCGATTTTGGACCCATGAAAGCCTGATGGGCCGATCCTGGGACGAACCTTTCACTCTTTACGGGTTGTTAGCCGAATCAGTTGAGACGGATTCGGACCGGACATGGGTCGAATTCACCCTGCGCGAAGACGCCCGTTTCTCGGATGGCACGCCAGTCACCGTCGATGACGTGATCTGGTCGTACGAGACTTTGGGCACCGAAGGTCACCTGCGCTATCGCGGACTTTGGGGCAAGATCGACAGCATCGAGCAAACCGGTCCGCGCAGCGTCCGGATCACTTTTAATGAACCCGACCGAGAACTCGCGCTGATCGCCGGATTGCGGCCCATCCTGCAAAAGGCGCAATGGGAGGGTAAGGATTTTGCCGACGCCCCCCTGCAAGACATTCCAATCGGCACCGGCCCTTATGTCATCGACGATTATGAGGCCGGGCGCTATGTCACCCTGCGTCGCAATCCAGAGTACTGGGGCAGCGATATACCGTTCCGCAAGGGCACGATGAACCTCGATGAAATCCGCCTCGAGTTTTATGGCGATGGCACGGTTCTGTTTGAAGCGTTCAAGGCCGGGGAATTGACCGCAGTTCGTGAATTCAACGCCGATAAATGGGACACGCAATACAGGTTCCCGGCAATCGACCGTGGCGATGTGATCAAGACCGAGATACCGCATGGCAAACCCTCGGGCATGACCGGCTTCGTGATGAACACACGCAAAGCGCCCTTCGATGACTGGCGCGTGCGCGAGGCCCTGACGCAAGCGTTCAATTTCGAATTCATCAACGACACGATCACCGGCGGGGCGCAACCGCGCATCACCTCATATTTCTCGGGTTCTGATCTCGCCATGCAACCCGGACCAGCCTCGGGTCGGGTGCAGGAGCTATTGACCAGGTTCGCGGACGATCTGCCCCCGGGAGCGATGGACGGGTACACCCTGCCCGTCAGCGACGGCTCGGCGCGCAACCGTGCGAACATCCGCAAGGCCACGCAACTGTTGGCCGAGGCGGGCTGGACCATTCAGAACGGGCAATTGCGCAACCAGAATGGCGAGCCGTTCACAATCACCGTATTGCTGCAACAGGGTGATACCGAAAGTGAAACGGCCATCGAAATCTACACCCGCGCGCTGGAACGCCTGGGCATCAACGTCTCGACAGAACAGGTCGACAGCGCTCAGTTCACCGGTCGCACGTCCGATCTGGATTTCGACGTGACCTTCTTCCGCCGCGCGCTGTCCTTGTCACCCGGTAACGAACAGCGCCTGTATTGGGGCAGCGAAAACGCTGATACACCGGGGACGCGCAACCTGATGGGCGTAGCCTCGCCCGCCGTAGACGGTTTGATTGATGCGATGCTGGCTTCGGAAAGCCGCGCGGATTTCGTGGCCGCAACCCGCGCGCTGGACCGGGTTCTGACAGCAGGTCGGTATGTCATTCCGATCTGGAATTTTGATGTCGGTCGCATCGCCCATGCCAAGCAGCTTAAACAGCCGCAGACCTTGCCGATTTACGGCGATGGCCCCGAGTACATGCCGCAGGTCTGGTGGTACGAGGAGTGATCGGCTGACATAGGTGGATCATCAACGGTCATGCGACCGTCAGACACAGGCGATAATTGTCTGTTCCGAAGACACGTTAAGGACAATCGGCGAAATTCGGCGCATCGGCTGGTGCCCACCACAAGCTGTGGGCTTGCTTGTGTCATCCCCAATATTTGGGCGAAAATCGAAAATCTTGTAAAGTTGAAACATGCATAAACAAAGACCTTTACATATCCGATCTTTAGCATATAAATTCCTAACAAATGAACTAACCAAATAGTTCTTAAGGTTTAAGATCTTAAAGGTTGGACACTACTCAGTCCGGGCTGTTTTTGCCTGCGATCAAAACGGACAGGCCGCCACTCACTCCAAAGCAAGTCCGTTAGCCCGTTGCGCAACGCCGCAGCGGGTTTTTTCATCTCCAATCATGCGCTCAACCTGCGACATTTTGTCATGTCCGTGATCTCGACGGCCCGTTCGTACTCTGGAGTTGGGGAGAGCAATCCTGAAACCTGACAAGGGAGGCTCGCAGATGTTGAACTGGAACGATCTGACGCAGGACTGGGCTGCGTCTTACGCGCGCGCCAAGCGACGCTTTCCAAACCTGCGTGACACAGACATGGCGTTGGTTCCACGGGACCGCAAACAGTTCGAGGCCTATCTGGCCGAACGCCATCAGCTGACTGTAAACGAAGCCCGCGAAGAACTTGAGGATTTTCTGTTCACCGAAAGCCTGAACCGCGAGGCCGGGCTACCCTTAAGCAAGTGACGTCACCCACAGGATAGTCGCGTCCTCATCGCTGACTGAAATAACGTTGTGGCCCATACTGCCGTCATAATAGGCGCTGTCGCCGCGACGCATCTCCACGGGCTCATAGAATTCGGTAAACAGGCGCACGACGCCAGTCAGCACATACAGAAATTCTTCGCCGTCGTGACGCACCCAGCCTTCGAATTCTTCCATGGAACGGGCGCGAACACGGGCACGGTAGGGTAGCATCTGCTTTTTGGTCAGCGTTTCAGCCAAAAGCTCATGCTCATATGTCGTCGTGGGGTGGGCAGCGCCCTCACCCATTCTGGTAACGGCCATCCGCCCGATCACCTGTTCGCGCTGCGGCGGTGTGAACAGTTGCGGCACGGAAATCTCAAGCCCCACCGCCAGCTTCTTGAGCGCGTCATAAGTCGGAGACATCTGGCCGTTCTCAATCTTGCTCAGCGTCGAGCGCGCCAGCCCGGCCTGATTGGCGGCCTGCTCCAACGTCCATTTGCGGGCCTTGCGCAGTTCACGCACCCGTGCCCCCAGATCGACGGGCTCCAATTCCGTATCCACACCGTTATCCCGGGCAATACGGACGATAGATTTGTGATCTCGACTGGTCATGCGCCATTCTATAGGGCGGCGGTGCCGGGCTTGCAACGCACCGCTGCCGACGGTAGCCAGTTCGGATGTTGTCGATCTTCGATCAGGGCCCGCCGCCCCCCTGCCCATCCCCGTTCAATTTGGCCGCACATGTGCTGCGCCATGCCTCGGACTGCGCCGAGAAAACCGCACTGTCTATCCTGGGGCAGAATGGGGCGCAGAACTGGACGTTTGCGGAACTGGAAAGGTCGATTCTGGCGACGGGGACCGGACTGTTGCGCACGGGCCTTATCCCCGGCGACATTGTCCTTTTACGTCTGGGCAACACCGTTGATTTCCCCATCGCCTATCTGGCGGCTATCGCCGTAGCCCTTGTTCCGGTGCCTACATCATCGCAGTTGACCGAACCGGAGACCGCCAAGCTCATTGCAGAGCTCGCGCCCGCCGCCATCCTGCGCGACCCGGACGTGACAAGCGCCCCGCACCCCAAGCAGATTATGCTGGACGAACTGGCGGCAATGCGCAGTTTGCCACCCGCCCGCTACGCGTTGGGCGATCCTGATCGTCTGGCCTATGTCGTCTATACCTCGGGCACCTCGGGCAATCCACGCGCGGTGGCCCATGCACATCGGGCGATCTGGGCGCGGCAGATGATGGTGGACGGCTGGTATGGGCTGCAATCGACGGACCGCTTGTGCCACGCGGGGGCGTTCAACTGGACCTATACGTTGGGCACCGGTTTGATGGACCCCTGGACCATTGGTGCCACCGCGCTGATCCCGCAACCGGGAACCGACATTGCGGACCTGCCAGACCTGTTGCGCCAAAGCAAGGCAACCATTTTTGCCGCCGCGCCGGGTGTCTACCGCAAGATGCTGGATGGAAAGGATCGGATCGACCTGCCGGCGCTGCGCCACGGGCTGAGCGCGGGTGAAAAACTGTCACGATCCCTGCACGAAGACTGGATACGCGCGACGGGGACCGAGCTTTACGAGGCTTATGGCATGTCAGAATGCTCGACCTTCATTTCTTCCAGTCCCGACTACCCCGCTCGAGGTATGGCCCTGGGGCAACCACAGCCAGGTCGTCGGGTTGCGATCTTGGGACCAGACGGGCCGGTGCCGCAGGGCCAGGAAGGGACGATTGCGGTGCATCGGTCGGACCCCGGGCTGATGCTAACCTACCTCAATGCGCCTGACGAGGCGCAAGCGCGGATGCAGGGTGACTGGTTTCTGACCGGTGATCAGGGCGCAATGGCCATCGACGGGCAAATCACCTATCTGGGCCGGGACGACGACATGATGAACGCGGGCGGCTATCGTGTGTCTCCGGTCGAGGTCGAGAACGTTTTGTCCCATCACCCCGGGATCACACAGGCCGGAGCAGCCGCAGTCGAGGTCAAACCAGACACATATGTAATTGCCGCCTTCTATACCGGCCCGGAAAAACTGGACGAAGCGACCCTGCACACCTATGTCTCTGACAAGCTGGCGCGCTACAAACAGCCGCGCGCCTTTGTTCATCTTCCCGCGTTGCCCACCGGAGGTAACGGAAAACTCCTGCGCCGTGCCCTGCCGGCCTATTTCAAGGCGACGCCCGAATGACCCAAACCGTCAAGCTGGACATCATGTCCGACCCGATCTGCCCGTGGTGCTATATCGGCAAGACCCATTTGGACAAGGCGCTGGCCGCAGTGCCCGGCCATCCGTTTGTGATCGAATGGCACCCGTTCCAGCTGAACCCTGACATGCCCGATGCAGGCATGGATCGCCGTGAATATCTTGAGCGGAAATTCGGCGGCAAGGACGGGGCGGTGCGCGCATATGCGCCGGTTGTCGAACATGCCGAGACTGCAGGGCTGAGCATTGATTTCGAAGGGATGAAACGCACCCCCAACACACTGGATGCTCACCGTCTGATTCACTGGGCCGGGATCGAGGGCAAGCAGAACGCCGTCGTGGACGCGCTGTTCAAAGCCTATTTCGTCGAAACCCGCGATATCGGCGATCACGAGGTTCTGGCCGACATTGCCGACAGTGTTGGCATGGACGCCGCAGTTGTGTTGAAGCTGTTGCAATCGGATGCCGACCGCGAGGATATTCGGGGGCGTGACACGCATTCGCGGCAGATGGGCATCAACTCGGTCCCGACCTTCATCGTGGCCAACCAGCATGCGGTTCCGGGTGCTCAACCCCCTGAATTGTGGGGGAAAGTGATTAATGAGATCATGTCTCAACTTGAGGCTTCCCCTGCAGAATAGCACAGACCCTTGTGCAAATTTCCGATCTAGCCCCTTACCCGTTGCCGTGATAGCGCATCGGGGAAGGAGCCCCTCATGTCCAACCGTATGTCGCGCGGCGAGTTCATTGCGCTGATCGCAATGATGTTCGCCACGATCGCGTTTTCGATCGATTCCATGCTGCCTGCGCTGCCGGAAATCGGCGCGCAACTGAGCCCGGATGATGTGAACAAGGCGCAGTTGATCCTGACATCTTTTGTGCTGGGGATGGGGATCGGGACCTTCTTTACCGGCCCGATTTCAGACGCGGTCGGGCGCAAACCGGTGATTTATGGCGGCGCCGCCCTCTATATTCTGGCATCCATCGTTGCCTGGGCGAGCTCCTCGCTCGAGCTGGTTCTGGCCGCGCGCGTCGCACAAGGTCTGGGCGCGGCTGGTCCGCGTGTCGTTGCCATGGCCATCATCCGCGACCTGTATTCCGGGCGCGAGATGGCCCGGATCATCTCAATTGCCATGATGATCTTCACGCTGGTCCCCGCCGCTGCCCCGATGCTGGGTGCTGGTGTGATCGCCCTTGTCGGTTGGCGAGGGATCTTCATCTCGTTCATCCTGTTTGTCCTGATTACCGTTGTGTGGATGGGCACCCGCCTGCCCGAGTCCCTGCCGCGTGAAAACCGGCGTCCGTTCCGTCTGCCGCTGATGATCTCGGCCGCGCAAGAGATGTTCGCGCATCCAACGGTACGCCTGTCCATTCTGGTACAAACGCTGTGCATGGGCATTCTGTTCACCATGCTGACCATGGTGCAGCCCGTCTATGATGTGATCCATGACCGCGGCGACAGCTTCCCGTTCTGGTTCGGCTTTGTCGCCCTGATGTCCGGATCGGCCAGCCTGCTGAACGCCGCCCTAGTGGTGCGTGTTGGCATGCGACGCATGGTGACATGGGCGCTGGGGATACAGATATTGGTAACAAGCTGCGTCATTTTGCTGAATATGGCCCCCCTGTCGGCGGACGCCTCATTTGCCCTGTTTGTCTCTTGGCAGACCGCCGTGTTCTTCATGGCCGGCGTCACCATGGGCAACCTCAACGCCATCGCGATGGAGCCCATGGGCCATATTGCGGGCATGGCGGCCTCGGTCATCGGGTCGGTCGCGACCGTGCTGGCCGCAGCCATTGCCGCGCCGATCGGGCTGTTGTTTGACGGCTCGATCGCGCCGCTGACCGCAGGCATCCTGATCATGTGCATCGTTGGGTTTGGCCTCATGCTGCATATGGGCCGTGTGGAAAACCGACTGCCCGCCTGATCTGTGCAGACCCGGTGAATCACGCTAATCTGCCTCGCAGAACGTGGGGGAGATGAAAGATGACCGACTATTATGATCTGGGCACCTATTCCTGCCCGGTCACGACATCCTCGACCGAGGCGCAGCTGTGGTTCGACCGGGGGCTGGTCTGGACCTATGGCTACAACCATGACGAGGCGGTTGTGTGCTTTCAGCGCGCGCTGGAGTTTGACCCTGCTTGTGCCATGGCTCATTGGGGCGTCGCCTATGCAGCCGGGCCAAATTACAACCTGCCCTGGGACCTGCGCGACGTCAAAGGACAGCAGAAATCTTTGGCGCTGGCCTATGATGCCACGCAACAGGCGCTGGTCTGCGCCGAAGGATGCACTCCGGTCGAACAAGCCCTGATCAACGCCCTGCCCGCCCGTTATCCTCAGCGCGACCCGATCGAGGACATGAACGGCTGGAATCACAATTATGCCGATGCCATGCGCGCGGCTTTTGCCCGGCATCCCGATCATCTGGACCTGCGCACGATCTTTGTCGAGGCGCTGATGAATCTGACCCCCTGGCAGATGTGGGATCTTAAATCCGGCCAGCCCGCCAAGGGGGCTGCGACGCTTGAGGCGCAAAAGGCGCTGGAAGACGCCATGTCCGACGACCCGAACGCGATGCAGCATCCGGGTTTGCTGCACCTGTACGTTCATCTGATGGAGATGTCGCCCACACCGGAAAAAGCCCTGAGAGCCGGAGACATTCTGCGCACTCTGGTCTCCGATGCTGGGCATCTTGTGCATATGCCCACGCATATCGACGTTCTGTGCGGCCATTACCATGATGTCGTCTACTGGAACGAGAAAGCCACCGAAGCAGACTTGAAATATTACGAGCGCGAAGGGGCGTTCAACATCTACACCGGTTATCGCCAGCACGACTATCACTTCGCCATCTACGGCGCGCTGTTTCTGGGCCAGATGGAACCGGCGCTGCGCGCCAACAAGGGGCTGTGGGACACCACACCCGAGGAGATGCTGCGCATCGAAAGCCCGCCTATGGCCGATTACTTTGAAAGCTACATGTCGATGGGGCCGCATATCCTGAT
This sequence comes from Ruegeria sp. AL1, assembly GCF_056540905.1. Taxonomy (NCBI): domain Bacteria; kingdom Pseudomonadati; phylum Pseudomonadota; class Alphaproteobacteria; order Rhodobacterales; family Roseobacteraceae; genus Ruegeria; species Ruegeria sp. AL1. The sequence goes on from NZ_JBQFXP010000001.1 coordinate 86,737, forward strand.
CCGGTTCGGGCGCTGGGAAGAGGCCAAAGCGCTGGAGCTGCCAGAAGACCCGGACCTCTACCTGACGGTCACGGCCACCACGCATTATGCACGCGCCATCGCTTTTGCCGCCACAGATCAGGTGGCTGAAGCCGAGGCCGAAGAACAAAAGTTCCTTGCCGCCAAGGCCCGCGTGCCCGAAACCCGGCTGCTGCACAACAACCGGGTGGTTGACCTGCTCGACGTCGCCCGCGAAATGCTGCGCGGCGAGATCGAATATCGCAAAGGTAACTTTGAGGCGGCATTTGCGCATCTGCGGCGCTCGGTCGAGCTGGACGACAATTTGCCCTATGACGAGCCCTGGGGATGGATGCAGCCAACGCGCCATGCCCTTGGCGCACTTCTGTTCGAACAAGGGCACACGGACGAAGCCGAACAGGTTTATCGCGAGGATCTGGGCCTTGGCGGCTCACTCAGCCGCGCCTCGATCCATCCTGATAACGTTTGGAGCCTGAAGGGTCTGCATGATTGTCTAAAATCCCGTGGCGAAACGGTCGAGATCAGGCAGATCAAACAGCGTCTTGATCTTGCTCTGGCGCGGGCAGACCGGGCGGTTGGTGCCTCGTGCTTTTGCGCTCAGGCCGCGATGAGGGCGGCGGAATGAGGGTTTGGGCCTTTCTATGTGCCACTGCCATCTGCGGACCTGCTTTGGCAGACCGACAGACTTTTCCCCCTGTGGATGAAGCAGATCGTGACCCGTCGCTGGTGGCGTTTCGCAGCGAATTGCTCAGACATATCGCCGACCGAAACGCGGATGCCGTTGTGGCCGCGGCCTGCCCGGACATTTACCTGAGCCACGGCAGCAATGGTGGCCCTGAAGAATTTCGCCTGAACCTGACAGTCCCCCCCGAAACACTGGCGGAAGAATACCAGGCCGAAGCGGACGACCTTAGCGAGTTTTACTGGACCGAATTGCAGAAAACCCTGTCCCAACCGGGGTACTTTGATGATCAGGGCGAGTTCTGGATGCCCCATCATTGGCGCTTGTCGCTGCCCGCCTCTCTGGATCCATTCACTGCGTTCTTTGTCGCCGCCGAAAATGTCACCCTGCGTCAGACCCCATCCCGGGCTGGGCCCATCCTGGCGTTAATCAGCCATGAGGTGGTCATTATCCCAGATTACGTGCCGGACAGTGAATACCAAAGTGTCCGCCTGACGGACGGCACAGCCGGACATATGCTCAGCGACTCGCTCTGGTCCATGGTTGGGTACCGCGCTGCCTTCGTCAAATCGGACGCTGGTAACTGGCAGCTGTGTACCTTTGTCACCGGCGACTAGGCTTTCGCCTTCTTCTTTACGGCCACAACTTTCTCAGCCAGATCGCGGGCGATGGCGAAGGCTCCCTTGATCTTGTCGCTGTCTTTCTTCCAATCGCGCCGCACCACGATCTTGTTGTCCCTGACCTTGGCCAGCCCCCGCTGGTTCTGGATGAATTCGACCAGCCCTTGGGGTGAGGCGAATTTGTCGTTGTGAAACTGAATCGTCGCGCCTTTTGGCCCGCCGTCCAGCTTGGCAATCCCCGCCCGTTTGCACATCGCTTTGATACGCACGACCAGCATCAGGGTGTTCACCTCTTTCGGCAGCGTACCGAACCGGTCGATCAGTTCGGCGGCAAAGCCTTCCAACTCGACCTTGGTCGAAAGCGAGGACAGACGGCGATAGAGCCCCAGACGCACGTCGAGATCGGGCACGTAATCCTCGGGGATCAGCACGGGAACACCCAGATTGATCTGCGGGGCCCATTGATCGTCGGCATCCGACAGCCCCTCCATTTCACCCGCCTTGATCTTGGCAATCGCCTCTTCCAGCATCGACTGGTAGAGTTCATAGCCCACATCGCGCATCTGGCCCGACTGTTCCTCGCCCAGCAGGTTGCCCGCGCCGCGAATGTCCAAGTCCTGCGACGCCAGCGTAAACCCGGCGCCCAGCGTATCCAGCGAGCCCAGAACGCGCAGACGTTTCTCAGCGGTCGCGGTCAGCCGCGCACGGGGTTTGGTGGTAAGATAAGCGTAGGCGCGCGTCTTGGACCGCCCCACCCGGCCCCGGATTTGGTACAACTGTGCCAACCCGAACATATCCGCCCGGTGCACAACCATCGTGTTTGCCGTCGGAATATCCAGCCCGCTTTCCACAATTGTCGTGGCCAGCAGAACGTCATACTTACCGTCGTAAAAGGCGTTCATCCGGTCATCGAGTTCACCCGCTGCCATCTGTCCATGCGCAACCACATAGGTCAGTTCCGGCAGTTGTTCTTTCAGGAATTCCTCGATCTCGGGCAGATCCGAGATGCGCGGGACCACATAGAAGCTCTGTCCACCACGGTAATGCTCGCGCAGCAACGCCTCGCGGATCGTCACCGCGTCGAACTCGCTGACATAGGTGCGGATCGCCAGACGGTCTATGGGCGGTGTGCCGATGATCGACAGATCGCGCACACCGGTCAGGGACAGTTGCAGCGTGCGCGGGATCGGCGTGGCGGTCAGGGTCAGAACATGCACATCTGAGCGCAGCTGTTTCAGGCGTTCCTTGTGGCCAACGCCAAAATGCTGTTCTTCGTCGATGATCAGCAGGCCGAGATTTTGAAACCGAACCCCCTTGGCCAGCAGCGCGTGGGTTCCAATCACGATATCGACCGTTCCGCGCGCCATTCCGTCGCGAGTTTGCTGGGCCTCTTTCGCGGACACAAAACGGGACAATTGCCGGACCTCAAGCGGGAAACCCCGGAAACGTTCCTTGAAGCTGGCCGCGTGTTGGCGCGCCAGCAGCGTTGTCGGCGCAATCACCGCTACCTGCACGCCAGACATGGCGGCGACAAAGGCGGCGCGCATGGCGACTTCGGTTTTGCCAAAGCCCACATCACCGCAGATCAGACGGTCCATCGGCGCGCCAGAGTGCATGTCCTCCATCACCTCGGAAATCGCCCGCAACTGGTCGTCGGTTTCCTGATAGGGGAAGCGCGCGCTGAACTCCTCCCATGCGTGGGGCGGCGGGTCCATGACCGGGGCCTTGCGCAAGGCGCGTTCGGCCGCGATGCGGATCAGCTTATCCGCCATCTCGCGGATGCGTTCCTTCAGCTTGGCCTTCTTGGCCTGCCATGCGCCGCCGCCCAGCCGGTCCAGCAGACCTTCGTCATGACCATACTTGGACAGCAGTTCGATATTCTCGACCGGCAGGTACAGCTTGGCCTGTTCCGCATATTCCAACAGCAGGCATTCATGCGCGGCCCCGGCGGCGGTGACGACCTCCATCCCCTGATACCGCCCGATCCCGTGATCCACGTGCACCACCAGATCACCGGGGGATAGCGATTGCGTTTCGGTCAGGAAATTCTCGGCCTTGCGGCGTTTTTTGGGCTGACGGATCAGGCGGTCGCCCAGAACGTCCTGTTCTGAGATCACCGTCAAATCGGGCGTTTCGAAGCCGTGCTCCAACGCCCAGACAGCCAGATGCAGCCCCCGCTTGCCGACGCGGGTGCCATCCGAAACGGGGATCGCCTCGGCCAGCCCCTCATCTTCGATCAAGCCTGTCAGGCGTTCCCGCGCGCCTTCGGAATAAGAGGCGATCAGCACCGGCCCCTTGGCCATCTTGTCCGTGATATGCGCCGCCAAAGCACCAAACAGGCTGATGCTTTCCTGCTGGCGTTCGGGCGCAAAGTTGCGCCCAATCCGTCCGCCAGCGTCGATCACTCCCGGCCCGCTGGCCTGCGGCAAAGGGCTGAACTGCAGCACCCGCCGGTCGCCCACCGCCTGTTCCCACGCGGCGTCATCCAGATACAGCAATCCGGGCGGGGTCGGTTTATAGACCGTATCCATGCGCGAGCGGTTTTCGAGCGCCAGCTTTCGCGTCTCATACTGATCTGCAATCGTGTCCCACCGCGCCAGCCGCGCAGGTGTCACCTGATCATCCACGGTGATCGTCGCATCGGGCAAATAATCGAACAGGGTTTCCAGTTTTTCATGAAAAAACGGCAGCCAGTGTTCGATGCCCTGATGCTTGCGACCTGCGCTGACCGCCTCGTACAGGGGATCGTCCGTGCCTGCAGCGCCGAATTCGATACGATAATTCTGGCGGAACCGGGTAATGGCCGCTTCGTCCAGAATGACTTCGGAGACCGGAGCCAGTTCCACAACATCAAGCTTTTCGGTGGTGCGCTGTGACACCGGGTCAAAGCGGCGGACACCGTCCAGAACGTCTCCGAACAGGTCCAGACGCACAGGCCCGGAATCGCCCGGAGGGAAGATGTCGATGATGCCGCCGCGAATTGCATAATCGCCGGGCTCCATCACCGTTGGGCTTTGAATAAATCCCATGCGGACAAGGAAATTCCGCAGCGCCTCTTCATCGATTCGGTGATCCACGCGCGCGGTAAACGCCGCCTCGCGCAGCACCTCGCGCGCGGGCACACGCTGGGCTGCTGCGTTCAGCGTGGTCAGCAGAACGAACCGATCGGGCATCTGATGCACCAGCGCCGCCAGTGTCGCCACCCGCGCGGCCGAGATATCGGCATTTGGTGACACCCGGTCATAGGGCAGACAATCCCAGCCGGGAAAGACAAAGACCGGCATGTCGGGGGCAAAGAAAGCCAGCGCGGCGCGCATCGCCTCCATCCGTTTGTCGTCCCGCGCGACATGGCACACAGGACCGCCGGAACGGGCGATCTCGGTCAGGACAAGCTGCGCGTCAAACCCCTCGGGGGCGCCGCCAACTGTTACGTGGTTCGGAGCCGTCATCGCTCAGCCTTTCTGATCTCACAACCCCAGAACGCCAATCGTAAAGTTCTGATACATGCCCCACAGTGAGGTGATCAAAATCGAAATCATACCGATGATTTGCGTATAAATTCGACACCGCGTCAGCGTCTTGGACACGATCTCAAGCGTGGCTTCCTGCCGCTGCAACTTTCGGGCGGCACCGATATTGACCAACGTCACCAAACATAGCGGAAACAGCAACAAAAACACCGCCTGCGCAAATTCGAGGCCATAATAGAAACCCATTGTCGCCAGCCCGGTGAACAAAAAGCAGCAGATCGCCAGAATCACCAAGCCGGACGCATCCACGATATAAAGCAGCCGGTTCACGTTGATCCGCACGATGTCCAGCAAATCCCGCTCGGTCTGCCCGCCAACCCGGCGGGCGCGCACCACCAGGTCATAGGGAACCCCCATGGCCCAATGACTTGCCGAAGACCACAACACCGCCAATCCGATCCAGAACCACAGATTCGAAAAGCTGCGCATGTCGATGATTTCAAAAATCGAAGAGTAAATGTCCAAGCGTCAGCCCTTTTGCATTTTGTCTTTAGGGAGCTTCCTTGCACACACGCGACTATCGTTACCCTTGAGACTACCGGCATTTCATGCCACCCAATGCAGGAATATTCAAGGAGAGCGCGCCATGAAACCGACCATTGCCCCCTATCCCCTGACCCGCTTCCGCAGGGCGCGGCAGTCTGATCCGATCCGGCGGTTGGTGCGCGAAAATACCCTGACCACAGATGACCTGATCTGGCCGGTTTTCGTACGCGACGGTGAAGGGATCGAGGAGCCCGTCCCCTCGATGCCCGGTGTTGTCCGTCGGTCAGTTGATCTGATTGCTAAGGCGGCGGTCGAGGCGCAGGCGCTTGGAATCCCTGCGATCTGCATCTTTCCTTATACCGATGCCAGTCTGAAAACCGAAGACTGCGCCGAGGCGTGGAACCCCGACAACCTGTCAAACCGGGCGATCCGCGCGATCAAGGCGGCGGCTCCGGACATCGCGGTCATGACCGACGTGGCACTGGACCCCTATAACATTAATGGCCATGACGGGTATGTGGTCGATGGCGAGATTGTGAATGATCAGACCCTCGATGCGCTGGTGAAAATGACGCTGGCACAGGCAGAGGCCGGGGCCGATATCATCGGGCCATCGGACATGATGGACGGTCGCATCGGTCAGATGCGCCGCGCGTTGGAAGCCGCCGGGCATAAGAATGTAATGATCCTGAGCTATGCCGCGAAATATGCCAGCGCCTTTTATGGCCCGTTCCGCGATGCGGTCGGCGCATCCGGCGCGCTTACGGGGGACAAGAAAACCTATCAGATGGATCCGGCAAATTCGAACGAGGCGCTGCGGCTGATCGAGCGCGATCTGACCGAAGGCGCCGATATGGTCATGATCAAGCCCGGAATGCCCTATCTGGATATCTGCCGCCGAGTAAAAGACACGTTCGGCGCGCCGACATATGCCTATCAGGTATCCGGAGAATACGCGATGATCCAGGCAGCGGCGCAGAATGGCTGGATCGATGGCGAAAAGGTCATGCTGGAAAGCCTGCTGGCCTTCAAGCGTGCGGGCTGTGACGGTATCCTGACCTATTTCGCACCCGAAGTCGCCCGGCTGATGCAGGGTTAAAAGCTGAATTTCCTGCGAATTTTTGCCGATTGAGAGCGGGTGAAACCACAGTTTCCCGTGACACGAGGTCGTATTCGGCGTAATCTCGCACACAAGATCGGGTCCACCCGACACTTCAGGCAGCTATATACAGAGACATAAAAACCATGAGCAGTTCCAATTCCCCTCGACTGAGCCGTCGCGGCTTTGCTTTCGGCATGGCCGGTCTGACAGTGACCGCCGCCTGCGGCAATGGCGTCGGAAACTCGAACGCCGCCACGATTGATGCGCGCGTCGATGCCACCCTGAACGAGATGTACAGCCGCTATCCCAACACGGTTGAGCTGGCGAACAAAGCCAACGGCATGCTGGTCATGCCCCTGATCACCGAAGCCGGGTTCGTGTTCGGCGGCGGATACGGGCGCGGCGCATTGCGCATTCAGGGCGCGACGGTCGATTATTACTCGGCTGTAAAAGGCACCGCCGGTCTGCAAATCGGCGCACAGCAATACGCCCATGTGCTGTTCTTCATGACGGAAGAGGCACTGAACGACTTCCGCCGCTCCAGCGGCTGGACTGCCGGGGCAGATGTTGGATATGTGCTGACCGATCAGGGCGAGAACATATCGACCGACACGACGACATTGCTGAACCCCGTTCTTGCGGCCGTTTTTGGTCAGGCCGGCCTTCAAATCGGCGCGACCGTTGACGGAACCAAATACACCCGCATCATTCCCTGATCGCCACCCCTTTCAAAGTGCCCCGCTACATCTTGTGGCGGGGTTACGTTTTTCCGGCTTTCAGACGCAAATTCCTGTAGCAGCCCCTTTTGATCCGCCGAGGCATCCACTAACCTCCGGGCAAGAGCAAACTGTGAACTGGGTACACCGATGGGTCTTGTCTTTCGCTGGCTGATACGTATTGCCACCGGCCTGATCCTGCTGATCGTGGCAGCGGTGGGACTGGTCTATTTCCTCGCCAGCCAATCCCTGCCCGACTACGACCAGTCGCTTGAGGTTTCCGGCCTGAACGCCCCCGTCGAGATTGTCCGCGACACAGCCAACGTCCCGCATGTGCTGGCGCAGAATGACCCCGACGTGTTCTTCGGGTTAGGATATGCCCATGCGCAGGACCGGTTGTGGCAGATGACCATTCTGAGGCGCACGGCGCAGGGCCGCTTGTCCGAGATTTTTGGCCAGCGTACGGTGCCCATCGACAAATTGCTGCGGCGGTTCGATCTTTACGGATTGGCGCATCGCTCGGTCGAGGTTCAGGACGACTACACCAAGGCTGCTTTGCGCGGCTATGCCGCCGGAGTGAACGCCCGGCTGGACGAGATCAACGAGATGGCGCTGGGACGCGGTGCACCCGAGATGTTCCTGTTCAACGTCCCGGTTCCGCCCTGGCAGCCCGGAGACAGTCTGGCGATCATCAAGCTGATGGGTCTGCAACTGTCCGGCCATCTTCAGGATGAGGTGCTGCGCGCGCGGACGTCGCTGATGCTGGATGACCCGGCCCGGTTGGTCGATATCCTTCCGGATGTACCCGGCCCGGGGATCGCTGCTCTGCCCGAATATGCAGACCTGTTTTCCAACCTGCCCCGATACGCTTCGGGGACACCTATGCCTGATACGCTTTTGTCACCGTTTCCACGCCGCGGGCTGGCTGGCGCGTCCAATGCATGGTCTGCGGCGCCCTCGCGATCTGCCACCGGCGGCACGCTTCTGGCCAATGACCCGCATCTGGGATTCACGGCCCCCGGCACATGGTATCTGGCGCGGCTGGAATTGGCCAAGGGTGGCGTGATCGGCGCGACGATCCCGGGCGTCCCGGCGATCATGACCGGACGCAGCGACCGTCTGGGATGGGGGCTGACCTCATCCTATCTGGATGATCAGGACCTCCATATTGAGCGGCTGAATCCCGACAATCCCGAAGAATACCTGACGCCAGAAGGGTACAAGACCTTCCGCAGCCGCCCCTCGATCATCGAGATCAAGGATGCTGCCCCGGTGACCCTGACACTGCGCTGGACCGAAAACGGCCCGGTCCTCCCGGGCACGCATTACGATCTGGATACGATCACTCCGCCCGGCCACGTGGTCTCGCTGTCATGGAGCGCACTCAGCCCGCGCGACACCTCGATGACCGCATCGATGGCACTGATGAACGCCGATACCGTGCGGCAGGCCATTGTGGTGGCCGAGGATTTTCTTGCGCCATCACAGAACTTGTCGCTGGTGGACAAGACCACGATCGGCATGAAGCTGATCGGCGCGATGCCGCAGCGGGACCTGAACAACCAAAGCCGGGGCCGGATTCCGACACCCGGCTGGTTGAACCGCAATCGCTGGCAAGGCCGCCTGCCCTATGCCGACAATCCCGAATTCGTGGCCCCTGTCGGCGGCGTGTTGGGCAACACGAACAATAAGATCATCGACCGCCCGTTTCCCAATCACGTCTCGTTCGAATGGGGTGACACACAGCGGGTAAATCGTTGGGAACGGCTGATGCAATCCCGCGAGGTCCACACCCGCGACAGCTTTATCGAAGCGCAGCTGGACACGGTCAGCTTCACCGCCCGCTCGCTGCTTCCGCTCATCGGGGCCGACCTGTGGTTCACCGGCGAATCCGCGCCGGACGGCACGCCTGAACGCCAACGTCAGATCGCGCTGGACCTGTTGGCCAACTGGAATGGCGAGATGAACGAACATCTGCCCGAGCCTCTGATCTACGCCGCGTGGCTGCGCGCGTTGCAAATCCGTCTGATCGCTGATGAGCTGGGGCCGTTGGCCAGCGATTACAAACATGTCGAACCGCTGTTCATCGAACGTGTCTACCGTGACATAGACGGCGCATCCGCCTGGTGCGATGTCCGGCAAAGCGCGCCGGTCGAGACCTGCACCGACATGGCCCGGCTGGCGCTGGATGACTCGCTGATCTGGATTTCCGAACGCTATGGCAGCGCGCTGGAATCTCTGCGGTGGGGCGATGCCCATCAGGCAACCCACGATCACCCCGTTCTGGGCGAAGTGCCGGTATTGCGGTTCTTCGTCAACATCCGCCAGTCGACCAGCGGCGGGGACAACACGCTGTTGCGGGGACGCACTTCGGGCGAAGGGCCGGACCCGTTTCAAAACGTCCATGGCGCAGGCTATCGGGGGGTCTACGATTTCGCCGATCCCGACAGTTCGGTGTTCATCACCGCAACCGGCCAGTCCGGCCACTTCCTGTCGCGCTACTATGACGATCAGGCACAGCTGTGGCGACGCGGCGAATACATACCGATGTCACTGGATATTGACCTGGCCCGCGCCGCCGCGGTTGGCGTCACCACGCTCGTGCCCCGGTAGCGTTCCCCCGTTCGGCAAGACCCCGCCCCTTTTTGGCGCAGTCGTGGACGGAACGCGGCGATTTGCCTACGATCCAAAGGCAGAGGGTCTTTTTCGGGGGCGCAAATGGCCAGCATTCAAGATACGCTGAACAATCTTGCACGGGACTATGCCATCGCATGGAGTTCAGGTGATCCTGATGCCGTGGCCGGGTTTTATGCGCCTGACGGACAAGTCTCGATCAACAGGGCCGAGCCCGTCGTCGGACGCCCGGCGATCGCCGAAATGGCACAAAGCAACTTTGCAGAGCTCCCGGATATGGAATTTCGCTGCGATATGATGCGGTGGGCAGGAACACACGCGATCTTTGTCTGGACCCTTGAAGGCCACCATTCCGAAACCGGCAATCACGTCGTTGCGCGCGGTTGGGAAGAATGGGATCTGACTCCGGATTTCAAGGTTCAGACCTCATTGGGCTGGTTTGATGCAGAAGATTATCAACGCCAGATCGATGGAAACTGACGCGCCTACTCGGTTGTCATCTTGTAGCTTCGGGGCAAGCCCTGCGTGATCCTGAACCAGTCCGAGGCCTGCGTGCGCTGTTGATGAGCGTCAAAAGCGGCCTGATCCTCAAACACTTCCGAGACATTGAACCGTCCGGGGTGAACCGGATCCCCGGTAACTTCGAACAGATGACATCCGGGTTCTGCGCGGGTCAGCGCGATATGGGCAGGTAAGGCAGCGCGCACCTGTTCCAGACGGTCACCGGGCACCGTGATATGCCCTTTCAGAAACACTCTGGCAGTTTTCTTTTCAGTCACGAACGGTCCTTGCTATCGGGCCTAAGACATCAGATCGCGGCAAACTGCGCGGCCTGCTTGTCTGTCCACAGCACGGTGATTTCAAACCCGTTTTCAGTCTGTTCTTCCGACCGGACGACATCCTGACGAAACAGCCACGCCCGCTTGTCGCCCTCGGCAAAGCTGAGAGTGACAGTGCTTTCGTGCCGCGCGCCCTGCAGTTTTGTCGCGATCTCGGACAAAAGAGGCTTAACACCCTCGCCGGTCACAGCCGAGATGGCAAAGATCGCAGGGTCCCGATCTGCACGGGCCATGGCCGCTTCGCGCCCGTCGGGAGCCAGCAGATCGATCTTGTTCCAAACCTCCAGCCGGGGGCGGTCCTCATCCACACCCAGCGAGGTCAAAATGGTTTCGACATCCTGCGCCTGTGCCTGCGAATCCTCGTGGCTGATGTCGCGCACATGCACGATCAGATCAGCGCCCAGCACCTCTTCCAGCGTCGCGCGGAAAGCGGCAACCAATTCGGTCGGCAGGTTCGAGATAAAGCCCACAGTGTCCGACAGGATCACCTCGGGCCCGTCTGGCAGCTCAACGCGCCGCATTGTCGGATCGAGCGTGGCAAACAGCATGTCTTTTGCCATCACCTCAGCCCCGGTCAGGCGATTGAACAGTGTGGATTTCCCGGCGTTTGTGTAGCCGACCAAAGCGACAATCGGATAGGGCACCTTGGCCCGTGCGGCGCGATGCAAGGTCCGCGTCTTGACCACTTTCTGCAATTGCCGGCGCAAGCGCACCAGTTGTTCATCAATCGCGCGGCGGTCCGCTTCGATCTGCGTCTCGCCCGGGCCGCCGACGAACCCCAACCCGCCACGCTGCCGCTCGAGGTGGGTCCAGGCCCGCACCAGACGCGTCCGCTGATAACTGAGCGCGGCCATCTCGACCTGCAACACACCCTCGCGCGTGCGGGCGCGGTCACTGAAAATCTCAAGGATCAGTCCGGTCCGATCCAGGATTTTGACGTTCCAGGCTTTTTCAAGGTTTCGCTGCTGAACCGGGCTTACCGGCCCATCGATCAGAACCAGTTCCACCTTGTTGTCGTGCAGTCGCTCGGCCAATTCTTCAATTTTGCCGCTGCCAAACAGCAGCCCCGGCTGCGCACGTTGCAGGCGCACGATTTCAGAGCCCACAACATCCAGTTCGGGCAAAGCAGCGGCCAAAGCCACTGCTTCTTGCAGCGCCGGTTCGGGGACACGGCGCTGTTCATCTGACTTGATTTCCGGATGCAGCACCCAGGCGCGGGTGCGCAGCCTGTCATGTTCCATCAAGAGGCGTCTTCGCCCTCATACAAGTTGATCGGTTGAGACGGCATGATGGTCGAAATCGCATGCTTGTAGACAAGCTGCGACTGTCCGTCACGGCGCAACAGAACGCAAAAATTGTCGAACCAGGTGATCACACCCTGCAATTTCACGCCATTGATCAGGAAAATCGTGACCGGGACTTTTGCTTTCCGTACATTATTTAGGAACGCGTCCTGCAGATTCTGTCTGTCCGAAGCCATAGTGTTATAATCTCGCCATTGTTCTTGCTACGCGCTGCGGACCAACGCGCTCCCTCTGGCACACTATGGAGCGGTGCGCACAGATATTCCAGATGAAAAATCAGTCCCTAACGACAATACGATGACCCAAGGTCAATCCCGCCACAGCGAGGGTGTAATCAGGGCAATAATCGCCAGGGCTTCCAACCGACCGATGACCATCGCGGCGCATAAGGTCAGTTTCGCGGCCTGTGACAGGTCAATCAGTCGAATGGGATCGTCGGTTGCCAGCTCGATCAGCGGTCCGGTTGTGCTGAGTGCGGCGACGCTGAGGACCATCGCGTGTTCGAACCCAACGCCCATTGCTGCCAGCAACAAGTCAAAAACGGCCAGAGTCAGGGCGAACATCATCAGAAAGATCCAAGCGATAAACGCGCCGTCGCTTTGGATGCGGCGATTGCCGCCCCCTTCCCCGCTGACCGACGAAGGATAGATCAGCCGGTCAATTTCGCGCTTGCCATTAAGATACAGCGCGAACACGCGCAGCAGCTTGACCCCTCCGGCAGTTGTGGCCACGCCCCCTCCGATCAACGCGAGGCCCATCAGGATCAGGCCCGGTGTGCCCAGACCAGACAGCTGTTGCGCATCATTCCAGTGAACGCTTTCAAACCCTGCGGTTGTCAGGAACGACATCACCGTGAAGATCATCCCCCAGGTCACGCTCAGGGCTTGCAGGGGCGCAATCTGCCCCCCCAGTTCCGCAACACCGGCCCAGGTTCGGATAAACAGCAATGCGGCCACTGTCAGAACTACAAAAACGCCAATCCGGAACTCGGGGTCTTTGTCCAGTCGCGAGAACCCGGTTGCGGCGGTATCTGCCGAAAATGTCAGGCGCGACAGGGCGAAAAACAGGAAAAGGAACAGGATCGCTTCGCCCGTGAACCCGGCGGTTGACCCTTCCAGCCCGCCCACCGGGGAGATCCCCGACGTCGCCATAACCGACATGGCGTGGCAAACCGCCGCCAGCCCCTGTTCGCCCGAGATCAGCAACAACAGGCAGACAACCGCTGTCAAACCGGCATAAACGGGGGCCAGGGTCCAAGTCACCCGGATCAACAAGCCTCGGGGGTCCGTTTTTTCGCTTTGCGCCACGCCCGACACCGGACGCCCGGGCTGACCACGGGCGGTCACCTCGAACCCGCCCAGCGACAAGGGCGCCAGGATCGCCGCCGCCGCGATCCACATCAGCAGACCGCCCATCCACCCCACCAGCGCACGCCACAGATGCAGTGGCGCGGACAGACGTGCAGGATCGGGGAACAGGTTCGCGCCGGTCGTTGTCAGCGCACTGACCATATCGAAATACGCATTCAGAAAGCTGGTAGTGGCCAAGGCCTCGTGTAACGGAATGGCCAGAAACGCGGGCAGGATCGTGAAAGTGGCCAGCAAAGCCGCCAATTGCCCCAATGTCCCGCGACGCGGTTGGCGGTTCATCATCGCAAGCGCAATGATCGACACCGCAAACACCCCTAACAAGCCGGAATAGAAGAACGCGCGCGAGGTCGGGTGATCGTCCATCATCAGCGCGAATATGGCCGGAATCCACATCAACAGCGCTGCGATACCCCAGATCAGCAGGATCAGCGGCAAACGCCGTATCACCCCGATCTGCTGTCTACGCGCCTGTAACATCAGAAGAAATCAATCGAGACCTGCATCAGACGTTCAACTTCGGGAACGTCGTTGGCCATCGCAAAAATGGCCACCACATCCTTTTCCTCGATCCGTAAACTTCCTGTGGGGCGCACCAGTTCATCCCCCTTACGCACCGCTCCGACCAGAACGCCTTCGGGAAAGTCGATATCGCGCAACCGCTGCCCCGCCATGGGAGAGGTTGATAAGACCTCGGCTTCGATCACCTCGGCCTCTGCATCACCGATGGAATAGACCTGCCGCACGCGCCCGTGCCGGATGTGCCGTAGGATCGAGCTGACCGTGGTGGCGCGCGGATTGATATAGGCGTCGATACCAAGCGGCCCCATCAGAGCCACCATGCTGGGGTCGTTGATCAGCGCGATGGCCAGCGCACAGCCTTCCGCCTTGGCGCGCACTGCGGCCAGCATATTTGCCCTGTCATCATCGGTCACGGCCAGCATCGCATCTGCCCGCTCGATCCCCGCCTCGCGCAGCAGCGCTGCATCCAGCCCGTCCCCGTTCAAAACAATTGTCCGTTCCAGAGTTTCGGCCGCCAATTCGGCGCATCTGCGATCCCGCTCGATGACCTTGGCGCGCACCCGGCTTTCCCGCTCTTCCAGCGACCGCGCGACCTCTAGCCCGACATTGCCACCACCCACGATGACAACCCTGTCTTGCTTGCGTTGCGCTTTGCCGAACACCTCCATCGTGCGATCAACGTCGTTGACGTTGGAAAAGACATAACATTCGTCGCCGACAAACAGCTGATCCTCGGATTCCGGGGCAAACAAAGTCCCCTCGCGCCGAACCCCGACCACAATCGAGCTGAGCGTCGAAAACAGATCGGTCAGTTGCCGCAGCGGCGTGTTCACGATCGGGCAATCCTCATCCACGCGGATGCCCAACAGCTGCGCCTTGCCGTCCATGAAAATCTCGGTGTCGAAAGCCGATGGGGCCGACAGACGTCGCATCGCCGCCGCCGCCACTTCGCGCTCGGGGCTGATGACGACGTCGATGGGCAGGTGATCGCGGCGGTAGAGGTCTGAATGGATAGCCTGCAGATAGGATTTCGACCGCAGGCGCGCGATCTTGCGCTGGATCGAAAACACCGAATGCGCCATCTGACAGGTGACCATGTTCACCTCGTCCGAATGCGTGGCAGCAATAATCATATCCGCATCGCGCGCGCCCGCCCGTTCGAGCACATCCGGGTAACTGGCAAAGCCCGCGATCCCCTGCACATCCAGCGTCTCGGTCGCGCGACGCACCAGATCGGGATTGTTGTCGACCACCGTCACATCATTCAGTTCACCCGACAGGTGACGCGCAATCTGCCAGCCAACCTGACCAGCGCCGCAAATGATGACCTTCATGTTTATGGCCCTTCTGCCTGAACGCTTTGAATGACAGATGCCCTGAAAGCGGTCAATTGAATTGTCACCCTGCCCGAACTACGGCAGGATAAGCCTATGAAAACAGTGACACCCCTGCTTGTTCCCCTGATGCTGCTGTCCGCCTGCGGTCCGTTGTCGATGTATTATCGCGAGGGCGAAAGCGTGTCCCGGTTGCAGACCGAAACCACGGCCTGTCAGGTTGAAGCCCTGAAAGACGCGCCTGTGGCCAATCAGGTCCGCCAAAGCCCGCCAACCTATTGGCCGGGGCGGACATATTGCGACAGTCGCGGGCGGTGCTATCGCAACCCCGGCTGGTGGCAGCCGGGCAACATCTACACCGTCGATGCCAACAAAGGTCTGCGCAACAGGGTCGAGGCACAATGCATGGCGCAAAAGGGCTTTCGCCCGGTCAGCCTTCCACCCTGCAAACAGCGCGTAAAATCGCGCGTGCCCGCCACACGCACCACTACCCTGCCACCAATTGGGCCCGAGTCTTGTTTCGTCAAATTCGACGACGGGTCGTTTCAGATCATCACACCCGGACAGGCGGGTTGACCCGGCAGATCACTCTGCCGGTTCCGGTTCGTCAATTTGCGCCACTCGCGCACCGGATTTGTTCGAGGTAACAACACCCAGCGATTTCAGCTTGCGATGCAGCGCACTGCGTTCCATCCCGACAAAGCTGGCGGTGCGGCTGATATTGCCCCCGAACCGGTTGATCTGGGTCAGCAGGTATTCACGTTCAAATGCTTCTCGCGCTTCGCGCAGCGGCAAGGTTGCCAGTGCCCCGGACAGGACCACGCGACCTGAATCGTCGGATTTCTCTTCCTCGCTGGGCAGCTCACGCGCCTCGATCGGGCCGGTTCCGTCGCCAAGGATCAACACCCGTTCAATCAGGTTCTTCAACTGACGCACATTGCCGGGCCATGTCATCGTCTGCAGCAATGCTATTGCCTCATCTGACAATTCACGCGCCGGCAGGCCTTGGGATTCGTTGCACATTTCGATAAAGTGCTGCGCCAATACCGGAATGTCTTCGCGCCGCTCTTCCAGCGATGGCACCGCAATCGGCACCACATTCAGGCGATGGTACAGCTCTTCGCGAAAGCGATCAGCCTCGATCTCCGCCTCAAGGCTGCGATTGGTCGAAGAGATCACACGCAGATCAACCCGTACTTTGTCCGTGCCGCCCACACGCTGGAATTGCTGATCGACCAGAACCCGTAGTATCTTGGATTGTGTGCCCAGGGGCATGTCAGCGACCTCATCAAAGTAGATGACACCGCCATGCGCTTCTTCCAACAGGCCCGATTCCACACCGCGTTCCGAGGACTCGCGTCCAAACAGAACCTCTTCCATCCGCTCTGGTTCAACCCCTGCGCAGTTTACCGTCACGAACGGCGCATTTGCGCGGTTGGAATGGGCATGAATATAGCGCGCGGCGATTTCCTTGCCCGACCCGGCGGGGCCGGTCAGCATCACACGGCCGTTCGATTTGGTCACCTTGTCCAGATGGCTCTGCATCGCGCGGAACGAGGCCGATTTGCCGATCATGTCGGAACAGCTGACCTCTTTGCGCTTTAGCGAGGCGTTCTCACGCCGCAGGCGCGAGGTTTCCATGGCGCGGCGGATCACCACCATCAATTGATCAATGTTGAAGGGCTTTTCAATGAAGTCATATGCACCCTGTTTGATGGCTGCCACCGCAATCTCAATATTGCCGTGGCCCGAAATGATCACCACCGGCACATCAGGGTTGTCACGTTTGACCGCCTTCAGAATGTCGATCCCGTCCATGCGACTGTCCTTCAGCCAGATATCAAGGATCAACAAGCCCGGCGGTTCGGCATTGATTGCGGCCATGCAATCGTCCGAGTTGCCCGCCAGCCGGGTGGAATAGCCTTCGTCCTCGAGAATATCGGACACCAATTCGCGAATATCGCGTTCATCGTCTACGATCAGAATGTCGCTCATCTTTGGCCTGCTTTCAGTTTGTTTGTATCTATTGCCTGCTTGGGTGGCGCGACGGTCGAGGCATGTGCAGCCCCGGGCAAACGGATCACAGCCATCGCGCCGAAATGGTCTTGTCCGTCAAAGGTGGGCGCGTCTTCCAATGTCAGCGCTCCGCCATGTTCTTCGATAATCTTCTTCACGATCGGCAGGCCAAGGCCCGTACCCTCGTCCCGCGTTGTCACATATGGCTCAAACAGGCGGGCCCGGTCTTCGGGCAGGCCAATGCCATTGTCCATGATGGTGATAATCGTGCCCGCATCATCGCTGGAGACCGAGACCTTGATCTGCGGTTTCAGGTTATCGGGTGCACCCTTTTCCTTAAGTGTTTCAATTGCCTCACCGGCATTCTTGATCAGGTTTGTCAATGCCTGGCTCAGCATGGTGGCATCCACGTCAGCAGCAATCGACCCGTCCGGCAAATCCGCGTCTATCTGCACGTCAGGCTGACCGGCCTGCTGCAGCAAAACGGCCTCGCGCACCAGGGCAACGATATCCTCTTCCTGCCGTTTGGGCTCGGGCATTCTGGCGAATTTCGAGAATTCATCGACGATGCGCCGCAGATCCGTTGTCTGCCGAACAATCACATCCGTCATCGAAACCAGCGTATCGCTATCCTTCTCATCCAATTTAGACGAGAACTTTCGCTTGATGCGCTCAGCACTCAGTTGGATGGGGGTCAGGGGGTTCTTGATCTCATGCGCAATCCGGCGCGCCACGTCGCCCCAGGCTGCCATACGTTGCGCACTGACCAGATCGGTAACATCGTCAAAAGCAAGCACATAGCCTTCCAGCCCGCCGTCCTCGCCCCGCCGTGTTGCCATACGTACCAGCAGGTTTTCAAGACGGCCCTTGCGGGTCACCTTGATCTCACCCTGAACCGCTTCCTGCCCGCTATCCTTGAGGGTTTCGAACAATGGCAGGAACTCCGGTACAGCGATCCCAATGGCCAGATGCTCTTCGCCGCGCGACCAGTCCAAGAGCCGTTCCGCCGAGCGGTTGACCATCGTTACGCATCCTTCGGGATCTACACCGACGACACCTGAGGTCACCGAACTGAGAACCGAGTCGAACAACCTGCGGCGGCGCTCGATCTGACGGGTGTTTTGCAGCAGCGTGTCACGCTGGCCTTTCAACTGGCGTGTCATCTGGTTGAAATACCGGCCTAGCATCGCGATTTCATCGTCGCTGGCCTCTTCAAAAACCTGAACGCTCAGATCACCAGCACCAACGCGCTGCGCGGCGGTCGTCAGGCGCCCGACCGGGCGGGACAGACGTTCGGCAAACCACATCCCCAGCGACATGGCGGCCAGAATAAGGATCACCGCAAAGCCCAGATACAGCAGGCCGAATTCAAACAGCACCCGCCCGCGTTCACTTTCCAGCTGGCTATAGAACTGCGCGGTTTCCTTAGTATCGTCCAGCAAGGTCAGCAATTGCCCGTCCACCTCGCGACTGACATACAGGTAGCGGTCCAGATAGGCCTGCAATGACACCAATGCGCGGAATTCGTTATTCTCCCAATCGGCAATAATGACCAGGCCCTGATCATTGGCCTGCGCCATTTCCTCTGCCGTGGGCGGCTCATAGTTGAACAGATAAGACCTGTCCCCGCGCGAGCGGATTTCACCGGCTCCGTCAATAACATAAGCTTCGCGCAGGCCCCTTTGAATCTGCGCCTGCCCTTGCGCCAGAACTTCTCTCAATTCCGCGTCTGAAATATAGAAATCCAGTGCCCTGGCATTGTCCAGAAACCGCGCCAGAACGGCAGCATCCTGAGTCAGACCTTGCCGGTGTTCCTGTTCATAGGCTTCGGCCGCAGTCAGGGATGAGCCGACAACTTCGCGAACCCGCTCCGAGAACCAGCCCTCAAGCCCGATATTCACCGTCAGTCCAGCAAATATCGCAACCGTCACGGTCGGCACCAACGCGGCAAAGGTAAAGGCACCGATCAAGCGCAGGTGTAGGCGTGAGCCCGCGGATTTCGCACGTCGCGCTGCAATCAGACTGCCCAACTGCCCCAGAACAAGCGCTGCCACCACAAGAACATAGACCAGATCGGCCAGCAGGATCAGGCGCAAGGTCGGGGCCGTCGCCCCAAGGTCAAAGGGACCGATGACAAGATAGGTTGCAAGCGTCAGGATCGGACCCAGAATAACCAGACCCAAGGTTCCGATATTGCGCATTTTTCGTGACTTGCGCCACCGGTTGATCGTTACGATCGGCCGGTTCTGTGCCCGGGTTGCCACCTTCTGCCCTCATTCTGATGTGTCGCTTGCGCGACGAACCGCCTTATGTCGTGGTCGTTGCCGGGCCGAGACCCGGATGCCACGGTTTGTGTGGCGATATTACATCAGTTTGCGGCGACGTGTCACCTGAATATCGAGGTCAGTGATCTTTTTCCGCAATGTATTCCGGTTAATCCCCAGAAGATCAGCACATTTTGCTTGATTGCCTCCGGTCGCATCCAGCGCAATTTCGATCAATGGCGCCTCGACCTCGCGCAAAATGCGCTGATAGAGACCCGGCGGCGGCAGAATATTGCCGTGCAGGTCGAAATAGCGACGCAGGTGCCGCTCGACCGATGTCGACAGTTTTTCGCGCTCACCGTCACCCAGAACCGGCTCGGCCTCGGGTTGGCTGCCCAGAACCGCCTCGACCTCGGTTTTCGAGATTTCGTCGGCGCGGCTGGTCAGGCTCAGACGCCGGATCGCGTTTTCAAGCTGGCGCACATTGCCGGGCCAGGAATACATGCGCACCAGCTCGACGGCCTCGGGGCTGAGCCAGCGTTTAGCGCCGCTTTCCCGCTCCTCACGCACCAGAAAATGCTCGGCCAGCAGCGAGATGTCATCAACCCGCTCGCGCAGCGCCGGCACATGGATTGTCGCGCCGCACAAACGATAATACAGGTCCTGCCGCACCCGACCGCTTTCCATCGCGTCTGTCAGGTCGGACTGGCTGGTGGCCATGAACCGAGGCACATGATCGCCCGGCGTGTCCATCATCCGCACGATCCGCGCCTGAATCTCATCATCGATATCGGCGATTTCATCGATCAGGAGCGTTCCGCCCCGCACCCGCGCCATCACCCGCGCCGGACCTTCCAGTTCGCGCAAATCCGCCGCTGTTGCGGTGACAAAGGGTAAGGTGCGGCGATCGGAAAAGTCGTGAATAGCACGCGCAATCAGTGATTTACCAGTCCCACTTTCACCAGAAATCATGACCGACAAATCGGTGTTCATCACGCGCGCAACCAGACGATACAGCGCCTGCATAATCGGCGTACGGCCAACCAGTGGCAGATCATCCGGCCTGTCCTGGCGCTCGTCAGCGGGTTCGATCTGAACGCGCTGCTTTTGGTCCAGCGCGCGCGCCGTGCGCTTCATCAGGTCCGGCAGATCGAACGGTTTGGGCAGGTAATCATAGGCATCCGCTTCGGCCGCCTGAATGGCCGTCATGATCGTGTTCTGAGCCGAGATCACAATCACCGGCAAACCGGGCCGGTCCTCCGAGATTTTGGGCAGCATCTCCAGCCCGTTTCCATCCGGCATCACCACATCCGAGATCACCACGTCGCCCTTTCCCTCGGCAACCCAGCGCATCAGGGTGGTCAGCGAAGATGTCGCGTGGACTTTGCACCCCGCTCGCGTCAGTGCCTGTGTCAAAACCGTGCGGATCGTGCGGTCGTCATCCGCGACCAGAACTGTGCCATCCATCAGGTGCTCTCCTTATTATCGGTTTGGCCGGGGGCGCGGCGCAGAGACAGGCGGAACACTGTGCGTCCGGGCACGGACTCCGCCGAAATCCAGCCGTTGTGGTCAGATACGATCTTGCTCACCAGCGCCAGGCCAAGCCCGGTGCCATTTTCCTTGCCGGACACAAAAGGGTCGAAAATATCGCTGCGGATTTTGTCCGGCAAACCCGGGCCGTCATCAATTATTTCGATCTGCAGCGGCAGCGAATGGCCCGACCCATCGCTGCGGCGCAGACGGAAGGAGTGTTCAAAATACGTCCGCAGACGGATTGTTCCACCTTTGGGATCAGCGGCTTCCGAGGCGTTCTTCAGCAAGTTCAACACGACCTGCAAAAACTGATCAGGATCACCGTAAGCCAGGGGCAACGACGGATCATAATCCTCGATGATGGTCATATGGGCGCCAAACCCAAGCAAGGCCGATCGACGCGCGCGATCCAGAACATCATGTATATTGACGGGCTTGAAGTCCGGCGCGGACAGGTTTCCGAACTGCTCCACCTGCTCCAACAGCTTCACGATCCGCCTGCTTTCAGCAACAATAAGATCGGTAAGTTCAAGATCTTGCGATGAGATATTCATGCTAAGCAGTTGCGCCGCGCCGGTAATCCCGGCCAGCGGGTTCTTGATCTCATGCGCCAGCATCTCGGCCATGCCGATGGCAGATTGCGCTGCCGATTTCACCGTGTTGCCCCGGGTCATCCGCCCCGACAACTCACGTGGCGAGATGATCATGATCATCATGCCCGGATGGTCGATCAAAGGCGCGATCTGCAAGGCGCATTGCAATGGCGCGCGGTTGCCTGATCCGACATCGACATCATTGACAAACAGTGGCGTCCCAAACTGTCTCGCGCGTTGAAAGGCTTCTTCCAATGGTGCGTCAACGGCGATCTGATCCCAGACGGGATGACCAATTACGGCCTTTCGCGATGCGTTCAGAAATCCTTCGCCCGCGGAATTGACATCGGTAATCTTGTCATCACCGTCAATAATGAAGGCCGGCACCGGCAACGACGCCCAAATGCTCTGATCCGAGGTCATGCCGCCACCTCGGTATTGCCGCTCAGAGCGTCGCACAACATCCGCATCACCTCGGCCGGATCGCGAGAGGTCAAGACGGCGCGCCGCAGCTGCGCAGGGGTTGCGGCTTCGTCCATGTACCAGCCCAGATGTTTGCGCGCGACCCGCAACCCAAGCTCTGGTCCGTAGAAATCCAGCATGGCCTGGTAATGGGCCTGCACCATCCCGATCAGATCATTGCCATTGGGAATCGCTGGGGCCCCGGTGCCATAGAGGTCATGGCACACTTGCGCCAACAACCACGGTTTGCCTTGCGCACCTCGTCCGATCATCACCCCATCTGTACCAGACTGAGCCAGCGCAGTACGGGCGGAACCGGTGTCCACGATATCCCCATTGGCAATAACCGGAACCGATACGGCATCTTTCACGCGCCGGATCGCGCGCCAATCCGCCTGACCTTTGTAAAACTGACAGCGGGTTCGTCCGTGGATCGTGACCATCTGAATACCCGCCTCCTGCGCCCGCCGCGCAACGTCCGGTGCATTCAAAAGGGCATCGTCCCAGCCCAGCCGCGTTTTCAGGGTTACCGGCACATCAACGGCTTTCACCACCGCTTCGATCAATGTCAGTGCATGATCCGGTGTCTTGAGCAGCGCCGAGCCGGAATACCCGCTCGTCACCTTCTTGGCCGGGCAGCCCATATTGATGTCGATGACCCGTGCGCCCCGATCCGCAACCTGACGGGCAGCCTCGGCCATCCAGTGCGCCTCGCGTCCGGCCAACTGCACGGCCGTGTTCTCTACATCCGCCGACAGTTCGGCCCGTTCACGCACACCGGGTTTGGCCTGAACCATTTCCTGACTGGCCACCATTTCACTGACCACCATTCCCGCGCCGAACCGCATCACCAGATCGCGAAAAGGCCGATCAGTGATTCCGGCCATCGGAGCCAGCAGTACCGGTGGCGACAAGTCCTTTTCAGCAAGACGGAGTGACAATGTGCTTAATCCTTGAGCATTCGAGGCAGTAATATCGAAATCGCAGCATATGAACAACAAAACGACAGCATTCAAGCCTGCTAAATCATCAGTTGCCTAATTTTTAATCACATCTGTTCGGGTGATTGCCTCTCCATTCACCGCCCCCTAAACAGGGGCCCAAGCAGGAGACGCAGCACCATGACCACCGCCGCCATCATCGTTGCCGCCGGGCGCGGAACCCGCGCCGGGGGTGGCACGCCCAAACAATGGCGACCATTGGGCGGCAAACGCGTTGCCGACTGGGCGCTTGCGGCGTTCAAAGGGCATGTGGATCAGATCGTATTGGTTCTGGCGCAAGACGACGATGACGCCTGGGTTGAATTTCGCAACTCGAATCTTACACTTGCACCCGGCGGCGCTGACCGGGCCGGATCGGTGATCAACGGGCTGGCTGCGCTTGCAGATAAGGGTGTGACCCGCGTTCTGATCCATGATGTCGCGCGCCCCTGCGTCAGCGACCGGATCATTATTGAGGTTCTGTCAGCGCTGGAAGAACACACCGCAGCTGCGCCCGGTCTGACCGTGACCGACGCGCTCTGGACCGGTGACAAGGCGCAAGTGACCGGCACGCAGGATCGCACCGGTTTGTTTGCGGCTCAGACACCGCAGGGGTTTCACTATGACGCCATTGTCGCTGCTCATGCCGCCCACCCCGGAGGGGCCGCCGATGACGTGGAAGTGGCCCGCGCAGCCGGGCTGGATGTGGCCATCGTGCCGGGCGATGCCGATAACCTTAAGATCACCCGGCCCGAGGATTTTGCCCGCGCCGAACGTATAATGGGAACGAATATGGATGTAAGACTGGGCAATGGCTATGACGTGCATCGATTTGGGGACGGTGATCACGTCACCCTATGCGGCGTAAAAGTACCGCATGACCGGTCGTTGCAGGGCCACTCGGACGCCGATGTGGGGATGCATGCGGTGACGGATGCCATCTATGGCGCCCTGGCTCGGGGGGATATCGGCCAGCACTTTCCGCCTTCGGACCCGCAATGGAAGGGCGCAGCCAGCGAGATCTTCCTGCGCCACGCGGTCGCGCTGGCCGGGCAAATGGGTTTCAGCATCTCGAACGTTGATTGCACGCTGGTCTGTGAATATCCCAAGATCGGCCCCTACGCGCCCGCGATGCGCGAAGAAATGGCCCGGATCATGGGGCTGCGCGCTGATCAGGTTTCAGTCAAGGCGACCACGTCGGAACGCCTGGGCTTTACCGGACGCAGTGAAGGCATCGCGTCACTTGCAACAGCTTGTCTGGTGAAATCATGAGCGCCGCGCGATTGATCGGAACCGTCTGCGGTGTCGGCTACCTGCGTCCTGCACCGGGGACGTGGGGATCTCTGATCGCCCTGCCCTTGGTTTGGGCTTTACACACACTTGGCGGGTTTCCCTTGCTGGTCCTTGCCACCATTGCCGCGTTCTTCGCCGGCCTCTGGGCCACGCGCGTCATGACCGCAGGTCAGGACAACCACGACCCCTCGGAAATCGTCATCGACGAGGTCGCCGGGCAGTTTATCGCACTGTGGGCCATCTCTTACCCCTCATGGGCGCATGGGATCGAGATCACGGCGCTCTGGCCTGGATGGGTCGCGGGGTTCATCCTGTTCCGCCTGTTCGACATCACCAAACCCGGACCCGTCGGTTGGGCGGACCGGCGCAATGATGCGATGGGCGTGATGCTGGACGACGTCATCGCCGGGGTCTTCGCCGCCGTCGGCGTTCTGATCCTGGCCGGGATCGCGCATGGGGTGATGGGGCTATGAAGGTTGCTGATCTGCTGAATCAAGCCAAGGCGCAAGGTATCATGATCGCCACTGCCGAAAGCTGCACAGGTGGCATGGTGGCCGCAGCGTTGACCGATATCCCCGGCAGTTCGGCCGTCGTGGACCGAGGCTTTGTGACCTATACAAACGAGGCCAAGCAGCAGATGCTGGGCGTCCGGGCCGAGACTCTGGACGCGAACGGCGCGGTATCCGAACCCGTCGCCCGCGAGATGGCCGAGGGCGCGCTGCGGCAGTCGCAGGCGCAATTGGCCGTCTCAATCACCGGCATCGCTGGCCCCGGCGGGTCCGAGTTCAAACCCGAGGGGCGCGTGTGTTTCGGGCTGGCTGGCGACGGCCTGACGACCAAGGCGGAAACCATCGAATTCGGTGCATTGGGTCGGGACAATGTGCGCAGTGCCGCCCGTGATCATGCGTTGGACCTGCTGGCAAAGGCGCTTTCTTCAATCGCTCAAAAATAGGGCGAACACCCCTAATTGACGCACATTTAATCGCCACTTCACCAAAAGCCCCAAAAACAGGCAACTATTTCGGGGTCTGCCTCTTTTTTCCACGCCCGCCCTCCGCTTCAACGCCCGCCACGCAAGTTGAAGAGGAGACCGGCCGATGAATGGAGCCGACACAGCCTGGATCATAGTGGCAACCGCCCTGGTCCTGTTCATGACACTTCCGGGCCTGGCCCTGTTCTATGGCGGCCTCGTGCGCGCCCGAAACGTGCTGAGCGTCTTCATGCACTGCTTTTCAATCGCATGTCTGATGAGCATCCTGTGGCTGGTCGCAGGTTATTCCATCGCGTTCGGTGACGGTGGATCGGGCCTGTGGGGCGGTCTGGGCAAAGCCTTTCTGAACGGCGTCGACGCAGACAGCCTGTCGGGCAATCTGCCCGAAGTCCTGTTCTTTGCGTTCCAGATGACCTTCGCCATCATCACCCCTGCCCTGATCGTCGGCGCCTATGTGGAACGTGTGGGTTTCGGCTTTGTCCTGACCTTCTCGGCCCTGTGGATGCTGCTGTGCTATGCACCTGTGGTGCATTGGATCTGGGGCGGAGGCATCCTGACCGATGGCGGCATTCTGGGCGAAATCGGCGTGCGCGATTTTGCGGGCGGCATCGTGGTGCATGAAACCGCAGGTCTGGCCGCGCTGGTGATCGCCGTTGCCCTTGGGCCCCGCCGCAACCGCACCACGCCTCCGCACAATCCGGGCTTTGTGATGATCGGCGCTGCGATGCTGTGGGTCGGCTGGTTCGGCTTCAACGGCGGCTCGCAACTGGCCGCCGACGGAGGCGCTGCGATGGCGATGACCGTGACACATATCTCGGCCGCCACCGCGTCGCTGACATGGGCGCTGTATGAGCGGATCAAATATGGCAAGGCCTCGATGGTGGGTCTGGTGACGGGTACGATTGCCGGTCTGGCCTCGATCACCCCGGCCTCGGGCTATGTCGGGCCGGTTCAGGCGCTGATCATCGGCGCGGTCGCCGGTGTGCTGTGTCAGGAGGCGGTGAATATCATCCGCAACAAGTTCAACATCGACGATACGCTGGACGTCTTTGCCGTACACGGCGTCGGTGGCATCTTCGGCACGATCATGATCGCCGTTTTCGGTTTGGGGGCATGGACGGCTCAGCTGGGCGGTTTGGTCATCGTCGGTATCTTTACTGTGGTTGTTACCTTTGTACTGATAAAACTTGTGTCCCTGATCACTCCGCTGCGGGTCGATGCCGAGACCGAGACCAATGGGCTCGACCTGTCGGTGCACGGCGAACGCGCTTATGACATGACCAGCTGAGCGGGTTTTAGCACTGATGCAAAAAGCGGGCCTTGGCGGGCCCGCTTTTCTGTTTCGGCCTATCGACTCTGGGGGCGCAAGCAGGCTATCAGCCCACAACGTGTTTCAGCCCAGAGGTTTGCGCCATGATCCCCAGTTCCTTTCCCGACAGCACCGAAATCGCCCGCCTGACCGCGCGAATGCTGCTGGAGATCAAAGCCGTGCATTTCAATTCACGCGAACCGTTCACGCTGGCCTCGGGCCTGCCCAGCCCGACCTATATCGACTGCCGCAAGCTGATCTCATACCCGCGCATCCGCTCGACCCTGATGGACTTTCTGACTGTCACAGTGATGCGTAACGCAGGGTTCGAGGCGTTCGACAATATCGCAGGTGGTGAGACAGCTGGCATTCCTTTTGCCGCCATGGTCGCCGAACGCATGGCGCTGCCGATGACCTATGTGCGCAAGAAACCCAAAGGTTATGGCCGCAATGCCCGTATCGAAGGCGCGATGAGCGAAGGCGAACGGGTGCTGCTGGTCGAGGATCTGACCACCGATGGCGGCTCGAAATTGTCCTTCGTAGATGCGATCCGCGAAACCGGCGCGACCTGCGGGCATACGGCGGTGATCTTCTACTATGGCATTTTCCCCGAAACCGAGAAGACGCTGGGTGACCACGGCATAAAGCTCCATTCCCTGTGCACATGGTGGGATGTTCTGGCCGAGGCCAAAGCGCAAAAGGCCTTTGATGAAGAAACCCTTAGCGGTGTCGAAGCCTTCCTGAACGACCCTCGGGGCTGGCAGGAATCGCATAAATCTTGAATTCGGGCCTGTGGGAGGCTTGGGGATAGTTGATTTTCGAATCGCCTCGAAACTCGCCTATTTAGTCACAACTCACAAAACCAACACCAAATGTTGCGGTGGCACCGTTCTCGTGCAAAACTAGGCGGAAGTTATCCCCATTCAGATGGGCAGTTATCCCGAAGCCGGGGGCGGTTATCCCAACTTACCCCCATTCATTTGCAGATAGCTTGAACCGGGCTGGACGCGTAGAACCTCAGCACGGGCAGCGGGGACGAAATGAACGAGATAAGCAGTATCGAGCAGGCGGCGGCACAGATTCAGAATGCCGAAACCATGCCGCATTCGATTGAGGCCGAGCAGCAGCTTCTGGGCGCGATTCTGACCAATAATGATCTCTATGATCGTGTCGCCTCGATCATCGGGGCCGAGCACTTTTTTGACCCGGTCCACTCACGGATCTACGAGGTGGCGGCCGCACGCATCGCCAAGAATGCGCTGGCCTCACCCGTAACCCTGAAATCCTTCATGGCCGATGATGATGGCCTGAAGGAACTGGGTGGTCCTGCCTATCTGGTCAAACTGGCCGGGGCTTCGATCAGCGCCTTTGCGGTGCATGATTATGCCCAGATGATCTATGACCTGGCCATCCGGCGCGAGCTGATCCGGCTGGGCCGCGACATCTCGGACAAGGCGGCGCGGGTCGATGTCTCCAGCGAGCCGAAAGAACAAATCGTCGAGGCCGAGCAGCAGCTTTATCAGTTGTCCGAGCAGGGCCAGACCGAACAGGGGTTTCAATCCTTCCTCAAGGCGGTCACAGAAGCCGTCAACGTCACCAACGAGGCCTACCAGCGCGGTGGCGGCATGGCGGGGATTTCCACCGGTCTGGCCGACCTGGACAAGCAATTGGGGGGCCTGCATCCGTCTGATCTGATCATTCTGGCGGGCCGTCCCTCGATGGGAAAAACCTCGCTTGCAACCAACGTGGCGTTCAACGTGGCCAAGGCTTATAAGCGCGGCCAAAAGTCGGACGGAACCGAAGGCGCAGTAGACGGCGGCGTCGTTGGATTCTTTTCACTGGAAATGAGCGCCGAACAATTGGCAGGCCGGGTTCTGGCCGAAGCCTCTGAAATTTCCTCTCACAAAATCCGTCAGGGTGACATGACCGAGGCCGAGTTCCGCCGTTTTGTGGACGCTGCCAAGGAATTGGAAGCCTGCCCGTTATTCATAGATGACACCCCCGCCCTCCCGATCTCTCAGCTCGCCGCGCGTGCGCGGCGGCTGAAGAGAACGCACGGGCTGGACTTGCTGGTCATCGACTATCTGCAGCTGTGTCGGGGGATGTCCGACAATCGCGTTAACGAGATCGCCGAGATCTCGATGGGCATGAAAGCGATTGCCAAGGAACTCAACATCCCGGTTATCGCCCTGTCCCAGCTGTCGCGTCAGGTGGAGAATCGCGACGACAAACGCCCGCAGCTATCCGACCTGCGGGAATCGGGCTCGATCGAACAGGATGCCGACGTCGTAATGTTCGTGTTCCGCGAGGAATACTATAAAGAGCGCGAAAAGCCCGGCGATCACGAGCTGGAGAAGATGGAAGAGTGGAAACAGGCCATGGAGCGCCTGCATGGCAAGGCCGAGGTCATCGTCGGCAAGCAGCGCCACGGCCCCATCGGCACGGTCGAGCTGTCGTTCGAGGCGCAGTTCACCCGCTTTGGCAATCTGGTCAAGCCATGGCAGCAAGAAGGTCATATCGAAGGGTATTGATTGGTCGGCAACTGCCTATAATTGTTTGAAATTGGTTCATTGGGGGTTCATCTCGTCTGTGTTAGGATTTGATGAACCCGTACAGGCCAAGGCCCTGATCCATTGACCGCAATCATCTCTGAAATCAGATATCGAAATGGTCCGGGTTTCCAGCCCAATCAAGACTACATTGAAATCCGCGTTCCTACAGGTGACGATGTTTCAGGCCTGTCGGTGGATGTGTATAACACCAACGGATCCCTGCGCAGTTCGACGGATTTGAGCAACGCCACGATGACCACGGTTGGCAATTTCGACTATTACGTGGTCACGGCCCCCATCAACAGATTCGGCGCTGTCTCGCTGACTGAAAACGGCAATGTGCTGAGCTTTGTGTCCTTCGACCGGGAAGTCACCGCCAACGAAGGCGCTGCAGACGGGCTGACATCGACCCAGGTCGGAACGAACGGAAACGATTCAACCTCGTCCCTCAGTTCAAGGGACGGTGTGAACTTTTTCGTCGATCCAAACCCCAACCCCGGTGCGCCCTGCTTTACCACCGGCACCCGCATCATGACCGATAAAGGCGAGGTTCCCATCGAAGACCTGCAACCCGGCGACCGCGTACTGACCCACAACGGACGCTATGAGGAACTTAGGCTGGTATTGTCTCGGACGCTGCGGACATCGGAATTGATGAAGATGCCGAAACTGCGGCCCGTGCGTATTCTGGCCGGAGCACTGGGGCAGGACCTGCCCCGCCGGGATCTTTTGGTGTCGCGGCAGCACAGGATGCTGACAAGTTCGCCCATCGCGCGCCGCATGTTCGGCGAAGACACCGTCCTGATATCAGCCATCCACCTGACCGCCCTACCCGGTGTTTGTCTGGATGACCAGTTGCCCAGCATCACGTATTACCATCTGATCTTTGAAACTCATGTCGTTTTGTTCGCGGAAGGCGCACCCAGTGAAAGCCTGTTTCTGGGCCCGCATGCCCTGGGCACCTTGCCGCGTGAAGCGCTGCAAGAGGTTCTGACGCTTTTCCCTGATCTGTCCGAGAACAGCACGATGCCATCGTCCTGCCACATCCCCAGCAACAAGCGTCAGAAGAAACTGATCGCCCGTCATGTCAGCAACAATAAACCTTTGTTATGTCGGGCTTCTGCGCGAAACTCAGAGCTTCTCGATCAAAACAGGTAAACGATGCGCGTTCTGTACCTGATTTATGTTTCAGCTCGACACAATTAGGATCAGCTTTTTCAGCAGGTAACGCGCACCGAAAGCCCTGATTTTATATCATACCAGCCAAAATCTGCCGGAACATCGGCATATGATTGCGGGTAAACGCAAGGTTCCTCTTGACCTTGTGCGGCGCAATGGCATGAACGGGATCATGAGTACCGCACGTCTAACAATCAACCTCCACGCACTGACGCAAAACTGGCAGGCGCTGGATGACAAAACCAACGTCGAGACAGCCGCCGTGGTCAAGGCGGACGCCTATGGGCTGGGCTCCGAACCGGTGTCTCGTGCGCTGGCCGAAGAAGGTGTGCAAAAGTTTTTCGTCGCGGTTGCCGAGGAAGGCGTGACAGTACGCCGGGCGGTCGGGCCCGAACCCTCGATCTTTGTGTTCTCGGGCCACATGGAACAGGACGCGGACCTGTTGACAGCGCATAACCTGATCCCGCTGATCAATTCGGGCCCGCAATTTCAACGCCACATGCAGGCATTGCCAGATCATCCGTTCGGCATTCAGCTGGACACC
Organism: Ruegeria sp. AL1; assembly: GCF_056540905.1. Taxonomy (NCBI): domain Bacteria; kingdom Pseudomonadati; phylum Pseudomonadota; class Alphaproteobacteria; order Rhodobacterales; family Roseobacteraceae; genus Ruegeria; species Ruegeria sp. AL1. Next base: position 117,607 of record NZ_JBQFXP010000001.1, read on the forward strand.
GGCATGAACCGGCTGGGCCTGGAACCCGCAGACTGGGCCGAATTGCGCAGCAAAGCTCTGGCGGCGAACCCTGCCGTCATCATGTCCCATCTGGCCTGTGCGGATGAACCCGAGCATCCGATGAACCGTCAGCAATTGCTGACCTTCCGGCAGATGACTGACGGTGTGACTGTTCCCCGGTCACTGGCGGCGACCGGCGGCACCTTGCTGGGTCCGGAATACCATTTCGATTTCTGCCGTCCCGGCGTTGGCCTCTATGGCGGGATGCCGTTTGCCGGGGCAAGGCCCGTGGTCACTGTTGATCTGCCGGTGATTCAGATTCGTGACGTTGCCGTAGGTGAGACCGTCGGTTACGGCAACAGCTGGTCAGCGCGCCGCCCGTCGCGCATCGCGACCGTGGCGGCGGGGTATGCCGATGGCCTGCATCGCGCAATCGGTGGCGGAATTGATGCATTTGCAGGGGATATGCCCTGCCCCGTGGTCGGACGTGTCTCAATGGACCTGATTACCATTGACGTCACCGACCTACCCTTTAATCCTGAAAGCCTGCGCATCCTCAACGGACACCAGACCGTCGACGATCTGGCCGAGGCCGCAGGCACGATCGGGTATGAGGTGCTGACCTCTTTGGGCAGTCGTTTTTCGCGGGGCTACGTTGAATGAACCCTCTTGATATGCTGGGCGGGCTGGGACGCGCCGTCCTGACCCTGCTGGCAACGTTCGGCCGCGTCGCGCTGTTTGCGCTGGACGCGGTTTCGCATATTTTTCGCCCGCCCTTCTATCCGCGGGAGTTCGCGGTTGCGCTATTGAATGTCGGCTGGCTGTCCTTGCCCGTTGTCGGCCTGACCGCCATCTTCACCGGCGGCGCGCTGGCGCTGCAGATCTACGCAGGCGGCGCACGTTTCAACGCCGAGGCCGTGGTGCCCCAGATCGTCGCCATCGGCATGGTACGTGAACTGGGTCCGGTTCTGGTCGGCCTGATGATCGCCGCGCGCGTGACCTCGTCAATCGCCGCCGAGATTGCCACCATGAAAGTGACCGAGCAGATCGACGCGCTGGTCACCCTGTCCACCCATCCGATGAAATACCTGACCGCCCCCCGCGTTCTGGCGGCGCTGATCACCGTGCCGCTGCTGGTCGGGATCGGAGACATCATCGGCATTGCAGGCGGCTATGTGGTGGCGACCCAGAACCTTGGGTTCAACCCGGCGACCTACCTGCTGAACACGGTCAATTTCCTCGAAATGCGGGATATCGTCTCTTCTCTGGTCAAGGGCGCCGCATTTGGCCTGATCGCGGCCATCATGGGCTGCTTTTACGGCATGGACTCGGGCCGGGGGGCGCAGGGCGTGGGGCGCGCCACCAAATCCTCGGTCGAATCCGCCGCAATCCTGATTCTGGCCGCCAACTTCATTCTGACAGGGGTGTTCTTCTCGCTATGATCCGGATGGAGAACGTACATAAGGCCTTTGACGAGAACCACGTCCTGCAAGGCATGAACCTTGAGATTGCAAAGGGCACCTCGATGGTGATCATTGGCGGGTCGGGCACGGGCAAGTCGGTTGCGCTGAAATGCATCCTCGGCCTGATCAAGCCCGACAGCGGCATGATCTATGTCGATGGTAAAGACGCCAGCAAAGGTGACCGGGATGCGTTTCTGGCACGGTTCGGGATGCTGTTTCAGGGCGCGGCGCTGTTTGACTCGCTGACCGTCTGGCAGAACGTCGCCTTCCGCCTGCTGCGCGGCTCGCTGAAACGCCCTGCGGAAGAGGCGCGCGAAATCGCCATCGAGAAACTGCGCCGCGTTGGCCTGAAATCCGACGTTGCCGACCGCTTCCCGGCCGAGCTGTCCGGCGGTATGCAAAAACGCGTCGGCCTCGCCCGTGCCATCGCCGCCGACCCCGAGATCATCTTTTTCGACGAGCCCACCACGGGGCTTGACCCCATCATGTCCGGCGTCATCAACGACCTGATCCGCGAAATCGTGACCGAGATGGGTGCCACCGCGATGACCATCACCCACGACATGAGCTCGGTCCGCGCAATTGCCGACAACGTCGCCATGCTGCACGGAGGCGTGATCCAATGGACCGGGCCTGTGGGACAGATGGATGCGTCTGGTGATCCTTATGTGGAGCAGTTCATTAGTGGGAGCGCAGAAGGGCCGATCGAGGCGGTGCGGTAACGGACACCATGGCAGTTTTAGAGTTTTCAGCAATTATTAAAGAGTTGGGCTTTTACTACTTTGCGGGAATAGGTTTTGTTCTGTCCGGAATGTTCCCCAGTCTTGGACGGGTCTCCGAAAGCGGAGAAACGTATTCGCAAGCCATTGCATCCTTTCGAAAGCAAAAATTTGGATGGGGCGCGGAGACAAGATACGAAGAAGCAACAACGACCGACACACCTCTAAGGAATATTTTGTCATTGCTAGTGATCGGTGTGATGGCAGTAATCGCGTGGTTTGTGTTGAACAGGCTTCAGAACCCAGTCGCAAGCATTGTGATTGGGTGTTCCTTTTTTCTATTCGGCTTCAAAGTTCGAAGTAATTTCAGAAAACACTGGTCTGGCAGTGCGCTTGAATTCGATTTCGGATGTGTCGCTATGGCCCTACTTCTGTATCTTATCAGTCAAGGATAAATGACCCTCCGCCTCGCCACCCTCTCCCTCCTGATCCTCTACCCCATCGCGTGGTTCGCCCCGCTGATGCGCGCAGGGCTCCTCCCGATCTTCGGCCTCAGCGAAATAAGCGTCATCACTGGGCTCCAGTCCTTGTGGAAATCCGACATTTTCCTCGCGCTGATCGTCACCATCTTCGCCCTCTTCGCGCCCTACATCAAAACCATCGGCACCGCGCTGGTGCAATGGAACCTGCTGGACCCGCGCGTGCAGCCCGCTCTGAATGTGCTCGGCAAGCTTGCAATGGCCGACATATTCCTCATCGCGCTTTACATCACGCTGGCCAAGGGCATCTCATACGCGACTGTCGAGACCGCATGGGGTCTCTACCTGTTTACCGGCTGTATTTTGGCCTCGCTGGCCTTGGGTCATATTACAGAGATGACATTCGGTTCACGAAAAGCTCAGACCTAATTGATTGAAAACGCATTTCTAAGTATCATTTAGATATTTCGAGCAGCAACGTGTTTGTAGTTCACCGGTCCGCAGCGGATCATATCGTGCTTGATTGTCCTCTGCTTTGACCCGGTTTTATTTCGGTTGAAGAAGGAGATCGATGATCATGGCCGCCCTTCATAGAGTTACTCTGCAATTTCAGAACATCTTTCTGAAACTAACCTTTTTCCTGATCTGCGCGGCGGCTTTGTTCGCAGTGACGACCACCGCATTGGCTGCCGCCGGCGTTCTGCCATGGTTGTCAATGCAGGCAGGGTTCGCAAATGGCAGCGTCATAGATGCCGGAATTTACGTTCAATCAGGACTGACCGCGCTGGTCGTTATGCTTGCCTTCTACCTGCCGTCCAACGCACGCATGATGGCGCTGGAGAGTACCCATCGCAAGTTTACCATGAACATGCAGGACGTGGCCGGAGCGTACCAGTTGGCCCATGCCGCCGACCGCAGCGGGGCTTTTGCCCTGTCATCCGAGTTCGATGCGGTCAAGGAGCGTATGGCTTTTCTGCGCGATCATCCCGATCTGCAAGCGCTCGAGCCGCAGGTTCTGGAACTGGCTGCGCAAATGAGCCAGATCAGTCAGGAACTGGCGGATACTTATGGTGACGCCAAGGTCGATCGGGCGCGTGCTTTCCTGAAGCAACGTCAAGAAGAGGTCGAGCAGTTCCAGGCCCGGATCGAGGACGCTCAGACCGTTCAGCACGAGCTGCGCCAATGGACCCGCGATATCGAGATCGAGGAATCCATCGCCAAATCTCAACTGGCCCGGCTGCGCGACGAGCTGTTCGACCTGCTGCCTGAACTGTCGGCCCAACTGCAAAGTTCGTCAGATGACACCGAATCCGGAACGCACAGTGTCATTGCAATGTCTCCCCCTCGCGCCGCCGAATAGGCGCACCAGCGCCCGCCGCCAACGAGGGCCCATCAGGGCCCGAGGCGGCGGCCACCACCGGCGGAGATGAATGCCCGCAAGGGCTTGAAGAACCGCCCGACCTGAGGCACCAAGTGCCGCATGGCAAAGACGAACACTTTCTCCTGCACGGCCTGCGGCGCCTCACATACCCGATGGTCCGGTCGCTGCGACGCCTGCGGTGAATGGAACACGATCGCACAGGACGTCCCGCTTTCAGCCGGGCCCGCCAAGAAATCCCTCGGTGGCAAGCGGGGCCAGTCCATCACACTCACGGACCTGTCCACCGAAGAAACACCCCCGCCCCGCACCCTCTGCGGCGTCGAGGAATTGGACAGGGTGCTGGGCGGCGGCCTCGTCCCCGCCTCTGCCCTGCTGGTGGGCGGAGACCCCGGGATCGGCAAATCCACCCTTCTGCTACAGGCCGCCGCCCGCTTTGCCCGCAATGGCATCAAGACCATCTATGTCTCGGGCGAGGAAGCCAGCGCACAGGTGCGGATGCGCGCGCGCCGATTGGGATTGGAAAACTCTCCGGTCCAACTGGCGGCAGAAACCAATCTGCGCGATATCCTCACCACGCTTGAGGCCGAAAAACCCGGCCTCGCGATCATCGACTCGATCCAGACCATGTGGGCCGACAATGTGGACAGCGCACCGGGGTCGGTGTCACAGGTCCGGGCCGCAGCCCATGAATTGACCACGTTTGCCAAACGTCACGGGGTCTCGATCATCATGGTCGGTCATGTCACCAAGGAAGGCCAGATCGCGGGCCCTCGTGTGGTTGAGCACATGGTTGACACCGTGCTCTATTTCGAGGGCGAACGCGGTCATCAGTTCCGCATCCTGCGTGCCGTCAAAAACCGCTTTGGCCCCGCCGATGAGATCGGTGTGTTTGAAATGACAGGCAAGGGTCTGGCGCAGGTCACCAACCCCTCGGCCCTGTTCCTGTCGGAACGTGGCACACCCAGCCCCGGCTCAGCCGTGTTTGCAGGTATCGAGGGCACCCGTCCGGTATTGGTCGAATTGCAGGCCCTCGTTGCCCCGTCACCCCATTCTCAGCCGCGGCGAACAGTCGTTGGCTGGGACAACGGACGCCTCGCGATGATCCTCGCGGTGCTTGAAGCCCGTTGCGGGATACCCTTTGCGGGGCTCGACGTGTATCTGAACGTGGCCGGTGGCCTGAAAGTATCCGAACCCGCCGCCGACCTCGCCGTGGCCGCAGCGCTGCTCAGTGCCCGCGAAGACACTGCCCTGCCCGCCGACACCGTGGTTTTCGGAGAAATCTCGCTGTCCGGGGCACTTAGACCCGCCCCGCAGACCGAAAACAGGTTGAAAGAGGCGCAAAAACTTGGTTTCACCGCGGCAATTGCTCCGGCGGGTGGCAAAACCGGCACTGTGGCAGGTCTGACACTCACCCGACCCTCTGATTTGGTGGGGTTTGTTGGCGAAACCTTCGGAGCAGGTTAAGGTCGCGCCCCGAGGGGCAGAAAAACAGGCGAGGGCCATGGAAGGTTTTACTATTATTGACGGGGTCGTTGCCCTGATCATCGTGCTGTCGGGCATTCTGGCCTATTCGCGCGGTTTCATGCGCGAGGTTCTGGCCATCGCGGGCTGGGTCGCGGCCGCTGTGCTGGCCTTCATCTTTGCCCCACAGGCTGTGCCTCTGGTCAAGGAAATCCCGGTAGTCGGAGAGTTCCTGCGCGACAGTTGTGAATTGTCGGTTATCACCGGCTTTGCTGCAGTCTTTGCCATCGCGCTGATCGTGGTCAGCATATTCACTCCGCTGTTTTCCTCGCTGGTCCAGCGATCAGCTTTGGGCGGGCTGGATCAGGCGCTTGGGTTCTTCTTTGGAATAGCGCGCGGTATTCTTTTGGTCGCGATCGCGTTCTTTGTCTACGACACGGTGATGACCGGTCAGTCGTACACGCTGGTCGATGAAAGCCGCTCGGCCAAGGTGTTCGAGCAATTCAGCGGTCAGATCGAAGAGCAGAACCCCGAAGCCGCGCTGGGTTGGGTCACCGCACAATATGAAGAACTGGTTGCCAGCTGCACCGCCGGAACCGAAGGTTAAGACCTATAAAGACATGATGGACAGGAAAGCCCGGTCTAGCCGGGCTTTTTCGGCTTTTGGGATCAGATGAACCCTTCACCGCCGCACACTGTGCAGCGCGTGTTTTTCAGCCCGAAACAACCGTCACACCGGCTTGAGATCGGCTTGCCATATTGATCGCGGCTCTTGATCAGCTCACCGCTGCCTTTGCAGATCTCGCAGGGCGCACGTCCGGCCCCGCGGCAACGGTGGCATCGGCGTTTATGCGGTGTCTCTTTCTTTTTGTTGACCTTGTGTTGCCACATGGGGGCATCCAATCTGGTTACTGGTACGCAACAGGAAACAAACTTACGTAACGACAGCACACGCACTCCGGTTTGTCACCTGCTGCGACACAAAATCCCAAAATCAATCAGCATGTGCTCAAGAATGTGATCCTTTGATGACACACGCTGCGTTAGGCATTATGTGAAGGCCGAACCGACATGGAATCGGAGCTGCCGATCTTGCTGTATCTGTTGTGTCTTGTGCTGGCTGTCTTGTCACATGCGGTTTTGTGCCGTCTGGACGATCTGCGACAGACCTCTCAGGTGTCCACATATTGTCAGTCCGGTCTGTTCCATTGAACGCTCTCACCGCCATAACGTCATAGAAATTGGAGCCCGTACATGTGTGGGATTTTGGGGATCGCAAGCAGAACGCATGATGTGTTTGCGGAAATCTATGACGGGCTGCTGATGTTGCAGCACCGGGGACAGGATGCCTCGGGGATCGTCACCTATAATGGCGAATACTTTCGTGAGAAAAAGGCCAACGGTCTGGTCAAGGATGTCTTCAACGCGCAGGACGCCGAGACCCTGTTGGGCAAGGTCGGCATGGGCCATGTCCGTTATCCCACCGCGGGCTCGCTGAGTGCTGCCGAAGCGCAGCCGTTTTTTGTGAACGCGCCTTATGGCATCTATCTGGTCCACAACGGGAATATCACCAACACCGCGCAGCAGCGCGAGAAAGTGACCGGCAAATACAGCCGTCACCTGCGCACCACGTCCGATTCCGAGATTCTGCTGAACGTTCTGGCGGACAAGGTCGCCGATGCGATCAAGGTCAATGGCAACGCGGACCCGATCCGTAACATCTTTGCCGGCGTGAAAATGACCATGGAACGTGTGCAGGGTGCCTATTCCGTCATCTGCCTGATCGCAGGCGTCGGGATGCTGGCCTTCCGCGATCCGTTCGGCATTCGCCCGTTATCCGTGGCCATGCGCGAAAATGACGGTGCCGGGGCGGATTATTCGTTTGCGTCCGAGGATGTAGCCTTTGGCATCAACGGGTTCGAGAAACTGCGCGACCTGCGCCCCGGCGAGGCGATCCTGATCGACCTTGACGGCAAGATGCACGAGTTTCAGGCCGTTGAAGGCAGCCTGACACCTTGCATCTTCGAATATGTCTATCTTGCGCGGCCGGATTCACTGCTGGACGGTGTATCGGTCTACAAGACCCAGATGCGCATGGGTCAAACACTGGCCAAACAGATCGAAGACTCCGGGCTTGAGATCGACCGGATTATCCCCGTCCCCGACAGCGCCCGCCCCGTCGCGCTTGAGGCCGCCAAGATTACCCGCATTCCCTATCGCGAGGGTCTGGTCAAAAACCGCTATGTCGGGCGCACGTTCATCATGCCCGGTCAGGCCGAACGGCAGAAATCCGTGCGCCGCAAACTGAACGCGGTGCCGCTGGAATTTGACGGGCATAACGTGCTGTTGATCGACGACTCGATCGTCCGGGGCAATACGATCAAGAAGATCGTACAGATGTGCCGCGAGGCGGGGGCCAAGAAAGTTTATATCGCCAGCGCCTCGCCGCCGGTGAAATATCCCAATGTCTACGGCATCGACATGCCCACCAAGCATGAACTGATCGCGAACGGCAAAGAGATCGAGGAGATTCGGCAGGAACTGGGGGCAGATGCCCTGTTCTATCAGAATCTGGACGATCTGATCTGGGCGGCCAAGGAAGGCAACCCCGAGATCGAAGCCTTCGACTGTTCATGTTTTGACGGGAAATACATCACTGGCAGCGTCAGCGAGGATTATCTGGAAAGCCTGGAAAACAGCAACCGGGTCAGCAAGAAAAGGCAGGACATGCAGGTTCCCGGAGGGTCCTGGAACGCTGCAAAGCTGGCATCAGGTTAAGGGCTCAGGCTGTGTGGACCCTGCGAATCAAGTGACCTTCAGCGCGGCGATATTGTTACCATCTGCGCGATCCTGACAGGCACCCGAACCAAACCGGTGGAATTCCGCGCACAACTTCGCGGAGAAGAGGATGTGATCGCAAAGAGTTCGCCGGGGCGTCCTGCACATGACCCAACGCGACCGGACGACCGGCTTTTGTTTCCGGATCGCGTTTGATAGCCCCGCGCCTGACCAACCACTCACTACAAGGGGTCGGGCGCTCAGCTCTGACCACAGATCATGTCCAATGCAACTGTCGAAAGCGCGGCCACGCAACGGCGCGCGCTCAAGAGGAATTCATTGTCTCTGCTTGGAGTCTTTGGCCCCAAAACCGAGATGCGCGCATTAATCCGTCTGGCATCGGGGCGCGTGAAAGAGGTCGGGCCCGGCAGCCGGGTGTCTTCAGGCTCGGTCATTGCCATCGATGCAGAGGGCGTGATGCTGCGACAAAGCGGCCAGACCCGGCGGATCACCATCCCCGGCAGCTAATCCTGCCTTGACGCCTTGCGCGCGGCGGGTCAAACCGCAGTCATGACCGATCAGACCAAAATTGCCCTTGTCACCGGGGCGTCCCGTGGGTTGGGTGCCGCACTGGCCGAGGCGCTGGCCCCTGAGTATCATATCGTCGCCGTCGCCCGCACCACAGGTGGGCTGGAGGAGCTGGACGATCGCATTCAGGCCAAAGGGGGCGCTGCCACACTGGCCCCGATGGATATTGCCGATCCGAACGCCATGGCCACCTTGTGCCGCGGGATTCACGACCGATGGGGCAAGGTTGATTTGTGGCTGCATACCGCCATTCACACCTCGGCCCTGACACCCACGCATTTCATTGATCCCAAGGAATGGGCGAAGGCGGTAAGCACCAATGCCACAGCGACCTCGATTCTGATTCCCTATGTCGCGCCCTTGCTGGGAGAAACCGGCCACGCAGTGTTTTTCGACGATCCGAAAGCCGGCGAGAAGTTCTATGGCATCTATGGTGCCACCAAGGGGGCACAGATGGCTTTGGCCCGCAGTTGGGCTGTTGAAACCGAACGAACCGGGCCCCGGGTCTCGATTGTTGAGCCCGCGCCGATGCCCACTGCGGTACGCGCCCGGTTTCACCCCGGCGAGGATCGGGATGTGTTGACCAGCCCGACGGATGAAGCCATCCGGATTTTGGCCCTGCTGTAAGACTGGCCCTTACCGGGCCAGGCCTCCGGCGGGAGTATTTTGGAAAAGATGAAGCGGGCCGATCAGGCGATATGGGTGCCGTTGCGCCCGGCCAGATCGACGACGAACTGCCACGCAACCCGTCCCGAACGTGCGCCGCGAGTGGCTTGCCATTCGATAGCCTCGGCCCGCAAGATGTCGGGGTCCACCGAGACTTTGTAGGCAGCGCAATAGCGATCGATCATCGCCAGGTATTCATCCTGATCGCAGGGATGGAAGCCCAACCACAGGCCGAACCGGTCCGACAGTGAGACTTTTTCCTCGACCGCTTCGGACGGGTTGATGGCGCTGGAGCGTTCGTTTTCGATCATGTCCCGGGGCATCAGATGACGGCGGTTCGAGGTGGCGTAGAACACGACGTTTTCGGGGCGGCCTTCGATGCCGCCGTCCAGAACCGCCTTGAGCGACTTGTAATGCTGGTCATCGTGGCTGAACGACAGGTCATCGCAAAACAGGATAAACCGATGCGGCGCGGCGCGCAGGTGGTTGAGCAGTCGCGCGACCGAACCCATATCCTCGCGTTGCAATTCAACAAGCTTCAGATCGGGATAATCCGAATACAGAGTCCCGTGCACGGCCTTGACGAGGCTGGATTTGCCCATGCCCCGTGCCCCCCAAAGCAACGCGTTGTTGGCCTTGTAGCCCGACGCGAAGCGTCGCGTATTGTCCAGCAGCGTGTCCCGGGACCGGTTGATCCCCACCAACAGGTCCAGATCGACACGATTGACCTGCGTCACCGGCTCCAGCCGGTCCGGGTCGACATGCCAGACAAATGCCGGCGCTACATTGAAATCCGGGGTCGCCAGAGGCGCGGGTGCGATCCGTTCGAGCGCGTCGGCGATACGGTTCAGGGCCTCTTCATTCATATTTGCCTCCGGTCTGCACATGCGCTTTTCAAACCATTTTCCCGCAGTCTCAACAAGGGCGCGGCACGAAAAAGGCGCGCCCGATCCCGGGCACGCCTTTTCGTTTCAGCCGGGCTGGATTACTTTCCGTCTTCTTCCTGCATCATCTCGGCATCGGCTTCGGCTTCATCATCGTAATAGCCGTCGGCGCGGAGTTGTTCCTCGCGCTTTTTCTCGACCCGGGCGACGAGGAAGATGGACACTTCGTAAAGGCCGTAGACCACCACAAACAGGATGATCTGCGTGATCACATCCGGCGGGGTGACGATGGCGGCGAGCACCAGGATGCCAATCACCGCGTATTTGCGAACTTCGCCCAGACCCTGCGCGCTGACCAACCCCGCTTTACCCATCAGGGTCAGCAGCACCGGCAGCTGAAAACACAAGCCAAAGGCGACAATGAACTTGATCGTCAGATTCAGATATTCCTGTGCCGAGCCCTGAAACACCACGCTCAGCGGCGCGGCAGCGGTGCCGTCGGTTACGGCCTCTCCTTCGGCTCCGAATTGCTGGAAGCCCAGAAAGAAATCATAAGCCAGCGGCGTGACCACGTAGAAGGCAAAGCTCGCCCCCAGAAGAAACATGAAGGGCGAGGCCAGCATGAACGGCAGGAATGCATTCTTCTCGGACTTATACAGGCCCGGCGCAACAAAGCGCCACATTTGCATCCCGATATAGGGAAAGGCCAGAATGAAGCCACCCAACAGAGAAACCTTGATCGCGACAAAGAAGCCCTCTTGCGGCGAGATGAAGATCAAACCGCAATCCTGGCCACGCTCTGTAAGAACTTCGCATAGCGGTTGGGTCAGAAAGTTGAACAGCGGCGTGGCCACCGAAAAACAGATGATCATTCCGATCAGAAACGCCACGACGCAGTGAATCAACCGGGACCGCAGTTCCGCCAGATGCTCGATCAAAGGGGCCGAGGAATCCTCGATCTCGTCCGTTTTGGTCATGTCTTGCTTTCAGTGTTCAACGCCGCTTCGGCCTCTTCCGCTTTGGTCAAGGCCTCGGCTGCTTCCTTGGCCTTGCGCTCGGCGGCGGCCCGCGCCGTCGTGGCTTGTATCTTCTTGGCTTGCTCGGCGCGTTCCGCAGCCAGCTTTCCGGTTTCGCTATCCGGATCAAACTTGGTCGGATCAAGCGACTTGGCCACATCGCGCGCGGCCTCGTTCACACCTTCCATAGCCGTGCTGACAGGGTTGGTCGCAGCGTTCAGACCTTTCTTGATCTCGTTCACACCCGCCTGATCGGCAGCTTCATTCATGGCGCTGCTGAATTCGCGCGCCATGCCGCGGGCCTTGCCGACAAAACGCCCGACATTGCGAAACAACACGGGCAGGTCTTTTGGACCCACCACAATCAATGCAACGATTCCGATGACCAGAAGCTCGGTCCAGCCCAGATCAAACATCTATGTTCAGACCTTGTCTTTCTCGGTCTCGGGCGTGACGTCCTTGGCCAGCTCCGATGCGTCCTGTTCCAGCTCTTCCGATCCGTCTTTGACGCCCTTCTTGAATGCGGTGATGCCCTTACCCACTTCGCCCATGAGCGAACTGATCTTGCCGCGGCCGAACAGCACCAGTACCACAACAGCGATCAGCAGCAGGCCGGGAAGGCCGATATTGTTAAGCATGTCTTGTCTCCTTCTGCGTCGGCGCCACGCGCCGGAAATATGATCTGGCCCCGTGTCTACGCCCGGACGGCGCCCGGAGAAAGTGAGACAGATCAAATCCACCATCAAATTCCGGCCAAACCCGCAATTTTTGAGGACTCGCTTTTCTCAACTGACAGGTTTATGTCAGTTGGGAACCGCTAGGAACAGGGCATCAAACCCTGATCAACGGAGACTCAGATGACCCATGTCGCAGAAATCGTCACGTTCACCCTGGCGAATGGCGTAATGCCCGAAGAGTTCGTGCAACTCAGCCAAACGACCGAAGCCTTCGTCCGCGCCGCGCCCGGTTTCGCCCATCGTCAACTGAGCCAAGGCGCGGATGGCCGCTGGACGGATTATGTCATCTGGACCGACATGAAATCCGCAGAAGAAGCCGCCGCAGCCTTCATGCAGCAGGATTTCGCGCCCGCCCTGATGGCCGCGATCAACCCCGAAAGCGCGCAGATGCGCCATGAGACCGTACTATGGAATATGATCGCCTAAACGCGGATCAGGCGGCGTGTCATGCGCCGCACTGACCGCCTGTTCGACATCATCCAGATCCTGCGTGACGGCAAACTGCACCGCGCGCAGGACATTGCGGATCGGCTCGAAGTGTCGGTCCGCACCATTTATCGCGACATGGATACGCTGGTCGCCTCAGGCGTCCCGGTCGAAGGGGAACGCGGCGTGGGCTATATGGTGCGCGAACAGATCACCCTGCCCCCGCTGAACCTGACGCCGACCGAACTCGAAGCCCTGAACCTCGGCATGGCTATCGTGGCCGAGGCCGCCGACCCCGAGCTCAAATCCGCCGCCCAATCCCTGGCTGACAAGATCGACGCGGTCTTGCCGACACAGGTCATTTCCGAAGCTGACACCTGGAAATTCGCCGTCTACCCCTTTGCCGATGCTGCCCGCGGACTGGCCTATATGGCCCCGATCCGCGCCGCCATCAAATCCCGCCAGAAATTGCAGCTCAGCTACCGGCGGATCGACGGCACCCTGACCGAACGCATCATCCGTCCATTGCATATGGAATACTGGGGCCGGGTCTGGACGCTCACCGCCTGGTGCGAATTGCGCGCAGGTTTCCGCGTGTTTCGCATCGACCTGATCGAAGCGCTCTCACCCATACCCGAGATTTTCGCCGATGAACCCGGCAAACGCCTCAGCGATTATACCCCAAACGGCTGACCCGCTTCATCTTTTCCAAAATACTCCCGCCGGAGGCATGGCCCGGCACGGGCCATTTCCGGGTCATTTCAGGAACGGCTCGGGATCAACGGACTCAAACCCTTTGCGCACTTCGAAATGAACATAGGCGTTATCGCCATCCCGAAGCGCTGCAATCTTCTGGCCCCGGCGGACACGGTCGCCTTTCTTGACAGTGATATCGTCGACGTTGGCATAGACTGTCAGCAAATCGTTCTGGTGCTTGACCACGATGATGGGCACCTGATCCGCGTCTGCTGTGATGGCCGCAACGGTCCCTGCCTCGGCCGCCTGCACCGGTGTTCCGGGTGAGGCGGCGATGTCGATCCCCTCGTTCTTGCCTTTGTCATAGGTGCGAATGATGGTCCCGCCGACCGGAAAGGCCAGCGCAGAATTACTCTGATTGGTAGGCGCATCCGCAGTCACATCCGGCGCTGGCGGCGGCGGAGTGATCTCTTCATCCGGCAATGGCTGGGTCGCACTGGGCGGCGTGGGTGTGGGCGAACCCTCACCGGGCTGCGTGACGTTGGTCGCAGGAACAGCGGCGGTCTGGACCGGTGCGGGCTGGTTTTTGATCGGGATCAGCAGAAACTGACCCTCGCGCACCACGAAATCCGGACCCAGCCCGTTCCATTCGGCCAGCGATTCAACCGGCACATCATAGAGCCGCGAGATCGTAAAGGCCGTCTCGCCCCGCTTGACCTTGTGGCGGATCGGCTCCGGCCCCGAAGGTGCGGGCGCGGGCGCAGGTTTGGCCGGCTCCAAAGTCGAGGTCTGAACCGACCCGGTGCTCGGCGCTCCATCAATCGCCGAGCCCGCAAGGGCGGCAATATCAACATTACTTGTCCCACCCACCGAACGCGGCAAGGCAATGACTTCACCGTCCCGCAACGGGTCGCTGATCTGCAAGCCGTTGAAACGGGCCAGTTCGGTCGGGGGTAACCCGACACGCGTGGCGACATCTGTCACCGTGTCGCCGCGCTGTGCGACCGCGACCTGATAGTTTGGATAGGAAATCACCCCCCGCGCATCAGGCACCGGACGATTGGCCGTCGCATTCTGCACCGCATCCGTGGTGGAAAATCCACCCACCTGACCGCGCAAGTCATAATCCAGCGGTCCTTCGCAGGCAGCTAGAACCGCCAGCGCCGCACCACATGCCGCAAATCGACCCAGAGGGAATTTGGAAACTGCTCTCATTTTACTGTCCTCAACACCTGCCCCTGTTTGATCGGGGTTCCAGCGCTTTTCACCGAGTATACCTTTAATTGCCGTCCTTTCCCAGACCTTCCAGCAAAGGAACAAATCGAACGGGTAATAATTCATCATAGTCCAGGCCGGTTTCAGTGCGCGTCACACGGATCAGCGTCTGAACGGCATCTGACTGTCCCACCGGCAACACCATGATACCGCCGATTTTCAACTGCGCCAAGAGTGGCCCGGGAGGGTCCTCGGCGGCTGCGGTCACAATGATACGATCAAACGGTGCCTGTTCCGGCAACCCGAAGGACCCGTCCGACAGCATGGCGGTGACATTGGTCAGACCCAGTTGGCGAAACAACTGCCCGGTTTCCTGAACCAAACGCTTGTGACGCTCGACTGTGTAAACCCGCCGGGCCAGTTTGGACAAAACCGCGGCCTGATAGCCCGAGCCGGTGCCGATCTCCAGAACCGTATCCCGCGCACGGACCTGCAGCGCCTGCGTCATCAGCCCCACGACCGACGGCTGGCTGATCGTTTGTCCGCAGGCGATCGGCAGCGGCGTGTCCTCGTAGGCACGATCCGCAAACAGCCCTTTGACGAATTGCCCCCGGTCAATCTGCTCCATCGCGGCCAGAACGCGCGCATCCGTCACCCCGCGCGAACGCAGGGCAAACAGGAATTGCATGGTGATTTCGGGCGTCAGTCCGGTCATTCGACTACCTTCAGCGCCTCCAGCGCGTCGTGGGCGGTCAGATCGGCGCGCATCGGCGTGACCGAGATGTAGCCTTCCAGATTCACCGCTGCATCGGTGCCAGGGGCAGTCGGGTTGTGCTGATATCCGCCCTTGATCCACAAAAACCGCCGCCCCGAAGGCGAGCTGTGAGGTTCAACGCCAAAATGCGTGTCACGGCGGAACCCTTGCGGGGCCACGCGCCTGCCCAGAACCTCATCTGCAGGAACGGGCGGAAAATTGACGTTGTAAAACAGTTTATAGTCACCCTGTTGGGCCGGGCTGGCCGCGAGAATGCGGCGAACCACGTCGGCACCAAAACGGGTCGCGGCCTCAAACGGATCTTCCAGACCCAGGTTGCGAGGGCCGAAATACTGGGACAATGCAATTGCCGGCACGCCTTGCAAGGCTGCCTCCATCGCGCCCCCAATGGTCCCGGAATACAGCGTATTCTCTGCCGAGTTATTGCCCCGGTTCACGCCGGACAACACCAGATCCGGCGGTGCGTCCTTCATCACGTCATGTAAACCCGCCAGCACGCAATCCGCAGGCGAGCCTTCGGCGGCAAAGCGGCGATCGTCCAGCTTGGCGACCATCATCGGATGGGTGTAGCTGATACAATGGCCAACCCCGGACTGCTCGAAGGCGGGCGCGACGATCCAGACCTCGCCATCCGGGCCCGCCACGTCCTGCGCGATATGCTGCAGCGCGATCAGCCCCGGCGCATTGATCCCGTCATCATTTGTCAGAAGAACTCGCATGCCCGCTCCACCCCCGCGTTTTGCCCTTGATAGACCCGCCCCCGCGCTGCGGCAAGCAGCGGGCGCGCTCAATCTGCGGCATTCGCGCACCACTTTCCCGCAAAGTGCCAGCAATCAAGACGGAAAGACAAAGCACCGGTCACGGCGGATGGTCAGCCACATAACTCGTCCGGGCGCGGGCACAAAAACGTTTGGAACCGTCGCCTTGAGTATTGAGCCGTTGTAATCCATCCGAAACTCGACAAGGCTTTCATTGCCCAAAAAGCGCGCCCGCTCGACCACGCCGCGCGCGGCAACACCATCCGTGGGCGTGGGTGACGGACCTTTGCCGTTGCGGTCAAAATCCAGTTTGACGTGCTGAGGGCGAAAGACGATATCGACATCGGTTCCGTCCGCAATCCCCGGTGCCAGAAAACGCCCGAATGGTGTATGCGCCAACGCTCCGTTAACTTGTGCCTGCAATACGTTGACATCGCTGAAAAAAGCAACTGCAGCCTTGTCCGCTGGTCGAGTATAGACATTATAGGGCGCGCCCTGCTGCACGATCTTGCCACGCCGCATGAGCGCGATTTCGTCTGCCATGCGCATGGCCTCTTCCGGCTCATGCGTGACCAGCAAAACGGCAGCATCTTCTTCCTTGAGGATCGCCAACGTCTCATCCCGGATCCCGTCGCGCAAACGGTTATCAAGGCCCGAAAACGGCTCGTCCATCAGCATGATCCGCGGTCGCGGGGCCAACGCGCGCGCCAATGCAACCCGCTGCTGCTCACCGCCCGACAATTGATGCGGAAAGCCGTCAATGAACCGCATCAGGTCCACCTTGTTCAACAGTTCCTCGACACGGGTCCGCTTTTCGTCTTTGCTGCCTTTCAGGCCAAAGGCCACGTTGTCAGCAACGCTCAGATGCGGAAACAGGGCAAAATCCTGAAACATCAGCCCGATCTCGCGCCGTTCCGGCGGAACACGAAACACCGTGTCACAGATCAGCTTGCCGTCGACGAATATCTCGCCCGAGCTTTGCATCTCGACGCCCGCAATCATGCGCAGTGTCGTCGACTTGCCGCAGCCCGAAGGGCCCAGCAGACAGGTCACCTGCCCGGCAGCAACAGCCAGCGAGACATCATCCACTACGGTTCGGCCACCAAAACGGGCAACCAGATTGCGAATTTCAAGCCGAGGAGGAACTGTATTCACCGCCAATTAAGGACCCCATTGCCTTTTCCGATCAAATTCATCGGGCTTGGCGGGGATAGCAACCCCACCCATCAGGCGCAAGAGATCAGCAGCATCCACCCGTTACGGCTTCGCCGGTTGCTTCAAACGGGCTTTCCCCGCCGCAGCCTTCGAAAATGCCGTAATGGGTCGAGAAGTCGCCAATAAAGTCGAAATGCCGCGCAAACCGAGTGTCTTTCAGCATCATCCACGTGTTGCCGCAAACCGGAAAGACCTTGCCTGCCTCGATCGCGTGATGGTCATCCAGTTCAAACAGGTGAGGAGCGTTAGGTATGGTGCCCTTGTAGATCACCGCTTGCCCATAATCCTCGCAGGCCGGTTCCAGGGCAGGCAGTTTGAACAAGCGATAAGTGGCCGAAAGGAACTTGAGCGGCGCAACGCGGTCTTCCAGAACCGGGTTCTCGATGGTCAGAGGTCGATGTGTGACCCGGCGCGGATCGCCGAACCCGGCCTTGCGTGACATCGACAGGAAGTCATTCCAATAGAGCGCGCCGGACAAGCATTCGCCATACAGCACCTCATCTTCGGCCATAGCCTGCGGCACCCGGCGGTCCGCGTAGACATCCGAGAAATACATCTCGCCGCCATCCTTCAGCAACCGATGCGCGCCGCGCAGAACGGCCTCTTTGTCCGTGGCCAGATTGATCACGCAGTTTGAAACGATGATGTCGAAAGACCCGGGTTCAAGGTCAAGCTCATCCAGCTTTTCGATATAGCCGTGATGGAATTCCACATTCGACGCGCCGTGACCAAAGGCCTGCGCGTGATATTCCTGATGGGCACGCGCCACATCCAGCTGTTCCGGTGTCATGTCCACACCCACAACGCGGCCCGTTTCTCCAACCATGGCTGACAGCGCATAGACATCGCGCCCCGCCCCACAACCCAGGTCAAGGATGCTCATCCCCTCCAGATCCAGTGGCGCAATCAACCCGCAGCCATAATAGCGGGTCAGAACCTCGTCATGCACTTTCGAGAGGATCTTTTTCACGTGATCCGGCATGTCATCCGGCGTGCAGCACGCATTGGTCTGCAAATCCGCGCTGCTTTGAAGGACATCGCCGTAGTAATTCTGCACTGATTCATGCTTCATCGAAACTATCCCCTGTGTCTGACTTTGGGTCAGCTAATGCAGCCCCGCCCTTTGCGCAATCCACTCCAGCGATACTTTACAAAAGCGTTACTTCAGCAATTCGAAATCCACACCTGCCCGCACCCGACCGTTTACCTGAATCTCCAACCGATGGGGACCCGGCACCAGCTTGAACGTCGTCGCATTGCCTTTCAGCTTGTGCACCTTGCCAAGGTTTAGCGCGCCTTCCTTCAATGTGGTCTGTTTCAACTTATGCACCTTGGCGGATTTTTTACCGCCCGGACGTCGAAAATGCACGATGTAATCGACCAGCACTGGCTGATCCCCCAAGCCTTCCAGCTCAACTTCGAATGCCAGCGCGCCACCAATGCGCGCCTCACCCGTCACCTTAATCGCTGCCGATATGTCAGCGTCGGGGTCATAGCCCAGCATCTTCATCGCGCCCGGATGGCCAGACTTGACCAACCCGCGCAACGTGTGGGCCGTCATCCAGCGCAATTCCGCCGCATCCTGCGCCCGATCTTTGGACCAGTTGTGCAGCCGGTCCAGCACGAGATCCGGGTCTTTCTTGGTGATATCGTTCAGATGGTTGGCCACCGACCGCGTCACATAGCGCGTCCGGTCAGCGTGCAACCGATCCAGCAGCGGCAGAGGGTCCGTCAACTGCAATCCAACCGCTTGCCCCCAGGGCAAACGCGGTCGGGTCCCTTCGCTGACCAGACGGCGCACGTGATAGCTGTCGTGGTCGCACCACGCCTCCATACGCGCCAGCACCCGATCTGGGTGACGGTTCAGGAACGGACGAATTGCCCACTCCATCGAAAACCGCTGAGTCAGTTCCTCAAACAGGTCCAACGCCAGATCGGGTTGATCCAACCCAACGTCAGCAACCCAGTCTCCCAAAGGCGCAAAGATGAAATCACCAAAATCATCGTCGCTTTTGGTGGGATCAAGCGGTGGAGGAAGAGCGCGCAGGATCACCGGTGCAACGTCTGACAAATTGCCGGGGACCGCGTCTTGCAGGCAAGTGGCGATCCACGCCATCCGCTCTTTCAACTCAAGCTCAGGCAGGCGCGACATCACCCGTTTCCCGAACACGCCCGCATCAAAAGATGGTTCAGATTTTGCGAATAACACACTGAGATAACGAACTTTTTCTGCGTTGAACAACTGATCCTTGAGTGAGAACCCCTGCGCCATCTCTACATCGTCAGGTTCGTGCTGCCGCCGTCCAGCAGGATGTTCTGCCCAACGATAAATCCTGCATGTTGCGAACACAGGAAGGCGCAGGCCGCCCCGAATTCCTGCCGTGTGCCATAACGGCGAGCTGGAATTGTAGCAGCACGTTCTGCACGGGCATCCTCAATCGAGATGTTTTTCTGCAGCGAAACTGCACCATCCAGCGAATCCGCACGGTCAGTCGCGTGGATACCCGGCAACAGGTTGTTGATGGTCACCCCATGCGGCGCAACTTGCCGCGAGGTTCCGGCCACATAGCCGGTCAATCCCGTCCGCGCGGCATTCGACAGGCCTAGAACCGCAATCGGCGAACGCACGGATTGCGAAGTGATGTTGACCACACGTCCCCAGCCCTTGTCCATCATCCCCGGCAACAGCGCCTTCATGAAGGCAATCGGGGTCAACATGTTGGCGTCCAGCGCCTTGATGAAATCGTCGCGATCCCAGTCCGACCACATGCCCGGAGGCGGCCCCCCGGCATTTGTCACAAGGATATCAACACCCTGCGCGGCCTCTATCACCTGCGCCTGTCCGTCGGCAGTCGTGACATCGCACGCCACGGTCTGCACGTTCACACCGTGGTCCGAGCGCAGACGCGCCGCCGCGGCTTCCAGTATCTCGGCCCCGCGCGCATTCATTACCAGATCGACGCCCGCCGCCGCCAAAGCCTCGGCACAGCCCAGACCCAAACCTTTGCTGCTGGCGCAGACCAGAGCGCGTTTTCCCTTGATACCCAGATCCATGTGATCCTCCCCGTCTATTGTTGCCGCCATGTCTAGCACCGGCCAGACGGGGAAGACCAGAATTCAGAGCGCGTTAATAAAAGAACTCTTCCCGCACGATCTTTCCATCGGCAACGTGGTAGACGCCAACCTCACGCATATCAAAGGCTTCTCCGGACTCTTTCACCTTGCCTTGCACTTCGAAGATCACGGCAAAGCGGTCTTCGCCATGCGGGAACGGGTCGCTGACAGATGCGCCAGAGACTTCATGCGCCCCTTCCCACCATTCATGTTTGCCCCGGATCGCATCCCTGCCGTGCGTTTCGCGGCCCATGCCCTCAAAATCCTGCGACTCGACCGAAACGGCATCTTCCGCATACAGCTTCTCTAAATTCTCTTTCGCGCGATCCTCACGGCAGCCTGCCACCAGTTCGTCGGCAATCTCTTTCAAATTCATAGGTCCTCTCCATTATTTGTTCACTATATGTTCTTATTGCCATAGCGACACGATTCGAACCAGCCCCTTTATCTTGCCTCGGCAGGATTCCCCGCCTATACGCCCGAGCATGCTTGATACCTCGAACCAACCCTCTCTGCCGCCCGAGATTGCCCGGCGCCGGACATTCGCCATCATCTCGCACCCCGATGCGGGCAAGACGACGCTGACCGAAAAGTTCCTGTTGTACGGTGGTGCCATCCAGATGGCCGGTCAGGTCCGCGCCAAGGGTGAGGCGCGGCGCACGCGGTCAGACTTCATGCAGATGGAGAAAGATCGGGGTATCTCGGTTTCTGCCTCGGCGATGTCGTTCGATTACGGGAATTTCCGGTTCAATCTGGTGGACACGCCCGGCCACTCGGACTTTTCCGAGGATACCTATCGCACGCTGACCGCCGTGGACGCCGCCGTGATGGTGATCGACGGTGCGAAAGGCGTGGAAAGCCAGACGCAGAAACTGTTCGAGGTCTGCCGCCTGCGCGATCTGCCGATCCTGACCTTCTGTAACAAGATGGACCGCGAAAGCCGCGATACGTTCGAGATCATCGACGAAATTCAGGAGATGTTGGCCATTGACGTCACGCCCGCCGCGTGGCCGATTGGCGTGGGGCGCGATTTCATCGGCTGTTATGACATGCTGCGCGACCGGCTGGAACTGATGGATCGTGCCGACCGCAACAAGGTGGCCGAAAGCGTCGAAATCAATGGCTTGGACGATCCAAAGCTGGCCGAACACGTCCCGGAACATTTGCTAGAGAAATTGCTGGAAGAGGTTGAGATGGCGCGCGAATTGCTGCCCAAACTCGACCCGCAGGCGGTGCTTGAGGGGCATATGACCCCGATCTGGTTCGGCTCGGCGATCAACTCATTCGGTGTTAAGGAACTGATGGAAGGTATTGGCGCATACGGCCCGCAGCCGCAGGTGCAGTCGGCCGAACCGCGTCAGATCGCACCCGATGAAAAGAAGGTCGCCGGGTTTGTCTTCAAGGTGCAGGCCAATATGGATCCCAAGCACCGTGACCGGGTGGCGTTTGTCCGTATGGCGTCGGGCCATTTCAAACGCGGCATGAAGCTGACCCATGTGCGCACCAAGAAACCAATGGCGATCTCGAACCCGGTGCTGTTTCTGGCATCCGACCGCGAACTGGCCGAGGAAGCCTGGGCCGGCGATATCATCGGCATCCCCAACCACGGGCAATTGCGCATCGGCGACACGCTGACCGAGGGCGAGGCGATCCGGGTCAAGGGCATCCCGTCCTTCGCGCCCGAACTGCTGCAAGGCGTCCGCGCGGGCGATCCGATGAAGGCCAAGCATCTGGAAAAGGCGCTGATGCAGTTCGCCGAAGAAGGCGCGGCAAAGGTATTCAAACCCTCAATCGGATCGGGTTTTATCGTCGGCGTTGTTGGCGCGCTGCAATTTGAAGTGCTCGCCAGCCGGATCGAGATGGAATACGGCCTGCCGGTACGGTTCGAGGCGTCTCAGTTCACCTCGGCGCGCTGGGTCAACGGGGAAAAGGCCGAGGTCGAGAAGTTCGTCAACACCAACAAACAGCACATCGCCCATGATCATGACGGCGACATCGTTTACCTGACGCGCCTGCAATGGGACATCGACCGAGTGGTGCGCGATTACCCGGCTCTGACCCTGACGGCGACCAAGGAAATGATGACGTAACACCCCGCGCGCGATCCGTCGCGCGCACCACGCGACAACGACTTTGGACATCTGATGAGCGACATCAAGCCGACCTGGGGAATAGTCATGACCACCCGGGCTCCGCTTGACGAGATTCTGCGTTTTGCCGCCCATCACATCGATCTCGGTGCGGACCGGCTGCATCTGTTTCTCGATGACTCCAACCGCCGCGCGGTCCGAACCCTGCGCGGGCATCCCAAGATCGACATTCGGGTCTGTAATGATGCGTATTGGGCTCGCCGTGGGCGGGAAAGACCTCAGGCGCATCAGGTCCGGCAATCCTTCAACGCAAACTTCACCTATCGCCAAACCGAACTGGATTGGCTGGCACATATTGATGTGGATGAGTTTCTATGGCCGATGGCCCCGATTCCCGACCTGCTGGCGGGTGTGCCGGATGACATCCCGGCGGTACGTGTTCGCCCCATCGAGGCGCTGGCCGGAGGTCACGATCTTTATAAAGCGTTCATCCCGGCCGGTCCTGATCGCAACAGGCTGGTCGAGGCAATCTATCCAAACTACGGCGCTTTTCTGCTGGGCGGGTTCCTAAGCCACGTTCAGGGCAAATTGTTTGTGCGCAGGGGTTTACCAAATCTCAGCGACCGGATTCACAACCTGTTTCAGAACGGGGCGCTTTTGCCTGTAGCAACCGAAATCCCCGAGATCGACCTGTGCCATCGCCACGCCCCGAATTGGGAGCATTGGCTGGCTCATTACCGTTTTCGGATGGAACGCGGGTCCTATCAAGCCACCGGAACCCCCAACAGAGCCCGCGAGATCGGAGGGTTGAATAAGTTCGAACTGCTCAGCTGGATCGAACAGGAATACGGCGAACCGGGCTTGCAAGAGTTCTATGACGAAATCAGTGGCATCGACACCGAGGTCCTAAATCGTCTGGAAGATCATGATATGATCCGGCACAGACCGCTGTGTCTGGATGAGAAGGTGCAGAAACACTTTCCCGGAACCATCTGAATTGTTGCCGAAAATCCAGAGCGCCCCAGGATGGCAAATGATTAAACCCTCTTCATTTGACCCTGCCCTACGATTTTGTTATGTCCCCGTCCAAGCCGAAATGCGCACGAAGCGCATGGCCATCCGGGCCCGGCATATTTCATACGCGCGGGCCAGGTACACGTGTCCGCATGAACCGGACATACATGACAAAGTTTAACGAACTGAACCTGAACCCCAAGGTCCTCAAAGCCATTGAGGAAGCTGGCTACGAAACCCCGACACCAATCCAGGAAGGCGCGATTCCACCCGCTTTGGAAGGGCGCGATGTATTGGGGATCGCCCAGACCGGCACCGGGAAAACCGCCAGCTTTACGCTGCCGATGATCACCCTGCTGGCCCGTGGCCGCGCGCGTGCGCGGATGCCCCGGTCATTGGTGTTGTGCCCGACGCGGGAACTGGCCGCACAGGTGGCCGAGAATTTCGACACCTATTCCAAGCACCTGAAACTGACCAAGGCGCTGTTGATCGGTGGTGTCAGCTTCAAGGAGCAAGACGCTCTGATCGACCGAGGCGTCGACGTTCTGATTGCCACTCCGGGCCGGCTGCTGGACCATTTCGAACGCGGCAAACTGTTGCTGACCGGCGTGCAGATCATGGTGGTGGATGAAGCCGACCGGATGCTGGACATGGGTTTCATCCCCGATATCGAACGCATCTTTTCACTGACACCCTTCACGCGACAGACCCTGTTTTTCTCGGCCACGATGGCGTCCGAGATCGAGCGGATCACCGACACATTCCTGTCGGCCCCGGCACGGATCGAAGTCGCTCGTCAGGCCACCGCCTCGGAAACCATCGAACAGGGTGTTGTCCTGTTCAAAGGCGGCCGTCGCGACCGCGAGGCCAGCGCCAAGCGCAAGACACTGCGTGCACTGATCGACGCCGAGGGCGAGGCATGCACCAACGCTATCATTTTCTGCAACCGCAAGACGGACGTGGATATCTGCGCCAAGTCGCTGAAGAAATACGGCTATAACGCCGCCGCCATTCACGGCGATCTGGATCAGTCCCAGCGGATGAAAACGCTGGACGGGTTCCGCGACGGCAGCTTGCGTTTGCTGGTTGCGTCGGACGTGGCCGCGCGGGGGCTGGATATCCCTTCGGTCAGCCACGTGTTCAATTTCGACGTCCCCGGCCACCCCGAGGACTACGTTCACCGGATCGGTCGCACCGGGCGTGCCGGGCGCGACGGCAAGGCGATAACAATCTGTTCGGGCCGCGATGAAAAAGCGCTGGCCGCGATCGAGACCCTGATCCAGAAGGAAATCCCGCGTCTGGACAATCCGATGCCGGTCGAGGACCCCAAGGCCGAGAAGCCAAAAGCCGAAAAACCTTCCAAGTCCTCGGACAGCAAGAAGACTGAGCCCAAAAAAGACAAGGAACCCAAGGGGCGTGGACGCGGTCGCAGCGAAAACAGAGGCTCTGCCGTTGTTGGTATGGGTGATCACATGCCCAGTTTCATCGCGCTTAGCTTTGATGAGCGTCGCGCGGGCTAGATCGACAATACCAACGCCAGAATCGACGCACCCAGCAATGTCATCCCGGCGATTTCGCGCCGGGTGATGCGTTCGCGGAAAAACAGGATCGACGCAAACAGGCTGAAGATCAGCTCGACCTGCCCCAAGGCTTTAACATAGGCCGCATTCTGCAGCGTGAACGCAAAGAACCAGCAGAACGAGCCACACAAACTGGTCAGACCGACAAACATGCCCGTCCTGCGCGTGTCCCAGACCGCGCGCAACTCGGCCCGGTCACGCCACAGCAGCCACGCGCCCATGCTCAGAAACTGGAACGTGACCACAAAGGTCAGTGTGACCAATGCCCTGAACCAGGCGTCGATATCCCCCAGTTCCAGCGAAGCGCCGCGATACCCGACCGAAGAAAAGGCAAACAGCACGCCCGACCCAAGCCCCAAGCGCGAGGCACGGTTGCTCAGGTGTTTCCACCATGCACCTTCGCCGCCGGGGTTTTTGGACAACAACAGGACAGCGCACAGACCCAGCAGAATGGCTACAAGTGCACCGCCGGAGACCTGATCCCCCAGAACGAGAAACCCGACAATGGCAGTTTGAATGACTTCTGTTTTCTTGAACGTGATCCCGACCGCAAAATTCCGCTGTTTGAACAAAGCGACCACACAAATAGTCGCCAGGATCTGCGCCGTTCCCCCCACAATCGCATAAAGCCAGAACCAACCGGTCAAAGACGGCACGGAAAACCCAGTCAGCCAGATTGCGGAAATCAGTGCGACCAGGACCAGCGGCAGGGAATAGGCGAACCGTGCAAAGGTTGCGCCCGCCGCCGACAATTTCACGCTGCTCAACGATTTTTGCAGCATGAATCGCACGGTCTGAAACGTCGCGGCCGCGATTGTGACGGGAATCCAAAGGCTCATAAGAACCCTTGTGTCGTGAAATCAGCCCTTTGGCCAGAGAGGATGCGCCACCGGATCCTTGGCGCGCCAAAAATAAGCCCGAAAGATCTCACCGTATGAGCGGTAGACATAGCCCTCGTTCAAGGTCAGATATTTGTCTTTGCCGTCCCGATACAAGGCTGGCAGCCGATACCAGGGTGCGCTTGGGTTCATGTGATGAACGACGTGCAGGTTATTGTTCAGAAACAGAAAAGCAAGAAAACCACGATCTTCGATAATGACTGTTCTGGCCCCAGACTTGTCATGTGCCCGATGTTCCAGAAACGTTCGGATTTTGACCAGAGCTAACCCCATATAAGCGGACAGAACATAGGCCCAAACCGGCGTTCCCGATTGGGTGACTGCAAAAAGAACGCCGACAACACCGATCACATGCATAGCCCATGCGCGCAGCACTCTGCCTTCACCACGTGCAATCTCGCGCGCCTCAGCTTTCAGGAATACAAGCTGACCAATGGCCGGCCCGAGAATGATACGACCCAGCAGAGTGTTATTGATGCGCAGCAGTCGTCTCTGCCAATTGCGCAAGCTTTGCCAAACTGCAGGGTCCTGATAGTTCGATTCGGGATCGTCATATGGATCAGTCAGGGTCGCATCACGATGATGGGCCAGATGCAGGTCCCGGAACCGCTGGTATGGGATGAACAGGGTCAGCGGCAGCGCCATCAGCGCCTCGTTCAACCATCGTGCGCGAAAAGGATGCCCGTGCAGCGCCTCATGGGTCAGGGACGAATGCAGGGCTGCCACCATCCCCATGATCGGGATCATCCATAGAACCGGAAGACAGAATATTGCCAGCAGCCACGCCATGTAGCACAGGATGATCAGAGCAAACGTGCCCCACTCCGGCCCGGCGCGCTCAGACATTTCGGCCCCAGGCCACTCCGGCCCAGAAACGTTCGTACACCACATAAAGCGTCAGACCGATGGCCGTATTCACCACGGCAAGCGTTCCCCCAATGGCTGTCGATCCGGTTGTCACTCCACCCACCAGAGTCCACACCACCGCAATCACGACCGATCTGCGCCGCGTTTCCATTCCGTCACCCGTTTTGTTGTTATTATTCAAGACGTACGCGCGGTGCAGAGCGTTGAACATTCTGTATGTAGTTAACAAGATTCACATAATGTGATATATCACAACAAATGTTGGGAAAAATCGACAAACGCGACCGCGCCGCTGAGTTCCGGTATCGCCTCGCCCAAGCGATGGAGGGCCGTCAAATCAGTCAGAGCGCGCTGGCACGCGGTATCGGCGTGGATCGTTCGACCGTATCCCAGCTTCTGACAGGTGACGGCGCGCGGTTGCCCAACGCTCATGTCGTCGGCAGTTGTGCCTCGGCGTTGGGCGTTTCAGCCGATTGGTTACTCAGCCTGTCTGACCGGCCTGAAAGCGCCGCTGAACTTCTGGCCAGTTCCCTGACGGTGACCGAAGCGCCACGCGCACTTGTGGATGAACGAATTTTCGCGTGGCACAAAGAGGCTGCAGGTTACAAAATCCGTTATGTTCCGGCCACTTTGCCTGACATGCTCAAAACACGGGCGGTGCTGGAATGGGAATATGCGCCTCATTTGGGGCGCAGCGCAGATCAGGCGATTGGAGCGTCCGCCGACCGCCTGACATGGATGCGTGCGGCACAATCCGACTATGAAATCGCCATGCCGCTTTATGAAATCGACAGTTTTGTTGCCGCCACCGGGTATTATGAAGGGCTGGCCTTGCCGACACGGCTGGCGCAGATTGACCATCTGCTAACCCTTTGCGATCAGCTGTACCCACGGTTGCGTATCTACCTGTTTGACGCCAAACGGCTTTACTCCGCGCCGGTGACGATCTTTGGTCCATTGATGTGCGTGTTTTATGCCGGAAGTCACTACATGGCCTTCCGGGATCGAGACCGGATCGAGACTTTTACAAGGCATTTCGACCAGTTGGTCCGCGAAGCTGATATCACCGCGCGGGATTTCCCCGCACATCTTGAGCATATGCGCAAAAAGATGCGCTAGGGCCCAGGCTGTGGTATCGTCCAAAGGCGCGAACTTTCAGGCATTCCGACCAATGACGGAGGACCACAGGAATGGACGCATTACAAACCGCTCAATACGCCCGCGCGCTATACTCGGCACACGGAGATCGGGCCGAGGCTGAAGCTGCCAAGAAGATGCGCGAATGCGAGGCCGCCGGACAGGCAGAACAGGCGCAGGATTGGCAGGCCGTTCGTCAGACCATCCGCCAGATTCGCGGCCCCAATCAGGGTTGATCACACCTTTGGGTCGGGGTTGACGGTGTGCCCATCCACGGCAATGACTTGCCCCGACACCAGCCGCGCCGCGTCCGAGGCCAGAAACACGGCCATGTTGGCAATATCACTGGCCTCGACGAACCGCCCCATTGAGGTGCCAGAAGCATAGCCGTTGTAAACCTGATCGCGACTCATGCCCTTGGCCGCGGCTTCACGCTGCAGAACCCCTTCCATGCGCGGACCTTCGATCGAGCCCGGGCAAATGATGTTGCAGCGAACACCGTATGGGCCCAACTCCATCGCAAGCGTCTTGCCCAACCCGATGACGCCCCATTTAGCGGCCGCATAAGGCGCGCGATTGGGATAGCCGAACTGACCTGCGGTCGAGGACGTGATCAGGATCGCCCCGCTACCCTGCTGCTTGAGAATAGGGGCGGCGTATTTCGCGCATAGAAACGTGCCCTCAAGGTTCACCGACAGGCAGTTCCGCCAATCATTCAGCGCCACGTCCTCGACCAAAGCCGTCGGCCCAGCGATGCCGGCATTTGCGCAAAGCGTATCCACCCCGTCCCATTCTGCGGTGACCTGGGCAAACATGGCGGCCACATTGCCCTCGTCTGCGACATTGACATGCGACGTGACCCAATTCGCGGGACATTCCGACAAGGCCGCCTGATCCACATCAGCCACCCAAACCCGCGCACCCGCCGCATCAAACGCCTCAGCCATGGCGCGCCCGACGCCAGCGGCTCCGGCCGTGATCAGTACCCGCCTGCTCATACAGGCTTGCGGATCGCGGCACCCGCGCCTTCGGGATAGGGCAACCCGGCTTGCGCCTCGGCGATCCGCGCCATCGCCGCCTCGATCTGAGGCGCAGGGGCGCTGGGGCGCCGGGTGTCCAGGCTGACATGCAACAAAAAGCTCTCGCCCGTGGCCAGCAACTTGTCGCCTTCATACATGCTATGAAACACATGCAGTTTCTTGCCCTGCCCCAGCAGCATCTGCGTCCGGCATTCAATACGCGCACCCGCATGCGTTTCATGTATGTATCTGATGTGATTTTCTGCGGTGAAATAGCTGCCACCGGTGGCGATATAGTCCATGTCACATCCGATGATCTCCATGAACCGGTCGGTGGCCGCGGCGAAAGCCTCAAGGTATTTCGCCTCATTCATGTGTCCGTTGTAATCGGTCCAGTCCAGCGGCACTGCACGGGCCAGCGTCAGGATCGGCTGGCTCAAATCCGCCTGATCCAATGTCGGCAGCGCGCCGGGTTTCAAAACCGCATCATGCTGATTCAGTACTGCCCCGGCACCATAATCCTGCGCCTTCAGCGCCCGCATCATCCCGACAAGATTATTGTCGCGGATGCGCTCCAATTCCCGAATCGAATGCATGCCCGACTGCGCATCCGACTGCTCCGCTATCATATCGACCAGTTCGTCTGTGAAATCCGGCACATCCATAAGTTTGGTCCAGGGCCATTTCAGCGCAGGCCCGAACTGCGCCAAAAAATGCCGCATCCCGGCCTCGCCCCCGGCTACGCGGTAGGTTTCAAACAAGCCCATCTGCGCCCAACGGATACCAAAGCCCATGCGAATGGCCTCATCGACCTCTTCCGTCGTGGCGATTCCGTCCTTGACCAGCCACAACGCCTCGCGCCATACCGCTTCAAGAAACCGGTCTGCAATATGCGCATCGATCTCTTTTCGCAGATGCAACGGAAAGAACCCGAGCGATTTCAAAAGCTCCTGCGCCCGAGCGACCATTTCCGGCGGGTTTTTATCGGTGGGCACCAACTCAACCAGCGGCAACAGATACACCGGGTTAAACGGATGCGTGACCACAATCTGCTCAGGCCTCAACGCTCCTTGCTGCAGTTCCGATGGCTTGAACCCACTGGTCGAGGACCCGATGATCGCCTCCGGATCACAGGCCTGCTGCAAACCCTTGTAGACCTTTAGCTTCAGATCCAGGCGTTCCGGCACGCTTTCTTGAATCCAGACGGCCCCCCGCACGGCTTCGCCCATCTCGTCATGAAAACTCAGCGCCCCCTCAGGCGGCAAAGGTACATCACACAACCCCGGCAGCGACCGCCGTGCATTGTCCAGAACCTCACCAATCTTGCGCTCGGCTTCCGGGTCCGGATCAAACACCCGCACATCCCAGCCGTTCAGCAGGAACCGAGCGGCCCATCCGCCGCCAATAACCCCGCCACCGATAATCGCCGCTGCTTTCATCTCAACACATCCCAAACTTCATCTGGCCCAAAATATCCCGGGGGTTTGGGGGCTGGCCCCCAATCCACCCTACCCTCACGGCGCCACCGGTGCCCGTTTCACCAACCCCAACTTCTCACGCACCGCCTCGGGTCCGATCACGCGCGCCCCCATGT
Organism: Ruegeria sp. AL1; assembly: GCF_056540905.1. Lineage (NCBI taxonomy): Bacteria > Pseudomonadati > Pseudomonadota > Alphaproteobacteria > Rhodobacterales > Roseobacteraceae > Ruegeria > Ruegeria sp. AL1. The sequence continues at coordinate 148,178 of NZ_JBQFXP010000001.1, forward strand.
TTTCAATGATCGTTCCCGCACGTTCTACCAACTGCCAGTTCTCGGCTAATACGCCCTTGTCCAGCCACAGGTTGTCCTCAAGCCCGACCCGTACGTTACCCCCCGCCAGCACGGAGGCCGCGACATAAGCCATTTGACGCCGTCCCAAGGCAAAAGCACTGAACGTCCAGTCATCAGGCACATTGTTAACCATCGCCATAAAAGTGTTCAGATCGTCCGGCGCACCCCACGGCACCCCCATGCACAGCTGCACCAGAGCATCCGGTTCCAGCACGCCCTCTTTCACCAACTGCTTGGCAAACCACAGATGACCGGTGTCAAACGCCTCGATCTCGGGCTTCACCCCAAGATCGGTCATCATCTGTCCCATCGCCCGCAACATGCCGGGCGTGTTGGTCATCACATAATCAGCCTCGGCAAAGTTCATCGTGCCGCAATCCAGCGTACAGATCTCGGGAAGACACGCGGCAACATGCGCCACGCGCTCACTCGCCCCGATCATGTCGGTCGCGGCCTCGTTCACCGGAAACGGGCTCTCGACGCCGCCGAACACGATATCCCCGCCCATCCCGGCCGTCAGGTTCAAAACCACATCCACATCCGCATCGCGAATCCGCTCAGTCACCTCCCGATACAGGCCCAAATCGCGCGAGGGCGCGCCGCTCTCCGGATCACGCACATGGCAATGCACCACCGCCGCCCCCGCCTTTGCCGCGGCAATCGCGCTTTCAGCAATCTGAGCAGGCGAGCGTGGCACATGCGGACTGCGATCCTGCGTCCCGCCCGAGCCGGTCACGGCACAAGTAATAAAGACGTCGCGGTTCATTTCCAAAGGCATGGCGTTTTCCCCAGTTTATACCGGCTTGTGCCACGGGTTTTCCCCAGACTTCTCCCCGGTTATCGATTTGCGTTGTTCCCAAGTCTGACGCAGCCTTGAGGAAACACTTGCCAGAATGCGAATCGAACTTGATGAAATCCGCAAAAAACATCCTCCAGCCTGAACATCGCGCCCTGAAAACGGCGGTGCTGGTGCTGGATGAGTGCAACACGCTCAGCTTTGCCGCCGCCGTCGATCCGATGCGCGCCGCCAACCGGCTGGCCGACCGCCCGGCCTTTGACTGGGATTATGTGACCGCCACCTCCGAACCCGCGCTGCTGACCAGCGCCCTGACCGTCCCGGGCATCCCGCTGGCCCGTCTGCAAAGTTGCGACCTGATGATCGTCGTCGCGGGCTTCCAACTCGCCCGCCACGCCACACCCAGCCTGCTCGGGGGCCTGCGCCGCGTTGCTGCAACTGGCGCCACCATGGCCGGCATCGACGGAGGCCCCTGGCTGCTGGCCGAAGCCGGTCTGCTCGACGGCCACGCCGCAACCACCCATTGGGAGGATCTCGAAAGCTTCGCAGCCCGTTTCCCGGCCGTGGACGTCCGCCCGGATCGCTTCACCGTTTCCGAAAACCGCCTGACGTCTGGCGGAGCCGTCCCGGCTGTGGACATGATGCTCCACATCATCGCCGCGCGCCACGGCGCAGGGTTCGCAGCCCGCGTCTCCGGCCTGTTCCTCTACGAAGGCACGTCCGCGCCATCAAAGCCCCAAAGCCGCACCGGCGCACCACTCCGCCACACAACACTGACCGCCAAAGCAAATGCATTGATGGAATCGTCCCTCGACACACCCTTGCCTCTGGCCGACATCGCCGAGACGCTGGGCACCAGCCCGCGTACCTTGCAGCAACAATTCCGCCTGCGTCTGAACACCACGCCACAGGACCACTACCTGCAGCTCAGACTGGCCGAGGCCCGCCGTCTGGTGACCGACACCGACCGGCCTTTGATGGATGTGGCGCTTGCCACAGGCTTTGCCTCGCAATCCAGCTTTGCCCGTGCTTTCCGCACCGCCCATGGGCAATCCGCACGCGACCTCAGGCTGGAACGCACCCAGCCTACGCCCCACTGATCTTCATCTTTTCAAAATACTCCGGGGGAGCCGCGCGCGCCCCGCGCGGCCGGGGCAGCGCCCCCTAATACGGCATCGGATACGCGCGATGCGCCGCGTTGATCTCGTTTACAACATCCTCGGGCAGCCGTAAGTTGCGCCCTTCCAGAATATGTTCCAACTGCGCCACTGTCGTTGCGCCAAAAATGGCCGACATCATGAAAGGACGCGTCCGGCACCAGGCCAGCGCCATGTGAATCGGATCCAATCCATGCCGTTGGGCAATCTCCAAATAAGCTGCCACAGCATCGAAAACCCGCTCGGATTTGCGCCCTCCCATCTCGGCATTGATCGACATGCGCGATCCGTCCGGCACCGCTCCGCCCTGGTATTTACCGGTCAGAAAACCTGCACCCAAAGGTGAAAAGGCCATCAGACCCACATCCTCGTGCACGCAAAGTTCGGCCATATCCGTGTCGAACAACCGGCACAGCAACGAGTATTCGTTCTGAACAGAAGCGACACGGGGCGTACCCGTCGCTTCGGCCAAACGCACCCATTGCGCTGTCCCCCAGGCACTCTCATTCGACAGCCCAAAGGCGCGGATATTGCCCTTGTCCACTTGCCCCTGCAGGGCCGCCAGACATTCGTGCATATTGTCCAACACGTCCTGCGTGTCCTGCCCCGATGGTGCAAAATCCCAGTTCTGCCGAAACATATAGCTGCCGCGGTTGGGCCAGTGAAACTGGTACAGATCGATGCAATCCGTCCGCAATCGCCTCAATGAGCCCTCAATCGCATCCGGGATCGTCGCGCCCGAGATGGGCGCCCCGTCGCGCGCATGTGCCATCCCGGCCCCTGAATGCTTGGTGGCCAGCACATATTTGTCCCGGCGCGCAGCGTTGGCGGCGTTCCAGCTGCCCAGAATCTCCTCGGTGCGTCCGATCGTTTCCCTGGCAATGGGATTGACCGGGTACATCTCGGCGGCATCTACAAAATTGATCCCGGCTTCCAGCGCCATATCCATCTGGGTATGCGCCTCGGTCTCCGAGGTCTGGCTGCCAAACGTCATTGTCCCCAGACACAAATCCGTCACCATGATTCCGGTGCGGCCCAAAGGCTTCATCTCCATCCGTCGCTCTCCTGAAATGCACCGCCGAGCGGCTTACGCCTCGGCCTTCTTTTCCCAACGACCCGATTCCTCGGACCAGTATTGTGCCGAACACCCCGCGCTGGTCAGAGCCTTCCACTGCCCGCGCGCATGCTGAACCGCGGCGGCGTCATTGCCATCAAACAGGATACATACCCGTTCCAGACCATTCACCTCATCCGGTGCAACGCTTGCCCCGTCCACCGACATCAGGCAGGCCGGGTTGTTGCCCGCTTCGGCCTCGCCGGTTGTCAGCAGGATCGGCTGAGCTGCGTCATGCGGTCCTCCGGCACGGCCATGCGGCAGGAACCCGTCCTCGGGCCCCAGCCACAGTTTTTCGTCCAGCCAGTCCATCCGTGCGGACTCCGTTCCGCGCACGGCAATCCTCCACCCGGCCTGCCGCGCCTTGTCCAGCAACACGGGCAAAGTGTGCTCCAACGGACGTTGGGTCAGGTGATAGAAATAGACAGCGCCCATAATACGTTACTCGAAATTGTCCTGCACAAACCGGCTCAGCGCGCGTACGCCCCACCCGGTTGCCCCCTTCGGCGCATAAGAGGTCTCGGCAGCGACCGAGGCCACACCCGCGATATCCAGGTGAATCCACGGCGTGTCCTCTTTCACGAACCTTTGCAGGAATTGTGCGGCCGTGATCGATCCGGCAGGCCGTCCACCCACATTTTTCATATCCGCGATCCGCGATTTCAGCATCTTGTCATATGCGTCGCCCAAGGGCATCCGCCATGCGCCCTCGTCTTCGGCCTTGGCCGACTTCAGGAAGGCTTCGCAGAATGTGTCATTGTTGGAAAACACACCTGCATTCTCATGCCCCAGCCCGATGATGATGGCACCGGTGAGCGTCGCCAGATCGACCATGCCCACCGGGCTGAACCGCTCCTGCGCGTACCACATCACGTCACACAGCACCAAACGACCTTCGGCATCGGTGTTGATGATCTCGACCGTGTCACCCTTCATCGACTTCACCACATCGCCCGGGCGCGTGGCATTGCCCGAGGGCATGTTCTCGACCAGCCCGACCAGCCCCACAACATTGGCCTTGGCTTTGCGCTTGGCCAGCGCCCGCATGGTCCCCGCGACGACACCCGCACCGCCCATATCCATGGTCATGTCTTCCATGCCACCGGCCGGTTTCAGCGAGATGCCGCCGGTGTCAAACACCACACCCTTGCCGATCAAAGCCAGCGGCGCGTCATCGGTGTCCCCGCCTTTCCAGTGCATGACCACCACTTTCGAGGGGCTGTCCGACCCCTGCCCGACGCTTAGCAGCGTTCGCATGCCCAACTCGGCCAGCTTGTCCTCTTCCAGAACCTCCACCTCAAGGCCCAGGTCCTGCATCTCGGCCAGACGGTCGGCGAACTCGGTCGTGGTCAGGATGTTGGCCGGTTCGTTGGTCAGGTCGCGGGTCATGCGTACGCCGTCCGCCACTGCATAAAGGGGGGCAAACATGGCTTCAGCCTCATCCGATTTCGAATGGCTGATGACCACCTCGCCCATCGGGTCCGAGTCCTTGGTCTTGTGCGCGTCGAAATCATAGCTGCGTAGCACAATCCCAAGTGCCAGATCCGCGACTCTCACCTGATTGGAGGCCATGACCAGAAGCGCCTTGCCGCCAGACAGTTTGGCCAGCGCGACCCCTGCCTTGCGGGCTTCATCCGCATCGGGACGGCGCGGCAGAACCAGCACATCCAATGCCTCGGCAGCCATCCCGGCGGGCCACGCCAGCGAGATCACGTCGCCGGTTTTGGCCTTGCCGAACCGGTCACTTTCGACAAGGCGTGCCACTGCGCCCTTGGTCAGCCGGTTCGCGCGCCGCGCAGCGGGGTTCATCTTGCCATCCTCGGGGATGATAATGGCCACACGACCTTCGGCCGCAGCCATTGCATCCAGATCAAAGGGGGTAAAACGGACCGGTACCAAACTGCTCATGCCATGCTCCTGTTCAATGCGTTCCCCAAGACCTAGCCCGCAAGGTCGCAGTTGACCAGATATCAGTTTTCCAAGCGTCGCAATTGCAGTAAGGTCGCCGGAAAATAACCGGCAGGCATCGGGGGAAACATCTTGGCAGTATTCGGCAGGAATAGGCCGTCGCGTATGTTATTGCGCGGTGACGCGGCTTATGTGATTCTCTACGATCACGCACACCCCGGAGCGTCCGCGTGATCCTAGACCGATACTTTGCCCGGCGTTTTATCCAAAGCTTTGTTGTGATCGGCGGGATTTTTCTGACGCTGATGATCCTGATCGATCTGATCGAACAGGTCCGGCGCTTCGATGACGCCAAACTGTCGTTCGGGCAACTTTTGCAACTGACGCTGCTGAATACACCTGCCGCAATTGGTGAAATGCTGCCTCTGCTAACCATTCTGGCGACGATTGCCCTGTTCGTCGGATTGGCGCGCAGCTCGGAACTGGTGGTAACGCGGGCCATCGGACGCTCGGGTATCCGGGCCTTGGTCGCCCCGTGCTTTCTGGCGCTTATCATTGGGGTTCTGGCCGTGGCCCTGCTGAATCCGATCTCGGCGGCGACTTCGGAAGAGTTCCAGCGCCTGTCAGATGATTATCGCAACAATGGCAGCTCGACCCTGTCCATCAGCCGCGAAGGGCTTTGGCTGCGGCAGGGATCGGCCGCCGGACAGTCCGTCATCCATGCCACCGGCACCCTCAACGGCGACAAGCTGGGGCTGCGCGATGTCACGATCACGACCTTTTCGGCGGATGGCAAACCCAACGAGCAGATTTCGGCGAAGACGGCCCAGCTTGAGAACGGACACTGGGCGCTGCATCAGGCCAAGGTCTGGCCTATTCAGGACGATTTGAACCCCGAAGCCAACGCCATCAGCCACGAGGTTCTGAACCTACCGACAACGCTGACGCGCGACCGGATTCTTGACACGCTGGGCAAACAGGAATCGGTCTCGGTCTATGACCTGCCGCAGCTGATCCGCGACCTGCGCGAAGCGGGGTTTTCCACCAAGCAATATGAAGTCTGGCTGCAGGTACAGCTGGCCCGCCCGCTGTTTCTGGTATCGATGGTCCTGATCGGAGCCGCCTTTACCATGCGCCATGTGCGTTTCGGCGGCACCGGCATCGCGATCCTGACAGCCGTTTTGCTGGGGTTCGGTATCTATTTCGTGCGTAACTTCGCGCAGATTTTGGGGGAAAACGGACAGCTGCCCATTCTGGTCGCTGCCTGGGCGCCGCCGTTTGCCGCCATCATGCTGTCGCTCGGCCTTTTGCTACATGCGGAGGATGGCTGATGCGCAGTTTGCTTCCTCTGGTTATGCTTGGCGCGCTGGCACTGACCGCGCCCGAGGTCATGGCTCAGTCGAACCCGACCGCCCCGGAACCGCCCGCGGATGCCGCCCAGCAGGACCAGCCGGCTCTGCTGATCGCGGACAAGATTTTCATCACGCCCGACCGCCTTCTTGTCGCCGAAGGCAATGTCGAAGCCTATCAGGGCGATACCAAGCTGACGGCAAGCCGTGTAACCTTTGACCGCGACACCGGAGAGCTGAACCTGACCGGTCCGATTCGTATCGATCAGGGCGGGCAGTCCACTCTGCTGGCCGATTCCGCGCAATTGGACAGCGGCATCCAGAACGGGTTACTGACCGGAGCGCGCATGGTGTTCGACCAGCAAGTGCAGGTCGCATCGGTTCAGGCCAACCGGGTGTCGGGGCGGTATACGCAGTTCAGCAAAGTGGCCGCGACCTCGTGCCATGTCTGCGCCAATGGCAGGCCCCCGCTTTGGCAAATCCGTGCCCGCAAGGTCACCCATGATCAGCTTGAGAGGCAGCTGTATTTCGAAGGCGCGCAGTTCCGCATTCTTGACCTGCCGGTTTTCTACTTTCCGGTCCTGCGCCTGCCCGACCCGACTCTGGACCGGGCAACCGGTTTCCTTGTGCCCTCGATCCGGACCACCTCGCAGCTGGGAACCGGCTTGCAAGTGCCTTATTTCTTCAAGCTTGGGGATCACAAGGACCTGACGCTGACGCCGTATCTTTCGCCCAACACACGCACTCTGGGCTATCGGTATCGGCAAGCCTTCAAAAACGGACGCATTCGCTTGCGCGGCGCTCATACCCGGGACGACCTGCAGGAAGATCAGGATCGCGGGTTCTTCTTTGCCGACGGCTATTTCCTTCTGAAGAACGATTTCCGGCTGACCTTTGATATCGAGACCGCCTCGGACGACGCCTATCTGGCCGATTACGGGTTCGGAAACCCCGACCTTGACCGCCTGCGCAGCGAAGTCGCGCTGGAACGGATCAATCGCGATACCGCGTTTCGGACCAGCTTCATACATTTCAAAACGCTGCGCGACAGCGAGGATCAGGATGAAATCCCCTCGCGCGTGTTCGATATCGACTATCGAAAACGGTATTTCCCCAAGTCCATCGGCGGCGAGGTTGAACTGGCCTTTATCGGGCATACCCATCATCGCACCAGCAGTCAGGACGTTCTGGGCCGCGACGTGGCGCGTGCAACGGCAGATGCTGAATGGTTGCGCGGCTGGACCTTTGCGACCGGCTTGCGGGCACAGGCGCAACTGGGGGCGTCGGTCGACACGTTCGACATCCAGAATGACAGCGAATTTCCCAACCAGATCACCCGGGCAACGCCACGCGCCGCCTTTACCCTGCGGTATCCGATGGTCCGGCGCGAACAGGGGGGCGCCACCCAATATCTGGAACCCATCGCTCAGTTGGGATGGACTCATGTGACCAACACGGATGTTCCCAACGATGAAAGCACCTTTCAGGAATTCGATCAGGGCAACCTGCTGTCCCTGTCCCGCTTTCCCGCCGAAGACCGCAGGGAAGACGGCACTGCTGCCGTGTTTGGCCTGAACTGGGCCCGATTTGCACCCGGCGGCTGGCAGGCGCGGGCAACCGTAGGACAGGTGTTCCGCAGCGACTCAGACCCCGATTTCACACTGACCTCGGGCTTGCAGGGATCCAAGTCGGACGTCCTGCTGGCCGGGCAACTGCAGAATGGCAACGGGCTGTCTCTGGCCGCGCGGGGTCTTCTCAACAGTGATTTCAGCTTTACCAAGGCCGAAATTCGAAGCGCTTGGTCACAGGGTGAAACACTGTTGACCGGTAGCTATGTCTGGCTGGAACCCGATGAGGCGGAAACCGGTGGCGACGAAATCTCCGAGATATTGCTGACCGGGCGTCATGCCATCGACCAAAACTGGCTGACCCGCGCAAGCTGGCGCTATGATGTGAGCGAAACTGAACCCTTGCGGTATGGGTTTGGCCTCACGTACAGAAACGAATGCGTTCAGGTTAACATGTCTGTCAGCCGACGCTTTACATCGACATCAAGTATTGAGCCTTCGACAGAATTCGGCTTTACCGTAGCTCTCACCGGGTATTCTGTCGCAGGCGAAGGCAAGAAGTTCAAAAAGACATGCAGCTGATCTCAGGACTCACCACCTTTTTCCGTTCCGGCCCCTGTAAGGCCGTTCTGACCGCGGCAGTGCTTGCCACCTCTGCCCCGCAGGCATTTGCGCAAAGCCTGTTTTCGCCGGCTGTGCGAGTCAATCAGGACATCGTCACCTGGTACGAGCTGCAGCAACGCCAGCAATTCCTCGACCTGCTCGGTGTCCCCGGCAGCTCGGAAGACGAAGTGCGGCAGGCTCTGATCGACGACCGGTTGCGCAAACAGGCGATGCAACAGGCCGGAATCTCCGCCTCGCCCGAGGATGTTCAGGCCGGGATCGACGAATTCGCGTCTCGCGGCCAACTGACCACCGAACAGTTCCTGCAAATTCTCGGCGAAGCCGGCGTGGATCAGGAAACCGTACGGGATTTCATTGCCGACCAACTGGCCTGGCGCAACTATATCAGCGCCCGCTTTCTGTCGCAGGCCCGTCCCAGCGAAGACGAGATCAATCGCGCGCTCGGGCAAGGCGGCGGGGGCGGTTTGCAAGTTCTGCTGTCGGAAATCATCATCCCCGTGACCCCGCAAACATTGCCGCAAGCTCAGGCCCTGGCGGATGAAATCGCGCTGCTGACAGGGCAAGAGGCGTTCTCGTCAGCAGCTACACAGTATTCAGCGGCAGCCACACGTGACAATGGCGGACGGCTGGAATGGCTGCCCTTGAGCAACCTGCCCCCGGCCCTTCAACCGGTCATTCTGGGTCTGGAAAACGGCCAGATTACCGAGCCGATTTCCCTGCCCAACGCCGTGGCCCTGTTCCAGATGCGCGGGTTGCGCGAGGTTGCGGCAGGCACGCCGCAATATTCCGAGATCGACTACGCAGTATACCTGCTGCCCGGCGGGCGCAGCGCAGAAACCCTGTCTGCCGCCGCTCAGCTGACTGAAAACGTGGACAATTGCGATGACCTCTACGGGATCGTCAAGGATCAGCCTCCTGAAGTACTGGAGCGGACCACGGCAAGCCCGGCCAACATCCCCCGCGACATCGCACTGGAGCTTGGCAAGCTGGATCCCAATGAGGTGTCCACCGCGCTGACGCGCAACAACGGACAAACTCTGATGTTCCTGATGCTGTGTGGACGCACCCGCGATTTGGGCGAGGACACATCGCGCGCGGATGTGGCCAACGCGCTGACACAACAACGGCTTCAGGCGTTTTCCGACAGCTTGCTGGAACAGCTCAGAGCCGACGCCGTCATCGTCGATCAATGACCGCGCCAATTGCGCTCAGCTGCGGCGATCCGGCTGGAATAGGACCTGAAATCGCCGCAAAAGCCTGGGCCGCGCTGCGCGAGGATTGCCCGTTTTTCTATATCGGTGACGCAGACCACCTGCCAAAAGGCACGCCAACCCAACAGATCGACGATCCGTCAGCAGCATCATCCATCTGCGCCCATGCGCTGCCGGTCCTGCAGCTCGACTTCCCATCCAAGAACGTGCCGGGCCGCCCTGATCCGCAAAATGCAGCACAGGTCATTCAGTCCATCAAGGACGGCGTGTCTCTGGTCACATCCGGCAAGGCCGCAGCCCTGTGTACCGCGCCGATCCACAAGAAGGCCCTGATCGATGGTGCCGGGTTTGCCTATCCCGGTCACACTGAATTTCTGGCCGCGCTGGCAGGCCGAGATCGGGTCGTCATGATGCTGGCCAGCGACCAGTTGCGTGTGGTCCCAGCGACGATTCACATCCCTCTGTCTCAGGTTCCCGCAAAACTGACGGCGGATCTGCTGCGGGAAACCATCGAGATCACAGCCCGCGGCCTTCGCACCCAATTCGGCATCGCCACGCCCCGGATCGCTATCGCCGGTCTCAACCCCCATGCCGGTGAAGGCGGCAAAATGGGCTCTGAAGAGCTTGACTGGATCAACGATCTGATCACCAGCCTGAACCCTGATACCTACACACTCACCGGGCCCCACCCGGCGGATACCTTGTTCCACGCGGCTGCACGCACGCGGTACGACGCGGCCATTGCCATGTATCACGATCAGGCGCTGATCCCGATCAAGACGCTGGATTTCGACCGGGGCGTGAACGTGACGCTGGGCCTGCCCTTCATTCGCACCTCGCCCGACCATGGCACTGCGCTGGACATCGCCGGACAAGGCATTGCCAACCCGACCAGCCTGATCGAGGCTCTGAAACTCGCCCGACGTATGGCACAAACCCCTTGATGCTTCACCTGGCTGAAAATATCCCCGCCGGAGGCAAAAAACCTCTGGCGCTGCCCGGCCAAAACGCGCCACGGTGATTGGATCATGAGCGCCATCGACACCCTTCCTCCGCTGCGTGAAGTCATCGCAACCCACCAGCTTTCAGCCCGCAAATCGCTGGGCCAGAACTTCCTCTTGGATCTCAACCTGACCGCCAAGATCGCGCGTCAGGCCGGGGATCTGACGCAATGCGACGTTCTGGAAATTGGCCCCGGCCCCGGCGGTCTGACCCGGGGGTTGCTGTCCGAGGGTGCGCGCAAAGTTGTGGCGGTGGAAAAGGACACCCGCTGTATTGCCGCCCTGACCGAGATCGCAACTGCCTATCCCGGACGTCTGGATGTCATCAACGGCGATGCACTGGAAATCGACCCGCTCAGACATCTGACACCGCCCATCCGGGTGGCTGCCAACCTGCCCTATAACGTGGGAACCGAACTTCTGGTGCGCTGGCTAACGCCGCCCGAATGGCCGCCGTTCTGGCAAAGCCTGACCCTGATGTTCCAGCGTGAAGTGGCTGAACGTATCGTGGCACAGCCCGGCAGCAAGACCTACGGCCGCCTTGCCATCCTCGCCCAGTGGCGGGCCGAGGCGCGCATCGCGATGTCGTTGCCGCCCGGGGCCTTCACCCCTCCACCAAAGGTCTCAAGCGCCGTGGTCCACCTGACCGCTCTGCCCCAACCTCGCTTTCCAGCCGATGCATCCACGCTGTCTCGCGTCGTCGCAGCCGCTTTCAATCAAAGACGCAAAATGCTGCGCGCGTCGTTGAAAGGCGTCGCCCCGGATATCGAAGACCGTCTGTTGGCCGCGGGTATTCAACCGACCGAGCGCGCCGAGCAGGTCCCGCTCGAGGCGTTCTGCGCCCTCGCTCGCGAAGTTCAAAACCTCTGAATCGAAAAACCCCGAAGCGCGGGCCTCGGGGTTTGCAAAATCGATCGCTCAGGGCTTACTCAGCCGCTTCCGGCGCATCACCCTTGTCCTTGGCGGGATCCTCGGCTGCAGGCTTGGGCTTGCGGGCGCGGGGTTTGCGTGCCGGCTTTTCCTTTTTCTCCGGTGCGGCAGGCTCTGAACCTTTGCTTTCCGGCGTCTCGACCAGACCACTTTCCGGCGCGACATCGGGCGTGAAACCCATCACATCCGGCTGTGGTGCTTCCGCCGGGTCAGCCTGGCGCGCGGCTTCGCGTTCCTGACGCTCGGCGCGTTCACGGTCACGCTCGGCCTGGCGTTCGCGGTTCTGCCGCTCCTGCTCTTCCCGGCGCGCTTCCATTTCACGCTGCGCCTCACTGAGCAAGCGCAGGTAATGCTCGGCGTGCTGCTGGAAGTTCTCAGCCGCCACACGGTCATTGGAAAGCTGAGCATCGCGGGCCAGCTGGTTATACTTGTCTATGATCTGCTGCGGCGTGCCACGCACCTTGCCTTCGGGACCCGAGCTGTCGAAAACCCGGTTAACGACGTTGCCGCCAGAAGGGCGATTGCGGTTATTCTTGGCCCGCGAGCGGGATTTGGAAGATCTCATCTTACTTTACGTCAGCCTTGTCTTACACTGTCGATCCGTCCGCGTCTTACACTGCTCAAAGGCCTTAGATGTGACACGGTGTCGACGTTTTTGGGCTTGGCGTCAGGGGCCCGCTGAGACAGCGTCAACCTCTCCGACTAATCCTGAGTAAACACGTCCTGAGGCCTCAGACAAGAGCTTTGTCCCACAATTCGCAGCTTTTTTACATTGATCGGCGTTTTTCAGCCTCAAAACGCCCGATCAAAGGGGCATTCGGGCAAAAACGACGCGATCACGACCGTCCAGATCTGGGATAATCCGCGTATCGCACAACCCGGCCGCATCGAACAAGGCACAGACCTGCACGCCCTGCGTTGGGCCAATTTCCACCAGCAACCGCCCGTCAGGCATCAGAAAATCCGGCGCGCCCGCCGCGATCCGGCGATATGCCCCCAAACCATCCCCTTCGTCGGTCAGGGCCAATCTGGGCTCATGTTCGCGCACTTCCGGCGACAGAGCCTCCATTTCATCAATCGAAATATATGGCGGGTTGGAGACAATGAGGTCAAATCTACCATCAATGTCGCCAAACCAGTCGGATTTCCGAATTTCCAAACGCGTCTGCACCTGATGCTGGACGGCATTGGCGCTGGCCTGCAGGCAGGCCGATTCGCTCAGATCAATACCCAGCCCCGAGGCGCTTGCCCGTTCCGCCAGCAAAGTGATCAGGATACACCCCGACCCCACGCCCAAGTCCAGTACATAATCGAACGGCTCACTCAACGCCGCCTCGATCAGCGTCTCGGTCTCGGGGCGCGGATCCAGCACATCGCGGCTGACCTTGAAGCGGCGGCCGTAGAATTCGCGCTCTCCCAACAGATGCGAAACCGGCACCCGGATGGCGCGCAGCGATATCAGCTGGTCATAGCGCTCTGCGATATCGACCGGCAGTTCCTCGGGCGCGATCAGCGTCACCCGGCTGGCTTCGATCCGTGCCGCATGGGCCAGCAAAACCCGTGCGTCCCGCGCCGGATCGGGTACGCCGGCCGCTCGCAAACGCGCTGTTGCGGCCACCATGGCCTGAGCCGCTGTCAGCGCCGCGATCATTGCGCCATCTCCGCCAGCAGCCGGGCCTGATCATCTGCGGTCAATGCGTCAATCACCTCATCCAGATCGCCCTGCATCACCTGATCCAGCTTATACAGCGTCAGATTGATACGGTGATCGGTCATCCGCCCTTGCGGGAAATTATAGGTCCTGATCCGTTCCGACCGGTCGCCCGAGCCCACCTGACTGGCGCGATCGGCGGACCGTTCACTGTCGATCCGCTGCCGTTCCAGATCATAAAGGCGCGTTTTCAGCACTTGCATCGCAATCTCACGGTTGCGGTGCTGGGATTTCTCGGAACTGGTCACCACGATCCCACTGGGAAGGTGCGTGATCCGCACCGCCGAGTCGGTGGTGTTCACATGCTGCCCACCTGCCCCCGAACTGCGCATCGTGTCGATACGGATATCATTTGCGTCGATCTGAATGTCCACATCCTCGGCCTCGGGCAGCACCGCCACCGTCGCGGCGGAGGTATGTATACGTCCGCCGCTTTCCGTCTCCGGGACACGCTGCACGCGATGCACGCCGGATTCGTATTTCATCCGCGCGAAAACGTTATCGCCCTTGATATGCGCCACGACCTCTTTGATGCCGCCCAGATCCGAGGCTTGTTCCTCGATGATCTCAAACTGCCAGCCGCGCGCTTCGGCATAGCGTTGATACATGCGCAGCAGGTCTCCGGCGAATAGGGCCGCCTCGTCGCCACCTGTCCCGGGGCGAATTTCCAGCATCGCCGGGCGCGCGTCGGCCGCGTCCCTGGGCAACAACGCCAGTTGCAGCGCGTGTTCAGCCTCGGGGATTCGGGCCTGCAGGTCGGGGATTTCCTCTTCCGCCAGCTCTTTCATGTCCGGATCGGCCAGCATCGCTTGCGCCTCGGCCAAATCGGCCACCAATTGGCGCCACCCCATGATCTGATCGACCACCGGCTTGAGGTCGGAATATTCCTTGGCCAAAGCCGCAATATCCCCGCCCGAAGCCCCATCGGCCATGGCCGCTTCGAGGTACTGGAATCGCTGTGTTATCTGTTCAAGGCGTTCTTCGGGGATCATCCCGGCGGTGTCTATCATCCCGGAGCGTTGGTCAAGGCCCCAGCATATGCTAAGCTAACCGTCATGAAGGGGTTGTTTTTCGTTTTTTCGCTGATTGTCACACCTGCGATGGCAGATTATGTCGGTCCGGATGGCAAGGTTCGCGATTGTTATTGCACGGATAAATCCGGCTCGCGCATCGAGTTGGGCGAGATGATCTGTTTGCAGGTGGACGGACGCATGTTTATGGCGCAATGCCAGATGTCGCTAAACGTGCCGATGTGGCGCGAGGTTCAGGACGGCTGCTTATCCTCAGGATTGGAGGGCGACGAGCCATCCTTCAACCCGATCACGATTTACCCCAAAATCTGACCGTCCAAACCGCAGACGGGCATGAATGCGCAGCGTATCACCGTCTCGCAGCACGGTCGTATAGTCGGGAAACCCGAACACCTTGGTGCGGGTGACATAGGTGATCATCCCCTCTTCCACCGACCCGGCCAGCACCGCGGTTCGCGGAGTCGCGCGCGCAAGTGTGTCGAGCCGGGCCAACCCATCCGGACCGATTTCGACAACGCGGACAACACCGCCCCGCATGTCCAGATCGGTCGTTGCGTCAGGTGCGACATGCCATTTAACAGGATCGGACGGAGCCATGCGAATGTAGGCCCCGGCCAGGACGACCAACGCAACCAGCACGAGCAGAACCATCTTTTTCATCCCGAACCTTTCGTTTCGCTCAAACTATTCGGATCACCCTGTCAGGCAAGACCGGAACAGCCTCGCTACCGTGACGTCACACCGGGCAGGATGCACAACATTTCGAACAGCAGGTTCGCCGCCGTCAGCGCCGTGTTACCGGACGGATCGTAAGGCGGAGAGACCTCGACCAGATCGCAACCCACCACCTTCAACCCCTGCAGCGCATGGATCAGTTGCAAAGCTTGCGGGGTGGTCAGACCTCCGATCTCGGGCGTGCCGGTTCCGGGGGCGTAAGCCGGATCAAGGCTGTCGATATCGTAGGTGATATAAGTCGGGTGGTCGCCGATTGTCTTGCGGATGCGGGATCCGATCTCGGTCAGGTTCTGCTGCCACAACTCCCAGGCCGGGAATTGCTGGAAACCCCAGCCTTGCGCTTCGGAAAAGTCGCTGGCGGCATAGCCCGAGCCGCGAATACCGATCTGGAAGGTCTTGTCGGCGACGATCAGCTTTTCCTCATAGGCGCGACGGAAAACGGTGCCGTGGGTTTCCTTCTCGCCGAACATCTCATCATTGACGTCGGCATGGGCGTCCACATGAACCAGCGCCATCGGGCCATGTTTCTCGGCAATTGCCCGCAGGATCGGCAGGGTGATTGAATGATCGCCGCCCATCGCCACCGGGATCACATCCTGCGCCAGAATACCGTCATAGCTGTCCTTGATGATCTTCAGGCTGTCTGCCAGCGAGAAGGTGTTGATCGCAAGATCACCGATATCGGCAATCTGCAGATTATCGAACGGAGCCGCTCCATTGGCCATGTTATAAGGCCGGATCATCGCGCTTTCGCTGCGGATCTGCTTGGGTCCGAACCGCGTGCCCGACCGCCATGAGGTGCCGATATCCATCGGAATGCCCAGCACCGCCACATCCAACCCGTCCAGCGAGGCCGCCTGCGGCAGCCGCATGAACGTATTCGGCCCCGAGAACCGCGCCAGATCGTTGCCGCCAATCGGTTGGTTGTATTGGGTCATGTGTTCTCTCCGATCTGGTGCCTCATCCAGCAGATACCGGAATTATGCCTAACCAAAGGTTAAGGCCTCAGCTTGTTCCAGCCCAACAGGCAAATGATCTGGGTCGCAACATGGGCCCCCGCAATCGCCGTCGCGCCGGAGGTGTCATAGGGGGGAGACACCTCGACCACGTCGCCGCCCTTGATGTTGATCCCGGCAATGTCGCGCAGGATGATCTGCGCCTGAATGGAACTCAGCCCACCCCAGACCGGTGTGCCGGTGCCGGGGGCAAAGGCGGGGTCCAGACCATCAATGTCAAAGCTCAGGTACACCGGGCTGTCGCCGAGGATACCCTTGATCTTCTGCGCCACGGCGGCGGGGCCGGATTCGTAGACCTCGCGCGCGTCGATGATGTTGACGCCCAGCGTGTCCTCATTGGTCGTCCGTATCCCCACCTGAACCGAGCGTTTGGGGTCCACGATCCCCGATTTCACCGCCTTGTAGAACATCGTCCCATGATCCACGCGGGACATATCGTCATCGGCCCACGTATCCGTATGCGCATCGAATTGCAGCAAGGACATCGGCCCGTATTTCTCGGCATAAGCCTTGAGGATCGGGAAGCTGATATAGTGATCCCCCCCCAGCGCGACCGAGGCGACATTGGCCTTCAGAATGGTACGGATGTGATCGGTCAACGTGTCGGGAAAGGCCGGGATATTGGCGTAGTCATAGGCCAGATCGCCATAATCGACCACTGCCAGCTCATTCAGCGCCTTGAACGGCCAGCCATAGGGTTCATCGGGCGATTGCAGCGCACTGGCCTCGCGGATCGCGCGGGGGCCAAGACGGGTGCCGGGGCGATTGGTCACCGCCTGATCGAACGGAATACCGGTCACCGCGATATCCGCGCCTGTCAGGTCCTTGGTATAAAGGCGCCGCAGGAACGACGTTGCGCCGCCAAAAGTGTTTTCATACGAAACACCTTTCAGCTCGGGGTTGGTGAACGCCTCGTCGACGTAGTTCTTTGAATCTTCCAGTGCCATGTCTTGTCCTCATCAGCCCAAGGGCTGCGCCTTTTCGACGATCCGCGCAAAGAAGGAGGCGCCAACCGGCGCGACATCGTCATTGAAGTTGTATTTTGGATGATGCAGCCCCGCGCCCTCGCCCTGCCCCATGAACAGATACGCACCGGGGCGGGCTTGCAGCATGTACGAGAAATCTTCGGCCCCCATATCGCGGCCCATATCGTCGACCACACGCTCTGCGCCGGACACCTCGCGCGCGACGTCTGCCGCGAACGCCGCCTTCTCGGCGTCGTTGATCGTCGCCGGATAGCCCACCTGATAGTCCAGCCGCGCCTCAACCCCGTAGGAAGCCGCCTGCCCCGCCACGATCTGCTCCATTCGCTCCATCACCATCTTCTGTACCGACGGGTCAAACGTGCGCACCGTGCCGTTCAGATAAGCGGTGTCGGGGATCACGTTGTTCACCGTCCCGGCGTGGATCTGCGTGACCGAGACCACCAGGTCCTCGACCGCATAGTGATTGCGACTGACAATCGTCTGGATCGCCTGCGCAATCCCGCAGGCCGCCATCACCGGATCCTTGGTCTGATGCGGCATGGCCCCATGGCCGCCGACCCCCTGAATATGAATCTCGAACGTGTCCACCGCCGCCATGATTGGCCCGGGTGTTGTGTAAAACGCGCCCTCAGGATTCCCCGGATCGTTGTGGATGCCGTAGACCTGAGAGATATCGAACCGCTCCATGATACCCTCTTCGACCATGACCCCTGCGCCACCGCCCTCTTCCTCGGCAGGCTGAAAGATCAGCGCCACGCGGCCCGCGAAATTCCGCGTCTCAGCCAGATAGCGCGCGGCCCCCAGCAGCATCGTGGTATGCCCGTCATGCCCGCAAGCGTGCATCTTGCCGGGATTGGTCGAAGCGTAGTCCAGCCCCGTCTCCTCGGTGATCGGCAGCGCGTCCATATCCGCCCGCAGGCCGATGGTTGGGCCGTCCGCCTGCCCATTGATAATCGCGACCATGCCCGTCTTGGCGATCCCCTCGTGCAGCTCATCCACCCCGAACTCGCGCAGCCGCTCGGCCACAAAAGCGGCGGTCTCATAGCATTCGAACTCCAGCTCGGGGATCGTATGCAGGTGCTGGCGCCAAGCGGCCATATCGGCGGCGTAATCGGCAATTCGGTTGACGACGGGCATCTGGGGTGGACTCCTGATCGGGACTGCGGGATGGATGGCATCTGACACCGGAACGAAAGGGTTCGCAATGGCCGAAAATCCTCTGATCCACGATACGGACGCAGGCATTGAACGCCTGCTGGAAATCATGCGCCGCCTGCGTGACCCGCAAACCGGCTGCCCATGGGACATCGAACAGGATTTTGCTACCATCGCCCCCTACACGATCGAAGAAGCCTATGAGGTCGCAGACGCCATCGAACGCGAGGCCTATGACGAGTTGAAAGGCGAACTCGGCGACCTGCTGTTCCAATCGGTCTTCCACGCGCAAATGGCTGAAGAAGCTGGGCATTTCACTTTTCAGGACGTGGTCCGTACCATGTCTGACAAGATGGTCGCCCGCCATCCGCATGTGTTCGGCGACGAGTCCCGCGACAAGTCCGCCGACCAGCAAACCCGCGATTGGGAAACCATCAAAGCGGCTGAGCGCGCAGGCAAAGAACAGAAAGGTGCGCTGGACGGTGTGGCCGCCAACCTGCCCGCCCTGCTGCGCGCCCACAAGCTGCAGAAACGCGCCGCACGCGTGGGGTTCGACTGGCCCGACGCCAGCCATGTGCTGGCCAAGATCACCGAAGAAGCCGCCGAGTTGGAAGAAGCCCGCAATGCCAAGGATGCCGACGCGCTTGAGGACGAATTCGGGGACCTCCTGTTCGTCATGGTCAACCTCGGCCGCCATCTGGGCATCGAACCCGAGGCTGCCCTGCGGCGCACCAACGCCAAGTTCACCCGCCGTTTTGAGAAGGTCGAAGCCCGGCTGGCAGAACGCGGCAAAACCCCCAACCAAAGCGATCTGGCCGAGATGGACGCGCTGTGGGATGAGGTGAAGCTTGAGGAACACCGCGCTAACGGCAAACTCCCGCCGGTGGATATCGTTGCGGACAACTAAAACGGGTAGACAAGCGTCGCCACACTTGCGAGTGTCCGACCTTCACCACCCCCGGAGACGACCATGCCCCCCCGCAAGATCATCATCGACACCGACCCCGGTCAGGACGACGCCGTCGCCATTCTGCTGGCGCTTGCCAGCCCTGAAGAGATCGAAGTTCTGGGCATCACCGCCGTCGCCGGAAACGTGCCACTGGAACTGACCGCCAAAAATGCCAGGACTGTCTGCGAATTGGCCGGCCGCACCGAGATCCCCGTTTATGCCGGATGTGACCGCCCACTGAACCGCCCCCTTGTCACGGCCGAGCATGTGCATGGCAAAACCGGGCTGGACGGCCCCGACCTGCCGGACCCTCAGATGCAACTGACCACAGGTCACGCGGTTGATTTCATCATCGACACCCTGCGCGCGCATGCGCCCGGGACCGTGACCCTCTGCCCGCTGGGGCCGCTGACCAACATTGCCACCGCCTTCCAAAAGGCCCCCGACATTGTAGACCGGGTGCAGGAGATCGTCCTGATGGGCGGCGCCTATTTCGAAGTTGGCAACATCACACCCACGGCGGAGTTCAACATCCACGTCGACCCCGAAGCCGCTGATATCGTATTTAAATCCGGCAGGCCTGTCGTCGTCATGTCGCTGGATGTCACCCATAAAGCGCTGGTGACCAAACCCCGCAACGACGCCTTCCGCGCGCTTGGCAACCGGGTCGGTATCGCCGTGGCTCAGATGACTGATTTCTTCGAACGGTTCGACAAGAACAAATACGGCTCGGAAGGCGCACCGCTGCACGATCCCTGCGTCACCGCCTATCTGATCAGGCCAGACCTGTTCTCGGGCCGCTTCGTGAATGTCGAGATCGAGACCCAGTCCGAGCTGACCATGGGGATGACCGTCGCCGATTGGTGGGGCGTCACCGATCGTGCACCCAACGCGACCTTCATGGGGGATCTGGACGCCGACGGCTTCTTTGCCCTTCTCACCGAACGGCTGGCATTGCTATGAGCGCCGCCCTTCGCCTTGCCCGCCCCGAAGACCTGGACCGTCTGATGATGCTGGTCGCTGCATTTCATTCGGAAGAAGGGATTACGCAGGATGATGATGTGCGTCGTAACGCTTTGTCCCCCTTGCTGGAGGGGATACCGCATGGTTGCATCTACCTGATCGGCCCCGGACGTGCGCCGTTGGGTTACATCATCCTGACCTTCGGCTGGTCCGTCGAATTCGGCGGCATGGATGCTTTTGTTGACGAGATCTATATCCGCCCTGCCGTACGCGGCCGCGGCATCGCAACCGAGGTTCTGCACGATCTCCCCAAAGCCCTGGCCGGAGCCGGGCTGACGGCGCTGCATCTGGAAGTAGATCGTAACAATGAGGCCGCGCAAAAACTCTATCTGCGGTCAGGGTTCAGGCTGCGCGACCAATACGCATTGATGAGCAAAAGGCTCTAGCGTGATTCTCCGCGGAAAATCAGGCCCGGATTATACATCTCTTTGACAGGGTCATTCTGAGACACTTCCATGCCCGTTACCGGATAGGTGCCAGGCTCGGAGCATGCGGCCAGAAGACCGGCAGAAAGCATTGAAATTACGAGTACAAATCTGGAAACAGACATAACGTTCTCCTCTCTGCTATGGGATCAGAGTAAGAGGAAACCGGCGTTGCCTGTAGGAACAATTTCACACAAAATTCAACTTTTGTTAACTTTTTTCGGCTTTTTGGGCCAATCTTGGGGCTGCGCGCCCGTCAGGTGCAGTTCTTTCGCATTGTCTGCTCCATGGTTTTGAACTGCCGCGGCACGCGCTTTGGCTGTGGCAGGGCCTTTAACTGATCGGTGACATTTTCACCTGTGAACCAGGACCGGAACAACAGAGTCTTGATGTCATCATCCAGCACCGTATCAGCCACGTTATATGTACACAGGCACTCTTCCATCGTGATGTCGCCGCTGGGATCGGTTTCGACCATTTTCTGGCATACAGCTTTGGGGGGCTGCTCGGCCAAGGCAATCTGCGGCAGAAACAAAAGGGCTGTGCAGCCGAGTAAGTATTTGACGGCGATCATAAGTATCCCCTTGTCAGTGAATATGAAAACCCGTGAACATCTTCGGTCAGCCTACTTAACAACCTGGAGACTGTTCAACTGCCTCAGCACGCGAAAGCCCGAAACATGGGATTTAGACCCCACCACTCCGCTACCTCTCACAGCAACCCGCGAATAATCCATTGCAGCTGGATATGCCCCTCCCCGCGTTACAGTTCTTTGACACTTTGTATTGAGAGCTTGCTGCAGGTAGATGCTGGAATACGCCCAATCTTTATGCCTGTCCGTCCAACACGACATGGTTTCCTCCGCAACGTTCCCGGACATGTGCCGAAGCCCCCACGCATTCGCTGCATCAAGCTCATCCACGGGAACCGGTTTCCCACGCGACGCTAACTCGGGGCGTTTTTCTCCCAGCATTTTTTCAGTCGCGCGTCCGAGGAAATTCACTTGGTCGGTTGTGACTTCCTCCCCCTGCGCAAAGGGCGTTTGGGTGCCAGCGCGCGCGGCATACTCCCACTCAGCCTCGGTTGGCAGACGATAAACATCCGCACCAACTTTTGTATTGAGCCAATTGGTGTACGAAACGGCATCAAGGTAAGACACAGTGATGACCGGATGTTTTCCGGTGATCTTGGCACGGGGCGCGTTTCTTCGAAGCACATAGTCTTGTGGCACATATCCACCGCACCCGCCATCCGCCACGCACGTCATCCATTCATCGTAGGTAATTTCGTTGCGGCCCATGGCGATCGGCACGTCGATTGTCACTTTGTGTAACGGTCCTTCTTGATAAGCAATGTAGGGATCATCTGGCGTGACAAGGCGAATGTTTCCGACTTCCAAGTGGACATTCAGCTTCGACTCACCGGGAGGACCGCCCATGATGAAATCGCCTAGCGGCAAAACGATCATCTCGGGGCAGACGTCGCATTCCTGAAACATCTCAAGCGGCGAAACCGTCGAGCCATCGGTCAGCTTGTACTCAGCCCAAGCAGGCAGCGACAGCATGTTCAGGAGGCAGGCCATCAGGAGTTGTTTGTTAAGCAAGATGCGTATTCTCCAATCAACCCGCACAACTTATGCCAGCATTGTCGTGGAAGAAAACATGTAGGGCCCCGATGCAACGAAAAACCGGCCCCTGTGGCAGGGACCGGTCAAAGTCTTTGTCTGGACTGGTTTAGCGCTTCAGGATCGACGCCCCGGCATATTCTGCGACCTCACCCAGAGATTCCTCGATGCGGATCAGCTGGTTGTACTTGGCCAACCGGTCCGAGCGCGCAAGCGAGCCGGTTTTAATCTGTCCGCAATTGGTTGCCACGGCCAGATCGGCAATCGTGGCGTCCTCGGTCTCGCCCGAGCGGTGGGACATCACATTGGTGTACCGCGCGCGATGGGCCATATCGACGGCGCGCAGGGTTTCGGTGAGCGACCCGATCTGGTTGACCTTGACCAGCATCGAGTTGGCGCAACCACGGTCGATCCCTTCGGCCAGCCGTTCGGGGTTGGTCACGAACAGGTCGTCACCGACCAGTTGCACTTCGTTACCAATGGCGTCGGTCAGGGCTTTCCAGCCGTCCCAGTCATCCTCGGACATGCCGTCTTCGATGGAAATGATCGGATAGTCATTGACCAGCGCCGCCAGATAGGCCGCGTTTTCCTCGGAGGTCAGGGTTTTGCCCTCGCCCGACAGAACGTATTTGCCGTCCTTGTAATATTCGGTCGCCGCGCAATCCAATGCCAGATGGATTTCTTCGCCAGGGCGATAGCCCGCCTTTTCGATGGATTTCAGAATGAAATCCAATGCCTCGCGGGTCGAGGCGATGTTCGGGGCAAAGCCACCCTCATCGCCCACACCGGTGGCCAGACCAGCGGCAGACAGCTCTTTCTTCAGCGTATGGAACACCTCGGACCCCATGCGCACCGCATCGCGGATATTGCTGGCCGAGACCGGCATGATCATGAATTCCTGAATGTCGATCGGGTTGTCCGCGTGCTCGCCGCCGTTGATGATGTTCATCATCGGAACCGGCAGGATGCGGGCCGAGGTGCCGCCGACATAGCGATACAAAGGCTGCGTGGTGAAATCCGCCGCTGCCTTCGCGGTCGCCAGTGAGACACCCAGAATGGCGTTCGCGCCCAGACGGCCTTTGTTTTCGGTCCCATCCAGTTCGATCACGGCCTGATCGATGGCGACCTGTTCAGTCGCGTCAAAGCCCACCAGTTCCTCGGCAATCTCGCCGTTCACGGCAGCAACAGCCTCAAGTACGCCCTTGCCCATGTAGCGCGCTTTGTCACCGTCGCGCTTTTCCACCGCCTCATAGGCGCCGGTTGATGCGCCCGAGGGTACCGCCGCGCGGCCCATGGTGCCGTCTTCCAAAATCACGTCAACCTCGACCGTCGGATTGCCCCGGCTGTCCAGAATTTCGCGTGCGTGGATGTCGATGATCGTGCTCATGAGGCCGTCCCTGTGGCTGCATTCGGTTGCAGGCGTCATAGCAGCCCATCACAAAAAGTAAACCATGGATGTTATCGCTAACGGAGCCTCATGGCACTGTTTGCGCCAAACTGCGACGATCCGTCAGATACAAACAGAACAAAGCCCCAGACGCGAACCTGTCCTGTCCCAGGCGGTCAGTCTTTGTCTAGCGGAACACCGTATAATTCAAGACGATGCCCTTTGAGCTTGTAGCCCAGTTTGGCGGCAATCTTCTCCTGCAGGGCTTCGATTTCGGGATCCACAAACTCGATCACCTCGCCTGACTGCACGTCGATCAGGTGATCATGATGATCACGCTCGGCATCTTCATACCGCGAACGGCCGTCGCCAAATTCCAGGCGCTCCAGAATCCCGGCCTCTTCGAACAGTTTCACCGTGCGATAGACTGTCGCGATAGAGATGCCCGAATCTACTTTCGAAGCCCGCGCATACAGCTCCTCTACGTCCGGGTGATCCGCGCTTTGCTGCAGAACTTGCGCAATGGTCCTGCGCTGGCCTGTCATACGCAGGCCTTTTGCTTCGCAGCGAGAGATGATCGTATCGGACATGGTGACCCTCGGGGCTTATTCGGTTCTCTGTCTTAATATGTCTGCGCGGCGCGCGCTACCGGGGAAACGCCTCATGGGCTACACGCCGCAGGTCGGCCCAAATGGGCAGATGGTCTGATGCGATATGCGCCGGTCGCGCGTCATGCACACCGTGCACAACCGCCTCCAGCCCGGCGCCCAGCGCGATCCGATCCAGCGCGCCCAGCGGCTGAGCAGCCGGGAAACTGGGAACGGGCGGCAGAAAGCGCATGTCAGGCGCCAGATGATCCAGAACGGGTTGGCGCGACCATTCGTTGAAATCCCCGGCCCAGACCGTGGGCATCTGGTCAAGGTCCGCGTCGCAACGCCGGATATGCGTGATCTGCTGGCGGCGGGACGCTGGCAACAAGCCCAGATGCATCCCCATGACCCGCAGCGGTCCGATGGGCGTGTCAAATTCTACCCGAACAGCACCGCGCGGTTCCAGACCCGGAAGTTCGTGATGCCCTTTGCGCCGTTCCCGGATCGCATCGCCGCGCCAGATTACGGCATTGCCATGCCAACCCAGACTGCCCGCGCCGCCCAGATCAACCACCTGCCATCCGGCTTCGTCCAGCATGAAATGCGGCAGCGCGGCAGGGCGCGGCGGCAGGCGCTTGTCGGCCTCTTGCAGCACCACGATATCGGCCTGCATACCGTCGATCACCTGCATGATCCTCTGGGGCTGGCGTCGAAAGTCCAGCCCGACGCATTTCTGGATGTTGTAACTGGCAATGCGCAGGGTTGGATGAGTTTGCATGAGACCCCGATCAGACGACTGTCCACAAAGTGCCATTCTGAACGCCGGGCGCAACCCTTTCATCTCGATGATGTGACAGAAGCGGACTCACCCCCGCGCGCCGCCTGAAAACTGATCAATACTTGGCCGAGATGGTTGATCCCGGACACCGAGTGGCTTTATCCCGATGAGAAAGCCACCAACGGACCAACGCGCGAGGTTCAGCCGTGATTTCGAACGAAGTACAGCCAGGCACCCATATGCGCGCCGGTGTTGTTCTGGTGATCGGTGGCATGATGTGGGGTCTGTACTGGATTCCGGTGCGCTTCCTGCTGGATCTCGGGCTGACCGGACCTTGGCCGGGCATTGCGATGTACAGCGTCGCAACACTTGCGCTGACGCCTCTGATCTGGCGCGAACGTCAGATGCTGGCCGCGCAATGGCGCAATCTGATACTGAGCGGGATGTTCACCGGGGCGGCGTTCAGCCTTTATTCGATCAGTCTGGTCTATACCGACGTTGTCCGTTCGATCATTCTTTTCTACCTGACACCGATCTGGGGCACGCTGCTGGGCGTCCTGTTTCTGGGCGAACGTCTCAGCAGGCAACGTCTTGCGGGCCTGATTTCCGGTCTGGCAGGATTATTTGTCGTCCTCGGCGAAACCGGGCTGGTGCCATGGCCCCAGAATATCGGCGATTGGCTGGCACTTGCCTCGGGCTTCTGCTGGGCGCTTGGCACTTTGGGCCTTTACAAAACCAGCAGCGTTTCCGTGTCCGGCCAAGTCTTTGCCTTCGTCGCAGGCGCATTGATTCTGTCGCTGTTCAGCCTTGTCTTTCTGCGCGGCGAGGTGTTGCCATCCATCGCCCTAGACGATCAGGCCCGGGTTCTGACATTTGTTCTGCTTTCGGCGCTTTACACATTGCCGATGGTCTTCATGACGATCTGGCCCGCAACGCAGCTATCACCGGGACGGGTCGGTATTTTGCTGATGAGCGAGGTCGTCGTTGGCCTCGCCTCAGCCGCGGCCTTGTCAGGAGAACCCTTCGGGCTGCGCGAACTTATCGGCGCGACCCTGATCGTCAGCGCGGCGGTGCTGGAGATCGTGCGAAAATAGTCGGAATCGGCACGCGTCGAGTACACGAACCGGATCACACCACGCGCGCTATGTACCACAAAATGTCGCGTGAACCACTTCGGTCTCTGCTGGCGGTCTCGCATATTCCGCAGCGTCCGGCTGATCTGCGTACGGCTCTGCCAGAACCTCACTCAACCGAACAAAGGGTCCATAATCGCCCTGTACCGCCGCCTGTATCATCTGCTCGATCCGGTGGTTACGCGGGATAAAAGCCGGGTTGACCACAGCAAGATCGGCCGCTGCCCCCTCGCGCCGCCTGCGCGCCACCCATCCCTCGGCCCATTGATCATAGGCGGTGGGGTCCACAAACTGATCCCGCGCCGCATCAGAACCCAGTGTACGGAAAGTATTGGTGAAATCCGCCTGGTTCTGCGCCATCCGGACCAGAAGATCCGAGATCATCTCGGCATCCCCCTCTTCCGCTGTCGCCAGCCCGATCTTGGCCCGGAAACGCTCAAGCCAGCACTGCTGCAACAGATCAGGCATGGCGTGCACGATCTCGGTCGCTTCCTCTACCGCAGCGTCCTTGTCATCCATCTGCTGGATCAGCGCCGTCGCCAGCTGGGCCGCATTCCACACCGCGATGTCGGGCTGATTGGAATAAGCATACCGCCCGGTCCGGTCGATGGAACTGAAAACGGTATTCGGATGATAGCCGTCCATGAAAGCACAGGGCCCATAATCAATGGTCTCGCCCGCGATCGAGCAATTGTCGGTGTTCATGACGCCGTGGATAAAGCCCACACTCATCCACGCAGCAACCAGCTGGGATTGCGCCCCGACCACCGCCCGCAACAGGCCCATCGGGCCGTCAGCATCCGGGTAATGGCGTTGAATGGCGTAATCTGTCAGACGGCGCAAACTGTCCAACTGCCCGCGGGCAGCAAACACCTGGAACGTGCCAACCCGCAGATGGCTCCGGGCCACACGGGTCAGAACGGCGCCGGGCATCGGCCCCTCGCGCAGTACGACCTCGCCAGTCTCAACCGCCGCCAGCGCGCGGGTGGTGGGAATGCCAAGCGCGTGCATCGCTTCGGATACGACATATTCGCGCAATACAGGCCCCAACCATGCACGCCCGTCGCCCTGTCGCGAAAATGGCGTCGGCCCCGACCCTTTCAATTGTATATCGCGGCGCACACCGTCAGTGCCCACGGTCTCGCCCAGCAGAACCGCGCGCCCATCCCCAAGCTGCGGATTGTAAGATCCGAACTGATGGCCGGAATAAAGCTGTGCAAGGGGCTCGGCCCCGGCGGGCAACGCGTTGCCGGAAAACGCCTCGGCCATATCCTCAACATCGCCCGGAGTAACGCGTAAAATTCGCGCAAGCTCCGAATTGAACGCAATCAGCCGGGGGGCCCGCACTGGCACTGGCGCCTGTCGGGCATAAAAACTGTTGGGCAGCCGGGCATAGCTGTTATCGAATGGGATCGTCAGGGTCATGCGGGTTACTTATTCCTGTTCGACGCAAATACCATAGCCCAAAACGCGCTCCCGTGCATAATCGCCGAAACACAGGAAGGCGTCATGACCGCACAAGAGATCATCACACATCTGAACCTGCAGCCCCACCCCGAGGGCGGGTGGTTCCGCGAAACCTGGCGCGCCGACAATGAAGGTCGCGCCACGGGCACCTGTATCTATTTCCTGCTGACGGAAGGTCAAAGCAGCCATTGGCACCGGGTGGATGCCACGGAAATCTGGCTGTTCCACGCCGGCGCCCCCCTGGTCCTGTCGCTCAGCCCCGATGAAACCGGCCCCGCCAGAGATCGCTTGCTGACCCCGGACCTCAAGCACGGCGCCCCGCAACTGATCGTTCCCAAAGACCACTGGCAAGCAGCCCGGTCCACAGGCACCTATACACTGGTCAGTTGCGCAGTCTCCCCAGGGTTCGAATTCGACGGTTTCGACCTGGCCGAACCGGGCTTTGACATCCCCCGCGACCAATAGGCAAACGCCGCCCCCTGCCCCAAAGTCACAACTTCATCTTTTGGAAAATACTCCGGGGGAGTCGCGGTTTGCCGCGACGGGGGCAGCGCCCCCTTAAACCTGCGCCATCGCACTCTGCGTTGGCGTTGACACAATGCCCCCCCCGACCAGAGCCTTGACCCCGGTTGTCCCGGGACAGGAGGTCGGCATACCCCGCGCGACGCGAACCGCAAGGTAGGCAAAAGCCTGCGCCTCCAACATGTCGCCATTCAAACCCACCGCCTCAACCGGCTGGACCGGACATTCCAAAGACACCCTTAACATTTCCATCAAGACCGGGTTGTGGCGCCCTCCACCGGTGACCAGAACGCAGATCGGGGGTTTGGGGCAATGTTCCATCCCCTGCAGCACCCCCGCGGCGCACATCCCTGTCAGGGTTGCGACGGCATCCGCATCTCCGAGCTCTTTCACAAGCCCGATCATCTCCGAGAAATCATTTCTGTCCAGCGACTTCGGCGGCATGCGTGCAAAGAATGGCTCGGCCAGAAACAGCTCCAGCGCGCCGGTCTCGACACTTCCCTCGCGCGCCAGCGCACCGTCCCGGTCCATCGGCAATCCCAAACGGGCCTGAACCAGATCATCAATCGGCGCATTGGCCGGTCCGGTGTCAAAGGCCAGTACGGCCCCGTCCGCCTCTGGCCCTTCAAACGAGGGGTCCACATAGGTCAGGTTTCCCACCCCACCCAGATTGAGAAAACACAACGGTTCTTTGGCACCGAACCACTTGGCGCAGGCGAAGTGGAAAAACGGGGCCAGCGGGGCACCCTCTCCGCCAAGCGCCACATCATCGCTGCGGAAATCCCAGACCACCGGAAGCCCCAGGGCCTGCGACAGGCCGACTCCGTCCCCAACCTGCAACGTCCCTTTCCCGTGCGGATCATGGGCCAGCGTCTGCCCATGAAAGCCGATCAGATCTACATCTTCAAACTCTGACAACACATCCGCATGGGCATGAGTCACAAGCTCCGCCGCTTCATCCACCGGACCGCCGTGCCACAGACCCAAGGCTTGGCGCAGCGCGGTTTTTTCTGCGTCCGAGTAAGGCCTGTACTGCGTATCACCAAACCCAAATATGGACCGGCCATCGGTTTCCACCACTGCCGCATCCACCCCGTCCAGCGACGTGCCCGACATGGTTCCCAAAGCTCTGAGCACTTCGCTGTCTCTGATGGTCCGTCTCAAGCCTGTCTCTCCCGTTTAGCACGTCCGATGTGGATGTGACCTGCGCTGGCTGCACAACCATACAGTGAAACACGTTCAAACTGACCCGAGAACCCAAGACTGCGCAAGGCCCGACTCGCCAATCAGGTTTCGCGCCCTGTAACCAAGCGCCAAGTGTTGCAAGATGGCAAAACCTGGCGCGGCGGGAAACTGTTGCGCGAAAACGGTATCTGGGCAAACATGCCGCCAAAGCCGAACTGCCATGAAACTAAAACTCCACCCGAACATGTGACCACACAGGATAAAAAACCGCATGGTCGCTGAGCAGACCCCAAAAGCACCCAGGAATTCGAACACGTCGGGCGACGATCGCAACTATCAGCTGATTTTCTGGTCTGGCGCGCTTGCAACGATCGGTGGGCAGTTGGTCAATCCACGCCTCGTTTTGCCGTTCCTGTATCTCGCGCTAGGTGCACCCAGTTTCATCGCCGGATTGCTGTTGCCCTTTGTGACCGCCGCGCGCCTGATCGCCGAAATTTTTGTGTCACCCTTCGTCAATCGCATAACCCGGGCCAAACTGGCGGTTTATGTGCCGAACATCTTGACCGGTACAATTCTGGCCATCGTCGCCCTGTTCGCAACCAATCTGTCGCAATTGATGGTGGTTATGCTTTTTCTGACCACCGCCATCATCATGGGCTTATGTCAGGGCATTGCCAGCCTGGGGACCAGTCAAATCTACGGCGTGTCCGTCCCCGAGACCAAACGCAACCGGATGGTCTTTGCGCAGGCTACGGTGTCTGGAATTCTGGCCATCTTCGTGGTCTGGACAACCAAGGACCTGCTGGCCTCGGACCAGCCGATGCAACGCCATATCGTTGTCATGTGGTGCGGCGTGATCGCGATGTTCGCCGCCGGGATCAGTTTCGCCGGTGTTCGTATATTCGAAGAAGAGCGCACCGCACCCCCTGCCCCGACCGCCAAACCAAAACCCATAGCGGAACTGACAACCGGCTTTTACACCGGGATGGGATATCCTTGGTATCGCAGGTTCCTGACCGCGCGGCTGATGTTTGTCTCGGTCGAACTGGCGATGCCGTTTTATACGATCCACGCTGCCACCTTCCACACCGGCACCAAGCATTCCCTGAGCTATTTCGTGATCGCCGCCAGTGCCGGAACAGTGTTGGGCTCGATCATCTGGGGGCGGCTCAGCGATCGCATCTCGGTCAAGCCCGTGATGTGGCTGGGCTGCGTGACCTCTGCTTTCTCGGCGGTTCTGGCGATCGGCTTCACCCTGATGGGCTATGCCACCAATGTCTGGCTATATGCGCTGGTGATCCTGCTTCTGTCATTGGGCGGCAATGGCGTCATCCTGGGTCGCTATCTGTATGTCATTGAGATGACCAAGAAGACTGAACGCCCATACCTCGTGGCCCTCGGGGATGTAAGTGCGGGTCTCGTCGGCATTGTATTCGCCGCAGCCCTTGGAGCGCTGGCGCATCTGCACGATCCGATCACCCCGATTTTCATCCTTGCCATCCTCAACATAGCCGCCATGATCTTTGCTTTTCGCCTGCCTACCCTAGGCCAACCGGCTCCTTCCGAAGCATCATAGGCGCGCCAGGGACCGACGGATAAAAACGCATCTTTTCCTTACCCATCGCGCCGCCTATACAGTGCCCCGCAATATCAACCCAAAGGGCACGCCATGACCTACCACCCCAAATCGGATTTCATCGCCACGATGATCGAGCGCGGCTTCCTCGCCGATTGCACCGATTATCAGGGCCTTGATGAGGCGCTGATCAGCGGGGTGCGGACGGCCTATATCGGTTATGACGCCACCGCGCAGTCGCTGCATGTGGGCCACCTGATGAACATCATGGTGCTGCGCTGGCTGCAAAAGACCGGCCATAAACCGATCACCCTGATGGGCGGCGGCACCACCAAGGTGGGTGACCCTTCGTTCCGCTCGGATGAGCGCCCCCTGCTGGGGCCCGAACAAATCGACGCCAATATCGCCGGAATGCAGAAGGTGTTCGCCAAGTACCTGTCCTATGATGACAGCGACACCGGCGCGCTGATGTTGAACAATGCTGAATGGCTGGACAGCCTCAACTACCTCGATTTCCTGCGCGATATCGGGCGGCATTTCTCGGTCAACCGGATGCTGTCCTTCGAATCCGTGAAATCGCGTCTGGACCGCGAGCAGTCGCTCAGCTTCCTCGAATTCAACTACATGATCCTGCAGGCCTATGACTTCCTAGAGCTGAACCGCCGCTATGGTTGCGTTCTGCAGATGGGCGGCTCGGACCAGTGGGGCAACATCGTCAACGGCATCGACCTGACCCGCCGCGTGCTGGATCAGGAAATCTATGGCCTGACCACGCCGCTGCTGACCACCAGCGATGGCCGCAAGATGGGCAAATCCCAAGGCGGCGCCGTCTGGCTGAACGGCGACATGCTGTCGGCCTATGAGTTCTGGCAGTTCTGGCGCAACACCACCGATGCGGATGTGGGCCGGTTCCTGAAAATCTTCACCGAGTTGCCGGTTGACGAATGCGACCGCATGGCCGCGCTGCAGGGATCCGAGATCAACGAGGCCAAAATCCGTCTCGCAAACGAAGTCACCACCCTGCTGCATGGGGCCGAGGCTGCCGCGACCGCCGAGGCCACCGCGCGCGAGGTGTTCGAGAAAGGCGGCGTGGGCGGAGACCTTCCAACTCTGACGCTGAACGCCGAAGACCTGCCCGCCTCGATCGTGCAGATCATCGTGAAATCAGGTCTGGCGAAATCCGGCAAAGAGGCCAAGCGCCTGATCGCCGAAAACGGCGCACGGCTGGACGACGCGCCCTTGACCGATGCAGGGATGATGATCGACGCGGGCGCTTTGTCCTCGCCAATCAAGCTGAGCGCAGGCAAAAAACGGCACGCTCTGGTGCAGCTGGGTTAACCTCACACTTTTGGATCAAAAGTAACAAAAACGGCCACCCAGACGGGTGGCCGTTTCCACATACTCCAAAGAGTTACGCGGCTGACTCAGCGTTTGGACTTGCCCTTTCCGCCTTTCCCTTTCCCTTTGCCTTTACTCTTCCCCTTACTCTTACTCTTGCCTTTGCTTCTGCTCTTTCCCTTGGCTTTGCTTCCCGATCTTGCGGCTTCTGCTCGGGCTCTTGCAGCCTCGACCGCGGCATTGGCATTCTCACGGGCGGCTTCGGCTCGTGCCCGGGCTTCTGCCGCGCGGGCTTGCCCATCATTCAGACCGCCCGTTTCACCTTCTCCTTCTTCACCACCACCCGTTTCTCCTTCTTCACCGCCACCGGTTTCACCGCCGGTTTCGCCTTCACCGGTTTCACCGCCGGTTTCGCCTTCACCTTCTTCGCCGCCGCCGCCGGTTTCCCCACCGGCTTCGCCTTCGCCTTCTTCGCCGCCGCCGCCGGTTTCACCGCCGGTTTCACCTTCACCTTCTTCTCCGCCGCCGCCGGTTTCGCCTTCGCCGTCTTCGCCGCCACCGGTTTCGCCGCCACCGACATCATCATCGTCTTCGTCGTCAGGTGCGCTCGCATCGGAGCTTTGATCTTCGCCGCGGAAGGTTACGGCACCAGACACAGTTGCTGTCGGCAAATCGGTCAACAGCGAGGCAAGTCCCGGGCATTGCGCCCCGGTGAAACCCAAAACTGCTTCAAAGTCCGATCGCCTCTGCAGCCTCTTCAAAAAGCTCGGGGTGACCTGCGCACAATCGCACAACCCCGCATAATCCCCGGCATTGGCCAACGCCCGCGCCGTTCGTCCGTCACAGACCTCTGGCGCAGCAACCACGCTGCCGGTCATCATTACCCCCAGGACAGGTGCCGCAACAATCGCGCCCAGTGTCCGCTTCGCATTCGTTAACATAACCATATCGGTACCTCCTGAAACTTAAACACGCGCACTCTGCAGATTGTTCATTCACAAAATGCCCACGTTGATGTGATCTCTCAGCCCGAGAGTTCGCAGCCGGTCAAAACCATCAAAAAAGTGGACAGATCCCCATCGATCCGTTTAATGAACGAGTGTTCATATCTGGGGAGGAACCGATCATGCAACTATCCACCACCGCAGCGATCGTCACCGGGGGCGCATCGGGACTGGGCGAGGCTACTGCCCGCCATTTCGCAGACAATGGCGCGCAGGTCACTCTCTTGGACCGGGATGCCGAGCGCGGCCAGCAGGTTGCCTCAGAGATCGGCGGGCATTTTGCCCTCACCGACGTAACGGATGAAAGCTCTGTCGCCGCGGCCATTTCCTTGGCAATGGAACAGATGGGCAAGATCACCGCCGCTGTAAACTGCGCGGGCATTGCCATTGGCGCCAAGACCGTTGGGCGCGAAGGTCCGCACCCGCTAGAGGCCTTCCAGCGGACCATCGACATCAATCTTATCGGTACTTTCAACGTCTCGCGCCTTGCGGCGGTCGAAATGGCAAAGAACGCCCCGGAGCCGGATGGCGCGCGCGGCGTCATCATCAACACCGCCTCTATTGCGGCATTTGACGGGCAAAAGGGTCAATCGGCCTATGCGGCCTCCAAAGGGGGCGTGGTCGGCATGACGCTGCCGATGGCACGTGATCTGGCCTCAACCGGAATCCGGGTGATGGCCATCGCACCCGGGATATTCATGACCCCGATGCTGACAGGTCTGCCGGAAGAGGTGCAGCAGCAGCTCGCCGCCGATGTTCCCAACCCACCGCGTCTGGGCGATCCGCGTGAATACGGGCGGCTGGCCGGGTTCATCGTCGAGATGGGTTACCTGAACGGCGAAGTCATTCGCATCGACGGGGCCTTGCGGATGCGCTAAGCACGGCACATGACCGAGCGGGAGAAGATGGAAGCGGGACAGTGGTATTGCTGTCTGGACGATGAGCTTGAATCATTACGCGCCCAGGCGCGGCGCGCTGTTCATGATCACAATAGCTGCGATCCGGATCGTCGCGGCAGACTGTCTCCGGCGCTTCGGTCTCTGCTTGGCACAGTTGGTGAGGATTGCTTTGTCGAGGCGCCCTTCCACTGCGCCTATGGTCGGAACATTCACCTTGGACACCGCATCTATTTCAACTCGGGCTGCGTGGTTCTGGACACCGCCGCCGTTCGCATCGGCGACGGCACAATGTTCGGGCCGCATGTTCAAATCTATTGCGCCCAGCATGCCAAAGACCCGGTCGAGCGGGCACAGGGGCTCGAGATCGCCCGACCGGTCACCATTGGCGCAAATGTCTGGATTGGCGGCGGCGCGATCATCATGCCCGACGTCACAATCGGCGACCGCGCCATCATCGGCGCGGGCAGCGTCGTGACCAAAGATGTCCCCGTGGGCGAAACGGTTGTGGGCAACCCGGCGCGCGTACTGGCGACGCCATAGCCCCCGTTTCTAAGCGCCGTCAGCCTTTTCTTCCAGCATCAGCCACTCCTCCTCGGCGGCCGAGAGCTTTGCCTGCCGCTCGACCAAAGCTTCGGTCGCCTTTTGGAATTTCACAGGCTCACGCGTGAACAATTCGGGGTCGGACATCAATTCCTCAAGCTTGCCGATCTCGGCTTCAAGGCGCGCGATCTCGGCTGGCAGTTTGTCCAGGCGATGCTTTTCCGAAAAAGACAACCCTTGTTTCTGCGCGCTTTCCTGCTTGACCTTGGGCTTTGAAGCTTTTGATTTCTCCACTTTCTTACCCGCAACCTCACCGCCTTGGGCAATATAATCCGACCACCCGCCCGCATACACGGTGGCGCGGCCATTTCCCTCCATCGCGATGGTCGTGGTGGCGACGCGGTCCAGAAAATCCCGGTCGTGACTGACCAACAAAACCGTGCCGTCGTAATCGTCCAGAAGCTCCTGCAGCAAATCCAGCGTTTCCACATCCAGATCGTTGGTTGGCTCGTCCAACACCAGCAAGTTCGAGCTTTTCGCCATCAGCTTGGCCAGCAACAACCGCGCTTTCTCCCCACCGGACAGCGACTTGACGGCCGCTCTGGCCTGTGCGTCGTCGAACAGAAACTCCTTGAGATAGCCAACAACATGCTTGGGCTGCCCGCCAACCATCACCTGATCAGCCTTGCCGGATACCCGCATCTCGGGGTCACCGGTCAGGCTGTCCCACAGGGTCATCTCCGGATCCAACTGCGCGCGCGACTGATCAAAAACGGCGATTTCGAGATTGGTGCCCAGCGTGACCGACCCTTCATCCGCGCCTTCCTGCCCCAGCAACATCTTCAGCAATGTGGTCTTGCCAACCCCGTTCGGCCCGACAAAGGCCACGCGGTCCTCGCGCTGAACCAGAAGGTCGAAATTGCGCACAATCTGCTGCGCTTCGAAGGCTTTCGACAGGCCGCGGGCCTCGATCACCTTGCGCCCGGATTTTGGTCCCGCCTCCAGCGTCATTGCGGCCGAGCCCTGGCGTTTGATCTGCGCCGCCTTCTCGGCCCGCAACGCCTGCAGCGCCCGTACACGACCCTGATTGCGCTTGCGCCGCGCGCTGATGCCTTCGACCGCCCACTTCGCCTCGGACTTGATCAGACGGTTCAGCTTGTGCCGCTGCTGATCCTCTTCTTCCCAAATCTTGTCACGCCAACTCTCGAATGCGTCGAACCCCTGTTCCTGCCGCCGCACCACGCCGCGATCAATCCACAAGGTTGCCCGCGTCAGCGCCCGCAAAAACGCCCGGTCATGCGAAATCAGAACATAGGCCGCCCGCGTTGCGCCCAATTCCCGCTCCAACCATGCAATCGCTTCAATATCCAGATGGTTGGTCGGCTCGTCCAACAACATCAAATCCGGCGCTTCGGCCATCAGCTTGGCCAAAGCCGCGCGACGCCGCTCCCCGCCCGAGGCCGTTTCAACCGGGCGCGACGGATCGAATTTCAGACCCTCACCTGCCCGCTCGACTTTATACAGCTCGCCTGGTTCCAGGCCGCTGGATGCGTAGTCGCCCAAAGTAGAGAACCCGGCCATCTCCGGGTCCTGCTCCATGTAACCCACGGATTTACCGGGCGGGATAACGATGTCGCCGCGATCCGCCTCGACCAGCCCCGCCATTACCTTCATCAGTGTCGATTTGCCCGATCCGTTCCGCCCGACCAGCGCCACACGGTCGCCCGGCTGCACCACCAGATCCAGCCCCGAAAACACCGGATCGCCCCCGAAAGTCAGGGAAATGCCGGACATCTGCAACAAAGGAATTCTCGCCATGCCCGCCAGCTAAACCGGTGGGCGCAAGGCGTCAACGCCCCTGTTTCACCTTTTCCCAAATACTCAATTCACCCGGCCAAAGCCCGCAGCAACCGTTTCCGTGCCGGGGGAATCGCCTGCACCTCCAGCCCGGTGAACACATGCAGCGTGTTCATGTGTCGGTCCACAACCGCATGGTCGCTGACCCAACCGCCCATCATCAGATAGCTGCGCAACAAAGGCGGCATTCTCAGCATCGCCTTTTTCGCATCCGGCCGCCGACGCAACCGCGCGGCAAACCGAAACACATCCGGAGCCTTGACCCGCGGCAGCCAGCGCTTCGGGGCCAGATGCCGATGTTTGAGCATTGCAAACGCGTCCAGATACTCGGCCGTTTCCGTTCCCGCAAACGACGCACAGCCAAACAACATCTGCACATCATTGCGATCCACATATGCCGTCATCGCACCCCAGGCGACGCGCAGGATATCGGGATCGTTATATGCCGGGTGCACGCAAAACCGGCCCATTTCCACCAAGCGCCCCTCAAATCCCTCAAGTGCGGAAAGATCGTAAAACTGTGCGGAATAACTGCGACCGATCTCTGCGCCCTGATTCATTCTCAGCATGCGAAAGCAGCACACAAGCCGACGCCCGGCGCGGGCGTCTTCGACCAGAATATGCGTGCACACCGGATCGAACGCGTCATGGTCCCTTTCTGCAGTTCCAAACGCCAGCGTTCGCAGACGCTGCGCCGCAACGATATCCCCGGGTGAACAGGCCATACGCGCCCGGTACCGGTCTTGTCCAAACCCTGTCGCCATGGGCGCATCCTCCGGCAGTGCCGAGCCGTTCCCGGTCACACGATCTTTGTCACAATACATGTGACGAACAGGTGACCACCGCAAGCTGTTGCCGGAACTCAGTTCGATACACCCGGAAGATTGCCCGGATTGAAGTTGCCAATATTCCCCAGAAGCTGGCGCAGGAAACCGGTGTTTTGCACCGAGGATTCTGTCACCCGCCGCTCCAGCGGGATCACAATCCCATCCTCAAGCCCGAAACGTTCGATATTCCGGACCACTCCGCCCTGATCGAAACTGATCGCCACCAGTTCGCGGGACACGACTTTTGGCTTTCTCGGGCCGGATCGGCGAATCCGCGACCGGACATAATAAAAACCGGAATCACGGACCACACCTGACGAGCTGGGCGCGCCGACCGCCTCGACCACGCTTTCTCGGGTGTCTACACCGACCTGAATCTCGGCCAGTTCTTCGGGCGTCGGGATATATCCGTGATTCTTGAACACCGGCGAACATGCGCCGATAACCGCCAGACAGACCGCAAGGGCAAGCGTTCTTGACGCCGGTTTCAACCTGTTCACACCCATCACCATTCGCACCCTCTTGCCTTGGCCCCTTGCGGACCCTATCCGATTACATCAAACCGCAGCCCCGGTTCAACACAGGAAAGGGTCACGAATGAGCAACCAGACAGCCCTGCGGGTCGCTGACCTGCCGCAAAACGCGCCAACCGCCTTTGAATTGCGCCCCGATGCAACCGCTATGGGCGCCATCAAGGACGCGTTGGGCCTGTTGGGGCTACGTAAGGTCAGCTTTACCGGAGACGTTCGCGCGCAGGGAAAACGCGACTGGGTTTTGGCCGGAAAACTGGGTGCCACGGTGATTCAGCCCTGCGTCGTGACACTGGAACCGGTCACCACGCGGATCGATGTTGCAGTGGCCCGGACCTATCTGGCGGACTGGTCCGATCCGGACGAAGAAGAGTTCGAAATCCCTCAGGGTGACGAGTCGGAACCGCTGGGGGCGGAAATCGATCCATCTGATGTGATGATCGAGGCCCTGTCACTGGCCCTGCCCCAATATCCACGAAA
Organism: Ruegeria sp. AL1; assembly: GCF_056540905.1. NCBI lineage: Bacteria > Pseudomonadati > Pseudomonadota > Alphaproteobacteria > Rhodobacterales > Roseobacteraceae > Ruegeria > Ruegeria sp. AL1. The sequence goes on from NZ_JBQFXP010000001.1 coordinate 186,664, forward strand.
AGACGGCGCCGCGCTGGAGCAGTCCGACTATACCGAACCGGGCAAACAGGCGCTGACGGACGAGGACGTCAAACCCTTTTCCGGGTTGGCCAGTTTGCGTGATGCAATGAAAAAAGACGAGTGACAGGAGCTGGAATTCCTGTCATAGCACGCCCTCAGAAAAATCGCTTGAACATGACGAGAATCGCAGTATTTTCGCGCGCTCATCGGAATTTGGGTTGGACATTGCGGGGCTCGTCCCCTAAACGCGCGTCAAACCACGAGAAAAACAAAGAATGTAACCCGGTCGGCGGCGAATCTGCTGACCCCAATTAGACAAAGGTTGAGACCATGGCCGTCCAACAGAACAAAGTTTCCAAGTCGCGCCGCAACAATCGCCGCGCGCACGACGCTCTGGTTGCTGCAAACCCGAACGAATGCGCAAACTGCGGTGAACTGAAACGCCCGCACCACGTCTGCGCGTCCTGCGGCCACTATGATGACCGCGAAGTCGTCGCTCAGGCCGACGAAATCGACCTGGACGAAGACGCGGCCTAAGCCTTTCGAAGCGCAGGCCAAGGCATGACGGAACAGCCCTCGCAAACCGGACGGATCACCATCTCGGTTGACGCTATGGGCGGAGATTCGGGGCCCGCTGCTGTTGTGGCGGGCATTGCCAAGTCAGCGGACATAAATCCTGATATCGGATTTGTCCTGCACGGGCCTGAAGAAATGCTGCGCAAACTTGTCGCCAAACGGCGTGTCCTGAACGGGCGCGTCGTTTTTCGTGATTGCCCGGATGTAGTCACGATGGAGGACAAGCCCAGTCAGGTTGTGCGCAACGGCAAGCAGACCTCGATGTGGTCGACGCTGGAATCGGTGCGCCAGGGTGAGGCGCACGGGGCTGTGTCCTGTGGCAATACCGGTGCGCTGATGGCTCTGTCGATGATGCGCCTGCGCAAACTGCCAGGCGTCAACCGTCCGGCCATCGCGATACTGTGGCCTTCGCGCAACCCGCAGGGGTTCAACGTGATGCTTGACGTGGGTGCGGATGTACGCGCCGACGCCAAGGACCTGCTGCAATACGCGCTGATGGGGGCCTCTTACGCACGTAACGGCATGGCTCTGGAACGCCCGCGGATCGGCTTGCTGAACGTGGGCACCGAGGAACACAAGGGCCGCGCCGAGCTCAAGGAAGCGCACACCCTGATCGCGGATTTCGCCGATCAGGCCAGCTTTGACTTTGTCGGCTTTGTCGAAGGCAGCGACATTCCCGGCGACAAAGCAGATGTCATTGTAACTGATGGGTTTACGGGAAATGTCGCCATCAAGACAGGCGAAGGCACTGCCAGCCTGATCGGAGACCTGCTGCGCGAGGCGTTCAAGTATTCCCCCCTGTCACGATTGGCGTCGATCCTTGCGATCACCTCGCTCAACCGCCTGAAAAAGCGCATCGACCCGCGTCGTGTGAATGGCGGGGTCTTCCTTGGCCTCAACGGAACGGTCGTCAAATCGCATGGTGGCGCGGATTCGACCGGTGTGTCGGCTGCTGTCAAACTGGCCTTTACGCTGGCGCAGTCCGGTTTCGCCGAAAAATTGGCGGCACGGGTTGCATCAACAGCCGAGCTTGCACAAGATGCCGCGCATGCACCGCCGACGGCGGGAGAATAACAAAAAAGGCAGTACCCCGAAAATGGCAGGCCGTTCAGTTGTAGTTGGTGTCGGACACTATTTGCCCGAGCGCATTGTTCCGAATTCCGAGTTTGAAAAGACGCTGGATACGACGGATGAGTGGATCCGGACCCGTTCCGGTATCGAGCGCCGCCATATCGCCGCCGAAGACGAGACCACGTCGGACATGGCCACAAAGGCCGCCGAGGCTGCACTGGCAGATGCCGGGCTGACTGCGGATGATATCGACGCCATCGTTCTGGCGACCTCGACCGCTGATCTGACCTTCCCTTCCGCCGCCACCATGGTTCAGTCGCGCCTTGGCATGACCAAGGGGTTCGCCTTTGATGTTCAGGCGGTCTGCGCCGGCTTCGTCTATGCGCTGACCAATGCCAACGCACTGATCCTGTCCGATCAGGTCAAGCGTGTTCTGGTGATCGGGGCCGAGACCTTTTCGCGAATCATGGATTGGACCGACCGATCGACCTGCGTGCTGTTCGGCGATGGCGCAGGCGCGTTGATACTGGAACGGCAGGACGGCGCGGGCACATCCGAGGATCGTGGCATTCTGGCGACCGATCTGAACTCTGATGGTCGCTACAAAGACATGCTCTATGTCGACGGCGGTGTTTCGACCCAGACCACCGGCTACCTACGAATGAAGGGCAATCAACTGTTCCGCCAGGCGGTTGAACGTCTGACCTCAACTGCCGAGGCCAGCTTGGAAAAAGCGGGTTTGACGCATGATGATGTAGACTGGATCGTGCCACATCAGGCCAATATCCGCATTATTCAGGGCACTGCCAAGAAACTCGGGGTTCCCATGGACCATGTTGTCGTCACCCTGCAGGACCATGGTAATACTTCCGCCGCGTCCATCCCACTGGCCCTATCGGTCGCCAAGCAACGCGGGCAGTTTAAACAGGGTGATCTTCTGATTACCGAAGCAATCGGGGGTGGTTTGGCATGGGGTTCGGTCCTCCTGCGGTGGTAACTGGCACAATTCGGCTTACACACCGACCTGCAATTCATTGATATTGACAGCGAATTTGCCCTGCCCCTATGCTCGACCATCAACAGGGGAAAAATAGCATGGGCGACAAAACACTGACCCGAATGGATCTGAGCGAGGCCGTCTTTCGTGAGGTTGGCCTGTCACGCAATGAAAGCGCGCTATTGGTTGAAAGCGTTCTGAACCATATGTCCGACGCGCTGGTGCGTGGCGAGCAGGTGAAGATTTCGTCTTTTGGCACCTTCAGCGTTCGGGACAAGACAGCCCGTATCGGTCGCAACCCCAAGACCGGCGAAGAGGTTCCGATTCAGCCCCGCCGTGTTCTGACCTTCCGTCCGTCGCACCTGATGAAGGATCGCGTCGCCGCAGGAAACCGCAAGTAAGCTCGGGACCAGAAAGACATGAGCAAATCCCCCGACGCCTTTCGCACCATCAGTGAAGTTGCGGATTGGCTTGGTGTTCAAGCTCATGTGCTGCGATTCTGGGAAAGCCGGTTCACGCAGGTCAAACCCGTCAAACGCGCCGGAGGGCGGCGATATTACCGCCCCAACGACATGCGACTGCTGGGTGGGATCAAGAAACTGTTGCACGAGGACGGTATTACTATCAAAGGCGTTCAGCGTATCTTGCGGGAACAGGGCGTGGCCCATGTCGCCTCGCTGTCGCCTTCGTTGAATGATGACGCCCCGACACAAGTTGTCGAGGATGCGGCAGACAATATCGTGGTGCCCTTCACGGCGCAGCCAGCGGCCAGCCAACAGATGGATATGGATCTGGACGCGCCCGTTGATGCCCAGCCTGCGCCGGTCTCTACCCACCCCACGTCAGTCAATCTGGATGAAGCCCCTTTGTTGGGCGGCATCGCTTCTCGGGCCTGGAGCAAGGTCGATTTCGACGACAATTTGCTGCGCCAGATCGCGCCCGTCGCGCAAGAGCTTCGGGCGGTCCTGAACCGAATCGAAACCCGGTCGGCGGGATAAAACAAAAGGCGATGATTTCCTCTTGCCCCTGCCGGGAAAGTCTTTATGAACACTCCAACGTCGGGCTATGGCGCAGCCTGGTAGCGCGTCCGTCTGGGGGACGGAAGGTCGCAGGTTCGAGTCCTGCTAGCCCGACCAAATCACACCGACGTTTAAGGCAGACAGGCCAGATCCCGCTCTGGCATCAGGGGGGATCGGAATGACAGGCGTATGCCCGAACCAGCAGATCGAAGGGATGATTGCGCGCGCCGAAATTATTGGCAGCCCTGACATTCTACCTGCGCAAATCCAACCCGCCAGTCTTGATCTGCGTTTGGGAACAGTGGCTTATCGGGTCCGCGCCTCATTTCTGGCTGGCGAAACCCGATCCGTGGCAGACCGTCTGACAGAGTTTGAGATGCACCGCATCGACATCACAAACGGCGCCGTGCTGGAAAAGGGCTGCGTGTATCTGGTGCCGCTGATGGAATCGCTGGCCCTGCCCGATGACGTCAGCGCCGTCGCCAACGCCAAAAGTTCGACCGGGCGGCTGGACCTGTTGACGCGCACGATCACCGATGGCGGCACCGAGTTTGACCGCGTGCCCGCAGGCTATAGCGGTCCGCTTTATGCCGAGATTTGTCCGCGCTCGTTCTCGGTGCTGGTGCGTCCGGGGATGCGTCTGAACCAGATCCGATTCCGTCAAGGTCAGGCAGTGCTGAGCGACGCGGAACTGACGGCGCTGCACAATGACTCGCCGCTGGTGGACGGAGCTGCCGTCATTCAAGACGGTTTGGGATTTTCAGTTGATTTGCAGCTGCCCGACACCGATCTGGTTGGCTACCGTGCCAAACCCCATACCGGCGTCATCGATCTGGACCGGATCGGCGAATACGACCCGCAGGAATACTGGGAAGAGGTGCACACCACCGAGGGGCGCATCATTCTGGACCCCGGTGCGTTCTACATTCTGGTCAGCCGCGAAGCGGTGCACATCCCGCCCATGTATGCGGCAGAAATGGCCCCCTATCTCGCCATGGTCGGAGAGTTCCGCGTGCATTATGCAGGTTTTTTTGACCCCGGTTTCGGCCATGCTTCCGCCGGAGGCGCCGGGTCACGCGGCGTGCTGGAAGTGCGCTGTCACGAAGCCCCGTTTGTGCTGGAGCATGGACAGGTCGTCGGGCGGTTGGTTTACGAGAGAATGGCCGAGATGCCGACGCAGTTATATGGTGCGGGTATTGCCTCGAACTATCAGGGACAGGGGTTGAAACTGTCCAAACATTTCAAACCGGTTGGTTAAAATTTCATGAACCGGCGCATCTGACGGCTCATCCGCTGCGCCTGTTTCATATTCTGCCGCTGCCGCTGCGCATCCTGCCGAACATGACTGCCAGCGTTCGGGTCGCCGGCGTCCTGCCCCGGTTTGCGCCCCATTCGGCCCGCCATGTCAAAGCCCTTGTCAACGCCTTTATTGACAAGGCGACGCATGACCTGACGCACAATCATATCGATCAGTCGATTGGCATTCATTGCTCGTCTCCGTTTCCTGATCCTCAACATAGAGGTCTCGTGCGGCCATAAAAGGGCGGCGTGATCACTCTTCCTCGAACAGTTCGGTCTGATCCTCGTCTTCCTCGTCCTGCCCATCGCTCAGCGGCACAGCTCCGGGCGGTGGGCGGTTTTCCAATAGCCCGGCAGCGCGCAACTCTTTCAGCCCCGGTAGATCGCGGGCATTTTCCAATCCGAAATGGTCCAGAAACTGCGGTGTGACCACAAAGGTGACCGGCCGGCCCGGTGTCATGCGGCGACGTCCCAACCTGATCCATTCCATATCCAGCAATTGATCAATTGTGCCGCGTGAGACGGACACGCCGCGAATCTCTTCTATCTCGGCCCGTGTGCAGGGTTGATGATAGGCAACGATGGCCAGTGTCTCGATTGCTGCGCGGCTGAGCTTTCGGGTCTCGACTGTTTCCTTCTGCATCAGGAATCCCAGATCGGGCGCGGTGCGAATGGCCCAGGCCTCGCCCACCCGAACCACACGGACGCCCCGCCCCTCATAGCGTTTCTGCAGCATTTCAACAGCTTGCGCCGCGTCGCTGCCATGTGGCATCCGCGCCTCAAGATCAGCGATCAACACCGGCTCGGCGCTGGCGAACAAAACCGCTTCGACCATCCGTTCCTGTTCGGCCATGGGCGGTGCTTCGAACAGGGTGCCGGTGCCTTCGTCCTGGTTGGCGTCAGTCACGGGTTTCAGTCCTTTTTCGCAGATGGATCGGGGCAAAGGTGTCGCTTTGCTTGATCTCCATATGTCCTTCTTTCACCAACTCCAGCGAGGCCGCGAAAGTCGCCGCCGTCGCCGACCGCCTGCGCACCGGGTCGGCGTCCCAGCCATCGGGCAAATAGGTTTCCATATCCGTCCAGGTGCCAGCAAATCCGATCAGAGGCCGCATCCGTTCCAACGCCTGTTCCATGGTAAAGACAGCGTCGCGATCCATCACAAAGGGGCGGAATTCGTCACGTGTCCGGATGCGGGCATAGCCTTGCATCAGGTCCAGCAGGGTGGCGGAATAGTTCACCGTCCGCAGGCGGGTCACGTCCTCGCCCTGTCCGCGTTTGAAAAAGTCGCGCCCCAGCTGATCCCGGGCCATCAGTCGCGCGGCGGCGTCACGCATCGCTTGCAGACGCTCAAGCTGGAACGCCAGATGCGCCGCCAGTTCCTCGCCCGAGGGGCCTTCGTCATCCGGGTCTGGCGGCAACAGCAGGCGGGATTTCAGGAAGGCCAGCCATGCGGCCATCACCAGATAATCCGCCGCCAGTTCAATCCGCAACTGCCGGGCTTTTTCCACAAAAGTCAGATATTGCTGCGCCAGCGCAAGAACCGAGATCTTACGCAAATCGACCTTTTGCGTCCGTGACAAGGTCAGTAGCACGTCCAACGGGCCTTCGAACCCGTCGACGTCAACGATCAGTGCCTCGGCGGCAAGACGGTCAGCAACCGAGACCGGGTCTTCGCTGAAAAGGTTATCCTGCATATACCTGCCCGCCCATTAGGGCAGATAGTTCCGCCTCGGCGGCTGGGATGTCAAGTTCCGCTGGCTTACGGCGCATCGAAAGCGCCTTCTCCGCGCGTTTTTGCGCCTGTGCCGTCATTTCACCGGCGGCGTCCAACACTCGTTTGCGCGCTTCAAACGAACCATTGCAATGCAGAACCACATCGCACCCAGCATCAAGCGCCTGCCGGCCGATCTGTTCTGGCGCACCGGACAGCGCTTTCATCGAAATGTCATCGGTCATGATCAAACCATCAAAGCCGATCTTATCCCGGATCAGACCAATCATTTTGACTGAGATCGTAGCAGGTTGAGGGTCGATTCTGTCATAAACCAGATGGGCCGTCATCCCCATCGGCAGGTCATTCAGTGCCCGGAACGGCGCGAAGTCTTCCTGCTCCAGCGCGTCTTGTGTCAGGTCCACATGCGGCAGGTCGTAATGGCTGTCCAACGTTGACAGACCATGGCCGGGCATATGTTTGAGAACGGGCAGGACTCCGCCATCCAGATGCGCATCAGCAACCGCGCGTCCCAAACCGGAAATCGTTTTTGAATCAGAACCATAACATCGGTTCTTCAGGAAGGCGTGGGTGTCTTCGCGCGCCAGATCGACCATCGGCGCGCAATTGCTGTCGATGCCCAGCTCAAACAATTCCAAGGCGATCAAGCGATAGCGCAGATACATGGCCCGTTCGGCCTGATCCCCGGCCCGCGCGACGTGATCCAGCGGTGGCATCCATTCCCGCGCCAAAGGGGCGCGTAGGCGCTGAACGCGGCCACCTTCCTGATCAATGGTGATCGGGCAGTTGCGCCCGACAGACTCGCGGAAATCATCGCAGAGGGCCCGTACCTGATCCGCGCTTTCGATATTGCGGGCAAACAGAATGAACCCGAACGGGTTCATCTCGCGGAACAGGTGCTTTTCGTCTGACGTCAGGCGCAGACCTTCGGCATCGGTGATCGCAGCGCCGAATGTCACCGCACGGAAACCGGAATACAATCGGCATCCTGGGCCACCAGCGCAGCACAGAACTGGCGGGATTCACTCAGATCATCAAACCCAAGCACGCGCAGACGGTAGAAAGTTCGTCCACCGCTTGAGGTTTTCTGAATAACGCGCTGTTTTCCATTCATATAATCGCCAAATCTGCTGTTCAAACGATCCCATTCGCCGCGCGCGACCTCGGGGCTTTCAAACGCTCCGAGTTGCGCCATACGGGTGCCCTTGGGCAGCGCGTCCGGGTCAACATCCAGACCCACAGCGGCTTTGACGGCGGCATTGATTGCGTCTTCGGTTTGGCTGTTTGGTGTGACGCCGCTGGGCGTCTTGCGCGCCGGGCGGACAATCGGCCGCAGCGACCGGCGTACCCCGGGCAGCGCGGCGATTTTGGGATCGGGCAATTGCGCCGCAAGATCAGCGGGATCAATCGCGGGTTCATCGTCGAGAGTGGTCAGCGCAGCAAGCTGGACGCCCGGAGCCTGTCCTTCGTCCGGTTTGTCCGCCTCGGTGGCCAGCTCGGCCACCAGAGCATCAACGATCCCTTGACGCAGCTTTGCCGCATCCTGTGTTGAGATTTCCTCCTCAACCTTATGCACTGCAGGCGTCGGCTTGAGGTTTTCGATCGGCGTGTCTTCGTCGGCCAGAGACACCGGGCGCGGTGCCAGGATCAGGCGATCCGCCGGAGGGGCCGCCGAACCAACCGCAGCCACCGCGTTCACTGCCAGTCCCTGATGGTCCGCCGGAGTGCCGCCGGGGCTTTCCGGCTGTATGCGCATCGGGCCTTCGACCGCTCGAACGACCGGCACGCCGCTGACATCTCGAACGACCAGCTTGTATCCCCAAACACCGATGCCCGCGACCAGCGCCAGCGACGCAACGGCGCCCAGCGCGTTGACAATACGTCCCAGACCTGCCCCGCGCGGAGCCGTCTCATAGTGCTGCGTATCACCGGAATAGTCGTACCCATCCTGAGGATCGGGTTGATTCGTGTAATGCATCTGCTCGGGACGCATTTGCCCCGAGTAATCGTAACGTGCCATATCCGCCTCACCGCCCGATTGCGCCTTAAAACGTGGCGCGCGGGTCATTTCTTGCCTACCTCGTACCGGCGGTTCGGGCGATATTGATTATCGCATCTCCTGCGCCGGGGTAACGCCAAGAATACCCAGGCCCGCTGAAATCACAACAGAAACAGCCCGGGCCAGTGCGATTTTCGACTGGCTTGTGGCAACATCGCCATCCTGAATGAACCGAAGCTGGGTTTCATCATTGCCCTTGTTCCAGAGCGCGTGGAAATCCCCTGCCAATTCATAGAGATAGAAGGCAACGCGGTGCGGCTCGTTCGTGCGGGCGGCGACCTCGACCAGACGTGGCCATTCGGCCAGTTTCTTGGCGACGGTCAGTTCCGAGGCATGGTCGTTCTTGCTCAGATCGGCCGCCACGAGCGCTGCGTCATCAGCCGCAATCCCGGCCTCGGCAGCACGGCGCAGCACACTCATAACGCGGGCATGGGCGTATTGAACGTAGAACACGGGGTTCTCGCGGCTTTGTTCCAGCACCTTGTCGAAATCGAAGTCCAAAGGCGCGTCGTTCTTGCGGGTCAGCATGACGAAACGGGTCACATCAGGGCCAACCTGATCAACCACATCGCGCAGGGTAACAAAGTTCCCGGCCCGCTTGGACATCTTGAACGGCTCACCATTCTTCCAAAGCTTCACCAACTGGGTCAGCTTGATATCCAGCGGCACCTTGCCATCGGACAGGGCCGAAACGGCGGCTTTCATCCGCTTGACGTAACCGCCATGATCCGCCCCAAACACGTCGATCAGCGCGTCAAAGCCACGGGTCACCTTGTCATAGTGATAGGCGATATCCGGTGCGAAATAGGTCCATGAGCCATCCGATTTCTTCACCGGGCGGTCCACGTCATCGCCATGTTCGGTCGATTTGAACAAGGTCTGCTCGCGCGGTTCCCAATCTTCGGGCTTCTTACCTTTGGGCGGCTCCAGCACGCCTTCATAGATCAGGCCCTTGTCGGTCAGGGACTGCAGCGCAGCCTCAATCCGGCCAGTGCCGTAAAGCGATTTTTCCGAGAAGAACACGTCCATCTCGACACCCAGCGCCTTCAGGTCGGCGCGGATCAGGTCCATCATCGCGTCGGTGGCGAAGCTGCGCAGATCTTCCAGCCATTCGCTCTCTGGCTTGTCGATCAGGCTGTCACCATATTTCTCTTTCAGCGCCTCGCCAATCGGGATCAGGTAGTCACCGGGATAAAGGCCCTCGGCAATCTCGGGGCTGAGGCCATTGGCCTCGCGATACCGTTCATAGGCCGAGCGTGCCAGCACATCCACCTGCGCGCCGCCATCGTTGATGTAATACTCGCGGGTCACGTCATGGCCCGAATAGGCCAAGAGGCTTGCCAAGGCATCGCCGAACACCGCCCCCCGCGTATGGCCCACATGCAGCGGGCCGGTGGGGTTGGCCGAAACATATTCCACGTTGACCTTCTGCCCATGACCCATGGTCGAGCGGCCATAGTCGGTGCCCGCTTCAAGCACCGCTGCCAGAACACCCTGCCAGACAGACGGCGCAAGACGCAGGTTCAGGAATCCTGGCCCGGCGACCTCGGCACTGGTGATACGCTCATCCGCCGCCAGTTTCCCGGCCAGCACGTCGGCAATATCGCGCGGCTTCATCTTAGCCGGCTTCGCCAGCACCATCGCCGCATTGGTCGCCATGTCGCCATGCGCGGCATCGCGTGGCGGCTCAACCGCCACGTTGCCAAAGCTCAGCCCCTCTGGCAGCGCGCCTTCGGATTGCATCTGCGTCAGCGCGTCCAGCACCAGAGCGCGGATCTCGGAAAACAGGTTCATTTCGAATGTCCTTTTGCTTGCCGCGGGGTTTACCACGCAAAGCGCCAAGGTCAATGGACGCCTAATATTTGCGCTTGGTTTGGCGCGCAGTCCGGATAGTCTCGGGCCAAACCGTACCAACCGGAGACTGCCCATGCGCCGCGCCCTGCCCCTTGCCCTGCTTCTCAGCACCACCCTGCCCGTCTGGGCCGAGATGCCCGCCCCCGAAGGCCATGTCATCCTGACGCTGGGCGGTGCTGTCGGTGAAACCAACCTGCCCGCGCGCGGGGCGGATGATGGCGGGTTGCTGGGCTATCTCGAAGTCACGCATGACGGTGCGGCAGGCTTTGACGCCGCCATGCTCGACGGCCTGCCGCAGATCGAGATCACCATTCCATACGGCCCACCCGACAAGCAACGCGACTATGCTTTCTCGGGCCCGTTGCTGTCTTCGGTGATGGCCATGGCCGGGGCCGAAGGCAAATCGGCCCTGCCCATGGCGCTGGACGGCTATCAGGCCGAGATCCCGTGGCAGAGCATCGAGACCCACCAACCCATCGTCGCCACCCACGCGGATGGCGCTCCGATGGGCATCGGTGGCTATGGCCCCACGATGATCGTTTTCCCCCCCACCGAGGACGCAGATCTCGCCCGGACACAGGCCGGGCAACAGGTCTGGGCGATTGCCTATATCGCGATCGAGTGATCGCCGGTCAGCCGGGCATGATCCTGCAACGCAAACCTGTCGGTCATGCCTGCGATATAGTCTGAAACAATGCGCGCCAGCGCGGTCTCATCGGGTGCGGCTTCGATATCGCCGTGCCAGTGACCGGGCATTTGCTTGGGATCACTCATGTAAATCGGGAACAGGTCCTCGACCACCTTGCTGACCTCGGCGCGCACCTTCATCACGCTGGGCGCGCGGTACATACGTGAGAACAGAAAGGCGCGGATTTGTTTGAGCTGCGCCCAAAGCCCGTCCGAGAACCGAATAACAGGATAGCCCAGATGCCTGATCTCCTCGACCGACCGCGCGCCTGAATCGGCGATCAGATCGCGTGAGGTGTCGATGACATCCGAGACCATGACACCGAACACCCGCCGCAAAGCCTCATGCCGGCGGCGATACGGGTCAAGCCCCGGATATCTGGCGTCGACCTGCGCATAACAGGCATCGAGAATGGGAAGCTGCTGAATGTCATCGTCGCTGAACAGACCGGCGCGCAGACCGTCGAACAAGTCGTGATTGTTATAGGCAATATCGTCCGACAGCGCGGCCACCTGTGCCTCGGCGCTGGCATGGGTATGAAGCTCCAAATCAAAGCTCTGATTGCACGCGGCCAGCGCCCAGGGCAAATCGCCCGTCACCGGACCGTTATGCTTGGCGATCCCTTCCAGACATTCCCAGGTGAGATTACAACCGTCAAACTCTGCATAGTGACGCTCCAGCCGGGTCACGATCCGAATGGCCTGCGCATTGTGATCGAACCCGCCATAGGGCTGCATCAAAGCGTGCAGCGCATCCTCACCCGTATGACCAAAGGGCGTATGACCCAGATCATGCGCCAGCGCCACCGCCTCGGTCAGTTCCGGGTTCAGGTTCAGGGCACCTGCAATCGTGCGCGCCACTTGCGCCACTTCAATCGAATGGGTCAGACGCGTGCGATAGCTGTCACCCTCATGCTCAACAAACACCTGCGTTTTGTGCTTGAGCCGCCGAAACGCGCTGGCATGGATGATCCTGTCGCGATCGCGCTGAAAACATGACCGAAAGCTGCTCTCTTCTTCCGGGACCAACCGCCCGCGTGCGTGCTCCGGATCGGAGGCAAAACCCGCTCTGTTCAAAGGTCTTATCCTTGTCGCCTGTCGTCGGGTTTCATATATTGTAGCCAATTGAGGAAATAAACCTTTGGAGCCCGGCATGAATCTGCCTCCAACAGTTACCGAACGCGCCTTTGATCGTTTGGCCGAAATCGGCGCAGCGGATCAGGGTCAAGCCTTGCGTGTTGCCGTGGAAGGCGGCGGATGTTCCGGTTTTCAATATGAAATCGCACTGGACACTCCCAAAGAAGACGACATTGTCCTTGAGGGCAAAGGCGAAAAAGTGATTGTCGACGCGATTTCGCTGCCGTTTCTGGAAAATGCGGTGATCGACTTCACGCAGGAACTGATCGGCGCACGCTTTGTGATCGAAAACCCGAACGCCACCTCATCCTGCGGCTGTGGCACATCGTTTTCGATGTGAACGCATGCGGGGGCTTTGCCCCCACACCCCCAGGATATTTTCAGCCAGATGAAGAGGGATCCGCTCTCTGACCCGAAGGCCAGAGAACTTCACCTGGCGCGGTCATCGGCGTCCCCGCCTGTACCGCCATAAAACTCTACGTATAGACTGGTTAAGAATCCGTTGCTTCATCTGGCTAAAAATATCCCGGAGCGCGAGGCAGTGCCTCGCAACCCAGGTCGGCCACTTGCCGCTCGGGCGTTTCTGCGCGATAGGTTGCCGCAAGCATCGGAGGATCGCGCATGAAAATCGCCACTTTCAATATCAACGGCATCAAAGCGCGGGCCGAAGCCCTGCCCCGATGGCTGGATGAGGCGCAACCGGATGTAGTTCTGTTACAAGAAATCAAATCAGTGGACGAGAACTTCCCCAGCGAGATTTTTGAGGCGCGCGGGTATAATGTAGAAACCCATGGTCAAAAAAGCTTCAACGGTGTTGCGATCCTGTCAAAGCTGCCGCTTGAAGATGTCTCGCGCGGCTTGCCCGGTGACACTGACGACGAACAGGCCCGCTGGATTGAAGCCACCGTGGTCGGAACGCAGGCGCTTCGGATTTGTGGATTGTATCTTCCCAATGGCAATCCCGTCCCGGGGCCGAAATATGACTATAAGCTCGCCTGGATGGAGCGGCTTTATCATCGGGCGCAGGACCTGATGGCCGCCGAGGGACCCGCTTTGATGGCAGGGGACTACAACATCATCCCGCAAGCCGAGGATGCTGCCCGGCCGAATGCGTGGCGAGAGGACGCGCTGTTTCGTCCAGAAAGCCGGGCAGCATTCCGAAAGATCCTGAATCTCGGGTTCACCGAAGCGTTTCGGGCGCGCACCCAAGGGCCAGGTCACTATTCATTTTGGGACTATCAGGCCGGAGCCTGGAACAAGAATGACGGAATTCGCATTGACCACTTCCTTCTGACGCCGCAGGCCGCTGATCTGATGCGCGATTGCCAAATTGACTCGGAAATTCGTGGGCACGAAAAGCCCTCGGATCATGTTCCGGTTTGGGTTGACCTCGATCTTTAATGGCTCAGACCGTCGGGTCGTAACCATAAACCCAATCATATCGCCGTGCCAGCCTGGGACCAATGGCCATCAAAGCAGCCTGCGCCGCCAAACGCATTGGTCCACGCAGATGAAAATTGCGCGCATTTGCGCCTGCGGCCAAGACCACTTGCTGCGCGCGGGATCGGCGGGTTGCTTCATAGGCCGCAAGGGCTTGAGTGACGCCGGATTGGGCTTCGAAAGCGCGGGTCAGAACCCACGCGTCCTCGAGCGCTAAACACGCGCCCTGGGCCATAAAGGGCAAGGTCGGGTGCGCCGCGTCCCCCAGCAGCGCCAGGCGCCCGTTTTGCCAATGCCGCGCGACAGGACGCAGAAACAGCGCCCACAGATGCACCTGCTGCACTTGTCCGAGAATGTCCCCAACAAGACCTCCGAAATCGGAAAACCGTTGCTGCAGGTCGACCGGATCCCCTTGCCGCCGCCAACCTTCTTCGCGCCAGTCCGAGCGTTCCTCGACCGCCACCACATTCATCAGCGTGTGATCGCGCAGCGGGTAGGTCACTACATGTCGCCCAGGCCCCATGGTCAGAACCGCGTGGGCGGTTTTGTCACTGCGGTTCCACGGGATCGTAGCGCGCCAGGCGACCTGATGGGTGAATTCAGGCGCTTCCGGCCCGTTTAGCTCGGAGCGGATTACGCTTCGCCCGCCATCGGCTGCGATAGCGCATTGCGCGCAGAAGCGGGCACCTTCATCAAGAACGACCTCGGCCTCGGCCGGGTGTTTGATAACGTCCTTGACACGGGCTCCCAACCGCAGGTCCACCCCGGCCCGCAGTGCCGCCTTGTGCAGCAAGCCCAAAAGGTCGGCCCGGTGGTAGTAAAAGGTCGGACCGGCGGCAGGGGGTGGGATTTCACCCACCAGCCGACCAGCCCGATAGTCACGCAGTATTGTGCCGCCGGATTTTACCGCCGCTTCGGGTTCGGCCCCCGCAACGCCAAGCGCGCGAAGAACTGCCATTCCATTTGCGCTGATCTGCAATCCCGCGCCAACCTCGGCCAGTTCAGGTGCCTGTTCGAACACCGTCACCTCGGCCCCGCGTTGCCGCAATGCCAGAGCCGCCGCCAACCCGCCAATGCCACCGCCGATTACGGCAAATCTCAACCCGTCGATATTCATGGCTCTGGCTTAACGCAAAAACGCCGGAGTGGAAGACCCCGGCGTTGAATGTGTGTTTTGATGGCCAGCGATCAATCGTCGCGGTGGACCTTTTCCCGACGTTCGTGGCGTTCCTGTGCCTCGAGCGTCATGGTGGCGATGGGACGCGCGTCCAGCCGCCTCAGCGAGATCGGATCGCCCGTCATCTCGCAATAGCCATACTCGCCCTCATCGATCCGCCGCAGGGCCGAGTCGATCTTGGCCACCAGCTTGCGCTGACGATCCCGGGTGCGCAATTCCAGCGCGCGATCCGTTTCCTCGCTCGCGCGGTCGGCAACGTCCGGAATGTTACGGGTGTTGTCCTGCAGCCCCTCGATCGTATCGCGGCTGCCAGCCAAAAGTTCGGTTTTCCAGTCCAGCAGCTTACGACGAAAATACTCAAGCTGCCTGTCGTTCATAAATGGTTCGTCTTCGGCTGGACGATAATCTTCGGGCAGAAATACTTCCTGCTTCATTTTTGCTCCCTCGGTGCGGCCTGCAACGCCGAGTGCGTTTTGTTCACCTGACATGCGGCAATCCCTTCTGCGGAGCGTTTAGCTGACGGCGTCGGGAATGTCACTATGCAAACTGAGCGTCGCCGTCGCCTTATCATGTGATGTCTAAATATGAGACATCAAACAACAAAACCTTGTTTTTCTGTGAAGATTAACGGGCGATTTCTGGGCAAATTCTAAAGTGTCGCACTGAATGTTAGCGCCCGAATCAACCAAAGGCATTGGAGTCATTGCGCAAATTCGCGTCAGGCGACGCAGCGGTCTGTCTTGTAAAAATCTCTGCCGCTCTGTAACCCGATAAGCACACACGGCGCCATGAGATGAGAGGCCAATGACCGCACGTTTCCAAAGCACAGCAGATTATGTTGCAACAGATGATCTGACCATTGCGGTGAACGCCGCCGTCACACTGGAACGGCCTCTGCTGGTCAAGGGCGAGCCCGGCACCGGCAAGACCGAACTGGCCAAACAGGTGGCCAGTGCGTTGGGTTTGACGATGATCGAATGGAACGTCAAATCCACGACCCGCGCGCAACAGGGTCTGTACGAATACGATGCCGTCAGCCGCCTGCGCGACAGCCAGTTGGGGGACGAGCGGGTCCATGACGTCTCGAACTACATCCGCAAGGGCAAACTGTGGCAGGCCTTTGACGCCGACGAAAAGGTCGTTCTGCTGATCGACGAGATCGACAAGGCCGATATCGAGTTTCCCAACGACCTGCTGCAGGAGCTCGATAAGATGGAGTTCCACGTCTACGAGACAGGCGAGACGATCCGGGCCAAGCACCGCCCCATCGTCATCATCACCTCGAACAACGAAAAGGAACTGCCCGACGCCTTTCTGCGGCGCTGTTTCTTTCACTATATCCGGTTTCCGGACGAGACCACGATGCGCCGCATCGTCGAGGTGCATCACCCCGGCATCAAGGATGCGCTGCTGACCACCGCGTTGACGCAGTTCTACGAAATCCGCGACACTCAGGGATTGAAGAAAAAGCCTTCGACCTCGGAAGTGCTGGATTGGCTGAAACTGTTGCTGGCCGAGGATTTGACCTCGGAAGACCTCAAGCGCGACGGCGCAAATGCGCTGCCCAAGCTGCATGGCGCCCTTTTGAAGAATGAACAGGATGTGCACCTGTTCGAACGTCTTGCCTTCATGGCGCGCAGTAAGCGTTAAACCGCCATATTTTCTTGGCGATCAACCGATCTCGGCTTGCCTTCTGTCATGCCGGGTGTCAGCATTGTTTCAAACATGGCCACAATCCGGTCGTACACCACATAATACTTAGAGCAGGACCCCCAATTGCCCGACGCCCCCGTCATCCGCGCGCTACGGCCCGAAGACCGTGCACAATGGTCCGAGATGTGGCGCGATTATCTGGCGTTTTATGAGACCGAAGTACCGGACGCCATCTATGAAAGCACGTTCGCGCGGCTTCTTGGCGACGACCCGCAGGACTTTTCCTGCTTCGTGGCCGAAGCCGAAGGCCGCTTGCTGGGTCTGACCCATTACCTGTTTCATCGCCATGCCTGGAAGGTTGAACGGGTTTGCTATCTGCAGGACTTGTTCGCCCGGCCAGAGGCGCGCGGAACCGGCGTGGGACGTGCCTTGATTCAAGCGGTTTATGACGAGGCTGACCGGCAAGATGCGCCAACAGTTTATTGGCTGACACAGGATTTCAACCAGACGGCCCGAAAGCTATACGACCGGATCGGAACCTTGACACCCTTCATCAAGTATCAGCGCCCATGAGACGGCTCGGGGTCGCGCTTCTGCTGACATTGCTGTCGGCCTGTACTTCGATCGAAACGATCGAGTTGCCGACACGCATCAAGGTGGTCGAGGCGTCGTTGCCGCCGACCAAATCCTTTGGTCTGGCGCGGCCCAGCCCTCCGGCGCGGTCTAACCAGAACATCGCCGCCGATTTCGTGTCGTTGCACTTCGCGTTGGAAAGCGGTGCCCCCCTGCCCGTTTTCACGCGATTTGAAGGCCCGGTCACCGTCAGGTTGACCGGCACCCCTGCACCATCGATGCAAACCGACCTGACCCGGCTGCTGACACGCATCCAGCGAGAAGCCCGGATCGACATTCGCCAGATCTCGGACGGCCCGGCCAACATCACCATCGAGGCGATCAGCCAGAAACAAATCCGCCGCATCCTGCCACAGGCGGCCTGTTTCGTGGTGCCCAACGCGTCCAGTCTGGAAGAATACCGCCGTGACCGCCGGAAAAGCAAAAGCAACTGGACCGAGTTGCGCAGCCGTGAACGGATCGGGATATTCATTCCGTACGACGTCAGCCCGCAAGAAGTGCGCGATTGCCTGCATGAAGAACTGGCGCAAGCGCTCGGGCCGCTGAACGACCTGTACCACCTGCCGGATTCGGTGTTCAACGACGACAATTTCCACACCGTGCTGACCGGGTTTGACATGCTGATCCTGCGTGCAGCCTATGCGCCTGAACTCCGCAACGGCATGACCCAAACACAGGTCGAGGCAGTGCTGCCCGGGGTTCTCAAACGCCTGAACCCCCGCGGAGAGGCTTTGGCGGCTCAACCGCTGTCCGACACTCCGCGTGAATGGGTCGATGCAATCCAGAACGCGGTTGGCGCAGGTGGTCCCTCGCCGCGCCGGGTTCGAGCCGCACAAAAGGCCGCGCGGATCGGGCAGCAACAGGGCTGGACGGACCATCGACGCGCTTACCCGCATTATCTGCTGGGCCGGATGACCCAGTTCGATGATCCGGATGCCGCACAGCAACAGTTTGCGCTGGCGCAGCAATACCTGAAAGCCACCCCCGGCACCGAAGTACAGCAGGCGCACGTCACCGCACAAACAGCCGCCTTTGCGCTGGCCAATGGGCGCGGCGAAGACGCCCTACCCGACCTTAACAAGGCAATCGACGTCATGACCCGTGCCGAAAACGCCGCGCAACTCGCGACCTTGCTGTTGCTGAAATCCGAGGCGCTGCGTCAGGCAGGTCGGATCAACCAGGCACGCGCCGTCAGGCTGGACAGTATCGGATGGGCACGCTACGGCTTTGGCTCGGATCTGGTGGTGCGGTCTGTGACACAAAGCGTGGCGCAGGCGACCTCTGTCAACACGGGTGGATAACGACACATGCTGGTGGTTGTGGGAATGGCTGTTCTGGGCGCGATCCTGGGGGGCCTGACGGCGCGCAAACGCAACGGAAGCGGCGCGGATATTGCCCAATATGCCGCCGGCTATGGCATTGCCTTTGCGCTTGTGGGGCTGATCTTGTCGCTGGTCCTTGTCCGTCTGGTGATCTGAGCGATGTTTCTGCCCTTTTTCGAAAACCTCCGTATAGCCGGTATTCCTGTGTCCTTACGCGAATATCTGACTTTTCTGGAGGGCATGAAGAAGGGTCTGGCCACCTATGATATCGAAGCGTTCTACTACCTTGCCCGCGTGTCGATGGTGAAAGACGAGCGCAATATCGACAAGTTCGACCGCGCCTTTGCTGCCAGCTTCAAAGGGCTGGAGGATATCAGTTTCGATCAGGTGCTCGAGGCCGTCGATATCCCGGCCGAATGGCTGCAGAAAATGGCCGAGAAACACCTGAGCGACGAAGAGAAGGCCGAGATTGAGGCCCTTGGCGGGTTTGACAAACTGATGGAAAAGCTGCGTGAGCGGCTGAAGGATCAGCAAGGCCGTCATCAGGGCGGCAACAAGTGGATCGGCACCGCCGGCACCTCTCCGTTCGGGGCCTATGGGTACAATCCCGAGGGCGTGCGCATCGGCCAGAAAGAAAGCCGCCACCAGCGCGCGGTCAAGGTCTGGGACAAACGCGAATTCAAGAACCTCGATGACACGGTTGAACTGGGCACCCGCAACATCAAGGTCGCCCTGAAACGCCTGCGCCGCTGGGCGCGCGAAGGGGCCGCGGAAGAGCTGGATCTGGATGGCACCATCCGCGCCACGGCCGAGCATGGTTATCTGGACGTCAAAACCCGCCCCGAGCGGCACAACGCGGTCAAGGTGCTTTTGTTTTTGGACGTCGGCGGCTCGATGGACCCGCATATCAAAGTGGTGGAAGAGCTTTTCTCGGCCGCGCGGACCGAGTTCAAGCATCTGGAATATTACTACTTTCACAACTGCCTGTATGAGGGCGTCTGGCGCGACAATCGCCGCCGCTGGGACCAGCAAACCTCCACCCACGAGGTGTTGCGCACCTATGGGCCCGACTACAAATGCATTTTTGTCGGCGACGCGTCGATGAGCCCCTATGAGATCGCCTATCCCGGCGGTGCCAGCGAACACTGGAACCCCGAGACCGGGCAGGTCTGGCTGCAACGTGCCCGGGAACAGTGGTCGTCAAATCTGTGGATCAACCCGGTGCCCGAGAAGTATTGGGAGTATACCCACTCGGTCGGCATGATCCGCGAGATTTTCGAGGACCGTATGGTGCCGATGACTCTGGCCGGGCTGGAACAGGGCATGCGCGAGCTGACGCGATAGACCGCTTACTTGGCTCAAAGAAAAAGACCACGACAATTGCATTTGAAATCCTGCGCTGCCAAGGTAGTGTCCAGATTTTCCGACCCACCTTTCAGGATAACCTTATGTCTTTCCCCAAATTCATCACAGACTTTCCAGGCCTCGACGTGCCGTTCCCAGAGGACGTCGTCACCACGGCAGTGATCAAATCCGAGGCAGGGTTGGTTGCATTCTTCACTTTTCATAAGGATATGGAACTTCCCGCACATGCACACGGCGCGCAATGGGGAACTGTGATTGAGGGCGAGATCGAACTGACTATCGATGGATCGACCAAAGTATATCGTCCTGGCGACAGCTATTCCATTCCGACCGGAATCGAGCATGGCGGCAAGATCAAGGCGGGCACGCGTGTGATCGACGTGTTTGAAGAAGCGGACAGGTATGCCCTCAAAAACTGACCAGCCACGCAATCCCGATTGTTTGACCGCGCCCCACCGAACAGACATGGGCAACGCGCCGCTGCCAAGCGTAATTCATGGAAAGATGACCCGATGAAAGGGACGACACCGCTGACCGGGACCTGGTCGTTGATGAATTGGTATAACGAGACCGAATCCGGCCAACACCTCTATCCCTTGGGGCCGAACGCAAGCGGTTACATCAACTACTCTCCGGATGGGTTTGTATTTGTGCAACTGATGGCGGCAGACCGGCGGTTGTTCAAAGAAAGCGACCCATTTGGCGGAACAGAAGCCGAGGATTCAGCGGCCTTCAAGTCACAGATCACCTATGCAGGACCATATGAGTATTACGGCGATCACGTGATACATCGCGTCACGCAGGCTTCTTTTCCGAACTGGGTCGGGACAGAACAGCGTCGTCAGGTAAGATTCCTGGACGGGACACTGCAGCTGAGCGCGGCTGAGGTCGTTTTTCAGGGACAGATCGTAACAGCCTGCGTCGAATGGCAACGCTCTACCGCTTGAGCTGGCAATTTTTTTGGGAAGCGAAACCCAAAAACCGATTTTGATTTGCTCTCTTTGGCAAAGACCCCCATATCCAGTTCATGCTGCGTTTGACCCCGATCCTGCTGGCTGTTGGTTATGCCATTGTGATGTACCGGATTTCCGTCTGGCGCACGCATCGGGATCTGGATGCGAAATCGACGGAGTTGGCGGACCCGGCGCTGAAGCGTATGACCGACAGGCTGGCTGCGGCATTGGGGATCGAACGGGTACCGGTTTACATCTACGAAATCGACCCGGTGAACGGATTGGCCGCGCCGGACGGTCGGATTTTCATCACACGCGGGTTTTACCGCAAGTTTCGCAACGGAGAAGTTTCGGCCGAGGAGATGGCCAGCGTGATTGCCCACGAGTTAGGCCACGTCGCGCTGGGACATGCGCGGCGGCGGATGATTGATTTTTCCGGCCAAAACGCGCTGCGGGCGGCGTTGATGATGCTGTTGAACCGGTTCATTCCCTTTGTCGGGGCGTGGATTGCGAATATGCTGACGCATCTGCTGGCCTCGCGCTTGTCGCGCGGAGATGAATATGAGGCGGATGAATATGCCGCCGCTTTGCTGACCAAGGCCGGGATCGGGATCGGACCGCAGAAATCCCTGTTTCACAAGCTGGAAGATCTGACTCAGCAGCGGGCGGGGGTCACGCCGGCCTGGTTGATGAGTCACCCCAAAACCGATGAGCGGATAGCGGCGCTGGAGGTTTTGGAAAAGCGGTGGGGGGCAGAAGGCTAGCGTTCGTGCAGCGAGGGGCCAGCCCCTCGCGCTCCCCGGAGTATTTTTGAAAAGATGAAGTTCGGGAGGTGGAGCTCAGGTTGACAGGGCTTTACCGAGCCGCGGCAGGCGCGCTTTTTTCATCAGGGTGCGCAAGGTCCACTGATCGCCGGAAAGCCGGTTGGCTTCGGTGAGAACACGGTTGGCCATTTCGCTGAGACCATGGGGATCAGTTTGCCAGAAGCCGTGCAACAAGGCGTCGGGATCGCGGCGGCTGAGCCCCTCTTCAGCCAGTATGTTTTTGGGAAAATCCTTTGCATTGAGCGTCACGATCATG
Source organism: Ruegeria sp. AL1 (assembly GCF_056540905.1). Classification (NCBI taxonomy): domain Bacteria; kingdom Pseudomonadati; phylum Pseudomonadota; class Alphaproteobacteria; order Rhodobacterales; family Roseobacteraceae; genus Ruegeria; species Ruegeria sp. AL1. The sequence continues at coordinate 208,718 of NZ_JBQFXP010000001.1, forward strand.
TCGGCGGAAGAAGAAATGGCCGTGGCGAGGACATGTATGTCGGCTGCGTCCGGCAACCAGAGGCGGTGTTCGAGGCCCGGTGCCGGAGGGTGTTCGGCCTGTGGCCAGTTGGTCTGGCTCAGGGCGATTTCCGCACGCGCCTGTTCTTCGCCCGTTGGTCCCAGTTTGCGGGCGGCGCGGGCCCATTCTTCTAGAATTCGAGTAGACCAGATCGGTTGGAAATGTCCGAGTTTAGCGGCACCCAGAAGCATCTCGCGCATCACCGTCGGGTAGATGACGCAGGTATCGAGGACCGCTTTCACAGGCGATAGAACACGGCTTTGAGATAGCCGCTTTCGGCCAGTTGCGGCAATTGTGGGTGATCAGGTCCGGCAAAGCCCGTATGGATCAGCTGTGCCTGCCGCCCGGCCCGGCCCATCCCGCGCGAAGATGCATCCCGGAACCGGCCAAGATCGGCCGCGTGAGAGCAGGAACATAAACCGAGATAGCCACCCGGTTTAACCAGCGGCGCGGACAGGCGGGCAATGCGTTCATAGGCGCGCAGTCCAGCGTCCAGCGCTTGTTTCGAGGGCGCGAAGGCGGGTGGGTCGCAGATGACCACGTCGAACTGTGCCTGTTCCTCGCCCAGCGCTGTCAGCGTGTCAAACGCATCACCCTGGCGGATTTCAAAGCGATCAGCGACGCCCGACGCCTGCGCCCCTTGTGCGGCCAGGGCAAGCGCGGCCGCGGATCCATCGACCGACACCGCCTGATCCGCACCGCCTGCAAGCATGGCCAGACCGAAGCCGCCGACATGACTGAACACGTCCAGAACTCGTGCGCCCGGTGTAACCAGCTGCGCGGCGAAGGCATGGTTTGGGCGTTGATCATAAAACAGGCCGGTTTTTTGTCCGCCTGTCAGATCCGCCATATAAGTCGCGCCGTTCATCGGCACCGAAACCGGTGCCTTGGGTGCAATTCCGCGCAGCGTTTGGTTGACATTGTCCAAGCCTTCCAGACCACGGGTCCGGCCTGAGGCGTTTTTCAGAACCGTCGTGACCCCGGTGACCGAGATGAGCGCATCTGTCAGGGTTTGCAGATACGTCTCGGCCCAGGCGGCATTGGGTTGAATCACGCAGGTATCGCCGAAACGGTCAATGATGACACCGGGCAACCCGTCGGCCTCGGCATGGATCAGGCGATAGTAAGGCGCGTCGAAGACGCGAGCGCGCATATCCAGCGCGCGGCGCAAGCGGGTTTCGAACCAGTCGAGAGTCAACTCGGCGGTCAGGTCGCGATCCAGCACGCGACACATGATTTTCGAGGCCGGGTTCACCGCCACCAGAGCGATGGGCGCGCGCTTGTCATCTTCAAGAATCGCCAGAGCCCCTGCCGGAATTTTTCGGGTGCGTCGGTCGGCCACGATGTCATTGGCGTAAACCCAAGGGAAGCCGTGGCGCAGACCGCGCGCATTGGCTTTGGGTTTCAATCGGATACGGGGGCGGTCGGGTTGGGTCATAGCGCCCTCTTAGTGGCGAATGCACATGGGGGAAAGCCCTAGCGTTGACGCGCGCGCCAGCCGCCGCGCCGTTTTGGAGCCTGCGCCGCCTGCAGACCTTCGGCCAGCACCTGTGTCATCGGGTGATCTGCCGCCTGTGCCGAATACAGCGCATGTAGGTCCGACAGTGCCTGCCTTTGATCCCGATCAGCCGGAAGGCTCAGCGCCCAGTCCAGAAAGATGCTCCGGCATTCGGGCAACGAGATGCCGTCGATGTTATAGGCCTCGCGGATCAGGCCCTTGTGGTCGTTGGGATCGTCACTGCGCGCCATTGTCATCCTCTGTAATCACTGTGCCGATCAGCGCGGCGGCAGTGTCGTAACTTTCCTGCAGCGCGGCCTGAAGCTGTTCGACCTGTTCGAACCTGGTGGCCCGACACAGAAAAGCCGCGCCACCCTCACCGATCTTATCGGCCTCAATCACTTTGCCCGACAGCAGCCGGGCCGCGCATTGTACCGACCAGCATAGATCGTAGCAGTCTTTCAGCGTTTGCACCTGCGCGACATCGAACAGGCCAGCTGCGACAGCACCGTCCAGACCGGTATGCACATCGCGTTGCGCCAGTCCGGCCAGCAGGGCTCCGGTCTCGGCCATCAGCTCGATATCCATCATGCGCCCGGCTCCGGTTTTGGCATCCCAGATGCCAGCGGGCGACTTCGCGGCGGCCAGACGCGCGCGCATTTCGGCCACGTCGTGCAACACCTGCGCGCGATCCCTGGGACGCGCGAGAAGCGCGGTGCGGAACGCTTCGATGTCGTCAGCAAGGGCCGCGTCACCGGCCACCACATGTGCGCGGGTCAGGGCCAGATGTTCCCACACCCAAGCCTCATTCTGCTGATAGTTGGTAAAGCTCGCCCAACTGGTGGCCACCGGCCCCTGATTGCCCGAGGGGCGCAGGCGCATGTCTACCTCATACAGCCGTCCCTGTGACATCGGGGCCGAAAGCGCCGTGATCAAAGCCTGCGTAAACCGCGCATAATAGGTGCGGGTGGCCAACGGGCGCGGACCGTCGGACATATCCTGATCCAACGGATCGTAGATCACGATCATATCCAGATCCGATTGCGAGTTGATCCGCCCTGCCCCCAGCGATCCCATGCCCAGCACCGCAGCTCCGCGCCCCGGAGCAGGTCCGTGCTTGGCTGCAAACTGCGCCTCGACACAGGGCAGAATGGCGGCGATGACCGCACTGGCCAGATCGGCATATTGCTGGCCCGCCTGGGTTCCGGCGATCAGGCCACGCAGATGGTGAACGCCAACGCGGAAGTGCCATTCCTTGCACCACCGCCGGGCCAGGTCCAACTGGCTTTCATAGTCCGCCTCTTGCTGCAGCGCCTGTTCCAGATCAGCCTGCAAGGCGTCTTTTCCCGGCCAGTCATCGAAGAAACTGCCTCCGATCACCGCATCAAACACCGAGGCATTGCGCGACAGGTGCGCCGCCAGCGCGTGCGAGGTCCCCACGATATCGACCAGCAAATCGATCAGGTGCGGATTGGCCTCGAACAGAGAAAACAGCTGCACCCCGGCGGGCAGGCCGGAAAGGAACCCGTCAAGCGCCAGCAGTGCCTCATCCGGTTTCGCGGTCTTGGCGAGGCGCGTCAGCAATTCAGGCTTCAGCCGCTCGAATATCCGGGCCCCGCGTTGCGAACGCAGCGCCGGATAGGTCCTCCAACGCGCCATGACGCCCTTATCAAAGGAAATCTCAGGCGATGGCACGGAGGCTGCGGCACCGGGCGCAAAAAATCCCTCGGTAAGATCATGTACCTCGGTCAGGCGGCGGGTCAGGTCGGCGGCCAATTCGGTGCTGTCGATGCCCATCAGGCATGCCACCCGTTCAATACCGTCCGGCGACTGCGGCACTTTGTGGGTCTGGGCATCGTGGACCATCTGAATGCGGTGCTCAACTTCGCGATGCGCGCGATAGTGATCGGTCAGCTTCTCGGCCACGTCCTCGGGAACCCATCCCTTTTCGGCCAAAGCCGCCAGCCCCGGCACCGTCCCGCGTACACGCAGATCGGGGTCGCGCCCCCCGGCAATCAACTGTCGGGTCTGGGTAAAAAACTCGATTTCGCGGATACCGCCCTGCCCCAGCTTCATATCATGACCCGGAATGGTCAGAGCGCCACCCGTTCCCTTGTTCTCGCGAATGCGCAGGCGCATGTCATGCGCGTCCTGAATGGCAGCGAAGTCCAGGTGCCGCCGCCAGACGAAGGGGCGCAACGTATCCAAAAAGCGCTGGCCTGCCGCGACATCTCCGGCACAGGGCCGCGCCTTGATATAGGCGGCCCGCTCCCACGTGCGACCGAGGCTTTCATAATACCGCTCGGCAGCCTCAGCCGCGATGCAGACCGGGGTGACAGCAGGGTCGGGCCGCAGACGCAGATCCGTGCGAAACACATACCCGTCTGCCGTCTTTTCGCTGAGCGTGGCACAGAAATTCCGCGTCGCCCGCACCATCCCCTGACGCGCCTCATAAAAGTCATCAGGGTCGAATCGGGTCTCGTCAAACAGCACGATCAGATCGATATCCGAGCTGTAGTTCAGCTCATGCGCACCCATCTTCCCCATCGCCAGAATGATCATGCCAGCGGCCGTTTCGGCGTCTTGCTCGGTCATACCCGGCAGTTTACCGCGCCGGATCAGCGCCTCGATCTCGGCCCTGGCGGCCACATCAGCGGCTAAAGCGCCGAAATCCGTCAGCGCCGACGTGACTTTCTCCAAAGGCCATGCCCCTGCCAGATCGGCCAGGGCCGTCAACAGGGCCACCTGCCGCTTGGCCTGGCGCAATCCCGGTTTCAACTGATCCCGGGGCAATTCCTGCGCCGTTGCCATCACCTGTGCCAGCGCCTGATCCGGGTCCTGTAAAGCCTCCGGCAGCCACATTCTTTCGCGCTCGATCAGACTTTTCAGGTATGGGCTCGATCCTGCAGCACCCGCAATGAGGTCACCGTGATCCGGCCCCACATCGACCTGCTGTCTGGTCTCTTCGCCCAGCGACGGATCAAACGGACGCGGCATACGCCGGATAGCGATTGGCCCGGTCATTGGTCCTCCAACGGGGTATCCTGGCTGAAACTGTTGATCCAGACGCCATTGCGCCATTCCCATAGCGAGGTGATCAGCATGGCCTCCCCTCTGTCCGAGCCAGGACGCTGATAATCTGCGCGATAAGACAGAAGCACAATGTCCGGCGTCAGAACGCGTAACCTTTCGTCGCTAAGATCGAACCGCGCCATGGTCGGGGCGTCGGCAAACTGACCCACGTGATCGTCCCGGTTGGCGAACCCGCTGGGATAGACACCCAGGAAATCAGGGCTCAGCAACGCCCGGTCCGCAGCGGCGTCCCCTTCGACCAAAGCCGCCCACACCTGTTTCTCGAGATCCAGAATTTCAGCAAGCGACGAAGGGGATGTAGTCTCGGTATTGTTCATAGCCGGAACCTGCGCCTGATCCGAACCGAGGTCAACCAATCAACCGCCACCGCACATAAATGTAAATCTTTTTCACATTCACCTCTTGCATCGCCAGCCGGGCTCCCCATCTAGACAATGTGAACAAGATTTACATCAACCCGGAGATCAAAATGACCGCATTGTCTGAAACCGCCGTCCCTCAAAATCCGGGATGGCTGCACCGCGCTGAAACCTGGATGGACGCCAAGGGCAAAGGGGCCTGGATCGCCGCTATGGTTCTTGGTTTCATCTTCTTCTGGCCCGTTGGCCTGGCCCTTCTGGCCTATATGATCTGGAGCAAACGCATGTTCAGCAAATCCTGCAGCCGCCGTACGTCCTGGAACAGTCACATGAGCGCGATGAAACCTTCCGGCAACAGCGCCTTTGACGCCTACAAGGCCGATACGCTGGCCCGGCTGGAGCGCGAGCAGAAGGAGTTCGAGGCCTTCCTGCACCGTCTGCGCGAAGCCAAGGACAAGGCCGAGTTCGATGAATTCATGGACGAACGCGCCCGCGACAATCGCGATGACACCGAAAACGGTGCACAACCTGCTTGATCCAGCCTTGCCCTGTCCCGATCTTCGGGACAGGGTGCCTTTGACCAATAACCGGACCAAGACATGACCAACCTGCCTGATCCCGACAGCCAGCCGGAATTCTACCAATCCGTCGCCACCAAGCGTTTCTTCGCATGGCTGTTTGATATCGCTTTCATCTCGCTGCTGTGTACGGTGGCCATCCTGTTTACAGCCGGGCTGGGCCTGTTCTTTCTGGCCCTGATCTATGCCGTGCTCAGCTTCATTTACCGCGTCGTCACCATCTCGAACGGGTCAGCGACGCTGGGAATGCGCTTCATGGGGATCGAACTGCGCGACGCATTTGGCGAACGGATGGATACCGGCAAGGCGGTTGCCCATACCGCCGGATACTTCGTCAGCATGGCCTTTCCGATCCTTCAGATCATCTCGGTCATCATGATGATGACCAGCGCCCGGTGTCAGGGTCTGACCGACACGTTTCTTGGCACGGTCATGATCAACCAACGCGCCTGAAAATCACCTGCGTGAAGGGCTTGGCGGACCCGGGAACGGTTGCTATCATCCGGCCCGAGGAAACGCGGACCCTTCATGCGACACACGCTGCCAATTGCGCCACAATTCTATGTGACGGCTCCCCAGCCCTGCCCTTACCTTGAGGGCAGAATGGAACGTAAGCTGTTTACCGCACTGCAAGGCGAAGGTGCGGACGGGCTGAACAATTGTCTTTCGCAGCAAGGGTTTCGTCGATCTCAGAACGTGCTGTATCGCCCCTCGTGCACCGATTGCGCCGCCTGCCTGTCCGCCCGGATCGACATCTCGGCCTTTCGTCCCAGCAAAAGCCAGAAACGCGCCACGAAACGCAATTCCTACCTGAAACGCCGCGCCACCTCGCCCTGGGCAACGGATGAACAGTTCGATCTGTTCCGACGCTATCTTGATGCCCGCCACGCCGATGGTGGCATGGCCGATATGGATGTGTTCGAATTCGCCGCGATGATCGAGGAAACTCCGATCCGCAGCCGCGTGGTCGAATATGCCCACCCCGAAACGGACGAACTGATCGCTGTCAGCCTCACGGATGTTCTGGATGACGGGCTCAGCATGGTCTACTCGTTCTTCGAACCCGCGTTTCACCAAAAATCGCTGGGCACCTACATGATCCTCGACCATATCGAGATCGCGCGCGAGGCGGCGCTACCTTATGTATATCTGGGCTATTGGGTCCCGGGCAGCCCCAAGATGGGCTACAAGGCCAAATTCTCGGGCCTGCAGGCCTATCTGGGCGGCGAGTGGCGCAAAATTTCCAACCCTGAAGCATTCACCGACACCTCGCACCACCCGCTCTCGTCGCCACCGATTGCCGAGCAAGTGGCAAATATCCAGCTACCCGACCGGCACCCCACCAAAGGCTGACGCGCCCGGCAAAGCGCATCGACCCCATCTCACGATCCCGGACAGCCCTGAACTCATCTCGACACCCTCCGCTGCGCCGGTGCACCAAGGCGCCCGTGCAATTGCCTCCGATCCGCTCTTCATCTGGCAAAAAATATCCCGGGGTTGAATTGGCCAAAGGCCAAGAAGGGGCTGGCCCCTTCCAGAACAAAAGGGGGACGACGGCCCCCTTTTTCTCGTGCTCTTTCCGTTTACCGGCTCAATTCGGGATCAGATCCGGCACAATGGTCACGATGGACGGGAATGACCACAAGATCGCGATCCCGACCACCTGAATGATCACAAACGGAATGATCCCGCGATAAATATGCCCTGTCGTCACCTCTTTGGGTGCCACCCCGCGCAAATAGAACAGCGCGAACCCGAACGGTGGTGTCAGGAACGAGGTCTGCAGGTTCACCGCAACCATGATTGTGACCCATTTGGGATCGAATGACCCACCATAGATCACCGGCCCCACAATCGGGATCACGATGTAAATGATCTCGAGGAAATCCAGCACGAAACCCAGAACAAACAGCACCAGCATCACGATCAGGAAGACCGTGAACTCGTTGTCGAAGCTCTTGAGGAATTGCTGAATGTAGTGCTCTCCGCCGAACGAGATCACCACAAGGTTCAGCAACTGGGACCCGATCAGGATGGTGAACACCATCGACGTCACCTTGGCGGTTTCACGGACAACCGGTGTCAGAACACCGCCCGCAAACAACACCCAGCACCCGAACAACAGGCCGAACAGCGCATATAGATATGTCGAATATGCAAAGACGAAGGCGATCCAGCTTTCAACCGACACACCACCCTGATTGATCCGAAGGTCGAAGTTCACCCCCAACAACAAACAGATGATGATGGCAAAGGTCGACCAGATGATCACCATGCCGGATTTTCCCTGATCCTGCAGCTTGCGATAGGCCGCCAGCATGATGGCCCCGCCTGCACCCAGCGCCGCCGCAGGAGTCGGGTTGGTGATGCCACCCAGAATCGAGCCCAGAACCGCGATGATCAGAACCAGGGGCGGGAAGACCACCCGGATCAGGTCATTCGAGGAACATCGGATCGCCGCTTCCTTACAACCGTAGATCGCCAGCGCAAATGGCAAGGCCAGCAGCAGGAAGGTTGCGCCAGACGATGTCGTGGGCGCAATCAGCAACACATCGACCAGCAGCATCAGCAACAGTCCGATGGCCCCTAGGATCAAGGGCTGCGGTGATTTCGACGGGGCGATCCCGCGTCCCAGCACCAGCGTCAGGCCCAGCAGAACCACGATCACGGCAACACCGTTACCAATGGGCGCCGCAGCCGCAATCTTGGCTTCGCGCGCGGCAACCAGCTCTTCCTCGGTCAGACGCTGCGACTCTGCGGCGCCACCGGCAGCATCCAACGCCTCCTGCTCGGCCACCGCCTGATCCCAGGCCGATTGGCCATGTAGCTCGATCATCGACGCTTGGCACTCTTCCGACACGTTGGTGCGCAGCGACGCCCCTTCTCCGATATCCGAGAAGGCCGAAACCGTTGTGCTTTGACTGCCGATGACACCGGCACTGCCCAGCAACAACGCGCCTGCAATCAGGGCAATTGGTGCGCCCAGGAACCAGATCAGCCCTTCCGAGCGAGTGATCGGCTCTCCGGTGCCGCCAGCCATCTCAACAGCCGGCGCCTTATCCGGGTTCAGCATCGCATAGCCAAAGGCATAGAGTGCATAGAGAAGCGCCAGCATAATGCCTGGCAGCAGCGCCGCCTGGAACAGCGTCCCCACCGAAACCACCGCAGGTTCACCCAGATAGGTCAGCGCGTCGGTACAGCCTGCCTCGACCGCGCGGGTTTCCTGCGCAGTGGAGTAAAGATCACCGGCCAGTGTCCCCAGCAGAACGATCACAATCGATGGCGGGATGATCTGCCCCAGTGTTCCCGAGGCCGCGATCACACCGGTCGCCAATTCCGGCGAGTAATTGTTCCGCAACATGGTCGGCAGGGCCAACAGGCCCATGGTTACCACGGTCGCGCCAACGATCCCGGTCGAGGCGGCAAGGAACGCGCCCACAACCACAATCGACACCGCCAGACCGCCGGGCAGCGGGCCAAAGACACGCGCCATCGTGGTCAGCAGGTCGTTTGCGATCTTCGAGCGTTCCAGCGTGATGCCCATCAGGACGAACATCAGAACGGCCAGCAGAGTCTCGATGGACTGCCCGGCCAGAACACGCTCGTTCATCCGGTTCACGATGAAGGACACATTGCGGTCCAGCGCCGTTTCCCAACCCTGAACAAAGACCGGCTCGGCGATACGTGGCAGGTCCGGGTATCGGAACACGGACACCGTGTCCGGCTTGATCCCCGAATTTACCAAATCCCGATAAGCTTGCGAGCCGGTATCGATGGCCTGATGGATCAGCAGCCCGGCGCTGTCCAGCGCGGCGATGATCCCGAAGGAAATGATCCCGGCCCCGCCGATGGCGAAGGCCACCGGAAAACCGGACAGGATGCCTCCGAAAAGGCAAAAGAATACAATTATGAGGCCGATCTCGACGCCATCAAGTCCGAATAGCATAGTCTGGGTCTCCGTCCCTAATGCGCGCCTTCATAGGCTTCTTCACCTTCGCCAAGGCTGTCCTTGTCGAGGTATTTCCCGACACTCTCCGGCCCTTCCACAAATTCCAGATACGACCGGTACAGGAAGGCGACCGCGTGCAGGAAGACCATGCCCGCAAAGGCGACCAGCAGAATTTTGAACAGGAAGTAGGCGTTGAACCCGTTGGGGCTGAAGCCGATGGTTTCAACATTCCAGCGCAGGGCACGGGATTTGGCTACCAGCCGGTCCAGTGTGTCGCTGGCCGAAGGTTTCGGCACGATCAGGTGCCGCCACATGAAATACCAGCCATACATCCATGTCAGCACCGCCATCGGCATCATGAACAACACGGCCCCGCACATGTCGACCACACGTTTGGCGCGGTGACTGATGCCCGCATAGACCAGATCAACGCGGACATGGCCGCCCTGCACAAAGGTGTAGGTACAGCACAGGCAAACAACCATGGCATTGTAGAGTTTCAGTTCTTCCGCAAACCAGCTGATATCCATCTGAAACGGGATACCAAAGCCAAAGCTCATATCCGGTCGCGCGAAAACCCGCTGCATAAAGACAATGACGATCTGCTGAATCACCATCAGCAAGCCTGCCCATGCAAAGAAGCGGCCTGTGGTATTGGCAAAGCCTTCCAGCACCCGCACCACGCCCCACATGAAGCTGTTGCGGTAAAGGCCAACGGCTGTCACCACCAGAAAGACTGCGAAGATCACGAAAAAAAACTCGATCGACCCGCCGTAATAGACAAAGCGCATGATGGCTTGTTTGTCTGACCAGTCCAGCCAGAGTTGCGGATGCGTGATCGCGTATCCAAAGTTATAGAAGGCTTCGGCAATGTTCTGAATGAACCAGATCAGTCCATTCCACAGGGCGCCGAAAAACGAGATACCGTTATCGTCCTGCATGTTGTCCCCAGGTCGTCTCGGTTGCACTTTTGTTGAACGCGGTCAGTCCGAACCGCTTTTGCGCAACGGGAAAGGCCTCCCCGCACAAGCGGGGAAACCGGTCTGTTTGTTGCAAGTCAGCTTAGCCGCGTACGCGGTCACGCTGCGTGGTGTAGGCACCCGACGACAGGTTCTGCCACGCCGAAGATGCGGCCATCGAGGACATTGCGCTGTCGTGGATTTTCTTGAACAGTTCGTCGCCCATGTTCTCGTCCAGCACTTCCTGGCTGGCCTGACCGAAGGCATCCCAGACGCTGTCGGGGAATTCCAGAACCTTCACACCACCAGCCTGCAGGCGCTGCAGAGCGGCACCGTTATTGGCCAGGAATTGCGCCAGATTCCACTGGTGCGCTTCGGCGGCGGCGATCTCGATGATCTTCTGCTGTGCTGGTGTCAGTTCATCAAACACGTCGCGGTTGGTGGCCAGCGACAGACCTGCGCCCGGCTCGTGGAAGCCAGCGGTGTAGTAGGTCTTGGTGATTTCCTGGAAACCGGCTTTTTCGTCGGCCCAGGGACCGATCCACTCGGTGCCGTCAATCGCGCCGGACGACAGCGCCTGATACACTTCCGAGCCCGGGATGTTCTGCACCGATGCGCCCAGTTTGCCCAGCGCCTTGCCGCCCAGACCCGGCATACGGAATTTCAGGCCGTTGAAGTCTTCGGGGCTGTTAATCTCTTTCGAGTACCAGCCACCTGCCTGTGCACCAGTGTTACCGGCCAGGAAGGATTTCAGGCCGAAGATTTCGCCCAGCTCGTCATGCAGCTCCATACCACCGGCATGGTAGTACCAGTTCACCAGTTCCTGCGCGGTCATGCCAAACGGCACGGCCGTGAAGAATGCATAGCCCGGGTGCTGACCGACAAAGTAATAGTCCGCCGCGTGGTACATGTCCGCCTGACCGGACGATACCGCGTCAAACACCTCAAACGCGCCAACCAGTTCACCTGCCGCCTTGATGTCAACCGTCAGGCTGCCATCAGACATGGCGTTGATGCTGTCGGCACAACGCTGCGCGCTGTCAAACACACCAGCCAGACCGCGACCCCAAGATGTCACCATGGTCAGGGTGCGATTGCCCTGCGCATAAGCCGGTGCCGCCAGCGTGGTGGCCGCAGCTGCCGAGCCGCCCAGAGCAGATGTTTTCAGAAATGAACGACGATCCATATGAGTGTTCCTCCCCTGCATATTCAATACCCGGCACATACCGGGTCAGTCGTTGTCAGTGTGCGCAGCCTAATCAGGGGCATGGGAATGTGAATACCTACAACTGCGTAGACGCGCCCTTTTTTGCGCACTCAATTCCCTCTCAAGGCTCAATGTGATCCCAGTTGGTGCCGATCCGGGGCCAGATCACCCGGTTTGGCCCAATGTTTTTGCAATTTCCACGCAGCTTGCGTATCGATTCGGCTATGGGAGGAGTTCGAAACCTAATCAGGCTGACCTACGGACAGAAGCTGTCGCTTGTGGCTGCGATTCCGCTGATTGTCGCGGTGGCCGCCATTGCCGCACTTGTCACCTACGAATCCCGCGCGACAGCCGAACGCGAAATCCAGGCACTTGAACAACGCTTGATCGAGGCAAAAAGGGCCGAGCTGCGCAATTATGTTACGCAGGCCCGCAACGGTTTTGCCTACATATACGGACGCGCCGCGCCCGATGACGCCGAGGCGAAAAGCCTGGTGACCCAAATCCTGTCGGCGATGATCTATGGGAAGGACGGGTTTTTCTTTGTCTACGATTATGACGGCAACAACCTGGTCAGCCCACGCCAGACCGAATTCATCAACCGAAACTGGGAAGGCCTGACCGACAGCGACGGCACCCCTGTGGTCGACGAGTTTATCCGTCTGGCCCGTCAGGGTGCGGGCTGGCACAATTTCATGTGGCAGAAACCGTCAATCGGAGAAGAGGCGCAGATGATCGCTTATGTGGTCGGCCTGCAGGATTGGCGTTGGGTCGTGGGCACCGGCGTGTTCATCGACGACATCGTGGCGACCGTGGCCAATGCCCGCGCCGAGGTCGAAACCCGGGTTCGGCGCACTTTCATGTATATTGGCGGTATCGTTCTGGCCGCCGTGCTGATCGTGTTTGCCTCGGGCATGTTGCTGAATATCCGCGAACGCCGTCTGGCGGATGCCAAGCTCAAGGAACTGACGCAAAGAGTATTCGACACCCAAGAAGAAGAGCGTGGCCGGGTGGCGCGCGAACTGCATGACGGCATCAGTCAGATATTGGTGGGCGTCCGCTATGCGCTGGACAATGCCCGCCGTCGGCTGATCAAGGGGGATGAAGACGGGGCACGTGAACCTTTGCAGAAAGGCATCGACAATCTGGGCACCGCGATCACCGAAGTGCGCCGGATCAGCCGGGACCTGAGGCCCGGGGTTCTGGATGATCTGGGCCTGGGACCCGCCTTGAAAGCGCTGACCGATGATTTCCGGGAACGCACCGGTGTTGAAACCGAGTTTTCGACCGTGGTATTCCGCAACCGGCTGGACCAGGACAGCAAGATCGCCCTCTACCGCATCGCGCAGGAAGCGTTGACCAATATCGAGCGCCATTCCGGCGCGACCCAAGTGACCATCGACCTGAGAGGGCACAAGAAAGGCGCCACCATGCGCATCACCGACAACGGACGCGGGTTGCGGAATGAACCGGGCTCAGCCGGCACCGGGATCGGCCTGCGCAACATTCAGGAACGTGTGGACCGGCTTGACGGGACCCTGCGTATCCTGTCATCCCGGGGCACACGCAGTGGTACGGTGATCGAAGTGACCCTGCCGCTGAGCCACCTGCTGTCGCCTCAGGATGACGCAACCCCAACCCGAAAGGCAGGTTCGTGATGACAGAACCGGTACGCGTACTGATCGTCGATGACCACCCGATGGTGGCCGAAGGTATCCAGTCACTTTTGGAAAGCTATGACGAGATTGAAGTGGTCGGCACACTCTCGAGCGGTCAGGAGGCCGTCGATCAGGCCGACGCGCTGCGGCCGGATGTCGTGTTGATGGACCTCAACATGCCGGGTCTGAACGGGCTGAGCGCCACCGAAATCATTCTGGAACGCGCACCCGACACGCGGGTTCTTATCCTGTCGATGCATGACAGCCCCGAGTATATCTCGACCGCTCTCAGCCACGGCGCGCGCGGGTATATCCTCAAGGATGTGCCCACCGATGAGATCAAACAGGCGATCGACGCGGTGATGCGGGGCGAGCGTTATCTGTGCACCGGGGCCAGCGGCTCGCTCGAACCCAAGGACGGCAACACGCGCGAGGCATTGACCGGGCGGGAACAGACCATTCTGCTGGAATTGGCGCAGGGCAAATCAAACAAAGAGGTCGCCCAGACGCTGGATATCTCGGTCCGAACAGTCGAAACGCACCGCAAGAATATCAAACGCAAGCTTGGCATTTCCTCCACCGCCGGTCTGACCCGCTATGCGCTGGAGCATGGGGTTCTGCAGGGCACCGGTTCCGGCCTCTGACCGCAGCGCGGCACGCGCTGCCCGGCCCAACCGGCGAAGACGCGCCGCAGGCGTGTCTACACCGGGCGGGAGCGGCTTGGGTCAGCTTTTGCTCCGAATATCCTCGCCAAAGAAGATCAGCGTTCCATCCTCATCGATGACGTGAAATTCGCGCTGCTGATAGGGCTGATCAAACGGGGCGCGTATACGCCCGTCCGGCAAATCCTCCAACCCCGGACGAAGGCTGTCATACAAGGCATCAATATCCACTACGTCGATATAGAAAGACTGATCGGCACCCAGCGGCTTGCCATCCGGTCGTGGCGGGCATTCCAGCAGACGAATGGCCACCGGATCACGCCTGAGATAGGCGTAGTTCTCCTGCCGGAACGTGCAGGAAAACCCAAGTCGCGTGCAATAAAACGCGATCTGCCGTTCCAACGAGGAACACAAAACAAATGGCGTGAGGCCCAACAGGTGCGGCATGTCCCCTCCTGACACAGTTTGGTTCAGCCTATCACAGTTCAGTCCAGCAACCGATCCGTCCTGTTGCCATCGCGCGCATGATGATGCGGCAGCACGCGGCCATATAACTGCCGGGTCCGCTCGACACTGCCACACATGCCCGGTGCTTCGACAAACGAGAATATTCCTACATAACGCTTGCGCGCGCCCCTCACCGGCGCAACACGGTGCAGGGAATACCGGCCCCGGAAGATCTGCAGATCACCCGGTTGCAACTCGAGCCTGCGCACCCGCCCCATATTGCCATTCAGAACCGACGTGACGGCGGCAAAATTCTCATCATCTGCGCTTCGCAGATTGGCAGCGTATTCAAACGCCCCGCCTTCTTCGCCATTTTGGATCGCCAGCGTGACCGTGTAATTGTTGGTATCGAAATGCCAGGGAAACCCCTGCCCCTCTTCCACCACATTGATGATCACATCGGCCAGCGGATCATCATAGCGAAAGAACCGGTCTTCGGGCTCGTTCAGGGCCGTGCGGATGAAGGGCATGAAGCCTTCGAATTCGTATATCCGGCGCAGCGGGCCATCCTTGGCAAAGTTGTCAGCCGGCACAAAGGCGTTTGAACGGTCATAGAACCGGCGCAAAGGGTGCCCGATACCAAAACGCGGGTCATCCTTGGTAAAATACGCATTGGTCCGGTTGAACGAGCGATGGGCGTTGGGCGCAACCGCGTCGGCCTCGGCCAACAGCTGTGTCAGCCCTGCCTCATGAACAAAGCCCGGCAGCACCGCGCAGCCGTCCTGATCCAGATCACGGCGCAGGTCCTCGATCAGCCGGTCATAGGCATGCGAGCCCGAACAATCGATCGGATACCGGCCCAAATCCACCAGATCGTGCAACATGACAACCCTCGTTCACTCATCCTCTGTCTGAACAGCCTGACGCAGAGCACGCAGGTCATCATGCCTGTTTCGGACATCGCCCTGACGCATTTGACCCACGAATATTTCCGATTCAGCACCGTTAACCCCCATCAATTTCGCGGAAATTCCGAGTAGGCGGCGCCAGACGCAACAAAATGTCGCGAAATAGATCGCCTGAGATAGAAAATTTGCACAATTGCCTGTTGACGCCCCTCGCGCCCGCCCATAATGTCCGGTCCAGCAGAAAAGGAGCCTCTGGCGATGAGAACGCTAGTCGTAATCGTAGGAACCACGCGCATGGGCCGGTAACGGTAAACCATAATCGAACCCATGCGCCTCCGAGAAACTCGGGGGCTTTTTTTTGGCACAACGCAAGACACATGTCGCGAACGGAGCAAAGCAGATGACACGTGAGATGACCGGCGCAAAGATGGTGGTTCAGGCCCTCAAGGATCAGGGCGTGGACACAGTATTCGGATATCCCGGCGGCGCCGTCCTACCCATCTATGATGAAATCTTTCTGCAAAACGACATTCGCCACATTCTGGTGCGTCATGAACAGGGAGCCGTGCACGCCGCCGAAGGTTATGCGCGCTCGACCGGCAAGCCGGGTGTCGCGCTTGTGACCTCGGGTCCGGGCGCGACCAACGCGGTGACTGGACTGACCGATGCGCTTATGGATTCGATCCCGATCATCGTTCTGACCGGTCAGGTGCCCACCTTCATGATCGGCTCGGACGCTTTTCAGGAGGCTGACACCATCGGCATCACCCGCCCCTGCACCAAGCACAACTGGCTGGTCAAGGACACGGATTCGCTTGCCGGAACCATCCATGAGGCGTTCCATGTCGCCACGTCGGGCCGTCCGGGCCCGGTTCTGATCGACATCCCCAAGGATGTGCAGTTTGCGTCCGGTGAATACAGTGCACCCAAGCCGTCGACCTCGCATTACCAACCGGTTCTGAAAGGCGATCTGGAAGAGATCACCGAACTGGTCGCCGCCATGGAGATCGCGAAAAAGCCGATCTTCTATACTGGTGGCGGCGTCATCAACTCTGGCCCCGCCGCCAGCCAGTTGCTGCGCGAGCTTGTGGACGCAACCGGTTTTCCAATCACCTCGACCCTGATGGGTCTGGGCGCCTATCCGGCCTCGGGCAAGAACTGGCTGGGAATGCTTGGCATGCACGGCCTTTACGAGGCCAACATGGCCATGCATGACTGTGACCTGATGATCAATATCGGTGCCCGCTTTGACGACCGGATCACCGGGCGGATCGACGCGTTTTCACCAAACTCGATCAAGGCACATGTGGATATCGATCCATCTTCGATCAACAAAGTGATCCGCGTGGACATCCCGATTGTGGGCGACGTAGCCCATGTGCTGGAAGACATTCTGAAGGTCTGGAAAGCGCGCGGACGCAAAACAGATGCGTCCAATGTTCAGCAATGGCAAAACCAGATCGCCGAGTGGCGCAAGATCAACTGTCTGGCTTTCACCAACAGTGAAAAGACGATCAAACCGCAGCATGCGCTGCAACGTCTGGAAGAGCTGACGAAAACCCACGACCGCTACATCACGACCGAGGTCGGTCAGCACCAGATGTGGGCTGCGCAGTATCTGGGGTTCGAGGACCCCAATCGCTGGATGACATCCGGTGGTCTGGGCACTATGGGCTATGGCTTCCCGGCCTCGATCGGCGTGCAGATGGCGCACCCGGATGCGCTGGTCATCAATGTGGCTGGCGAAGCCTCGTGGTTGATGAACATGCAAGAGATGGGCACCGCCGCACAGTACCGTCTGCCCGTCAAGCAATTCATCCTGAACAACGAACGTCTTGGCATGGTGCGCCAGTGGCAGGAATTGCTGCATGGCGAGCGCTATTCGCATTCCTGGTCCGAGGCTCTGCCCGATTTCGTCAAGCTGGCCGAAGCGTTCGGTGCCAAGGGCATCTTGTGTTCCGACCCCGCCGATCTGGATGACGCCATCATGGAGATGATCGCTTATGACGGTCCTGTCATCTTCGACTGTCTGGTCGAAAAACATGAAAACTGCTTCCCGATGATCCCGTCAGGCAAGGCCCATAACGAGATGCTGTTGGGCGAGGCTGAAACGCAGGGCGTGATCGACTCGAAGGGATCAGTTCTCGTCTGACTTTTTTCAGACCCGGCCGACAAAACGTCAGCTTAACTTCAATTCGACAAGGCGCTCAGATGCATACGGACATACGTACCGAAAAGGACTACGCCGATGCGCGCCTGTCGATGTTTGAAAGTCGCCGCGCGTGGCAAGCCGGAACGTTGGTACCTGCACTTCTGATCCTGTTCTGCATCATCTGGAATTATACCAGCTATCTGGAAATCGTCCGCGATGGAAAAATCGCCCTGAACATAGATTTCAGGGTGTTTTGGGCAGCTTCGCGCCTTGCCATATCCGGAGCCCCCCTGGACGCGCTTGACATGGACAAGCTCATGCAAACGCACCAGATCATCAACGAAGACTGGATGCCATGGATATATCCAGCAGGTTTCCTGATTGTCCTCACACCTTTGGGAGCCCTGCACTTTTCAGTGGCATGGGCGGTCTTCACCGCAATATCTTTGCTGGCCTCTTTGGCCGCATATCGCCCCTTTTCGGGCGGAGTAACTCCTGTCTGGCTCGGGTTCGCGCTGGCCCCTGCCATGATGCCCAATCTTACCACAGGACAAACCAGCGTCTTGTGGATTGCAGGCCTGATCGGCGCGTTGGCTCTTCTTCGGGATGGTAAACCGATTTGGGCAGGTATCGTGATCGGCGCGCTGACATTGAAGCCCCAGCTTGGACTTCTGATCCCAATCGCGTTGATCGCATCAGGGTCCTGGGCAACGTTTTTCTCTGCAGCCGTCACAACAATTGCGATCACGGTACTGTCCACTTTCGTTGTTGGCGTCGAATACTGGTCTGAATTGCGCGCTCTGCTGGATTTACAGGTCGAATATGTAAGAAGCGCCAGCAGTGCCAACGATCTTATGATCAGCGCCTATTCGGTTTTCGCAGGGCTGGGTTTGCCCGACGCAATGGCATTGTCGATGCAATGGGTAATGGCAGCTTTGGCAGCAGTCGTTGTGTTCGTGACCTGGCGCAGCCCAAAAATCTGCTTTGATCTGCGCGTCGCCACTTTGTTGCTTGGGATTATCTGTGCAAGCCCCTACTTGTGGTTTTATGAATCCACACTGATCGCGGCCGCCGCCCTCTTTTTGCTGCGTGCAGGGGTGCTTGGCTCCAGCCCGGCAGGGCTGGTTTTGGCGGGCTTCATGTGGGTCGGGATCACCCCCGCTTTCGTGGTTATGTTCTTTACCGACTTTGACCAGTTTGAAATGCGCGCGGCTTTTGCCCCGGTTGCGTCAGCCGCGATCATTGTTTGTTGTGCAGCGATCATTCGACGATTGCGCACACCCGCCTCAACCGAGCCTCTGACTTGAGGCGCACCATGTATATTGTCTATCCGGAGTAATCCAACATGTCTGCTCTACACATCAAAAAAGGCTCGACCCGCCATTCGGCCTATAATCTACGCCCCACCTTCTCGGACGTTCAGGAACAGCACACCATCGCCGTTCTGGTCGAGAACGAACCGGGTGTTCTGGCCCGTGTGATCGGGTTGTTCTCGGGGCGCGGATACAACATCGACAGCCTGACCGTGGCCGAGGTTGACCATACCGGACATCTCAGCCGCATTACCATCGTGACAACGGGTACGCCGCAGGTGATCGAACAGATAAAGGCACAGCTGGGTCGGATCGTTTCCGTACGCGACGTGCATGACCTGACAGTCGAAGGCGCTGCGGTC
This sequence comes from Ruegeria sp. AL1, assembly GCF_056540905.1. Taxonomy (NCBI): domain Bacteria; kingdom Pseudomonadati; phylum Pseudomonadota; class Alphaproteobacteria; order Rhodobacterales; family Roseobacteraceae; genus Ruegeria; species Ruegeria sp. AL1. Next base: position 227,923 of record NZ_JBQFXP010000001.1, read on the forward strand.
GAGCGGGAGCTGGCGATTATTAAGGTCGTTGGTGAAGGCGACAAGCGGGTCGAAGCATTGCGGCTGGCCGATATCTTCCGCGCCAACGTGGTCGACAGCACGTTGAATTCATTCATATTCGAGATCACAGGCGCGCCGGATAAAATCGATGCCTTCGCGGATCTGATGCGCCCGCTGGGGCTGATCGAAGTAGCCCGCACCGGTGTCGCCGCCTTGTTGCGCGGTGATTGACAGATCAGGGGCTTTCATCTCATTCCAGATGAAAGCCTGTTTCCCGCGCGCAGAAACGCGGCCCGCCTGTGTCTTTGCAACAGTAAATTAGACCTAATGCAGGCATAACATAAATAAAACACAAACATAATTACTTTAATATGTTGCTTTTATTGGCAGCACGTATAGCCTGCAGCCTCAAGTGATCCTCGGGGATTGCTTGCAGGGGTCTTTTAACGATTTCGCAGGACGACAATGCAGCCCTCAGGCTGTGTACGTCATGTTTTGGAATGCCAAGATCAAACTGGGACAGACATGACTGAAACCACTCGCAGTCCCGCTGACTTGCGCGCCATGTTTGGCGCAAACTTGCGCCGGCTTGCGCAAGATTATCCTTCTGTCTCGGCATTGTGCCGTGAGTTGGGAATCAATCGGACCCAGTTCAATCGCTATCTCGCAGGAGAGAGCTTTCCCCGGCCGGACGTACTGGATCGTATTTGCCGGTTTTTCAACGTCGATGCGCGCATTTTGCTGAAACCGCTGGACGAAATTGACCCGCCTCTGGATCATCCAGCCGAGGCTTTGAACTGGTTCATGTCTCATCAGAACCGAGCGTCCCTGCCGACCGGATTCTTTCTGCTTCTGGAGGCACTTTCCACTGTTAACGAGGTATCCAGGTCTCGCCTGCTTTTTGTTCGACAGATCGGCGGAGTCACATTGGTGCGGGGATACGAGCCGCGCGCTCTTGCGGCGTCCGCGTCACCGCATCACCGCAAAGTCATGGGTTTTGTCGCTGGAACGAAAACCCATGTGTGTGCGTTGATCACACGAAAAGACGCACGACAGGGCCGGATGATCGTAGTGTCTGAGCAAAAAGGGCTGGACGCGCGTATCTGGGTTGGGAAAGGTTTCGACCTGTCTGCCGAAACCGGCGGCGATGTCAGACCGCAGCATGTTGAGTTGCACCACATAGGCACAGATCTGCCGACAGCATTGCGCATTGCGCGCCGCGCACCTTACTCTGATGGTTCCGATTTTCATCTCAGATTTCCGCCGAGCTCTGCGCCCACGTCGGAATCCTGACGGTTCAGCCCGGGCTATAATCGCTGGCCCGGCGACCCATAACCTTCCAAATTCTAAGCGCTTGCGGGCGGTTCCGATATCTGACGATACAGATGCCAACTGGCATGCCCCAGCAGAGGCAAGACAAGAAACAACCCCAGGAACCAGGGGATCATCGCCAGAAAAGTAATAACCGCAATGAAAGCCCCCCATCCCAGCATCACCTTTTTGTTGGCGCTGACATAGGCGAAACTGGCGATCATGGCGGTGACAAAGTCCAGTTCACGATCCAACAACATGGGAATAGACAGAACCGTGATCATGTAAAGCAGGATCGCAAACACGGCGCCGACTGCGGTTCCCACAGCCAACATGGTCACCCCGTTCGGCGTCAGAAACACTTCGAGAGAAGACGACACGTTCGTCATGGTGGACAGCCCCATGAACAAGGCAAAGATCATGTGGCCCAGAAAGAACCAGAACAGAAACATGACCACTATGATGGCGCAGATAGACGGCAATTGCCTGCGACTTTGCTGGACGACGACACCAAAAATTGCTGCGGAATCCAAGGGCTCGCCCTGATCCAGCCGATGCGACACCTCATACAGTCCGACCGCAGCAAATGGTCCGATCAGTGGAAATCCGATCGCGGCCAGAACCAGCCAGAAAGACGTGCCCGACTGAATGGTCACCCATGCCATCACCCAACCGGCCAGCACGTAAAACCCTGCAAAGATCAAGCCAAAAAGCGGCGCGCGCCGGTAATCCCGCCCCGCCTGGCGCAGCGCTTCTTTCAGCATCGCGGTGTCCACGGGTCTCAACGTCGGTACACCAAACTGTCTCTCCATTCTCGGTCTCTCCTCCCCGAAGATGTCTAAAATGCCGGTCGCCGTTGCGGCCAGGTTGTGGCTTCGTGATAGGCCGCGCCCATTGACAACAAGCGCGCGTCCGACCCGCGCGGTCCAAACAGCTGAATCCCCATCGGCAACCCATCGATCCCAAATCCGGCGGGCATGCCCAGACAGGGAAGACCCAGCAGGCTGACCGGAGTCACCACCTGCATCCAGCGATGGTAAGTGTCCATCAGACTGCCCGCGATTTCAGTCGGATAGGGGATATCGATCCGAAATGGCCAGACCTGAGCCGATGGCAGGACCAGCGCATCAAAATCTTCAAACACCCGAACTGCCTTACGAAACCAGTCCGACCGGATGACACTGGCGCGATGTATCTCCATCGCGCTCATCGCCAACCCCCGGTCAAGTTCCCACTGAGCACTGTCTTTCAGCGCGTCCTTTCGCTCGGACATCGGCTCTAACCCCGCCGCGATCGACCAGGATCGCAAGGTGATCCAACTCTCCCAGATAAGATCGGCATCAAATGGCGGGGCCACTTCGTCCACATGGGCACCAAGCTCGGCAAAGACCCGTAGTGCATACTGACAGATATCCGAAATACCCGCCTCATACGGAAATGCGCCGCCCCAATCCCCCAGCCACCCAATCCGCATACCGGACAGGTCAGATGGCAGCACCGGGCCGCCGTTCTCAAAGGGGCTGTTGTTGGGTAGCCTTGCATCCGGACCGGCCATGACATCCAGTAAGATCCCCAGATCTGCCGGTGACCGCGCCATCGGACCCAATGTCGATAGTTGATGCAGGAATCCATCGCCTGAAGGCTCTGATGGAACCACGCCCCAGCTTGGCCGAAAACCGTACACATTGTTCCACGCGGCAGGGTTGCGCAAACTGCCCATCATGTCCGAGCCGTCCGCCAAGGCCAGCATTCCGGTTGCCAACGCGACCGCGGCGCCCCCGGACGACCCGCCACAGGTCCGTTGGGCATTATAGGGATTGCCCGTCGCGCCATAGACCGGGTTGAAAGTGTGCGATCCCAATCCAAACTCCGGCGAATTGGTCTTGCCGATCAAAATCGCCCCTGCCGCCCGCAGCCGAGATGCCATCAAGTCATCAGCCTCGGGCACAAAATCCCGAAACAACGGCGAGCCCTGCGACGACACGATGCCCGCCACATTGACCAGATCCTTGACCGCCATCGGCAAACCGTGCAACGGCCCCCGAACGGGTCCTGCATCCAGCGCCTGCGCCTCTGCCAACAGCGACCGCTCATCGCGCATCGCAACAATGGCATTCACATCAGGATTGACCTGTCCGATCCGGTTCAGAGTGGCCTGCATCACCTCCGCACAGGACACGCGTCGATCGGCCAAATCAGCCAGCAGGGTCTGGGCGGAAATCTGGGTCAGGTCCATCAATGGCTCGAGCGTCCTCATCAGCGGTTACCAACCAGCCTAGCCAAGCCGTCCCGGCATTTAAACCCACTGTTTAGATGTATCTTTTCCCATCCGACCGCGCACCCGCCCCGGCTTCATCTGGCCAAAAATATCCCGGGGGAGTCGCGGCTTGCCGCGGCGGGGGCAGCGCCCCCTGCCCGACCTAATCGCCCTGCGCTTCGGACCGGCTTTTGCCTGCTACGTCCAGGGCCAGCGTTGCAGCCATGAACCCATCGAGATCACCGTCCAACACCCCTTTGGTGTCAGAGGTTTCGAAATTCGTCCGCAGATCCTTGACCATCTGGTAAGGCTGCAGAACGTAGGACCGGATCTGGTTACCCCAGCCCGCATCACCTTTGGCCTCATGCGCCGCATTGATATCCGCGTTCCGCCGGTCCAACTCTTGCTGGTAAAGCCGCGATTTCAGCGCCTTCATGGCGATATCCCGGTTCTGGTGCTGCGACTTTTCCGAACTGGTCACAACAATTCCGGTCGGGATATGGGTAATCCGCACGGCCGAATCCGTCGTGTTCACGTGCTGCCCACCCGCACCTGACGACCGGTAGGTATCGATCCGGATATCCGACGGGTTCACTTCGATCTCGATATTGTCATCGACCACGGGATACACCCAGACCGAGCTGAAAGAGGTGTGCCGCTTGGCCGCGGAATCAAAGGGCGAGATGCGCACCAGCCGGTGCACACCACTTTCCGATTTCAACCAGCCATAGGCGTTATGGCCGGAAATCTTGTAAGCTGCGGATTTGATTCCAGCCTCTTCCCCAGCCGTCTCGGACTGCAGCTCGACCGTATAGCCCTTCTTCTCGGCCCAACGCACATACATCCGCGCCAGCATCGAGGCCCAGTCACAGCTTTCTGTCCCTCCGGCGCCCGAGTTGATCTCGAGGAAGGTATCATTGCCATCCGCTTCACCGTCCAGCAGCGCCTCAAGCTCTTTCTTGGCCGCTTTCGCGCCCAGTTTGGCAATCGCATCCTCGGCGTCTTTGACGACTTCTTCGTCTTCCTCCATTTCACCAAGTTCGATCAACTCGATATTGTCGCTCAGATCGGTCTTGATCGACTCGTAGGTTTCAATGGCATCCACCAGCATCTGACGCTCGCGCATCAGTTTCTGGGCGTTTTCCGGGTTATCCCACAAGTTGGGGTCTTCGACCCGGGCGTTGAACTCTTCCAGCCGGTGCGGCGCGGTTTCATAGTCCATGCGCTGCGACAACAGCTCCAGCGACTTTTCGATGTCCGCCACGATATTCTGGGTTTCCGCGCGCATGGTTACGTCCCAACTTGCTCAATCAGGCCTGCGTGATAGCAAGAGGTTCAGGCCACCACAAGATGAAGGAGACGCGAATGCCTGCCGCTCTGGCGGATATCCTTGATGCATGGGGGCTGAGCGGGGCCATTCTGGTCTCGGAAACCGGCCACGCACGTGTGTGGAAGGTCCGGACGCAGGACGGGCAAATGGCGGCCCTCAAACTCTACAACCGCCAGGATCGTGGAAACGAAGCTGCGGGAACTCGAATTCTTCGGATGTGGAACGGTGCCGGGGCAGTCAGGATTTTGGCCGAGGCAGAAGAAGCGGTCCTCATGGAATGGCTGAGCGGCCCGACACTCGGCGATGTGGCCCGCGACGGCAAGATAATGCAGGCACTGTCCCTTTTTGCTGAAACGGCAGAACGGCTCCAATCAGCACCAATTCCCGATCATCCGGCATGGCGACCCCTCAGCCACATCTTTGATCCACTTTTCACTTGCACGTTTTCGTCGGATTGTCCGGTGGGGTTGAAAACCGATATGCAGATGGCCTGCGATCTGGCGCATCATATGCTCGACAACCAAACAAACCCCGTGCCACTGCACGGAGATCTGCACCCCGACAATGTGATCCTGACAAACACCGGACCTAAGGTCATTGACGCCAAAGGTTATGTGGGCGATCGCGCGTTTGAGCTGGCCAATGCCCTGCGCCACCCCAAGGGGATGTCAGATCTGGTCCGGCGTCCGGAACAGATCGAACGATGTCTGACGCTCTATGCTGATGCTATGAACGTATCGCGCGACCGGCTTGCGAAATGGGCTGCCGCCAAATGTGCGCTTTCAATCTTTTGGCGCGCTGGTGGAACAATCGGGCACGACCCCGAAGCCGATCTGTTGCGTCTGTTGCTGGAGGCAGCGGGTCAATAAAGCCCGCCGCCCTGCAGATCGCCCTGGCTGGCGTTCGGGCCAACCGTGATCGTGTTCCCGGTCGAGGTGGTGACCTGACGGCCCGAACTGGCCTCTTCGAACAACGGCAGGTCAGAGCCCATCGCAAAGCCGCCGTCATAGACGCGGTCGATGAAGCCATCGACGCCATCGCGGAAATACTCGGCGACCACATAGTCGCCGGTCGCGCTTTCGGGCAGGCGCGCGCCGCTGAAGCGGTCGATCTTGATGAAATGTCCGCCCTCTGGCACGTCGAACGGGCCGCCACCGTATTTCTCGGTCGCGTGTTCCATAAAGCTCTGGAAGACCGGGCCGCACATGGTGCCGCCATAGGCGCCACGTCCCATGGGGCGCGGGCGATCATAACCGATGTAACACCCGGCGACGATGTTGGATGTAAAGCCGATGAACCACGCATCCTTCGAGTCGTTGGTCGTGCCCGTCTTGCCCGCCGTCGGCACCGGCAAATTGACAAAGCTGGATGCGGTGCCGCGATCCACAACGCCTTTCATCATCGAGGTCAGCTGATAGGCGGTAATCGCGTCCATGACCTGAGACCTGTTTGTCTCGATTGTCGGAGCCTCGTCAGGCTCCAACCAGCTTGAGTTACAATCCAGACACTGGCGGTCGTCATGGCGATAGATGGTTTTGCCAAAGCGGTCCTGAATGCGGTCGACCAGTGTGGGCTCAACCCGCTCACCGCCGTTGGCGAACATCGCGTAGGCCGCGACCATCTTATAAAGCGTCGTCTCCTCGGACCCCAGCGAGTTCGCAAGGAACGCGCCCATCCGGTCATAGACGCCGAACCGTTCGGCATAACCTGCGACCACGGGCATGGTCACTTCTTGCGCCAGACGAATGGTCATTAGGTTCCGTGATTGTTCAATTCCGGTGCGCAGCGGTGTCGGGCCGTAAAACTTGTTCGACGAGTTCTTGGGACGCCAGAGCCCCTGCGGTGTGTTCACCTCAATGGGCGCGTCCACAACGATTGTCGCCGGGCTATAGCCACTGTCCAGAGCGGCGGCATAGACGAAGGGCTTGAAGCTGGACCCAGGCTGCCGCTGCGCCTGCGTGGCACGGTTGAACACCGAATCCTGATAGGAAAACCCACCCTGCATCGCCAGCACGCGGCCCGAGTTCACGTCCATCGCGACAAAGCCACCCTGTACCTCGGGCACCTGACGGGCCGACCATTGGCCGTCTTCGCCCGCCATGACCAGAATGACATCACCCCGTTTGAAATTGTCGAAGAAATTGCCCTGCATCCATTGGATATCCGAGCGTGGGACTGTCCCGTCGGCAGGGCCATCTTCGATTCCGACCGTCAGCGATTGCTCGGCCACGTTCAGCACAACAGCCGGATACCATTGCGTTGGCAGTACCACATCACGCGGGATTTCCAGCGTCGACAGGGCCTCGCGCCACTTGGCTTCATCCGCCAGCGTCTCATCGGCGATCACCTCTCCGGTGCCCCGCCACTTACCGCGTGAGCGGTCGTATTTCTGCAATGCCACGCGCAGGGCCTTGGCCGCCTCGACCTGCATTTCCTCGTCCACCGAGGCGCGTACGGTGAACCCGCCGGTAAAGAACTCACCCTCACCGAAATCCTCGCTCAGCTGGCGGCGGATTTCGTCGGTGAAGTAGTCTCGAGGCGGCAAAGCTGTGCGGAAACTTTCAAAATCGCCGTTCTGGACCGAGCGCAGCGGCATGGCGACCTCGGTCTCATAGGTTGACGCGTCGATATATCCGTTCTGATTCATCTCACGCAGAACGTAGTTACGGCGGTCCAGCAGGCGTTGTTTCTCGAACACGGGGTGATAGTTTGACGGGGCTTTTGGCATCGACGCCAGTGTTGCAGCCTCATGCGGGGCCAGTTCCTGCAGCGTCTTGTTGAAATAGGTCTGCGCCGCCGCCGTCACGCCGTAAGAGTTCTGACCCAGAAAGATCTCGTTCATATAGAGTTCAAGGATCTGTTCCTTGTCGAGCGTATCTTCCAGACGGGTGGCCAGGATGATTTCCTTGATCTTTCGCTCGGCCTGACGGTCGCCGGACAGCAGAAAGTTTTTCATCACCTGCTGGGTGATCGTGGACGCGCCGCGGACATTCGCGCCCTTGGATTGGACCGCCTCGACACCTGCGGCAACGATCCCGCGCGGATCATAACCCTGATGCGTATAGAAGTTCTTGTCTTCCGCCGAGATGAACGCCTGTTTCACCAGATCGGGAATTTCTTCGGACGGCGTAAACAGGCGGCGTTCCTGCGCGAATTCATCGATCAACTGACCCTCGCCGGAATAAATCCGGCTGATCGTCGGCGGCTTGTACTGCGCCAGCGATTCATGGCTGGGCAGGTCGCGCCCATACATCCAGAACACCGCACCGATCACCAGTGCGGCCATGAAGATACCCAGGGTTACGAGGCTGAAGATCGCCCCGAAAAACGAAAGAATGAAACGGATCACGTTACTGCCTTTTGCTCGCGGTGCCGCCTATATAGGAGCGACCCTGTTCGGGGTCAAAACACGATGGCCAATATTAGCCGGTTTACGCCGTCGGGTCACTGGCCAATCAGGGACCGATTGATCACATCATCCTGACGCCAGCGTTGCAACCCGTCGCGAATGCCGCGCGCCATGCCCATGCGCCAATCCGGATTCTGAATGTTTTTCAGGTCGCGAGGACTGGACAAAAAGCCAAGTTCGATCAGGACGGACGGTATGTCTGCCGCCTTGAGAACCGAAAAAGACGCCGTTCGCACCGGTTTGCTGTTCATCGGCCCGCCCTGCTGCGTCATACCCTGCGACAGCGCCTGCGCCAGAGCGTCCGTGCGCGGCCTGGTCTCCTGACGGGCCATGTCCAACAGGATATCAGCGACCTGATCATCGGTACCGCTCAGGTCGATCCCCGCAATCAGGTCGCCGCGATCATGGCGTTCGGCCAGCTTGTGGCTGGCCACATCCGACGCGTCTTCGGACAGTGTATACACCGCTGCCCCGTGCGCCCTGCCTTCCGACAGCCAGTCCGCGTGCAGCGAGATGAACACATCCGCCCCGGCCCGATGGGCCAAAGCGATACGCCGTTCCAGGGATACGAAGTGGTCGTCGGATCGAGTGAGGACCACGTCGAACCCACCGGTCCGCAACAACAGCTCACGCAATTCGCGGGCGAAGGTCAGCATCAGGGTTTTTTCGTTGATTCGCGCAATTTCGGCCCCCGGATCGATGCCGCCATGACCGGGATCCAACATAACGCGCAAAGGGCGTGACCCGTCCGCGTCGCGTCGCGTCGCAACAATCTCGGGCGGTGGCAAGTCCCAGCCCGGCTGACGCGGTGCCCCGGCAGTGGCCGCGAACTGATCGAAATCGGTGCCTTTCAGGCGCAAGATCAACCTGGCCGAGCCGTCGCCCTCATCCACTCGCATATCGGCGGTGTCGACCGCCAGCGGCGCGCCAAGATCCAGCACCATGCGTGACCAGCCGGGCACGTAAGCCCCGTATTGCACGCCACTGATCCGATCGGTTTGCAAGAACGTGTCGCGGTTCAGACCGGTCCAGTCGACCTCCTGAAAATCCAGCACCATGCGGTAAGGGTCGCGCAGCGTGAAAACGCGGTACGGCACACCCTGGCTCAGGCCCAGTTCGACAACCACCCCTGCACGCCCGTCATCGCGGATGCGGCTGTCATCTGGCAAAATACGCGCAAGTGCGCTGAAATCATGCGCAAATGCAGCACTGGTCATCGCCAATACCAGCGCGATGGCGTAGAAAATCCTGCTCATGGCCTCAAGTGTTCCCGAGATCGTTTGACCGCCAGACTATCGCACCGAGGCAGTTTTGTGAACGCCTTACACCTGTTCCGGGATCGCGCCACGCTCAGACATAAAACGATGCAGGCGACGCAGGCCTTCTTCGATATCCGCGGTTGCACGGGCGTAGGAAAACCGCAACGTTCTATGGCCGCGCCGCGGGTCAAAATCCAGTCCCGGTGTCACGGCGACACCGGCTTTGTCCAGAATCTCGGCCGCGAAGGCACGGCTGTCATCTGTCAGATCAGACACATCCGCATAAACATAAAATGCCCCGTCCGGCGGTGCGATATTGGTGAAACCGGCCTTTGGCAGCCCCTCCAGCATCAGCGCGCGGTTGCGTCGGTACACGTCCAGATTGGCCTGCAACTCCTCCTCGCACTCCATCGCTGCAAGTGCGGCGACCTGACTGGCATGCGGGGCGCAGATGAACATATTCTGAGCGATCCGTTCGACGACGCGCACCTGATCCTCGGGCACCACCATCCATCCGACACGCCAGCCGGTCATCGAGAAATACTTTGAGAACGAGTTGATTACATAGCACTCATCCGTCAGTTCCAGCGCGGTGACGGCTTTCGCCTCGTATTCCAGACCGTGGTAAATCTCATCACTGATGAACGAGGCCCCCTGCGCCTGAGCCGCGTCAATCAACGCTCCCATGGCCGTGTGATCAAGCATTGTTCCTGTGGGGTTTGCAGGTGAAGCCACCATCAGACCCTGCAGGTCCAGCCCGGAAAAATCATCTGGCACTGGCTGTAACCGGTTTTCCGGCGCAGTGGGCAGATCGACCGGGACCAGGCCCAGCGCCCTGAGAATTTGTCGATAAGACGGATATCCCGGCGCACCAATCCCGACACGATCTCCGCTGTCGAACAGCGCCGTGAAGGTCAGCAGGAAACCGCCGGATGAGCCCGGCGTGATCACCACCCTCTCGGGGTTCAGATCGACATTGTACCATTCGCCATAAAGCCGTGCGATGCGCTGTCGCAACGCAGGCAGTCCCAGAGCGACCGTGTAACCCAGCGGGCCTTGATCCATTGCCTTTGCAAGCGCCTCGGACGCCCCTTTGGGCGCACCGGTGCCGGGCTGGCCAACCTCCATGTGAATGATGTGGCGACCGGCCTCTTCGGCGCGGCGCGCGGCCTCCATCACATCCATCACGATAAAGGGATCGACCTCGGACCGGGTTGAGTTTCGCATGCCCATCTCCCACATTGCGTTCATGGCTTTTGAGCGTGTATCCAGGCTGGCGTCAATCCCGGCCCTGTTGCTGATTGCAGCGACATGGATCACCAGTGCTGCGCAAAGCGCCGCCCAAAGCTTGATCCGGGATGCCGATATCGAACACGGCCTGCGAGAACTGGCGTTTCCGGTGCTGCGCGCCGCTGGTCTGAACACCAATCAGGTGCGCATCATTGTGGTCAATGACAGCACGTTCAACGCCTTCGTCGTGGACTATAACGCCATCTATGTGAACTATGGCCTGATCCTCGCGGTCGACAGCCCCGAAATGCTGCAGGCCGTGATCGCGCATGAGGCCGCACACATTGCCAACGGTCACCTCGCACGGCGGGTCGAAAACCTGCGGGCAGCGGAACGCAACGCCCGGCTGGGCACTGCGCTGGCACTGATCACCGCCGCAGCCGGAGGCGGCCAGGCGGCAGCCGGGATCGCTGCCGGTACCACATCATCCGCCCTGCGCAGCTTTCTGGGCCATACGCGCGCCGAAGAGGCGTCGGCCGATCGCAGCGCCGCCAGCTATTTGCGATGGGCAGGCATTTCGCCCAGCGGCATGGTCAAGCTGCACCGGAAATTTGCCGGTCAGGAGTTTCTGAGCGAGACCAATCAAGACCCCTACATGCGCTCACACCCCACCAGCCGCGAACGTCTGCGCGCCGCCGAGGCGTTCATGGACGAGTTCGGTGATCAGGCACAGCCCAACCAGAATGCCGACTATTGGTTTGCGCGGGTGAAGGGCAAGCTCTCGGCCTTCCTGCGCTCGCCGACCTGGACGATGCGGCGCGCGAAAGAAGAAACGGCTCAGGACATTCGTCTCATGCGCGAAGCGTCCGCCCATCACCAGAACCGCGATCTGGCCAAGGCGCGCGCCGCCATTGACGGTGCATTGGCGCTGCGACCAGATGATGCGTTTTACTATGAGCTCAAAGGACAGATACTTCTGGAAAACCGGCAGATAAAAGAAGCCGTCGCAGCTTATGGTCAGGCGGTCGAAATGGCACCCAACGATCCGCTGGTCCTGGCGGGCTATGGTCGGGCCCTGCTGATTGATGGCCAGACCAAAGATGCACTGGATATGCTTGAGCAAGCACGCGCACGCGATCATCGCAATGCGCGGCTGATGCGGGATCTGGGTGTCGCTTATTCACAAGTCGGCAATAATGGCATGGCGTCTGCCGTGACCGCTGAACGATATGCCTTGCAAGGCAAGATGGCTGATGCAGGTATCCATGCAAAACGCGCAGTTGCGCGGCTTCCCGTCGGCTCTCCGGGTTGGCAAAGGGCACAGGATGTGTTGATTGCTTCCGAAAGAGCGACAAAAAAGAAAAGGAAACGGAAATGATCCTCAGACATGCTGCACCCGCCCTTCTGGGGCTTTCCCTGATCGCAGGTCCCACACAGGCACTGGACCTGAACGCGATGACCGACGCGGAACGGGCCGAGTTTGGCGCGCAGGTGCGCGAATACCTGCTGGCAAACCCCGAGGTCATCATTGAGGCGGTCAACATCCTCGAAGAGCGCAACGCCGCCGCCGAGGCGGCCGCAGACAAAGAACTGGTGGCTGCCAATGCAGACGATCTGTTCAACGACGGCTATAGCTGGGTGGGCGGTAACCCCGATGGCGACATCACTCTGGTCGAGTTCATGGACTATCGCTGCGGCTACTGCCGCCGTGCGGTTCCCGAAGTCGCCGATCTGCTGGCCGAAGATGGCAACATCCGGTTGGTCATCAAGGAACTTCCGATTCTGGGCGACGCCTCGGTGATCTCTTCGCGCTTTGCCATTGCTACAAAGCAAGTGGCCGGGGATGACGCCTATAAGCAGGTCCATGACGCGCTGCTGGAATTCAGCGGCGAACCGTCCGAGGTGACCCTGCGCCGAATCTCGGATGGGTTGGGTCTGGACAGCGACGCGATCCTGACGGCCATGAACAGTGACGACGTGACCGCCGAGATCGCGCAAACTCGCGAGTTAGCGCAGCGAATGCGTATCTCGGGCACGCCTTCGTTTGTTCTGGGCACCGAGATGTTGCGCGGTTATCTGACCGCCGACCAGATGTTGCAGATTGCAGACGGCGTGCGCGCGGAACAGGGGTAATTCCGGCGAGGAGCGAAAACCGCCGCCCCCCGCCCAAAATTTAACTTTGAAACGCACCCTCAGTATGGAAAGGGTGCGTTACATTTCAGCCAAACAACCCATCTGTTCGTCCCATCCGAACGGAACTGCGCAGCGGGCACAGATTCTCCTCGGATCCCGGCGGGAATAACATCGCGCCCCTGCCTGCGGCTTTCCGCCAGAACTGCATTGATGTCCTGCAGATTGGTGATGCGCCGGACACCGTTATTGGCGGTGATCGGACCGGATCGGCAATAGGTTGCGCGGGCGACCTGTTGTGCGACACTCATTGCGGCTTTGGGGTCGCTTCCGTCCCAAAGCGATTCTGCGACCCGAGCCGCCAGAATCGGATCGGCCAGGACCTGCGGTTTATCTTTGGGCGGTTTTCCCTGACCCCCAACCGTTAAGGTGACGATAAGACTATCGACAGCGTCGCCAGTACGACCCGGTGCCAATCCGGCGGACAGGTATCGCAGCTTCGTCCGGGCGACGTTGTCTGGCACCGGAACAACCACCTGTCTTGGATAGCGGTCTAACTCACCCGAGCCACTGCTGCACGCCGCCAACACGACGCACATAAGCACCGCGATACTGTAAGTTAGTTTCATTAAGTGATGCCCTTAAGTATTTTTATTATATAGGCTTTCTTCATTCAGACCTGGGCAACAATATGGCACCGAACCTCGGGGTTCGAAAAAATCTTCAAACGCGAAATACGGCCTTAGAAGCTTCCCAGTGTTCAGGCAGCGAGACAGTTTTTCCTGGATTACTCGGCAGCTTCAGCCGTCGCATCCAGTTCGGCTGCCTTTTTCTCGACCTGTTCCACGATATGATCGATCATTTGGTCATTCGACATCTTGTGGCTGGCCTTGCCTGCCAGATACACCATACCAGACCCGGCCCCGCCGCCAGTAAAGCCAACATCGGTCATCAGCGCCTCGCCCGGGCCGTTCACGACACAGCCAATGATCGACAAGCTCATGGGCGTCTTGATGTGCTCCAGCCGATGCTCAAGTGCTTCGACCGTTTTGATCACGTCAAACCCCTGCCGCGCACAGGAGGGGCATGAGATGATGTTTACACCGCGGTGTCGCAGGCCCAGGGATTTCAGGATTTCAAATCCGACCTTCACCTCTTCTACCGGATCGGCGGACAGGCTGACGCGGATCGTGTCGCCGATGCCCATCCACAGCAGGTTACCCAGACCGATGGCGGATTTGATGGTGCCGCTGACCAGCCCCCCGGCCTCGGTAATACCCAGATGGATCGGTGCGTCGGTCGCCTCGGCAATGCCCTGATAAGCGGCAGCCGACAGGAATACATCGCTGGCTTTCACACTTATCTTGAAGTTGTGAAAGTCGTTATCCTCAAGAATACGGATATGCTCCAACCCGCTTTCGACCATCGCCTCGGGGCAAGGTTCGCCATATTTCTCAAGCAGATGCTTTTCCAGCGACCCCGCGTTAACCCCGATACGGATCGAGCAATCGTGGTCGCGCGCGGCGGCGATCACTTCTTTCACCCGTTTTTCGTCACCGATGTTTCCCGGGTTGATACGCAAGCAGGCGGCACCAGCCTCGGCAGCCTCGATCCCGCGTCGGTAATGAAAGTGGATATCCGCGACGATCGGCACCGGACTTTCCCGCACGATCTCTTCCAACGCTTTCGAGGAGGCCTCATCCGGAACCGACACCCGCACGATATCAGCGCCTGCCTCGGCTGCCGCCAGCACCTGCGCAACCGTTGCCGCCACATCAGTGGTCAGCGTGTTGGTCATGGTCTGCACGGCTATCGGCGCGTCGCCTCCGACGGGCACGTTTCCGACCATGATCTGGCGGGATTTGCGGCGATAGATATCGCGCCATGGGCGCACGTGGTTCAGAGACATGGGAACGGGCTCGCGTCTGCCTTGGTTGCGCCTTTAGATAGTCCGGCAGATGCTGTGCCGCAATGGCCCGATTACTCGGTGGGCTCTTCTGTCGCCCGGGTCTGCAATTCCGCAACCAGTTGCTTGAGCGCGCTGTTCTGATCGGCTTCAAGATCGGCAACCGAGAAGTTTTCAGCCACGGC
This sequence comes from Ruegeria sp. AL1, assembly GCF_056540905.1. Classification (NCBI taxonomy): domain Bacteria; kingdom Pseudomonadati; phylum Pseudomonadota; class Alphaproteobacteria; order Rhodobacterales; family Roseobacteraceae; genus Ruegeria; species Ruegeria sp. AL1. The sequence continues at coordinate 242,940 of NZ_JBQFXP010000001.1, forward strand.
GTCTTTCGACAACACAACGCCCTTGGCCACAGTGCCCGGCGCGCCGACAGGGCCGAAATGTTCGCCGTTCATCGAGAAATAAACCGATCCCGAAGCGCCAGCACGCAATTGCGGTGGCTCCTCGGTCAACGGCACCTCGAACGTGTTGCCCTGTTCGACGGTGCCCAGCGTGCCTTCGAAAATTACGCTGCCATCCACGGCAGTGACACGCATCCAAGCTGGGGCAACAGCCACGATCTTCAAGGTTGTATCAATCTTTTCGACAACCTGCGGCAGATCAGGACGCACCACCGTGTGAACCTCAGCCACTTCGATCTTGGGCGGTTCCGGCGGCCGGAATGTACCCACGGTGCGCGGATCAAGGGTCGAGATCGGCGCATCACGCGCGACCAGAACCGGAACGTCCAACGCTTGCGGACGATACAAACGGTCCAGCGCCTCAACACTTGGGTTTTCTGCGCTGGCCACTTCGTCACTCTGCGGCTGAACACGGGCGGCATCCAATGGGTCAAGGTCGGTCAGCACCACAGGCGCCTGTTCAACCGGGCTGACCTGGACTTGCTGAATACGGTTCAGAACCGACCAGCCGCCATAACCAATGCCACCAATCACCGCCAGCAAAACCAGAGTGGATCCAATAGCCCTCGGCTCAATCTGACTGACTACGGATTCGCGACCGGGAATATAAGGTGTGTTCGGAGAAATGAACGGATCGCGTCCCATAGGCCCACGAGACGGCAACCCACCCGAGACTTTCTTGACCACCGAAGCCTCGGCCGACATGCCATGCGCAACCTCAAACCCGCTTTCCTCGCAGAAAGTGGCAAAGGTTTCGTCGGGATTCATACCCAGATAGCGGGCATAAGACCGGACATACCCGGCAATAAAGCCAGGGGTATCGAAAGCGTCGGGATCGGCGTTTTCTATGGCGGCGATGTAGTTGGCCTTGATCCGCAGTTCACGCTGCACGTCCAGAAGTGACTTGCCCATTGTCGCGCGTTCGCCGCGCATGACATCGCCAAGACTAACTTCGTAGTCGTCAAACCCTTTCGGTCTGACGTCCGTATCTATTTCGGAATCGCGCTGTGATCTGCGCCCAATCATCCTGCTGCCCCATTCTGCCTGCCGCGTGTTTCACGCTAACGGAGAATCGTTCCCATTACGATTCGTCCGTCACTTTTGTTACCTAAGCTTAACACGCAGCAAACGCGTTGCACACTTTAGCGTGAGGTTATCCAGCAAGTTCGGCGCGATTTAGCGCACAATGTGACCAAAGTTCGTCCATCGCCTGAACCAGACGGTTCATTTCTCCGGGCCCATGAACCGGAGAAGGCGTAAACCGAAGGCGCTCGGTTCCGCGCGGAACAGTGGGGAAGTTGATCGGCTGAACGTAGATTCCGTAGTCATCCAGCAGCATGTCGCTCAATTTCTTGGTGTGGACCGGGTTGCCCACAATCACAGGAACAATGTGGCTGCCATGATCGATCAGCGGCAATCCCATCCCCTTCAGGCGCAGCTTGAGGATACTGGCTTGCGTTTGATGCTGCTCGCGCAGTTCCGGCGCGGTCTTGAGATACGCAACCGAAGCCGCTGCACCTGCGGCGACCGCAGGCGGCAGTGAAGTTGTAAAGATAAAGCCCGGCGCATAAGAACGCACCGCGTCGCACATCTTGGCGCTGGCCGCGATATAGCCGCCCATCACACCAAAGGCCTTGGCCAGTGTTCCGTTGATGATATCGATGCGATGCGCCAGGTTATCACGCTCGGTCACGCCTCCGCCACGCGGGCCATACATGCCAACCGCATGCACTTCGTCGATATAGGTCAGCGCACCGAATTCATCGGCCAGATCACAAATCTCTTCGATCGGACCAAAATCGCCATCCATGGAATAGACCGATTCGAATGCGATCAGCTTGGGTGCGGCAGGATCATCCGCTTCAAGCAATTCGCGCAGATGGGCCACATCATTGTGGCGGAATATCCGCTTGGCCCCGCCATTGCGGCGCACGCCTTCGATCATCGATGCATGGTTCAGTGCGTCCGAGTAGATGATCAGACCGGGAAACAGCTTGGGCAATGTGCTGAGGGTCGCGTCGTTGGCAATATAGGCGCTGGTGAACAGCAGCGCGGCTTCCTTGCCGTGCAAATCCGCCAGCTCGGCCTCCAGCCGCTTGTGATAAACTGTGGTGCCCGAGATGTTGCGTGTCCCGCCCGACCCGGCCCCTGCCGCCTCAACCGCTTCGTGCATGGCGTTCAGCACAACCGGGTTTTGCCCCATCCCCAGATAGTCATTGCCGCACCAGACGGTGATATTCTGCTGCGACCCGTCCGGACAGGTGCGAACTGCGTGCGGGAAATGCCCTTTGCGACGTTCAATATCGATAAAGGTCCGGTAACGTCCTTCGTCATGCAGCCTGGCAATCGCTGAATCGAGCTGAGCAGTATAGTCCACCGGACCCTCCTTGAATGCCCGGCCTCTGTTCGCGGCAGCCGGGCGACTTTATGTGTCACGGTCTACAGGCGGTCCTGTGTCGGCGACTTTGCGTTCCTTATGGGCCAATCACCTACAACCCCAAAGGAAACGCATCATTGATTTGCATCAAATATAGGTTTGGACCGGCACCGACAAGTAAACTTACGTCTATCAGACGCGAGGAAACGACGCAGGTCACGGCAATTTCGAATACGAAGATATCCTTTGGCATCCGTGCTTTCCATTGAATCAGACTGGACGCCCGGGGCAGCCCTGTTAGGGTCAGCGCCAAACCCCACATTTTCAGGAGACCCTCATGTCGCTCGAAGCCGTCTTGAACAGGATCGACACTGACCTGACACCCTCAATCGACCGGTTGATGGAATTTCTGCGCATCCCGTCGATCTCAACCGATCCCGCGTTCAAGGATCACGTTGATTCAGCCGCCGACTGGCTGGTGGCCGATCTTCAGAGCATCGGCGTTGCCGCTGAAAAACGCGTGACACCCGGCCACCCCATGGTTGTTGGTCATGTTGGAGAAGGTGATGGGCCGCGTGTCCTGTTCTATGGCCATTACGATGTGCAACCGGTGGACCCGCTGGATTTATGGAACCGCGATCCGTTCGACCCAGCGCTGGAAGATACCGATCATGGGCAAGTGATCCGGGGACGCGGCGCATCGGATGACAAAGGTCAATTGATGACATTTGTTGAGGCCTGCCGCGCATGGAAAGCAGTGCATGGCACCCTGCCCTGCCGCATCACCTTTTTCTTTGAAGGGGAAGAGGAGTCCGGCTCGCCCTCCCTTGTCCCGTTCCTTGAAGCCAACAAGCAGGAATTGCAGGCCGATCTTGCGCTGGTCTGCGACACATCCATGGTTTCGCGCGGCGTACCATCGATTGCGTCGCAACTCCGCGGCATGCTCAAGGACGAGTTCACCATCATCGGCCCCCGCATTGATCTGCATTCCGGACACTATGGCGGGCCGGGCCTGAACCCACTGCGGGAATTGTCACGCCTGGTTGCCTCATTCTATGACGAGGACACCGGTCGCGTCGCGGTCGAGGGCTTCTACGAAGGGGTTCAGCAAGTCCCGGCGGATCAATTGCGTCAATGGGAAACCTGCGGGTTTGATGAGACCGAATATCTCACATCTGTCGGCTATACCCAGCCACATGGAGAAAAAGGCTACTCGACACTCGAACAGCAATGGGCCCGGCCGACACTTGAGGTCAATGGGCTGTGGGGCGGCTATAACGGCGCCGGTTCAAAAACGGTGATCCCGTCCGAGGCGCATTGCAAAATCACCTGCCGATTGGTCGGCGATATGGACCCGGATGCACTTCGAAACAAAATTCGCAAACACGTCGAAGATCGTCTGTCCCCTGACGCCAAAGTGGTCTGGGACAATGATCTGGAAGGTTCTCCGGCCTCGGTCATGAACCTCGATCGCCCGGAATTCGAGGCTGCGCGCAATGCGCTGTCCGATGAATGGCAGCGCGAGGCGGTCTTTACAGGGATGGGCGGCTCGATCCCGGTAGTTGGTTATTTCGACACTGTTCTCGGGTTGGATTCGATGCTGGTGGGTTACGCAAACGACGATGACGCCATTCACTCACCAAACGAAAAATATGATGTCAAGAGCTTCCACAAAGGCATTCGGTCCTGGGCCCGAATTCTGGATGCTCTGAGCAGTCAAGCATCTTAAGCGAGGCTCTGCCTCGCGCTCCGGGATATTTTTTGGCCAGATGAAGTAAGGATCCCCTGCTTCATCTGGCTATAAGTATCCCGGGGGAGTCGCGGCTTGCCGCGGCGGGGGCAGAGCCCCCTGTGATTTACATGTGAATCACGCGCCCATAGGCGTCCAGGACACTTTCGTGCATCATCTCTGACAGAGTCGGGTGCGGGAAGACCGTGTTCATCAGGTCTTCTTCGGTGGTCTCCAACTGGCGACCCACCACATAGCCCTGGATCATCTCTGTGACTTCCGCACCGATCATATGCGCACCCAGCAATTCGCCGGTTTTTGCGTTAAAGACGGTTTTGATCAGGCCTTCAGGTTCGCCCAACGCAATCGCCTTGCCATTGCCGATAAAAGGAAAACGGCCGACCTTGATATCATAACCAAGCTCTTTCGCTTTGGCTTCGGAATAACCGACCGAGGCGACCTGTGGATGGCAATAGGTGCAGCCCGCGATGCTTTCGGGTTTGACCGGATGCGCGTGTTTGCCTGCGATCAACTCGGCCACCATGACACCTTCATGGCTCGCCTTGTGCGCAAGCCAAGGCGCGCCGGCGATGTCGCCGATGGCATATAAGCCTTCGACCCCGGTGCGGCAGAACTCGTCCGTGACCACATGAGTGCGATCGACCTTCACGCCCAAAGCCTCAAGCCCGAGATTTTCGACATTGCCGACAATACCCACAGCCGAGATCACGGTGTCAAAGTCGTGTTTCTCGACCTTGCCTTTGACCTCGATATGCGCGGTAACCTTGCCCTTGGCGCGGTCCAGTTGCTTGACCATCGCCTTCTCCATGATGGTCATGCCCTGCTTGGTGAACGCTTTCTTGGCGAAGGCGCTGATTTCCGCGTCTTCCACTGGCAAAACCCGATCCATTACTTCGACGACGGTCGTATCCGCCCCGAGCGTGTTGTAGAAGCTGGCAAATTCGATGCCGATGGCCCCCGAACCGATAACCAGCAGCTTTTTGGGCATCCGCGGTGGCTGCAGAGCATGCTTGTATGTCCAGACCAGATCACCATCTGCCTCGAGACCCGGCAATTCGCGCGCCCGCGCACCCGTGGCCAGAACGATGTTCTTTGCCGTCAGCTCTTCGGTGCCTTTGTCGGTTTTGACGCTGACCTTGCCCTTGGACGGGATCGTCGCCTCACCCATCACCACGGTGACTTTGTTCTTTTTCAGCAGGTGTCCGATACCGCCCGAAAGCTGTGCCGCAACCCCGCGCGAGCGTTTGACGACCGCGTCCAGATCATAACCAACCTTGTCCGCCTTCAGACCGAAATCCTTGGCGCGCTCCATCAGGTGAAACACCTCGGACGAGCGCAGCATCGCTTTGGTCGGGATACAACCCCAGTTCAAACAGATGCCACCAAGATGCTCGCGTTCGACCACGGCCGTTTTCAGGCCCAGTTGTGCGGCCCGAATTGCGGCCACATACCCGCCGGGGCCTGCCCCGATTACGATCAGATCAAAGGATTGTGCAGCCATGTTTACCTCTCGGCCCAGGTCGGTTGAAAAACTAGTTTACCGTTAAACTATTTTTTTTACCGCATCAACATTCGCACCCGCGACATATGTGACGCAGGGTCATTTTTTCCTTCATGTGCGGATTTCAGCCTATACCCGGTGGGTGTCAAAGGCTAGAACCGGATTGCACCCAAGTTCCGAGCGCAGAGATTTCGTAATTTCTATAAGGGGATACCATGGCCAAAACCATCAAAGACCTTCTTCTCGCCTTGCTGAATGCCACGTTGATCCTGTTGGCGATTTGCTTGTTTTTGGGATGGAAGCTGGCCCAGACCGTCGAGAATGTTCAAAACGGTTTTGCTGACAATCTTCAGGTCGTGGCACCCCTGCAAGAGCAAGCGCAAGGCATTCGTCAGGAACTTGCGGGGCTGTCTGCAAACCTGTCTGCCCTTCGGGATCAAGACACCGCACTAGATGTCTCAAGCAGAGCAGCGCTTAACTCCACGCTGCAAAAACTGGACAATGTGACCGAAAAACTGTCGGACACGCAGCAAAGATTGGCAGGCCTGGCCGAACGCCCCGAGGATTTGATAAACCACGCAATCACGACCTCGACCGAGGTCGCGACGAACAAGCTGATCGAGTTGCGTGGCTGTCAGCCCGCCTCTTAGCGCGCGGCTTGCAAGGCCCTGACCGTTGCACCATATCCGCCATTGCTGACATAGATCGCTTCGTGCTCGGTTGTGGGGCGCTCTAACGCTTCGTTGCGATACGGGAAACGACCGAAGGTTCTGATCACCTCACGATGCGCGCGTGCGTGCAGCAGGTTACCGGCGCCATGTTCGGGCATTCTTTCCAGCATCAGACGCACACAGCGTTCCTGATCACACAGGTTTTCCGAATGCATCATCGGCAGATAGAAAAACTGCCGGGCCGGTTCGTCGATCTTCAGGTCCCACCCCTTGTCGACTGCCGCTTTCGCTGCCGCCAGCGCAGCGCGATCTGATGCAAAGGCCTTTCCACTGCCGCGGAACATATTGCGTGGCAACTGATCCATCAAAATGATGTAGGCCAGCGCGCCGCTTGGATAGGTCAACCACAGCGAAAACTTGCCTTCGCATGCGGCCTGCCATGTTGAGAAAAACTTTTCCCGGATTTTGGCGTCCAGCGCCTCATCCTGCAGATACCACCCATCTGGGCCGATCTCATCCAACCAAAAACTCAATACTTCTTCAGGACCAACCATGCCCTTGACTCCGTAATTGCCCTCCCCAGGACGTAACGTCATTTAAATCCGTTTAACAGATTTGCGACAGTAACATATTGCAACATCACCGTCACAAATCCGGCGTTCAGGCGGTTTCCTGCGTATCCGCCTCATCCAGCGCCGCCTCGATCGCGACTTCCTGCGCGACCTCCAGCGCAACCGGCGAGGAAGTTGGATAGATCGGGGCGATGGTTCCGGTTTCATCCACCGGCACGTAAGCCCGCTGTGTCATGCGGTAGAGCGCATAAAGCGCCATTGCGAACATCAATGCCGCAATGAACAGGAAAAACCCCTGTGCCCCGACAACGCCTGCCCCCATCAACCAGCCCGTGGTGATGGGTCCGGCAATCGCCCCCAGGCCGTTGATAAAGATCAACCCGCCTGAGGCCGCCGACATGTCGTCATATTCGAGGTAATCATTGGTATAGGCGATCAGCAGCGAATAAAGCGGGCTGGTCATACCGCCGATGATAAAGGCCGCGACCAGCAGGATCGAGAAGGTCAGCCCGAACACCATGCCGATCAGCGCCCCGACACCCCCGACTGCAGACACCGTCAGGATCAGGATGCGGCGGTCCATTCGGTCCGAAATCCACCCGATCGGGTATTGCAGGACGACCGCGCCCACGTAAAACGCCGCAACAAAGGTCGAGATTTCCACCAGCGTCAAACCCGCCTCGGCACCATAGACGGCGCTCATGCCGAATTGCGCTGAAAAGATGCCGCCCAGCAGGAACATCCCGACACAGCCCAGCGGCGACGTCTCCATCAGTTTGCGCAGCGTCATCGGCTTGGTGGTGTCGAAGGCCGGTGTTGGAGAGATCGACAGAAGAATCGGGGCAAACGAAATCGAAACGAGGATGGAGGCAATGACAAAAGATTCGTAGCCCGCCGGGTCCCCCAGCAGCAGCAGCGCCTGAGCGCTGACCACGCCCGTCATCTGCACGATCATGTACAAAGACAGCGCCTGCCCCCGGTTTTCGTTACTGGCCGCGTTGTTCAGCCAGCTTTCGGCGGTGACATACACGCCCGAAAAACAGAATCCGATCACCACGCGCCCCAGAAACCATGCAATCGGATCAGTCAGCATTGGATACATGATCATCACAGCCGATATGAACGAGGCCAGCGCCGCAAAGACACGTACATGCCCGACCCGGCGGATCATCTCGGGGGCCAGCCGCGAGCCTCCGAGGAAGCCCAGAAAGTAGGCCGACATGACGAATGACATCTGCAGGGTCGAAAACCCCTCAATCTCGCCGCGAACGCCGAGCAATGTGCCCTGCATCCCGTTGCCGACCATCAGCAACCCCATACCGAGCAAGAGCGCCCATGCGCTGGAAAGAACCTGAAGCATATCGTGTGTCCAAACGTGTCGATGTGTGGTTGTTGTGGTGCGATCAAAGACCGTGCTGATCAGATTTGTCTACGAGTTTGTCCTAACACTCTGTCAAAAAAACACGGTTAAGGGATCAAAAGCGACGCGTCCCCGTATGAGAAAAAGCGATAGCGGTTGAAGATTGCGTGATCGTAAATTGCCCGGACCCGGTCCTGCCCCATCAGCGCGGAAACCAGCATCAAAAGCGTGGATTTTGGCAGGTGAAAATTGGTCATCAGCGCATCGGTCACTTGGAACCGAAAGCCGGGGTAGATGAAGATATCGGTTTCGCCTTCCCAGGGCTGGATAGCGCCCTCGCGCGATGCGCTTTCGATCAACCGCAGTGCTGTCGTGCCCACCGGGATCACGCGTCCGCCTGCGTTTTTGGTCGCTTGGATCTCGGCGGCGGCTTGTGGGCTGACCTGTCCCCATTCTGCATGCATTTTGTGGGTCGTTACGTCTTCGACCTTGACCGGCAGGAAGGTCCCCGCACCAACGTGCAGCGTGACATGCGTAAAAGTGATGCCGTGTTCCTTAAGTGCCTGCAACAATACCTCGTCAAAATGCAGCGACGCAGTGGGGGCGGCCACGGCCCCTGACCGGCGCGCCCAGACGGTTTGATAATCGGTTTTGTCCTGTTCATCCGCCGCTCGTTTGGCGGCGATATAAGGCGGCAACGGCATCGCGCCTGCCTGTTCCAGCGCGCGGTCAAAGTCTTCGCCGGTCAGGTTGAACCGCAGATAGGCCTGCCCGCCCTCGACCCGGTCCAGATGGGCGGTCAGATCGTCAGAGAACACAATCTCTTCCCCCGGCCTCACTTTTTTCAAAGGTTTGATCAGGGCCGCCCAGCTTCCATCCGCTTGCGGATCCAGCAATGTGGCTTCGATGGCGGCGGACACCGGGCCCTGAGCGCTATTGCGATGCCGTCGCCCGCTGAGCCTTGCCGGGATAACCCGCGTGTCGTTCAACACCAGACGGTCACCGGGCCGTAGGATGTCTGGCAGGTCGAACACATGGCGGTCCCCGATGCGCTCGCCCTGTGCCACCAGCAACCGCGCCGCGCTGCGGGGGCTGGCGGGTCGGGTGGCAATCAAGTCCTCAGGCAGGTGGAAATCGAAATCACTCAGCTTCATGCGCGCGCCTTACAAGGCCCGAACAGATTCGGCCACCGCTGATCGCTAGCGGTCTTCGCCCCGGTGAAGCAGCGCGGGATTGGGTTTATCCCTGTTCACAGGCGAAGCGTTTGGTCCGTCTGACACCGTGGGGGCCGGCGCACGCATCAGGTTACGCAAAAACAACGGGGCCAGCCCCGATAGCGGGTTCACCGACACTTTCGGGTCCCGTAATGGTCCTTTGAGCGTATAGTTGAAGGCAAACACCCCCTCGCCCTTTCGGGTCAACACGCTGCCAATGGCGTTCACCAGATAAATCGGAGAGATCGCGCCGCGCAGGTCCAGAAGACCCGCCACCGTGTTGACCGTACCATCAAAAGACAAACCCATCGAAGGGCCTACGGCGCTGCCGCTGAGGATTTTGACTTCAGTCGGGGTGATCCGCATCTTGCTGTCAATCGAGGAAAAGAAGATGCCTTGTCCGGCCATTTCGTCGATCAGCCCCACAAGGCTGATCGCGTTCAGCAAGGCCGCCATGGCCGGGGCGTCCTTGACCCGGGTGTTTTTGATCTTGAGGTCCACGTCGTAATTGCCAGGGCCTGCGACAGGTTCAAGCTGAAGATCCAGCGTGCCCTTTTGCGCCTGCGTGATAATCCCCGCCGAACGCAAAACCGCGCCCGCATCCGCCGAGGTCAGCTCAACCGCGCTGCGCGCTGCCCGCGGGGTCACCTGGCCTTTGACCGGCGCGCCGCCGTTGACCTGCGCAGTGAACCCACCCGTCAGACCGCCGGTTGTCTGAAACGCGCCATTGAGACCGGTCAGCGCGACCGTCTCGGTCACCTGCAAACGGTCCAGTTTCACATCAAGCTTCGGGCCTTGCCCACCGCCGCCACTGCCACCCCCGCCGCCTTCGCCGATCGTGGATTTAGCAAGGTTCAGCACGCCTCCCAAAACACGGATATCCGGTACGGCCGACCCTCGCCCGATCAGGACCGCCGGAACCGCCAGCCAGTTTCCCAACTCAAAAGAACTGAATGTGACGCGGTCAAAGCCGCCGTCGCGGAACGAGATAGATGCCAGCGCCCGCAGTCCCGACGCGTTGATCCGCAGCGAATCCACGCTGAGGGCCGATCCCAGCGTCACTTCGGTGGTCAGAGTACCGCTGCTGCTGGCGGCCTTGCGCCAGCCCAGTTCGGGAATGGCCAGACCAACACCGACCAGATCGGACTGGGCGGTCAGCTTTGGCGGCGCTCCTGCGCCGATATCCAGCGTGAAATCCGCCTGGCCCAACCCGGTCAACATACCACGGGGCAGCCCCGCGTTAAGCTGATCCATCAAACGCGGCGACAGTTCGATCTGACCAACCAACTGGCTGCGCTGCGCGGTCTCTCCGCCGATAGGCTGCCGCCATTGCGCCTTCAGCGGGATATCCCCGAAATAGCCGTCGCCACTGATCTCGACCCCCGATTGATCCCCGTCCAGCTGCAACAGCCCGGCGCTGACATCAAAACCGGGCACCAGCCTGGTGCTGTCCAGATTGGCGAGGTTGCCATCAAAGTGAAACTGCGTGTCTTCGAACTTGAGGCCCTTCTTGAGCGGCAGCGACAGCGTGCCGATCAGTTGCACCTGACCTGCGGCCAGTTCGACCGGCAGATTGGCTTTGCTGAGCAAGTTCAGTGGCGGTCGCTCCAGCAAAGACAAAGCAGCTGTCACACTGCCCCGTGCCTGTATCCTCGCGATGGCCGGGGCTGATTTCTTGATATCGGTGTCGGGAATGATGAACGACGTCCCCGACGCATCGACCGCGCCGCCTTCATCAGCAATCACGATCCCTTCTTGCGCGGTGACAGTGAACCGGCCATTCAGCAGGCTGGCCTGACCCTGAGCGTCCTGTATCGTCGGCAGGGTCTTGGCAAAACGGACCTCGGTCTGTTCGAACTCGAAATCCAGATAGACATCTGGTTTTTCGTCAGGTTTCAGGCGCAAGGCGAAATCGAGATCTGACATTTCGCCCTGATACAGGTTTTCCGTCACCCAAAGGCGCGGCTTGGGTGCCAGCAATTCGGGCCAGTAATTCAAAAGTTGTTGTGAGGACATCCCGTCAATCTGTGCATTGATCTGAGCGGCCCAACCTTCGGTCTGCCCTTCCAGCGCACCGTTCACAAACAGACGATGCTCGCCATCCTCGACGGTCATCTGCCCCAGACGCAGCTGGAATGGTTCCAGCTTGACCTGAAAATCCAGATCGGCGCGCTTGAGCGTCAGGTCCTCGGGGAACAGGTCTGCGGGGTTGATCTGAATGCCGCTCAGCTGGAACTGTGCGGCCATACTGTCCAGCGTACCTGCCTCGACCCCTTGCAGGAAGGCCTTGCCTTCGGCCTGCACTTTCCCCCAGGCCGAGTTGATCGAAACCTCGTTGAAGTCCAGCATCTGTTTCGCCGGATCATAGGTGAAATAGGTCCGCGCGCTTTCAAATTTGACCGGCACGGTTTCAAGGTTGGGTTGCAGGGCCCCTGCGCCCAGATTGAGCGTTGCAAACACCGGACCCAGCGCCCCGTCCTGATCCATACTGCCGCGCAACGCCCCGGAGATGGGCGAGGTCAGAACTTCCATCCAGGCAAGTGCCGGGGTATGCCCCGCCAAATCCTCGGCGGGCAGATCGGTGATCGACACACCGAACTGTGCTTCGGCGCTGTCGAGCGTACTGGTATAGTTCGCCTCGATCGAGCTGACGAAATCGCGCCCCGACAGGACCGAAAATCCGGTCGCCAGCCGCACCGTGCGCTGGTTCCGGGTCAGTTGGATATGACCGCCATCCAGCACCCAGGACCGGCCCTGACGCAGGTCTTGAAAATTCAACGTGATCGCGTCGATCTGGGCGGCGGTCAACGCCGACAGGACCGGAGACTGGAACATGATATCCGTGTCCTCGATCAGCTCGGCCAGATTGGGCGCCTGCCCCAGTGGCGCGCTGTCAGTTCCGACCGTCATCGACAAGGCACCGTCCAGCCCGCGCGTCAATGCAATCTGCGCGCCCTGCAGGATAATGCGTTTTGGGCGCACCTGACCCCGCAGCAGCGGCCGCATGGCAAGCGATGCCTGCAGGTCCGACACTTCAGCAATCTGCTGACCCGCTGCGTCGCTGATCTGCACATCCGACAGCCGCAGCCTTGGCCGCCAGCCCTTATGGATCACAAAGCTCACATCGCCAAAGCGAACCTGCACCCCTCCTAAAGCGGTATCCAGACGCGCTTCGACCCGGTCACGGACCCATGCGGGGGCGTGCAAATTGTGGCCAACGACCATGAACGCTGTCAGCACCGCCAACAAGGTCAGGATCAGAACACCGCCACCCGCCCATATCCCGAACTTGCGCCGACGCGACCTTTTGCGCGGCGCTTTGCCCTTGGGATCGGCATCCTGCTGTTCTTGCTGGACCAATTTACGTTTCACGTCTTTCAACCCGTCTGCGGCGCCCTATGATAGATGGCATCCGTTCATTTTGTCAGCCGGAGTTTTCTCATGCCCGACGTCTCAAACCTCGCCCCCGACTTTACCTTGCCCCGAGATGGTGGCGGCGAGGTCAAACTGTCGGACCAACGTGGCCAAAAAGTCGTTTTATTCTTCTATCCCCGCGATGATACGCCGGGCTGCACCAAGGAATCCATCGGTTTTTCCGAGCATTTGCAGCAGTTCACGGATGCGGGTGCTCACGTTTTTGGCATTTCGAAGGATACGGTTGCCAAACATGACAAGTTCGTAGCCAAACACGCCTTGACCACGACCATGCTGTCCGATGAAGGACAAACCGTTTGCGAAGAGTATGGTGTGTGGGTCGAAAAGAACATGTATGGCCGCAAATCCATGGGGATCGAGCGGGCAACCTTTCTGATCGACGCTGACGGCCGCATCGCCCGCGTCTGGCGCAAGGTCAAAGTGCCTGGCCATGTCGACGAAGTGCTGGAGGCGGTGCAGGCGCTATAACCTCTCGACCCGCGCGGTGTTCAGGTTTAAGACCGCCGCGCGGCATTCAGGTGGGGCAAATGACCAAAACGCTGACTCAGATGGCAACCGAGGTTCTGACCACAGCCAACGGTCGGGACAAGACCGCCTTGTCCAAACGCCATGCCGCATCCTGGTTTGCCGCCCGCAAAGGGGAAGCCCCCGACATCGCGGTCGGCACGGCCTCTCCGCCGCTCAACCCTGCGCGCCCGGAACAGCCCGAACTTCTGTCACCCCGCGACGTGCCGCGCAGGCGGCCCGGTTCGGAAGCCGGACGTATCGCCTTGTTGCACGCGGTTGCGCATATCGAGCTCAACGCCGTCGATCTGCATTGGGACATCATCGCGCGTTTCGGGCATGTGACCATGCCCATCGGATTCTATGATGACTGGGTCAAATGCGCCGAAGAGGAATCGCGCCATTTCGAGATGGTCTGCGATTGTCTGGAACAGATGGGCAGCCATTACGGTGCCCTGCCCGCCCATGCCGGGATGTGGCGCGCCGCCGAAGATACCGCAGAGGATCTGATGGGGCGTCTTGCCGTCGTGCCCATGGTGCTAGAGGCGCGCGGGCTGGACGTGACACCGGGCATGATCGACATCTTCCGCAAGGCTAAGGCAGACGACGCCGTGGCGGCGCTGGAAGTGATCTACGCCGAAGAAGTTGGCCACGTGGCCTATGGTTCGAAATGGTTCCATTTTCTGTGCGGACGCGAGAACGCCGATCCCAAGGACGTGTTCCACCAGTTGGTCCGCCGTTACTTCCACGGCCCACTCAAACCGCCCTTCAACGAGGAAAAGCGCGCCGAGGCCGGGCTGCCGCCGGATTTCTACTGGCCGCTGACCGAAGACCTGCCGCCACCGGGAGTTGTAGCGGATTGAGACTTTTCCACCGCTTTCGGCGAATTCCCGCCGATAATGTGCGGGAAATCTCCGGTTGGAACTGTTGATTGGTTAACAAACTTGCCCAACACCAATTGCCCCATTAAGCAATCGGGCCAAGGAGCGGCTACTCACTCACGACCGGCTCCGGGATATGGGGACAATTGAGGTAAGACGCGTGCGGACACGTCTGGCAATAAAACTACATGCATGGCTCGAGCGACGCTTTCCCGAACGCCGGGTCTTCCTGAAATCCGACACAGATACACGATTCATCCGGCTGAGTTCCGAGACGCAATTCGTTGCAGTCGCGGGTGTTGCCGTGATGGTGGGCTGGACCGCCGTGGCTACCGCGATCCTGCTGATGGACAACATCGGGTCAGGCAATTTTCGCGAACAGGCGAAACGGGATCAGGCAACCTATCAGGAGCGGCTGAACATCCTGTCGGCAGAGCGGGACGCCCGCGCCGCCGAAGCACTGGCCGCCCATGATCGCTTCAATGCGGCGCTGGAGCAGGTTTCGGTCATGCAATCGGAACTGCTGGCCTCGGAAAACCGCCGACATGAGCTGGAAACCGGGATCGAAGTGATCCAGACCAAACTGCGCGCGACAATGAAACAACGCGAAGACGCGCGCGTCGAGCTGGCAGAGTTGAAACAGGCAACCGAAGGCGGCGGCGCATATATGATGGCCGCCGCCAACCCCGCCCAGATGGCATTCATGACTGATGCGCTGGCTCGAACCGCCGCGCAGCGCGACCAGATTGCCACCGACGCGCAAGGCGCACTGGATCAGCGTGATGAACTGGAACTGGAAATCCGGCTGATGCAGGAACGCAGCGATGAAATCTTCCGCCAGCTGGAAGAGGCCATGGTGATCTCGGTCGAGCCGCTGGACAAGATGTTCCGCAGCGCAGGCATGCCCACAGATCGAATCCTCGAAGAGGTCCGGCGCGGATATAGCGGTATGGGCGGTCCGCTGACCCCTTTATCCTTCAGCACCCGCGGTGAGGAACTGACCCCCGACGAGGTGCGCGCCAATACCCTGCTGCAACAGATGGATCAGCTGAACCTCTATCGCATCGCTGCCGAAAAGGCCCCCTTCGCCAGCCCGGTGCGCGCAGCAGTCCGCTTTACCAGTGGCTATGGCACCCGCCGCGATCCTAAAACAGGTGGTCGTCGGATGCACAATGGTGCTGATTTTGCCGGTGCACAAGGCACCGATATCTTCGCAACTGCCGACGGTGTGGTCACACATGCGGGCTGGCAATCGGGCTTCGGACGACTGGTCAAGATCAAGCACGCCTTCGGAATTGAGACACTTTATGCGCATAACACGAAGTTACGCGTAAAGGTTGGTCAAAGGGTCTCGCGCGGGGATCATATTGCTGATATGGGTAGCACCGGACGGTCGACCGGCACCCACCTTCACTACGAAGTGCGCGTGAACGGTAAACCTGTTAACCCAATGACCTATATCAAGGCTGCGAGAAATGTTTTCTAAGAGCAAAATCAACGAGCCCGGTTCAAAAGAGACTGAGGCAGTAAAACCTGCGGCTCCGGCCACTCCGGCGGCCCCTGCCCCCGCTGAATCAAGGCCCAGCACAGCACCCAAGCCAAAACCTCCGGCATCGGTTCTGTCATCAGATCTGCATGTCACCGGAAACATGAAAACTTCGGGTGACATTCAGGTTGAAGGCACGGTCGAAGGCGACATTCGCGCGCACCTGCTGACAATCGGCGAGACCGCAACGATCAAGGGCGAAGTGACCGCTGACGACGTTGTGGTCAATGGCCGCATCGTGGGCCGCGTCCGTGGCCTGAAGGTTCGCCTGACTTCGACCGCGCGTGTCGAAGGCGACATCATCCACAAAACCATCGCAATCGAAAGCGGCGCGCATTTCGAAGGTTCCGTGCAACGCCAGGACGACCCCCTGAACCCGGGCCGCAGCGGCAAAGCCGGTGCCAATCCGGCGGCGGAAGTGAAGCAGTAAGCGCGCTGAATTCAATCTAAAGAAAAACGCCGCAAACTGATTTTGCGGCGTTTTGTTTTGTCAGGCTGTGGCCGGTCGTCTTCGCCAGCGCCGCATTGCCCCCAACGACCCGATGCCCGCAACCATCAACCAACCAGCTGCCGGCAGCGGCACGGGCGACACGTTAAAGTTCACATCACCGGACCCCCCGGTGGACTTGAGCCCATACGTCGCCAGTTCGGCGGCCGATGCCGTCCAGTAGAACCAATTGGAATACCCGAAATTCAGGTCGACCCAGTTCGCGCCATAACCGAATTGTGGTGGTTTTGTTCCATCGGCCGGCTTGATCGCCAGATCGAGGGTCAAACCTGACAATACGCCAGATACCCCGCGCAAAATGGCGCTGCTGAAATCGAAGTATTTGACGTTTGAGACCATGTCCGGCGTCGGATTGGAACAACCGGGCCTGCCACACGCCGGTGACCCGGCATGCGCGATTTGATTGAGGCTAAAGTCAAACTGCAGTTTCAGAGCGGAGTTTGAATTATTGGTCACATTGCCCAACAGGTTCAATGTTCCGGCATTCTGATCGTATTTCAATTTACCGTCTGTCACGGTCCATGTTGTTGACGCCCCATTCTTAAAATTGGGAAGCCATAGACCATGCGACGGAAACGCATCCCCAAGATTATACGTGCCCGAATAATCTCCGGTCACGCTTGGCAGCGACATTGCTTCTGCTTTTTCTGAAATCAAAGTGAGGCCAACGGCCATCACAGAGGCAACGGCAAGTTGCCTCAAATATCTTAGTTTCATAACACTTATCCCACACACTGGTTACCCAAACCCGCCACAATTTCGCCTCATTCCTAGCGGTCAGTCAACTTTTTCGTGAACATGAGCTTGTTTCGGAAACAGTAATGAAGATGTGGTTGGAATTGTCACCGCCACCACCCACAAATAACGCGAAATTCGTGCGAAACCCGGAAGTGTTGCGTGGATATGGCCGCGAAAACGCGTGGCAAAATCCCCCAAGTGGCCTTTCCGATATTCGTGGGCATGAGTTACCGTTCCGTACGAGCCCAATAGTTCAGTTTCACAAAACAAAATTTCTGCATTACCCTGAAACTTGTTGATATCTGGAGGGCTTTTCATGTCATCAAAACTCATGGCCGAATTCTTCGGCACGTTCTGGCTGGTGCTGGGTGGATGCGGCAGCGCGGTGCTGGCGGCCGGTGTGGCCGATGTCGGTATCGGCTGGTTGGGTGTATCCTTTGCCTTTGGCCTGACCGTCCTGACCATGGCTTACGCGGTCGGACATATCTCGGGCGGGCACTTCAACCCGGCGGTCAGCCTGGGGTTGATGATCGGCGGGCGGTTTGAGGCGAAGGACCTGATCCCCTATTGGATCGCACAGGTATTGGGCGCAATTGCTGCGGCGGTTGTCCTCTATCTCATCGTCAGTGGCGCGCCTGGGTTTGAAGGTGTTGGCGGCTTTGCCTCTAACGGATACGGCGCGGCATCCCCTGAAGGGTATTCGCTGATGTCCGCGCTGGTGATCGAGATCGTGATGACGGCGTTTTTCATCATCATCATTCTTGGCGCGACATCGAATTTTGCACCCGAAGGATTTGCCCCGATCGCCATCGGGCTGGGACTGACGTTGATCCATCTGATTTCGATTCCGGTGACGAACACATCCGTCAATCCGGCGCGCTCTACCGGAGTTGCCCTGTTCGCGGATGGCCCTGCCCTTGCGCAGCTATGGCTGTTCTGGGTTGCCCCCCTGATCGGAGCCGCCATAGGTGCGGTGATCTGGCGGGCGATGGGCGACGACTGATGGCTTACAAGTCCAGACCCACGTTCCGCGACATAACGGCAGACAGGCTTACGCCCGCCGCGCCATTACGTGGTCCATGATCAGATTGAGCACCTCGACATCTTTTTGATTGTAAGTCCGATAGCGGAATCGAACGGTCCCGCGATCGGGCTTCGAGCGTGATGGCGTGAGCACCTCGACCGAAACGCGCGCGCGGAGCGTGTCGCCCGGAAATACGGGCGCCATCCACCGCACTTCGTCCATGCCATGGCCGCCCAAGTTCGTGCCGGTTAGAACACCCGTGTCACGAAACAGCCGGAAGGTAAGAGCAATGGTTTGAAAGCCGCTGGCAATGATCCCACCGAAAATTGACTCTGCCGCCGCCACTTTATCCACATGGAAAGGCTGCGGGTCGTAGGTAAGTGCAAAGTCGATAATCGCGCCTTCGGTGAGTGTAATCCCACCGGTTTCGAAGGTGTCTCCAACTGACAGATCGTCAAAATACTTTCCGCTGGTCATTCAAAAAGCATAATTTAGTGGGGGCTTGTCCGTCAACGAGCTCGCCCGTCAACCACCCGCCGACTGTATCCAGGAGCAACCGCTGGCGAACGCATTCCGCTTCGAAACCATGAGTTCGTGGTCATGTGTCAGCGATACGGGCTGCGTTCAGCAGTTGCGCACATTGCCAGAGGTCGGCTTCAGGCGAGAAAGGCCCCGATGCGAAACAGCACCGGGGCCAATTTCTTATTCCGTGACAGTAACCTTCTTCATCACGTCCGGCTGACCGATCACCGCGCCGTTTGGACCATCACCGCGTTTGATCGAATCCACGACCTCCATACCCTCGGTAACCTGACCGACCACAGTGTACTGACCGTTCAGAAACGGGCCCGGCGCAAACATAATGAAGAATTGCGAGTTCGCGCTGTTGGGGTCCTGCGCACGTGCCATGCCGACAACGCCCCGGTCATAGTTATAATCCGAAAACTCGGCCGGAAGATCTGGCCGATCCGAGCCGCCTGTGCCTGCGCGGCGCAGATCGCTGCCCAGCAAACCATGCTCTACATCCCCGGTCTGGGCCATGAAGCCCTCGATCACGCGGTGGAACACCACGCCATCATACTTGCCCTCGGCGGCAAGAGTGCTGATCTGTTCAACATGTTTCGGGGCCAGATCATCGAACAGGTCAATGGTGACGGTGCCATTGGCACCCTCGCCTTCGATTTCGATCTCAAGCCCAGTGGCCAGCGCGGGGCTGGCCAGCAAGGCAACTACAGCGGCCAGTTTATGCATCGGCGGCCACCTTGACGCTGATCATGCGGTCAGGGCTTGCGGGTGGCTCGCCGCGCACGATGGCATCCACATGCTCCATCCCGTCAATCACGCGTCCATAGACCGTATACTGGCCGTTCAGGAAATGGTTGTCCTTGAAGTTGATGAAGAACTGCGAGTTGGCCGAATCCGGGTTCTGAGACCGTGCTGCGCCCAACGTGCCGCGATCATGGGGCAGCTTCGAGAATTCCGCCGGAACATTCGGCAGAGATGATCCGCCAGTACCCGCCATACGCAAGTTGAACCCGTCTTCCATATCACCGTGCTGCACGTCACCGGTTTGCGCCATGAAGCCGTCAATCACACGGTGGAACGCCACGTTGTCATACTCCCCTCCCCGGGCCAGCTCTTTCATGCGAGCGCTGTGCTGAGGGGCCACATCCGGCAGCAGCTCGATCACGACGTTGCCGTCTTTCAGCTCGATGATGATTGTGTTTTCGGGATCCTTGATCTCGGCCATCTGGCCCTCCTGTCGTTTGTCTTGCGCAAATACCTATGCGCCATGCGCGTGAATGCCAAGTGACGCATTGACCTGAGGGCAAAATGCAGGAAAAGAACCGCCTAAACCGGTTTGCAGAACAAGGACAGCACGATGACATGGAAAACACTGGATGACATGGAGCTAAGCGGCAAACGCGTGTTGGTGCGCGTTGATATCAACGTGCCGGTTGCTGACGGTGTTGTGACCGACGCCACCCGCATTCAGCGCATCGTGCCGACCGTGCGCGATATCCTTGCTGCGGGTGGTGCACCGATTCTGCTGGCGCATTTCGGCAGACCGGGCGGCGAGCGGCGCGAAGAACTGTCCTTGAAACAATTGGTCCCGACCCTTGAAAGCGCTTTCGGTGCCACCGTTCTGTTCGCCGCCGATTGCGTCGGGGCTGAGGCTGAACTGGCCGCCGGGCAATTGCAGGCCGGACAGGTGCTGCTGCTTGAGAACACGCGTTTCCATGCGGCCGAAACCAAGAATAACGCCGATTTGGCTGCCGGTATGGCCAAGCTGGGCGACATCTACTGCAACGACGCCTTCTCTGCCGCCCACCGCGCCCACAGCTCGACCGAAGCCATCGCGCGTTTGCTGCCCGCTTGTGCTGGTCGTCTGATGCAGGCCGAGTTGGAGGCCCTGGAGGGCGCGTTGGGTGCGCCTAAACGCCCCGTAACAGCCGTTGTGGGCGGGGCGAAGGTATCGACCAAGCTGGAGTTGCTGGGCAACCTGATCGACAAGGTCGACTATTTGGTGATCGGTGGTGGCATGGCCAATACCTTCCTTGTCGCAAAAGGGGTGAATGTGGGTAAGTCGCTGGCGGAAACCGCCATGAAAGACACCGCTGCCGAGATTATGGCGAAGGCGGAAACCTCGGGCTGCAGCATTGTTTTGCCCACCGATATTGTTGTGGCGGAAAAATTCGAAGCCAACGCGCCGCATCAGATTCTACCTGCGGACCAATGCACCGAAGACGGCATGATCCTGGACGCAGGTCCCGAAAGCGTCGCAGCTGTTGTCGGGATTTTTGACAAGAGCCAGACTTTGATCTGGAACGGCCCACTCGGCGCGTTTGAAATCGCCCCCTTTGACGCGGCGACAAACGCGGCGGCCCTCAAGGCGGCAGAGCTGACGCGCGCTGGAAAACTCGTCTCGGTTGCCGGTGGCGGCGACACAGTTGCAGCGTTGAACGCATCGGATGCAGCCAAAGATTTCTCGTATATCTCAACAGCAGGCGGCGCGTTTCTGGAGTGGATGGAAGGCAAAACCCTGCCCGGTGTCGCGGCACTCGAGCAGTAAGCCACGGGAGAGCTTTTGGCGGAGCTTGCGGTTCGTAGTTACCTCTCATGGTATTCCACGCGATTTGCCATGAGACCCGCAACCGTGCCGGTTCTGCTTCCTGCTTTCTCAAACCCGCAACAGAAGGCCATGCAATCACAATTGCCGCTGATGGCGATATTTGGCGACATAAGGGATTCACAAGCCGAATCACCTGTGACATAGTGCTGACAGAAGCCCGCGAAAGGGCTCGTTTCGAGGCAGTATTCATACGGCGGTAAGCAGAGTGTCCCGTTCCAGTCGGCCCGGTTTGGGCGCAGTTGTTTTCTTCATGGTTGCATTCATGCTGGGTGTGTATTTCACCTTCGCCGCCGTGCAGGGCGATTTCGGCTTGTTTCGACGTGTCGAAATTGCAGCGGAACGGGACGCCCTGTCACGCGATCTGGCGGAGCTGCGGGCGGAAATCACCGAGATGGAAAACCTGACGCGTCGGCTTTCGGACACCTATCTGGACCTCGACCTGCTGGATCAACAGGCGCGATCCGTTCTCGGGATGATCCGCGCGGACGAAATCGTCATTCGCTGAGGGTCGTAGAGATTTTTCGTCGAAAAATCTTGGTAACCCTTTGTTTTTTTCAATTCTCCCGGCCAGAAGGCGCGTAAAGCGACGCTGCGTCACATTATCACTCGCCAGGCGGCAGGAAATGCTTTAATAGATAGTTTAACGCTAAACTATCTTGCCGAAAGGGGGAGTTCGCCACTATGGCTGCGCGAAAAACCACAAAGAAACCAAATGTTTCTGCGGAAGAACTGACCACGTACTACCGCGAGATGCTGCTGATCCGTCGATTCGAAGAAAAGGCAGGCCAGCTATACGGCATGGGTCTGATCGGCGGGTTCTGCCACCTTTACATCGGACAAGAGGCGGTTGTTGTCGGTCTCGAGGCTGCCGCGAAAGAAGGCGACAAGCGGATCACCTCTTATCGCGACCACGGACACATGCTGGCTTGCGGCATGGATCCGGGCGGCGTCATGGCCGAACTCACCGGGCGCGAGGGTGGCCTGTCCAAAGGCAAGGGCGGCTCGATGCATATGTTCTCGAAAGAGAAGCATTTCTACGGCGGTCACGGCATCGTCGGCGCGCAGGTCCCGCTCGGCGCAGGTCTGGCCTTTGCCGACAAGTACAAGGAAAACGGTGGCGTCACCTTCACCTATTTCGGGGACGGCGCAGCCAACCAGGGTCAGGTCTATGAGACCTTCAACATGGCCGCCCTCTGGGATCTGCCGGTCGTCTTCGTGATCGAGAACAACCAATATGCGATGGGCACGGCGCAGGCGCGTTCGACCTCCTCGCCAGACATATACGTGCGCGGCGAGGCGTTCGGCATCCCCGGCGAGATCGTCAACGGTATGGACGTGCTGGCGGTCAAAGCCGCTGGCGAAAAGGCCGTCGCACACTGCCGCGCGGGCAAGGGCCCGTACATCCTTGAAGTCAAAACCTATCGCTACCGTGGCCACTCGATGTCCGACCCGGCCAAGTACCGCACCCGCGAAGAGGTTCAGAAGGTCCGCGAGCAAAGCGACCCCATCGAACACGTGCGCGAGCTGCTGCTGACCGGCAAACACGCGACCGAAGATGACCTGAAAGCGATCGATAAAGAGATCAAAGAGGTCGTCAACCAGGCCGCCGAATTCTCAAAAGAAAGCCCCGAGCCCGCATTGGACGAGCTCTGGACTGATATCTACGCCTGAGAGGACGAATAAGACATGGCAACCGAAATTCTCATGCCCGCCCTTTCGCCCACAATGGAAGAGGGCACGCTGGCCAAATGGCTGGTCAAGGAAGGCGACACCGTATCTTCTGGCGATATCATGGCCGAGATCGAAACCGACAAGGCGACGATGGAGTTCGAAGCCGTCGATGAAGGTATCGTTGGCAAGATCCTGATCGAGGAAGGCACCGAGGGGGTCAAGGTGAACACCCCCATTGCGATCCTTGTAGAGGAAGGCGAAGACGCCTCTGCCCTGCCCGCGGCTGCGCCTGCAGCCGCAGCGGTGACCGAGGCCGCCCCTGCGGCGGTTGAGGCCCCCGCTCCCGCGTCGGCCCCAGCCGCTCCGGTCGTTGACCTGTCGCCGGATTGGCCTGCCGATGCCGAGATGAAATCCGAAACCGTCCGCGAAGCGCTCCGCGATGCGATGGCCGAGGAAATGCGCGGCGACGGAGACGTCTACCTGATGGGTGAAGAAGTCGCCGAATATCAGGGCGCTTACAAAATCAGCCAGGGTCTGCTGGACGAATTCGGCCCCAAACGCGTGATCGACACCCCGATCACCGAGCATGGCTTTGCCGGTATCGCCGTGGGTTCAGCATTTGGTGGCCTCAAACCAATTGTCGAGTTCATGACCTTCAACTTCGCCATGCAGGCAATTGACCAGATCATTAACTCCGCCGCCAAGACGCTCTATATGTCCGGCGGTCAGATGGGCTGCCCCATCGTGTTCCGTGGCCCCAACGGTGCCGCCGCCCGCGTGGCCGCGCAGCACAGCCAGGACTACGCCGCATGGTACATGCAGATCCCCGGTCTGAAAGTCGTCATGCCCTACTCGGCAGCCGACGCCAAAGGTCTGCTGAAATCGGCGATCCGCGACCCCAACCCGGTGGTCTTCCTGGAAAACGAAATCCTCTACGGGCGGTCCTTCGACGTACCGCAGGTGGATGACCTGACCGTCCCGCTGGGCAAAGCCCGCATCTGGCGCGAAGGTTCGGATGTGACCATCGTCAGCTTCGGCATCGGTATGCAATATGCACTGGAAGCCGCCGACAAGCTGGCCGAAGAGGGCATCAGCGCTGAGGTTATTGACCTGCGCACCATCCGCCCGATGGACACCGGTGCGATCATCAACTCGGTGATGAAAACCAACCGTCTGGTGACCGTCGAAGAAGGCTGGCCGCAAGGCTCGGTCGGCAGCTACATCAGTTCGGTCGTAATGCAGGAGGCGTTCGATTATCTCGACGCGCCGGTCATCAACTGCACCGGCAAGGATGTTCCGATGCCCTACGCCGCGAACTTGGAAAAGCTGGCGCTGATTACCACCGATGAGGTGATCGCGGCAGTGAAACAGGTGACCTACCGCTAATGGAGATCAGGGGGCGCGATCCAGAAACTGAATGCTACCGTGTTGACGTTCAGATCGATAGCCGCACAGTCACTGCGCTTGTCCCAGAGCGGCTGGCGGCGGATATGCGGTTGATCGGCGCGCGCCCCTCTCATCAGACGGCCTATGTCTGGATGGCTGAACACAAAAACAAAATCGAAGCCGCGATTGCGACACTCGCACGTGGCACGGGGCGCCCCAAAGCGCCCTATGACCAAATTACTCTGATTGAGGAGCGCTGAGATGCCCACCGAAATCCTGATGCCCGCCCTGTCCCCGACGATGGAAGAAGGCACCCTTGCAAAATGGCTCGTCAAAGAGGGCGATACCGTCTCGTCCGGTGACCTGCTGGCCGAGATTGAAACCGACAAGGCCACGATGGAGTTCGAGGCCGTTGACGAAGGCACCATCGGCAAGATCCTGATCCCGGAAGGCTCCGAAGGGGTCAAGGTCAACACCGCGATTGCGGTCCTTCTGGAAGATGGCGAAAGCGCCGATGACATTGGCGCAACTCCTGCCACAGCTCCAGCGGCTGCCCCCGCAGCCGCCGCGGGCAACGAGACTGCCGCGCCAGCGGCATCCGAGGCGCCTGCCCCTGCCCCGGCAGCGCCCACCAAGGCCGATGGTGGTCGTATCTTCGCCTCGCCACTGGCCCGTCGCATCGCCGCGCAAAAGGGCCTTGATCTGGCACAGATCACCGGCTCTGGCCCGCATGGCCGTATCGTCAAAGCGGATGTGGAAGGTGCAACCGCAACCGTTCCGGCCCCCGCTGCAGTACCTGCAGCAGCAGCCCCGGCGGCCGCAGCCCCGGCTGGTCCGTCCGCAGATGCCGTGGCCAAGATGTACGAAGGCCGCGACTACGAAGAGGTCAAGCTGGACGGAATGCGGAAAACAATTGCCGCGCGCCTGTCCGAAGCCAAGCAAACCATCCCGCATTTCTACCTGCGCCGCGATATCAAGCTGGATGCGCTGCTCAAGTTCCGCAGCCAGCTGAACAAGCAGCTGGAAGGTCGGGGCGTCAAGCTCAGCGTCAACGACTTCATCATCAAGGCCGTCGCCAACGCGCTGCAGCAGGTTCCAGAATGCAACGCCGTCTGGGCGGGTGATCGGGTTCTGCAACTGAAACCTTCGGACGTGGCCGTAGCGGTCGCCATCGAAGGCGGTCTGTTCACTCCGGTCCTGCAGGACGCCGACATGAAGTCACTTTCCGCATTGTCCACCGAGATGAAAGACCTGGCCGGTCGTGCCCGCGAGCGCAAGCTGGCCCCCCACGAGTACCAAGGCGGCACCTTTGCAGTTTCGAACCTGGGCATGTTCGGTATCGACAATTTCGACGCTATCGTGAACCCGCCGCACGCTGGTATCCTTGCCGTCGGCACTGGTGTCAAAAAGCCGGTTGTTGGCGATGACGGCGAGTTGACGGTCGCCACCGTCATGTCGGTCACCATGTCCGTCGATCACCGCGTGATTGACGGGGCACTCGGGGCAGAGCTGCTCAAGGCTATCGTGGAAAATCTTGAAAATCCGATGGTTATGCTGGCCTAAAGCCATTCTGACTGCAAAACGCGCCGGAGCATTCTTCGGCGCGTCTTGCGTTTGTGCTGACGTGTTGTGAGCAGGTGTGATCTGCCCAGCCATTGTTTCATACCGCAGCCTGTCCCACCTTGGATGCAGACCAATTTCGGATGCATAGGTGTACGATGAATTTCGCAAAAAAAGCCCAAACCCTTTTGATCCTGTCTGCGCTGGCCCTTACCGCCCCTGCGGTCGCATTAGCCAAGCCCAATACCTATCCGGGCGAGAATTCAAAGTTTAAACAGAACGATCCTGCCGCTATTGCCAAATGGGAAGAGGAACGTGCCAAGCGGATCGAACTGCGCAAGCAGCGGCGGGAAGAACGTCGGCTTAAGCGGTTGAACCGGAAGAACAGCCGCGCCAGCCAGTGATCTGACGAAAGGTTACTGGTTCTTGCCCAGCATGTGATCCATCGAGATCGAAGGCTGCTCGCACCCGGCTTCTCCGACGATCTTCGCGGGGATGCCAGCAACGGTTTTGCACGCGGGCACCTCTTGCAGCACAACGGACCCGGCGGCAATGCGGCTGCAATGTCCCACCTCGATATTGCCCAGAACCTTGGCGCCGGCCCCGATCAGCACGCCGTTCCCGATCTTGGGATGGCGTTGCTCTTCTTCCTTGCCGGTCCCGCCCAGCGTGACCGAATGCAGCATCGAGACGTTGTCGCCAACGACCGCCGTTTCGCCAATCACAATGGAATGAGCATGGTCGATCATGATTCCCTTGCCGATCTTTGCGGCAGGATGAATGTCGATCCCAAAAATCTCGGACGACCGCATCTGGAAGAAATACGCCAGATCATGCCGTCCTTTTTGCCAAAGCCAATGAGCCACACGATAAGCCTGCATGGCCTGATAGCCTTTGAAGTACAGGATCGGCTGCAACAGACGGTGGCAGGCCGGGTCGCGTTCATAGACCGCCATAAGATCTGCCCGCGCCGCTTCCAGCAGCGAAGGATCGTCAGCATAGGCCTCATCCACGATCTCGCGCAGCACCATCATCGACATTTCGTTCGAGCAAAGCTTGGCCGCCACCCGATAGGAAAGCGCGCGTTCAAGGCTACGGTGATGCAGAATACAAGCGTGCACCAGACCGCCCATCAGCGGCTCTTGCTCGACCGCCGCATTGGCTTCGGTGGTGATCCGATCCCAAACCGGGTCAACTGGGGTCACATGGCTGCGCTTTTTGAACATGGCTTTGATCCTTTGCTGCGCCTAGAATAGCCATACAATTCTGAGGGCGTTGTCGGGAGTTGTATGGTTTTCCTGAATCATGTTTTTCAGGTGCCTAACTCGTCTTTGTCCGTTGTTGTCCGTTTTTGTATGGTGACCACAAGGCCCATTTTGCGCACTTGTGCCCATAGTGTATAGCAACTGCGCGCAAAGAAAAAGGCCGCGATTCTATCGTCGCGACCTTCAAGATAATTGCCTCGCCGGGCAAATCAAGCGGTGTCACGGACGACTTTAAGCCCGACAGACCCGAGCACGAAATCTAACTGCGAAGCAAGCGCTCTCTGCGCACTTTCGCAACCACTTACTGCGCTGAACAATGGCCCGGGGCAATTTGCGAAAAGCGTTGCCGCCCATTGCTTACGCAAATCCAATTCCTCTTTTTCAGACCGGGCCTCCGAGAGTTGTCGCGATACGGCTTTAATCTCATCAATAGTGCTCTGACTAATCATTCCGCAGCCATCCTTCCTGAAATTGCATTTACAGCATCGACCAGCATTTCCGGGCTGTGTTTGGCGTAGACCTTTTCGACCTGTTCCACAGTATTACCCAGAACCTTTGCGATGAGCCAGAGCGGCACACCAGCCCGTGCCATGCGTGTCGCGGCCGTGTGGCGCAGGACATGGGGTGTGACGCCCGTCACCCCTGCAGCCTTGGCTACGGCGTGTACGGGGCGATTCACACGCCCCCCTACCCCAATAACGTAGTCGTCCTTGCGGTTTTTGTGCATATATTCGAGCACGGGGCGCAGACGATCCGAAATCGGCACGCTCGCACGACGCTTACGGGTCTGCTGTTCGCCGGGTGGGAGGAAATGGATCACGCCGGTTTCCCAATCGATCTGGTCTTTCCATCGCAAATCCTGAATGGCGTTTCGGCGTGCCGGGGCTTCCAATGCGATATGCAAGAACGCCCAAACCCGTGATCCTTTCTCTGCAGCGGCCAAGAGACGTTCGACCTCATCGTCTCGCAACCATCGATCTCTCGGCGGGGAGCTAGGTGGCAGGTCATCCAAAGCGGGTAGATCATCTGAACTGATGACCCGTTTCTTGACAGCGTAGTTCCAAGAGGCCCTGAGCATGGCCAATTCACGTCGCAATGTGCTTGGGGCTACGTCTCGATGCGCTCCATATCCCGCCTCAATATCCGAAGTCACGTCTTTTGGGTGCATATCACCGAAGAATCCGACAATCGGTTTCCGAGTATAAAATTCCATGCTGCCGGGATCCGCGTCACCGTATTTGAAGTCCCAAAGCTCTTCACAGGTATACGTCTTGGACGCTTCGGAGCTTTCAAGTTTCAGCCATTCATCTAAGAACGCATCCGCCGCAGCTTCTTCCGTCTGGCCTGTACTCTGGCGTTTTGAACGGCGGTTTTCGCTCCAATAGATGTACCAGACCCCGTTCTTGGCCGGTCTGCAGGCGTATCTTTTCCCATTCGCGTTTCGAGTGATCTGTCGCATGTCTGCTTCACATACCTCGCTAGTTCGTAATCGGGGATAAGGACCGGACGGCCCGGCAAAAAACCTAGCTCGCCGCGCTGTCGGAGGCCGCGGACCCGCTCAACGGTTCCGCGGAGAATTTCCGCGACCTCTGCTTGGGTGTAGAGACGCAAGGGCGTCACTCTTCGTCGTTACCGGACTGTATCTGATCAGATTCGATCAGCTCTACGACTTTTACGGCTGTCTGTAGTGAGACCAGACGGTTTACCTGCAACCAGGCGGTGTTGGGTGCCGAAGTCGATACGCGCATGTTCAAGGATGGTGAGTCCTCTTCAATGGCCGATGTGATCGAGTTGGGTAGGAGATCAGCCTCTTTCATATCCAGAGCCTTCGCGAGTTTCCGAAGACTTTTGGGTGTCGGGAACGAAATTCCGCGAATGTAAGTCGATACACTGTCCCGTGGCAATCCAGCTTGTCGGGCAAGTTCGGACTGGTTCCAGTTCCGGGAAAGCATTTCGTGATAAAGTCTGCGTCCAAATTCTTGCTTCGTCAAATGCTTAGGGGTGTGCTCGCCGGACGGTAACTCATCTATATGAAACCGCGTGCTCTTAGTCACAATATGTCCTCCGTAAGGGGTGTTAGTGTATGCCATATGTATCGCACTTGAAGTCAAAATACAAGGCTTGTCCGGAAACTTTGTCCAGAATGTGTCTGATATCACAATGATACATTGACATTTTGTCCGGAAAATGCAATATTACGGGATACAAAACCAGACGAAGGACCCATGATTAACGTAAAGAAATTTATTGAGGCCGAGTTTGCGTCCGCCGAACACATGCGGAACGAGTTTCTGGACCTCGGGCTAAAACCGCCCGAACTGGACTCGATCCAAAAGTGGTCAAGACGCAATTCCATTCCGGGGAATTGGCTTGCTGCGGCACTCGCCATGCGCGAAGCCTTTATGAGCAAACCAATTTCCGTTTTACCCTACATTGAAGGAGGCAAATTAGAATGCAGTCTCTCCTCGAACGCGAAGCTATTGCATACTGGCGAGCAGCCAAATGTGTTCGACTAAACGATGGGAACAGTGAAGAGATTGAAAACGCGCTCGATGACCTGTCACTGGTCTTACAATACACGAACAACAAAACGATTCGCCGAGATTATTCTAGGCTCATGAGAAGCCGATGCGCATCCTCGGCGTAGACCCCGGGGGCACCGGAGCACTCGCATTATTAACGGAAAACGGCAAGAATGTGACGGTTTCTGACATGCCTGTGTTCAAAGTGACCCGAGGCAAATCGACTAAAACCGAGCTTGATGTGCACGGTTTGGTCGATTTGCTCGAATTCTGGGATCCGGACTATTGTTTCTTTGAAAAAGTCGGAGGTATGCCCGGAGAATCCCCCTCGTCATCCTTCAATTTCGGCCGTATTGCCGGAGCTGCAGAGGCCCTGTGCAAGGCCAGGAAAGCCCGGTTCACGTTTGTTGCCCCTCACGCATGGAAAAAGGCTATGAGACTGGTTCGTGCACAAAAGGACGACAGTCGGGCCAAGGCGACTGACATGTGGCCAAGTATCGCATCAGAGTTCAGAAGGAAGAAGGATGACGGTCGAGCCGAAGCGGCTCTGATCGCCGAATACGGACGTCGCCAACTCGTCCAGCAAGGGGTGTTCGGATAGAATAATTTTTGTCCGTTTTGTCTGGTTTTAATCCGGACTACTATTGACATACATCTTCAATACGAGTAGTAAAGCGCCGTATCGCTCGAAACGCACGGAACGGATGGCACGATGCCTACACCCCTGCCTCACCAGCTTTCAGGTGCTGAGTTTCTGTCTAAACACAGAACCGCCCTGTTAGCGGACGCCCCCCGGGTAGGGAAGACCGGCGCCGCGATAATTGCTGCAGACTATGTCCAGGCTAAACGAACACTCGTTATTACGACAGCTTCTGGACGCCCTGTTTGGGCTCGCGGTTTTAAAGATTGGTCCGTGTTCGATCTCAAAACAGCCGTTCTCTATAAAGGTGGTCTGACTGACGAGCATCTTTCAGCAGACAGGCTGATTGTCGGGTGGCCTGCCCTACAAAAATGCGGTTCAGACCTTGCATCTGTATCCTGGGACTTGCTCCTGACAGACGAGAGTCATTACGCAAAAAGTGTCACGGCGAAGCGTACACAAGCGCTGTACGGGACATTCGATAAATCTATTCGTATCGCCAAGGACGCGGTTTCCGATGCTGCTACCCGCGTGTGGTGCTTGACAGGCACTCCGATTCCGAACGCACCGAATGATCTCTATCCGATGCTGCGTGCGTTATGCCCTGAAAGGTTAACGACGGAATGGGGACCCGTTGACGTATCCAGCTACGAGGCATTTTTGCATAGGTACTGTATTGTCCGAAAAAAGGTGATTAGTCGCTGGACTAAAATCGATGTCATTGTTGGTGGCAGAAACCTTGAAGAGTTAAACGAGCGTCTGAAAGGGTTCTGGCTTCGTCGGACGCAAGATGATGTCGGCATAACTGCCCCGATATACGAGATTTTACCTCTGCATATCACTGCTACGCAGCGGAAAAAGCTGGAAGCTGAAATAGAAGACGCTGCGGATATCCTTGACGCTGCTGAAACCGGCGAAACGCAGTCCCTCGAGATGCATATGGGCCCGCTTCGCAGGCTGACAGGTACGATTAAAGCAACTGGTGTTACACAAGTCGTGAAAGACGAATTCGAATGCGGTTTAGACAAAGTCGTGCTGATGTGCTGGCACAAAGATACAATGAACGCACTTGAAAAAGACCTGTCTTCATTCGGGGTTGTCCGGATTGACGGCGGAACTTCACCGACAAAACGACAGGCTGCACAGGATTTGTTCCAGACGGATCCTGATACCCGCGTCTTCATTGGCCAGATTACCGCCGCCGGAGAAGCTATCGACCTGTCGGCAGCTGCAGAACTCATTTTCGTAGAAATGTCATTTGTGCCGAAGGACGGCGCGCAGGCATCGCTGCGGATCACTAATCACGGTCAAAAGCGGCAACCCCGTGTCCGTGTCGCGGCCCTGGAAGGGTCAATCGACGAGGCGCTGCAAAGCGTCTTAACCCGAAAAGTCAAAACAATAGCGGAGACAATGCGATGCTGAAAGTAGAGTTCTATGGTGACGCCTCAGAAGTCATCAGGGATATTAAACTCTTTTTGAGTTTAAACCCTCTCGCCGAAAAAACTGACACGGCTATCCCAGCCCCGAAACTGGAACAAGCCGCTCCGGCCGAAGCCTCTGAATCGCCGTTTGAGGGGGAAGCCAAAGAGCTCAGAAACTACGAAACGGCTTCCCGTAAATATGGTGAATCCGAGTGGGACAAGACGCGCCGCACGAAAGAGCAGATGGCGACTGACAAGGAAATCGAGGAACTGGCTTCGGCTCTGGGCATCGAGATCGACAAGACCGTTCCGGCTGATCGCCTCGTGATGCAGTTACGCGAAAAATCCGCAGATGGTGGGGACGACGCGTCGGCGAATATCTCGGCTTCCCCGGAAGACCGAAAAGACCCCGAACAGGAGGCCAAGACCGGCGAAATTGTAGACGGTACTGCCTACACCCGCGACGACGTTCGTCAAAAACTCGGCGAATTCGCTGAGAAATACGGCATGGTCACCGCCCAGAAAGAAGGCCCGAAACTGCTTGGTGCTGCAAAACTGTCGGAGATTCCCGACACGCCCGAAGCGTTCAAGACAGCGATCGACAATCTGACAGCTGCAATTGAGGCCGACATCAATGGCTAACCACGGGGTCCGGGATCACGCAACCTGGAGCGCATCCACGTCCGAAAGGCTGTGGAACTGCCCGGGCTCGTTGGCGCTTAATATGTCGGCGCCAGCCGATAAGGAGTCCTACGCTGCGGCGTGGGGCACCGCCTGTCATCAAGTATCTGAGAAATGCCTTCACGCCTATATCGCTGGGTCGGAAACGGACGCGGATGCCATCGACTATCTCGGCACGATCGAAAAAACCAAATCGCACTCGATCGAAGTTGACGAGGAAATGTGCGAAACCGCGCAAGCCTATGTGGATTACGTTCGGGACGCCGCAAAGGGCAAAAAGTTGCTCATTGAGCAGAAATTCTCGTTAGCCGATCTGGACCCGCCGTTCGATGCGGGCGGTACGGGCGATGCGGTCATCTTGTCGCCAGACAAAGGTCTGATTGAGATCGTCGATCTAAAAGGCGGCCGTGGTGTCGTTGTAGAAGTCGCTGGTAACAAGCAGCTTCGCACTTATGCTCTCGGGGCGCTTATGGCGAACCTCGGCCCGTGGAAGCGGGTAAAAGTGACAATCGTACAGCCTCGTGCGCCGCATAAGGACGGGCGTATCCGCTCCGAAGAGTTTCACGTCGCGGATTTGATCGACTGGACGCAGGATTTGATGGCGGCGATGCAGCGAGCCGCGAAAGCTTGCGCAGAAACACTAAAGGCCGACTACCCTAAATGGGTAGGCGTTCACCTATTTGCAGGCGAGCACTGCACGTTCTGTCGATCAGCCCCCACATGCCCTGCCCTAGAGAGTAAATCGCTGGAAATCGCACAAACGCACTTCACGCCGCAAAACACCTTGGCAAATGAACCCCCGGCCCCCGAAACGCTCTCAACGGAGCAGATCGTGCGGATCCTGGACCACGCCGACATGATTCAAGGTTGGCTTAATGCTGTTCGTGCCTATGCGCAGGATCAGGCCGAAAGCGGTTACCAAATCCAACACGGTGACAGCGAATACATCCTAACCGAGAAACGCGGTCGCAGAGCGTGGATCGAAAGCGACGAAGCCGAGCTGATCAAGAAACTATCTGATGCGACCGGCGAGGGCGTCACGGAATTCTACAACGAGCCGAAACTGATGTCGCCCGCACAGGTCGAAAAGGTTCTCGGATCCAAACGCAAAGGCGAGATTGCGGACTTCTGGGACACTAATTCCAGCGGCTACAACCTCGTTCGCGCTGACAAGACGTCCCGGGCCGCTGCGGTGGCTCCGGCACAGAAATTTTTCCAACCCGAATAGGAGAACCAAAAATGGCAGACAAGAAGTACATCGGCGAGGAGTTCCGAGGCCCCCTGGCCCGGATCAGCTTCGCTCACGGCCTCTTTAAGGCGAACGACATGGGCAAGCATATGCCGACACTGATTTTCCCCAAGTCCGATATTGGCGCCTTGCAAAACGCAGTCGCCGACGTCGTCACAAACGAATGGGGCGAAAAGGGTGTTGAGCGGTTCAAGAAAGAACTGATCAAAAACCCGATACTGGACGGAGAAGGCAAATCCGCTCACGACAAGGACGGAAATTTGCGCGATGGCATGGGCTCAGATGTCATCTTTATTCGACCGTGGTCGAAAGACCCTATCAAGTGTTTCGGGCCTGACGTCCTGCCAATGGACGCGAAGGAGATCAAATCCGGCTGGTGGGGTTACCCCGTCCTGACCCCGTTTGCGTGGCATAACGACGAACAGGGCGATGGTGTCGGTTTCTGGATTAACATGTGGCAACACATCAAGGAAGACGAGGTCTTTGCGGGCGGTCGTGAGACTGATCCGGACAAGTTCTTCCAGAAAGAAAAGGTCGAAACCGATGGTGACGGCAACGTCGGTTCAGGCGGGGCGTCCGACCTGTTTGGCTAATTTGTCCTGTCTGTCCGTTTTGAGGGCCGACAAAGGCCCTCATACTCCTTAGCAATTGGAGGTAGTATGTCTAAGCGTTCCGACTTCCCGCCCAACACCCGCAGTATTGTAACCGTTGTCTTCCGTGAGACCGGGGAAATAAAGGAGTACCCGATTTCTGCCCATCCGGGGATAAGCCGCTATCTGGCCGATCAGATCGCCGCGACCGGTTGCCTGTGTCTGCTTTCCGGCGAAATCAGTCACACCATCTTAGCCGACCGTATCCAGGAATACTCGATCGAAGAACTTCGGATCTCCGACGAGGTACCCGAATCTGATGAGGCCCAATTATGACAGAAGAAACCCCCGGCACAGGCCACAATTCCGGTGACGCTAATTACCGCGTAACGGCCGGCGAGCTGCGTCAATTTGTTGAACGCTTCGAGCGCCTGGAAGTCGAAAAGAAAGACATAGCCGACCAGCAAAAAGAGGTCATGGCCGAAGCTAAGGCACGAGGCTACGACACAAAAATTATCCGTCGTGTCATATCTCTCAGGAAGCGTGACAAAGACGATCTCGCAGAAGAATCCGCGATCTTGCAGATGTATTGCGAAGCACTCGGCATGGACTCGGTGTTCACATGAGCCGCCAAGTAACTCTGATCGGTGAGATACTCCGACCCTCGTCGCACCGAGCGATTCTGTTCAGGTGTGAAAACGGCGCGGAAAAATGGATACCGCGCAGCGTTTGTCTGGACGGCGATACGCTCAGTGAAGGCGATACGGAGATCGTCGTCGCGGCGTGGTTTTGCGAGAAGGAAAGCATCGAATGAACCTCGCCAACCTGATTACCAAAGCGGCCTCCGAGGGACTGCTTGATACTCTCGCAGTCTACGAGCGAAACGGCCAATATCAGGCCAACGCTAAGCGTAAAGGAGGGGGCTGGCAGTGTGTCCCCTGCTCCGACCCGGCCGAGGGTCTGGAAAAAGCTGTACGGGGCCTGTTTGGGTACAGCAACCAGCCGAAAGACGAAGTTGCAGGCGACATTTTCGCATGATCGAAGGGCTGCACAATCTTGACGCGCGGTTCGGACTTGACCTGTTGCCAGACGGGTCAGTGGACATGATTTTCACGGATCCTCCTTACCGAACTATTTCAGGGGGTAATCGCCCCAAGACAAGTAAAGCCCCGTCTGGAATTCTCGCGAAAAACAATGGCAAGATTTTCAAGCACAACGACATAGAGCCCGATGAGTATGCAGCGGCCTTGTTTCGCGTTCTGAAAGACCCCGGTCACGCCTATGTGATGTCCAACGAACTGAACCGACGGCCTATTGAAAATGCGTTGCTAGAAGCGGGCTTCTTGACGCATCAACTGCTCGTTTGGGGCAAAAACAATTGCACGCCGAGCCGATACTACATGAAGAACGGCGAATTCACGTTTTTCGTGCGCAAAGGCCGGGCCGTGACGATCAACAACCCGGGCTCCAAAGCTATCCACAACTTCGACAATCCAGTCGGTCGAAAGCTGCATCCTACTGAAAAGCCCGTCGATCTGGTTCGGATGTATATCGAAAACAGCAGTCAGCCGGGCGATCTGGTACTCGATCCTTTCTTCGGTGCTGGTGGGACAGCCGTTGCCGCATATGAGTCCGGCCGTCGTTTCGTCGGCTTCGAGATCGATCCCGAACACTACGCTGTTGCAAATAATCGTGTGTCCGACTTGACGACTGACAAACCCCTTCTCGAAGGAGTATTCGCATGAACACTGTACGACGCATCTGGCGAGCCAGCTTTACGCGCCGCTGGCACACAAACTACGACCTCTGCGACACTGCCGACCCGGTTCACGGACACCAAGGCCGGGTTGCGTTGCTGGTGCTGGGGCTGTTTCCCCACGCATCTCGTACACTTCTCGTTGCGGCGCTCACTCATGATCAAGGCGAGCACGCCGCAGGAGACGCTGCTTACGATGCGAAGCGCGCACATCCGGAACTCAAAACACTGCTGGACACGATTGAAGCCGACGAACTCTACACACAGGGTTTGGATTACGCGCCCTCACTGACAGGCGAGGAGAGACACGCTCTGGAAATGTGCGATCGGCTCGATGCTTGGCTTTGGATGATGTGCCATGCCCGACACCTATACGCCCGTCCCGATTGGCAGGCCCAGCTGCGCGAGACGAAACGCACCGCGCAAACCCTTGGTGTCGGCATGGAAGTCGAGGAGTTGATCTCGGAAGAGGTCAGTGTGCGGTGACAGCCTATTACAACGACAACGACAAGGCCGTTGCCGAATGGTTACGTGAGCTAATCCGGGCCGGTGAAATTCCGGACGGCGACGTTGATGAAAGGAGTATTCTGGATGTCCAGGCCGACGACCTTAAAGGATACACCCAATGCCATTTCTTCGCCGGAATCGCAGGATGGCCCCTTGCCTTGCGACTCGCCGGGTGGCCTGACAGCCGACCAGTCTGGACTGGATCCCCGCCTTGCCAGCCGTTCAGCTCAGCAGGCGAAGGGAAGGGGCGAGACGACGCTCGACATCTTGCCCCCAAATTTATTGGATTGGTACGGGAAGGACGCCCCGAAGTGCTGTTCGGAGAGCAAGTCGCAAGCGCGGCTGTCTTCGGAAAGGTTGCAAAGCCATCTCGAAAGAGAATTGCAGCGACGCCTGAATGGGCGTGGCTCGACGATTTATCGGATCGCCTGGAAGCCGCACATTACGCCGTTGGGGCGACAGATATCCCGTCTGCGAGCGTCGGCGCACCGCATATCCGCCAACGGACATTTTTCGGGGCCTACGATCTTGGACTTGCCGCAGATCGGATACAACACGCCGAGAGCGACAGACGGCTCGAACGGTGGTCCGGGTCAGACGGGTGGAGCTTTGCCAGCGGATACTGCGTTGATGGGCTGGCCGACGGCTCAAGCTCGCGACCACTTCCCGCCTCACAGCCCGGAATACATTGCCGAGAAGAAATCGCAGGGGCACGGGATGGCGAACCTGAACGATTGCGTGATGCTGGCGGGATGGGGCACTCCGGTCGCGCACGAGGCGAGACTTGGTTACCAGAATCGGCGAAACGGGAAGAAAGGCTCGCAGAAGTCTTTAACGACGGAAGCGATAGACTATCTCGATCCGACGCGGGGCGACCCTGCACTGGCCGGGTGGCCGACACCACAAGCGGGCACACCGGCGCAGAATGGCAACAACCCGGCCGGGAATACCGACTACAGTCGAAAATGCGCGGAGGTACTTTCGGGCTGGCCAACGACGACCGCGGTAGACCGGTACTGCGACGAGGCGACGATGCAAAAGCGCTTGGAGGCTCGACAGAAACGCGGACGGACGTCGGTTCCACTTTATCTCGGCGAGACGGCTCAACTGACGGGCCTTGCCCGACTAACGGTTTCTGGGGAGATGCTGATTGGCTGTTCTGCAGAGATGGAAAATGGCGGCCAGTTAAATCCGGAACATTCCCGTTGGCTCATGGGGTTCCCGGTCGTGTGGGGCTCCTGCGGGGCTACGGCAATGCAATCAATCCGTGGGCAGCGAAAGAGTTCATCGAAGCGTTCGAGGAAGCCCGTAGCGAGTGTTTTCGATTAGACCGTGCGTCCGTTTTGGCTACTGACAATTCAGGAGCGTTTGGGTGATAGACTACATTTACAACGACCTCGAAACCCGAAGCACCGTGAATCTGCGGTCCCGCCCTGCCCCCGGCGCGTATCGCTATTTCGAGTGTCCTTACGCCGATGTGCTCTGCGCCTCATGGGCCATAAATGACGGGCCTGTTTACTCAATCGGCTCCGACATGGAATGTCCTGACGATCTGGCATATGCGATCAAACACGGGTTGCGCCTTTCAGGTTGGAACTGTGGACAATTCGAAAAGATCGCTTTTAAAACAATTCTCGGCCCTCGATACGGTTGGCCAATTCCCCGCGACGATCAATGGGACGACACCATGGCCCAGGCTGCTGCGATGGCGTTGCCGATGGCGTTGGAAATGTGTGCTCAAGTCCTCGATATGGCCGAGCAAAAAGACAAAGAGGGGACGCGATTGATAAACATGTTCAGCAAACCGCGTCGCATTCTAAAAGCCGATTTGGCGAAAGGCGTTGAGCCCGGAACCATACTTTTCAAAGAACCCGAAGAATATCCAGATGATTTTCAAAAATTTCGAGATTATTGTGATCAGGATGTCCGGACTGAACGCGCGATCAAGAACAAACTCGTGCCACTCTCAGACACAGAACGCGCTGTCTGGCTGCTTGATCAGAAAATAAACGAACGCGGAATCTACTTGGATCGCGAACTGGTAGATTCTCTCGAAGACATCGCAACGGAAACGAAATCCTCCCTAGATAAGCAAATGAAGCAGGCCACGGCCGGCGAGATTACAGCGTGTTCGCAGGCAAAGGCTCTTACAGCATGGATCAATCATGAATGCGTCGAAAAAATTGTCGAGGGTGTGTCTGCAAACGAAGTTGACCGCGCTCTGAAACACACCGACCTGCCCGAACACGTCAGGAAAGCCCTCGAATTGCGTCAGATGGCGGCAAAAACTTCAACCGCAAAGCTGGACAGCATGAAAGCGACTGTTTGCCGTGACGGGCGCATTAAGGGCACAAAGCAGTACCATGGTGCATCTACGGGCCGTTGGGCTGGACGTCTCACGCAGGTCGATAACATGCCACGCGGTACAGGCACGATCAAAGACCCCGACAACGCGCGTCAATGGCTCGTGAAGCGCGATCCGGAACTGATCGACATGTTATACGGCAACCCTCTTTACGCCGTTTCCGATTGCCTGCGTGCCTGTTTTACGGCCAGTCCGGGAAATCATCTCATGGTCGCAGACTACAGTTCGATCGAGGGACGCATCACGGCGTGGCTGGCAGGCGAAGAATGGAAGCTCGAAGTATTCCGCAAGAACGACCGAAAAGAAGGCCCGGGGGCCTACGAGGCGGCTGCAGGCGGCATTTTCAACATCCCTGCTGAACAGATCGGTAAGGAAGACCCGCGCAGGCAAGTCGGCAAAGCCGCTGAGCTTGGCCTTGGGTTTGCGGGCGGTGTGATGGCGTTCAAGGCAATGGCGGACATCTACCGGGTGAACATGGCCGCGGTGTATGAGCCCGTGAAAGCGAGCGCGGATCCGGAAATGTTTGAGAAGGCTGTCGAGTCCTACGAGCGCTGGTCTGAGGAAGGATTGTTCGGAACAGACATCCTGAGCCGGGAATGGTGGATTGCAGCAGAGGTCACGAAAGTAGCTTGGCGCCAAAAACACCCGGCCATTGTGTCACTTTGGGACGAGCTGGAAAACTGCATTTATGCGGCGATCCGTGAACCGGGGACGATCGCGTCTTACGGCAACGTCTCTTACCTTGTGCGACGAGGCTTCCTTTGGTGCCGCCTGCCCTCCGGTCGGTGCCTGGCCTACGGGTCGCCTCGTATTGGTGACACGAAAACACCGTGGGGGACGGACACGAAGTTTGTCTCTGTCGTCGGCATGAAAACGATCAAAGGAAACCAACAAAAGTGGATGCGATATCCGCTCAACAAGTCTGTCATAATCGAAAACGTCGTTCAGGCTGCCGCGCGTGACTTGCTAGCAGCTGGGATGCTGAAACTCGACGCTGCGGGATACCCGCTGATATTACATGTCCATGATGAGGCCGTTGCAGACGTCCCGAAAGACTTCGGATCACTGAAAGAGTTTGAAACCCTACTCTGCGACCTTCCCGAATGGGCCGAGGGCTTACCACTCGTGGCCGAGGGGTACATAGCACATAGTTATCGCAAGTGATGTCTTGACTTGTATGGCATTTTAGCATACAAATAGCATACATTCCGGACAAATGGAAACAGGGTGGCGACATGTCCAAATCGAAAACTGCACCAGAGCCTCGCAAACAGACTACGATGCGTCTTCGCAAGAACATTCTTGACGCACTCGACAGTGAATATCGCAGGACAGGTGCTGTGTCCCGTACCGCCATGTTCGAAACGATTATGACGAAATATTTGCGTTCCCGCGGCTACAAGCTCCCCCCGCGAGAAATGATGTGACCCTCGACGAGTACCGGGAGCATCACCCGGACCACGGGATAGCCGTGTCAGCCTATACGCCCGGCGAACTTGTCACGATCGAAGTTCTATTGCCGGACGGCACGTTGATCCCCGTTCAGGGCGAAACTGAATCCCAGGCGTGGGACGTTCTGCTTGGACCGCCAGAGCAGGAACCGTCTGTTTTTGATTAGGATACGCTATGATTGGATCCGGGCTATCTGGAAACTTCAAACACGACATCACCATCCATAACAGGAATCCCCATCGTTCGGGTTACCGAGCGACATACGAAGATTGTCGCTGCGAAAAATGTAAAGCCTTGGATAGCAAAGTGACGCAAACAGGTGCGGGCTCCTATTTAAATCTGAAAGGTGTCGCACGGGACAGAGAGTGTCTGAATTGCGGGCACACTTGGCGAACTATAGAAGTAACAACCACCAACATTGCCGACTACGAAGACGGCCAACTATCTGAAATAAATCGCCTTAACGACAAAATAGCCAAAGCCTCCAAAGCGCTTAGGTGAGACTATGCGTATTCCGAGCCTAGCACAAAATGGCGCGTACCATCCAGTAGAGTTACTTGAATTCCTGGATGACTGCATATCGCAAAACGTCTCGAACGAGTCAGCTGCTCGACAACTTCGTGTCCCGTTGGACCGGATAATTTACGCGACGGGGAAAGGCTATCCACTTTTTAAACGACGTGCAGAGAGGATGAGAGATGGCAGAATTTAACCTAGGAGCACATGTCATGACAGAGACGCTGAAACCCTGCCCGTTCACCCGTGAGAAACCAAAGCACGGACTCACTAAGGGCACTCGCGACATGCACGGCGACCTTAATCAGAACTATCAGGTTTGGACGAAGTATTGTCGTGTAACCGCCTCCGACAAAGAGCGCGCTTTCGAGATTTGGAACCAGCAAGCCGACACCCGCGCCACTCCTAGCCGTGAGGATGTGGCGGAAACGGTTTACCAAGCAATGATTTGGGCCGCGCAACAATCTCCGCCCCCGAACGGGGCAGCTTACCCTTCTTGGCAAAACGGAAACAGTGGCGCGGAAACAGAAGCGCGCCGTACCGCCGACGCCATTCTCGCCCTCACCCCCTCAGATGTGGCCGATCCGCAGAACGGGTGGCGGCGCGTCAAACATATCAAACGCGGCTCGACTTATCAGGTGATCGCTGAGGGCATGATCCAAAGTGACAGACCGCTAAAGGACTATGACAACATTGTGGTCTATCGCGGAGAATCTGACGGTATGGTCTGGGTGCGCCCGCTCAATGAGTTCGAGGACCCGGATCGCTTCGAAGAACTACCACCCACCCCACACCCCGCAACGGACGAGGCTGCGGTGCAGGAGGCGGCGCGGGTGCCAATGGTAAGCCGATCCTTTGCGGAAGGCTTAATCAAAGACATTGAGGCTGCTCAGGGTAAATACGACGCGGAGTCGGAAAACGCTCACCTACTCTTTGATGCACGAAAGACGATAGAAGCACTGCTTCGCGCCCTCTCTCAGGAGCCGAAATCATGATGCCTGTAGCTATCGCGTTTCTCAAGTCACTGGCATGGAACATTATCAGCACGGCAATTGCGGTAGCTGTGGTGAAGTTCTCCTTCGGTGAAAACTGGCTTATGTCCGCCGCCCTTGTCTTCCTCGTCATCGGGGCCTTCCGACCTGTTGAAGAAGCTGTACGGGCCGCGTGGCGTGAGTTTCGGGACGGGCCACTCTCTCAGAAGGAGCAAGGGAATGGGTGAAAGGCAACTAAAACCTCAAATTCGGCCAGCGCCTCGCCTTGAATTACGTTGGCGATACTCGACAGAGCAAGAGAGAGAGAAAACGCGTTCAGCAGTGATATGAAATATGCCTGTGATTATGGGCTAGTTTTGCCTGTGCCTCGCAACGACATTCGGTCCAATGTCTACGACGAAGATTCGGACGTCGAGCTAATCGGCGGGCGCTCTGAGGTTTTCTACAAGTTCAACACAACGATGCGCGGCGGCCCCCCACCGGGCGAACTTGAGACGCCGATACGTGACGGTGTTCACGCTTCTGAGGATGCTCAGAAACTTGGCGGCTTAGAAGTGTGGGTCGAGGGGCTTCACGGCAATCAAAATCCGCTGCCAAAGGACCCCACCCCATGACACCCCTCAAGGAGCTAGAAGCGAAGATGGAGGCTGGTGAATGGCCTGCGTCTGGTGATGGCGACGATATGTGGCTGAAATTCCACGACGCCTTTAAAGGGCATAGATTTACGTGGTCGCAGATTGATACGTGGGCATACAAGGCGTTTCGCGGCTCTCTTGACGCAGCCGAGGCGCTTCATGAGGCCGTACTGCCGGGGTGGTGCTATCGCGTCGAAGACAGTTGGCAAAACGCCAAACAAACAATCGTCACCTTGACCCTGATGGATGATCGCGGAACCGGGCCCGTTACGGACGTCGAGGCAAGATACTACTACAACCCCGCCCGCGCATGGCTCCTTGCAATCGTGCGCGCCCTGATAGCCCAAGCCGAGGAGGAGGAATGATGCTCTGGGAAGACGTAACCTCATATTCACAGGGACAAAGGGGCGTGAAGCAGCCAACAGCGTTCCAACTAGACACCGGCGACGGCGTACTTATCTGGATATCCTGTGGCCATCTGCACTACCCCGGAAAGTGGGTAGTCAAGTGTCGCGCGCTTCATATCGATACCCCGAAAGAACTAAACGCTAACTGCTTTGAAGATGCGACTTCGGAAGCAACGCGCTTAGTTGCCCAATTGGCGCGCGATCAAGCTGAGAAACTCTTGAGTATCGCGGAGTCTCTAAACGCCGAGGAGGACCCCTCATGAATACAAAAGCTGCTGAGCTAACGCTTGAGGAAAAAGTAGTCTGGCGAGTTGTTGGAAACCGGGACGACACCGAAGGCCGAGGGCCGACCTACACCAAGGCGTTCTGCGAAATCCAAGCCACAGCTATAAGACTGGCAAAGGGAGGGTATGTTCAGGGCAGTGATTGTCCAGTTGAAGAAATCACCCTCTATCGGCGCAAGTTGCACGGCATTCTCGGCCCATGGCTCGGACCTGTTTCCATCCAAGACCCGACTAATGCAGACCTGAAAGTTCAGGAACGACTGGATGAATTAGCTGAAAAGCGGCGCGCGAAAGAAGCTGCAATCGCAAAGGCTCAGGATCTTGGCCTGAGTGACGAAGAATTGGAGGCGTTACGGTCATGAACCATTCTCCGCAAGAACTCCTACGACGCCTTGAGGAAGAATGCTTGTTTGAGTGCGAAGCCGGACCTCTCACGCTCTGCAAGGACTGGCACGATCTAAAGGATGCCGTCGCCACCCTCCAAGCAAAGCTGGAAGCCGCAAGGACGGTGAGGCCGCTACCCACTGTTTGGGCGCGGTCATACAACGAATTCGGCGAAATGTGGTCACACGGTGATTATCGAGCGTTCAAAATGGCTCCGGACGGTCAGTGGCATCTCTCATATCGCGGCATCAAAATAGCGAGCGATGAGTTCCTGCAAAACGTCATGGTAGAGAAAGCTAACGCCCACCATCGCGCCCTCGTCCTGTCCTCTCTCGAACAGGAGGATGGGTGATGCGCCAATGGATGCTGAGATACTGGCAGGCTTACTGCGCGGTCCCCGACGGAAGGAGCAACAACATATTCGCGCTCGTGATGGTGGTCTACGGGTACATACTCGGCCATCAGGGCGGCGGTATCCTTCAATACCTGCTCTTTGCGGTCGGCGTTGGCCTGATGGTGATGCGATTGATCGCGCGTTGGGATTCGGACAAATGACCCGTGACACCGCGATATTCAAAGCCGGTTTGCTTGTCGGCCTGCTCTTGGGGATCGGCCTGGCTTGGCTGACCGCCGCAGCCCTGATTCACCAACGCGATTACTGGCAGAACGCCTATTGCCGGGGTGTTCAAAACGCAGAAGTTGCAAAGTGATACTGTTTTAGCTTAGCCTAGACTCATTACGAGGGGCTATTGATATGAAACTGTTTCTTGCAGCCATTGCTTTGTGCGTGGCAG
The DNA here is from genome assembly GCF_056540905.1 of Ruegeria sp. AL1. NCBI lineage: Bacteria > Pseudomonadati > Pseudomonadota > Alphaproteobacteria > Rhodobacterales > Roseobacteraceae > Ruegeria > Ruegeria sp. AL1. The sequence goes on from NZ_JBQFXP010000001.1 coordinate 287,309, forward strand.
GTTCAGCTAATGCGCTAACCATTACCTTCGAAAACAATTTCGTGGGATATACTTCAAACGGTGTCCTGCAAAGCTCGTCAAATGGCTTCCAGTATCACAACAGCGACGTATATGTCGGCGGCGCGTACATGTATCTGCACGACGACAACGGGATTACCTCATCAACGATCCAACATGCCGGCGGGGCGAGGTTTTCGGCCAATTCTCTAGATTTTATAGGTTACAGCGGGTTAAGCCGTTCTGGTTCCGGCCCCGCTCCGACAACTCAAGTGGCAGCAAATGCATGGATTGGATCAGGCGGCCCGGTCCAACAGGCTTCATTGGTTCTGACTGGAATAAAAAACGGCGTAAGTGTTGCCAGTCTATCGGCAAGTCTGGCGTCCAGCTGGACCACTCTCAGTTTCTCGAACGCATTTAAGTCGCTGGATAGCCTAATCGTTCAATTGAGCATTCCAAACGCCGCAAGGGTCTTTGACTGGCGGCAGATACAGGCAGATCAAACATGGTGCTATGACTGGTGTGCAGGTGTGACCGTTGACAATTTGAGTGTTGACGTCGCCCCTGTGCCCCTACCTGCGAGTGGACTGCTGTTGATCGGGGCGCTGTTGGGGTTGATCGGGCACCGACGGCTCAAGGCACATTGACCAAAGCCGACACACCTCCGGCCGGAATGACCGGGATGGACGACGCGCCCCGACTCCTGATCCATGTTAAATTGTCGAATGGATAGGCTGTGTGAACAGGCGCACCTTTGCCTGATCCGAAGGCCGTCCCGCCAGATTTAAAGGGCCATTGGTTATAGCCATGAACAGCACCGGTGCGCAGTTGGTCATACTCTGCGGCGTGATTTGTAGGATCGATGATCAGATTGCCAGTTTCGACGTTATTAGTCCCGGCTTGGCTGTAGTTGATCAAGTTGGTGACGTTGTTGTCGATATCAACGTTTGTGCTGCCGTTTTCGATGTTAATGCGGGGATTGGTGCCGCCGCCAGTCTGATCGGGTGGGGTCGGAACTTTGATCAACGTGTTGTTCCCGATTGTCGCGCCGTCCACCTGATTAAGCGTGATGCCGTGTTTGTCGCTAATGTAGACAATGTTGTTCCGAATGATCACGCCAATATGCCAATCGCTCGGCGTGCCTTGCTGGCGACCGTCACCACCTGAGAAGATACCTTGCGCCCAGCCACCGCCCGCGATGTCGATGATATTGTGCTCAATGAGAGGCCGTGTAACTCCGCCGGATGCCCCTCGAATCTGAATTGCATCGCGGTGTTCAGCAGCGCTTCCAAGCCCTCTGTTCTCAAAGTCGTGAAACCAGTTCCACGCGATGCGGCTGTCGTCCGACGACCCAAGCGCGATGCAATCCGCGCAAATGCGGCTAAAGTCACATCCGAGAATAAGATTGTCGGCGGATCTCGGGCCGTTGGACGAGTTTATGAATACTGCTGACCACCACAGATCGAACCGATTGTCGATAGCCTGACAGCCAATTGAGCTTGAGAACACAATCGCCTTGCCAGTGCCGTAACCGGCCACAACCTGATCACCCCCGTTTCCGGTGGGATAAGACTGTGTTGCCCGCGTCGTTTGATAGTCGCATCGTTCGAGATTGATATTGGTCCCTCTGGTGATGAACGTATGCTCAAACCGCAGTCCATCAGTGGGGGAGGTGTGCTGATAGAAGCAGTAAAGGTCCTGGAACGTGATGTTTTGCGCATCGCTCATCAGAATGTTGGAAAACTGCGCCGGGTTAGCCGGGTCCTGTGATCGAACAATCACCTCGCTGGCAAAGGACCAGGAGCCCGAGGTAATCGCGTAGACGCTTCCCTGCACACATTCGATAATGTCGCCACCGCTGGCGCTGCTCAGAGCGGCCAGAAGCTCAGTCGTGTTGTTGACCGTGACTGTCGCCATCAGAACGCCCCGTTGCGCTGCTCAAACAGGCCCGTGCCAGCCTGGTTGTTGAATGTGGTTTCGGTGTTCACGGCGTCTTCGGTGTAAACGTCCATGATCTTGGTCCCGCCCGTGACACTGGTGTCAGGGTTGGACATCTCAGCACGGTTGCCAGCAATCGACAGATCGTTGGATGCTCCGGTCCAAAGGGCTACACGCGCCATATCGCCTGCGAACTTGTTTTGCCCGTTGGTCTGAGCACCGATGGCCCAATTGCCGCGCGTCACGTCCACTGTGCCCGTTGTGAGCGTGCCGCCAGTTCCGCTGGCATCAGTGCCATCGATGTAGACTTGCAGCGTTCCGGCAACGCCATCGTAAGACACGAATATTTCGTGAGGATTGCCGTCGCCGAGATTTGCGTCTGCACAGTCTCTCTGAACGATGAATGCGTTTGAGGCGTCTTTAAGCTGGATGTAGAGATGATTGCCTTCGATATAAAAACCGAGAGCGCCTGAGCTGGCTTGCAGGATCGCACCATAGCCATCAGTTGAGGCGATGTCGGCATAGAACATCAGATTTGTGCTGTCGGTCTCGTTGCTGAACGCAGCACCTTTCTCGATGAAATCGGCAGACCCATCGAACGTTGCAGCGACAGGCGTGGTGCCTCCGCCGCCTGCGACTGTGGTGAAGTTGTAGGTCGTGCTGTCGTTGATATCGACAAGAGCATTGCCCGCCAAATCCTCAATCGGGCTGCCGCTGAACTGGATCGAATAGCCATTGCTGTAAGCGAAGACATTGGTCGGCTCGATGGTCAGGGTCGCCCCGGAGATGCTGACCGACCCCGGGCCAGAGCCTACATCTGTGGAAACATCGAATACCTCGAAGTTAGCGGCACCCGTGTCGTCATAAAGGATGATGGAGCCGGATGCGGCGAACTGAACATTCTCATCGAACACAGCGGTCGGCTTAGCATCGATGGCCACGCCAGTTGCATCATCCCCCGGCGCGCCGCCAGAGATAGACGGCGGGGTCGTATCGGTCGCCTGGAAATCATATTGATTGCTGATGACGTTTGAATATCCCGACCCGTCTTTCGCGACGATGTTCAGATAATGATTGCCGGTGGTCGTCGGGAAGGTCCATGTCAGATTGTTTGCGCCAGGGGTGATAGCATCACTGCCGCTGTCCAACGCGGCAACGGCGGCTTCGATGTCCGCCGCATCGATCTCAGACGCGATGGTGGTTGACCAGAACACCGTTGCGGCCCGATTGAGGTTGAATGAGACCTGCCCCGTGCCCTCGTTGAAGCTGTAGGATGTAATCGCCAGCGGAACATCCGTGACCGCGTTGGTCGGCGCGCTGGTGGCGCTGTCGCTGCCCGCAACGTTCGTCTCTGTCTGTTCGACCGTGATCAGCGCTCCAAGGTCGGCGGACACCAAGGCATAGGTGTTGTTCGTGGCCCCTGCGATATTCACCCCGCCACGCTTCCACTGCCATGTGGTCGTGGGTGCCGGGTTGCCCCCGGCTGCTGCAGCGGTCGCGGTCAGGACCTGCCCTACTACCGCGCCGCCACTGATCGTCGGGACCCCTGAGATAGACGGTGCTGTATTGCCGGATGAGATCACGCCAGTTGCCGCACTTTCGGCGCTGTCTGAACCCAGCGCGTTCGTCTCGGTCTGAACAACAGTAAGGGTCGCACCAACATCAGACGCTTGAAGGGTGTATGTGGGTCCAGTTGCCCCTAAGATCGGCGCACCATCGCGTTTCCACTGCAACGCACCCGACGGGGCGGGATTGCCAGACACACTTGCCGCCGTTGCCGTCAGGATCGATCCTTGAGCCTCGGTCCCCGAGATCGTCGGGACGCCTGTGATCGATGGCACAGCGAAGTCGTCAGCTATAACAGCATTCGAATTGGCCGGAACTGATCCACCTGAGTTGGTGGCCGTGATCACGCAGCGCAGGGATGCGGCGTCATCGGCCAGAGTGATCGTATAGGTGTCTGATGTCGCACCGGGGATGTTCACACCATTGCGCTGCCAGCGATAGCCGAAGATCAGGCCACCGCCGGTCCATGTGCCTGTCAAGGCGCTTAGGGTGTCTCCGAGGCCCGTGCTGCCGGTGACCGATGGGGCGACAGTGTTTGTGGGCGCCGGATAGGTGATTGTTCCGCTGGCAACGGTTTGCCACGGCGTAGCGCCATCGTTTGAGCCGCCAGCCTCAACGGCCCGCCATTGGCGAACACCAGCCTGAGTGTCTGCCGACGCAAGGTAGGCGTAACCCGCAGCTATACTGACCGGCAATCCGTTCACCAAGTGCTGGAATTCGTAAGTAATTGATCCTCCACCTGTAGCAATCGCAGTGCCCGGTGTGACAGTTTCAATTACTCCGATCTTGAAGGTAGAACCTATGGCGGACCCGGGGGCCGTGATGGTTGGACCGGACGGGGCAGACAATGTGAAACGGGTGTCGATCCCCGGTGACGGGAACCGATTATCAACGCCCGGAGTGTCGAACCGGGTATCAACCCCCGGTGATGGAAACCGATTGTCTACACCAGGATTATCGAAGCGATTGTCCGTCACGAGCGGCCTCTTGGGATCAGGGGCAGTTTCGCGACAGTATAGGTTATTGTCCGTATTTGTCCATTATTGTCCGTCTCTATATCGGACGATCATCCACAACGACTTTTAGCTGATCCCACAAAATGCAAATCTCGCTGTCCGGCTGGATTATTACCATAAACCTGAATTTTTCGCTTTCACCGATGAAACCGACATAGTCGCCTCGATTCATTTCGGGGCCGAAAACGAACTCGTAGTCCCCATATACCTTTACAAGGTCATTAAGATCGAATGTGCAGGCGGCGCCAATGGCAGACACGTACGGTTCAGCAGTGACGAATGTTGTCAAAATCAAAAAACAGAAAAGAGTCATAAACAGTAAATGCAATGCGGCGGCTGTTGATTTCATGAGCGTGCGTCCTCCTGCTTTCGAGTTGGATATTGCACCATTCGTCCGACTTTGTCCAGAAATGTAGTGTTTATGCTTGACAAATCATACAGTGTAGGCCTACATGAGTTTCACTCAAAAACGATTCAGAGTTGCGAAGATATGGGACCAAAAACTCTAAAGCTATTTTCGAAATCCGACTCGAACGAGATGAAATCTTTTCTTCTTTCCGCGACACACGTGTTTGTCGCAAGAGATACCAAAAAGGTAGTTCAAGACGTTATCGACTCACTCGTGCGTCAAGCCTGTGATGACCCGCTTAAATACCCAGCTTTTGAGTTTAGATGTCCCGCCCCGGAGATGGTTATAGAGTTTCAGGGCTCAGGCGTCGTACTTATTGTCTTCGAAGACAAAGACGACGTCATAATTCACGGTTACCTTTCGGCTGATGGCAATCTCGCTGGCTCGGTACGGCTCACCAAAAAATCACACAACATCTGGACGTATGATCCAAAGGGAAAAATCCACTCCGACGATTCTGAGGGGCGAATTTCCCTTTGGGGTTGTACAATAACCCTAGATTGTCTTTTCACCCTAATAGCCGAACCCCGAATTGCTAAACTGAACCCTCCGAGTCGGGGGATGCGTCGGCAAGCAAAGCGCACCCTGGGGTCAAAAACGCCCCGGAACTGGTCTACGATTCGTTGGACAGTCGGAGAGGAAGTAAGTCGATCCGTTTCCGATTCTCGAAAACAGATTCGTCAGCCCCTGCACTACTGCCGGGCGCATTGGCGTCGTACTCACGAAAACGCACCGAAATCTGAAACCCGAAGAGGGCACATCGGCCATTGGTGTTGGGTCCAAGGCAGTTTCAAAGGTCACCCCGAATACGGCGTGAAGCTGTCTGCCTACGAGCCGCACATTGACCCCTCGGGTATCAGTGCCGCCGTGATTGAAGCTGCCTCTGTAGCCTAGAGCCGAGATAAATCCATGCCAGACTTTGAACGCCAAAAACGGTATCGCCGCCGCGTGCTTCTCAAGGCCCGCCTATATGATCAAATCGTCGAAAAGCTCGGCCCTCTCCGCAAAAGTCATGACGAGATCGATCGGATTTTGGCAGAAGCCGAAGAGGCCAAAAGGCGAGCAGAATGCCTGACATAGATCCGGAAGATTGGTTCGACAAAGGTTACACTTCTGTCCTTTCCGTCACGCCACCTAACGCAAAAGTTCGTGACGCGGGTAAAAGGCCCGGTCGATGGTGCGAAGATGAGCAACGGTGGGACAGCAAAGGATGGAACACCTACCACGCTAGCCGCGTTGAATTAAAAACATGGCAGTCTTGGGGCGCGAACCTTGGTTTGCGTAACGACGGCGACTTGTTTTTATTGGATATCGACGCCCTCGATCCGGACACATCTAATGTGGTTCGCCACAAAGCTGAGAAATTACTCGGCGAGGCTCCGGTAAGGGTCGGTCGCTACCCGAAACAACTTCTTATGTATCGAGCGTCTGAACCCATGGCGACGCATATATTGCCTTACAGCGCCGGTGATAGAACAGATCGCATTGAGACAGTTGGAGTCGGTAAGCAGGCCGTGGTGCAAGGCACGCACCCTTCTGGCTCTGAGTACACGTGGGACCGACCAGTTCCCGCTTTATCTGACCTCTCGGTTGTCACTCCGGAAATGGCGGAACGGTTCTTTGCAGAACTGTCTGAGATGCTGCCCGAAGCAAAACTCACAAAGACCGCCATTGATGACGGGTCGGCCCGAAACCCCGAAAGCCTACTAGGTGATCCTGCGCTTGTACGAGACGCATTGTTCGCAATCCCGAATGACGAAAACATGCAGTACGAGCCGTACATTGCGGTAGCACAAGCAGTGCGCGGGGCGTTCGGCCCTGGGAACGAAGATGAAGCGCTCGACTTATTCATGGAATGGGCCGAGACCTGGACCGGAGATCATAACCCGGAAGCAGTTTATAAGCACTGGGCTACTATGAAACCGTCGCGAACAGCTGGGGCAGGTAGTCTGTACAGAAGAGCCGAAAGTCACGGATGGAAAGGCCGAGCCCAAGTGTTTTTCAAACCGGTCGATCCGGATCAGATAGCAACGAACATTTCAGTCAACGACATGTTCGCACAAAACGACAATGGCCCACGCAAGCTGAAATTCCTGTTTCGCGATGACATCCGTAATCGCAAAGCCCCGCCATTTATGATCAAACGACACATTCCTGCGCAATCTGTCGGGTTCCTCTACAGCGAGCCAGGCTGCGGGAAAACTTTCATGGCCTTGGACATGAGTATGCACATCGCGTACGGGCTGCCAGAGTGGCACGGAGACGCGCTAAGCTACGAAAAGAACAGCTGGGTCGTCTACCTGTCCCAAGAGGGAACCGGCCAGTTCGATAAGCGTATGCGGGCATGGGAGAAATCAAACTTGACACCCGTCAATGCGCAATGTCGCCTGGCGTTGACGGAAGAAAGCCTTAACTTCATGCAAGAGTCCGACGTGAAAGCTGTCATAGACTCTGTCAAAAACCTTGGCCTTGAAAATATCGCGATGATCGTTGTGGACACGGTTTCACGTGTCTTGCCGGGTGCAGACGAGAACCTGCAGAAAGACATGACACTATTCGTGAAGGCCTGTGACGCTCTCCGCAACGAATTTGATTGTGTCGTCATGGGTGTCCATCACGCCGGTAAGGGTGGTGGAGGGTTGCGCGGATCGTCTGTGCTGAAAGGGGCCGGGGATTTCGTGTTCAGCATGGATAAGAGCAAGCACAATCCTCTCTACCGCATCCTGCATTGCGAGAAGCAAAAGGACGCACGGGACGGATGGAGTGAGGCTTACGCCATGAACATCGTTACGCTCGATCCAAAACCTGATCAGGACCCGGACGAAGACAATGAAAGCGTGGTGCTAAAACGCGCAGCGGGTAGCCCGGAAAGTGAAGAAATAGCCCCTGCCCTCTCAGCGTCTATGCTCGACTTCATAGAGGCTGCGTGGGTCCGGGGTAAGCCGCTTTCCAAAGCCCCGCAGGCGAAAGACAGATACGGTCCTCGCAGGCTAAGCCAAGAATTCGGGATCTCGTCTGAACAAGCGTCCGCGGTGCTCGAATTGTGGGAAAATACAGGTCAGATTGTTCAGGATGTGCGCGATAGTCGCGCTAAAATGTCAGGGTACCGAGTTGTTCGTGACGACAGCGATACGGACGTTTCGTCCGAAGAGGCTCATATTTTCGGGTGACATATCGTCCGCTCGGGTAGCAGCGTCTAACTTAGCGCCCTTAACTTGTATGTCAGATGTAGTTGCGGAGGTTGTGCGGAGGTTTGCGGAGAAGCCAAGCTAACCCCTTGATTTTAAACGAAAACGGAAGTTGCTGCGGTGGTTGCGCGGAGATGCGGAAGTTGTCTCGTAAGCTATTGAATTTTATCAATATTTTATGCGGAGGTTAGACGTGCGGAGGTGCGGAGGTTGCGCATATAAGGGTTACGCGTCTCCGTAGGCCGGTTTATACCGGCCACTACGGACGCTAAGAACCCGATAATTGTATCCCAAGGAGACATACACAGGCCAAGGAGAATTTTGACGCCCCCGGGGTTAAGCGAAATTTGTCTAAATGTTTTTAGGACGATTTGTCCGAATTGAGCTTTACCTTGAATTGAGCGCGATTTGTGCTGATGTTGAAAGGACGGAATTTTAGGAAAGGGTCAGGCTCGATGGCTGACTTAGTGATAGTAGGATTGAAACGAGCAGCGGGGATCGGTGCTGTTATAGGGGCAGCGCTTGCCGCATTAGAGATTTCCGTAACCGGTTCTTACGCAGGTATAGGTGCGAACCTAGATCGCGTAGCAGCGGGCGCATTGGCGGGGGCGTTTGTTCTGTGCATTGTAGCCATGGCGATTAACGCGTTTCGCCATGGCCGGTTGTGGTGATGAAATTAGTGTAAGCGCGATCCGCGCGTATTGAACGCTTCGACGATTGATTGCAGATCCTGCGCCAGTTCACGCGGCATTAACCCGTCTATCAGAACACGCGTGCTGTCAGGGTTTTCGATAATTTCGAGAGATGCCTTGTTCTTTGTCTCAGGCATAGGCTTGCCCGTTTTGAAGTCGATTACCATGCTGTTCACCTTTGTTAGAGGTTTCAAAATCCGGGGCTAACAAACCGAACAGTGACGGCCCCACACGCCTTTAGGCTTACGCCCTGGACATACGCGCATGGACCCCGGACAGGGTAATGACTCGGAACAACTGACCTTACGGGATGCAGTTAAACCGCACTGTTGACAGGCTTGTTAGACCCGTCAACAGGATAGCTTTTTGAGAGTTTGTCTGTCAATTTGTTTTGAGGTGGTTCAGGTGCCAGTGAAGTATCTGACAGCAACAATGACCGCGCCGAGTATGGTTGCGCCGCCACCCATTAAACCGCCCGCAACAACCACGGGGTATAGGCGGGACTCGATGCGGGTTTTGCGCGCCATTTCATAATCGAAAGCTGCGCGCGCCCATGACGATTCAATGTCAGCTTTCAAGCGTTGTTGGCTCAAGGGTTCCATAGTTTCAGAGTCTATCATCGGGATGACCTTTTTGATAGGGATTTGATTAACCGAGCAGCTAGGTAGGCAATCAGTTTCGAAGGGATGTAGATTGCGAATAGCACTGTGCCCACGATTAGGATGGCGATAACTAATAAGATCACGACTTATATTTGCTCCCGTACCATGCCCACCCTTTTTGTTGGCAAACGATGTGGATTAGCGCACCGACGCGACAGGCGGTCATTTCTTCCCAGCCTTTTTCGGTAATGTGTAATAACCATTCGAGAAGTTGTTCGGGCGTGTTAATTTGGTCTAAATCAAGCTCATAATTATAACCACCCCAACGTATGATGACTACGTTCCACTCATTGTCGAATTCACATAAGCAGACAGCCGGGTCAGTTCGGCAAGGGATGTTTAGGATATCTTCAATGGAAAGAACGTTAGACAATTTTGGTGTGCTAAACGAGGCGGATTCGATTTTGATCCATTCAAGAATATCGCAAACCCGATAGCGAGGACGGCCTTCTAGGTATGAGACGCGAGGTCCCTTATTTGCAGATGCCCATCGTTTCAGGGTTTGGATTGAAAAGCCAATAATGGGGGATAGCTGTTTGCGTGTTACATAACTTCCCGGGGGAAGCGTATCTAAGTCAATCAGGTTAGCGGTTTTCAAGATTATATTCTTCCGATTTTGTCTGCTGTCAAAGCGGACATGTTATAGAAATAAAGGCCACAGAGTTGCGATAATCAGGGCAATGCAGCCTATTAGGTCGCGTATGAGGTGCGGGCGTTTCATTTGCCCGAATTGCGATATGAATCGATCAGCGCGGCGATTAGGATAGCCATTGCGACGCCACTGCCGAAACTGAGTAGACAGGCTAAGTAAATCATTTCGCCAATCTCCAGGGTACAGGCGGCAAGGTCACGCCGCGTTTACGCTCTATTTGTTTGATGATCTCTCTTAGTGTCATTGCTGAGTCCTTCTTTTTGGTTGTGTCCGTAGTGTATGTCATTTGTATGTCAGTCGTCAACATACACATTGACGTTTTGTCCGTTGCTGCTTGCCTTGAATCATGATTTATGATAATGATGTTCTGGCAATATCATGAATTGGATTCATTAATGCCAAGACAAGACGGAACGCTAACACGTGGGGAATCAAGGTTCATTGAGTCCTTTTCTCAGCATGGGGATCGTAGGAAAGCCGAAAAGGCTGCTGGTCTAGCCCCTAACTCGGGCTATTCCGTGTTAGCTCGTCCAGAGATACAGAAACAGATCATACAACATCAGACGGCGCGCCTAACCTCCGACGCCCTGCCGACTGCCGTCGGAACGCTGATAGAGATCATGAAAAACAAGAAAGCCCCGGCCGCTGCGCGCGTTCAGGCGTCCAAGGTTGTGCTGGACCGTGCCTTGCCAGTGAACGGTGACGGACGATTGAAAGAGCTGCACGAAATGACGCCAGAGGAAATTGCGCAGTCAATCGCGCAGCTCGAAAGCAAGGCGTCGGACATGGCAAAGGATGTCACGCCTGATAAAGATCAAATGGGCAATATATTCGACTGATTGCCCCAAATAGTGCGCAACATTCGGCAATAGATCAATGAAATAAGGATATGCGACAGTATACGCTGTTCTGTTGCATGGCTTATCGGGCGTTGAGGCTACACCCTGGACCTGCCCCCGGCCCCTGGGGGATAGACCGAACGCGACGCGAAAGCCCGTGCCCTACTCGCGCACAAATTTGCGACAAGCCAACACTTTCGGACAGCCTGTCCGCTCTCAATACGTGTCGTCCGTGTAGCTATCGGAGGATATGCCCCCTACCCACCCGATAAGACCGATCAGTGCCGCCCCGAGCTGTTCGACTGCGTGTCCGTTTACAGGGTTGACATCTCCGGACAATTCGCATAGACAGAACAGGCTCGATGATACTGTGTGCAATGGGTTTTGTACCGTTGAACTGGTGATTATCTGTCCTTCGTACTCACCCGGAATTACCGACGCACATGCTCAGTAATTCCGGGCCTTTCTTATCCCTGACCCCGGCCAAGATCACCACATGTTGCGCTGTTTGATTTTGTCTGCTACTTTCCGGACATTCTCTACAAGGGCGGACAATGTCGTATCCCAACGAACCAACGCTGGACACGAGTTACACGGCCAAGGCACAGGCAGTCGGGGACGGTTCGTTTCCGGGCCAGGAGCTTGATCGCGATTTTGCGGCGCTTCGGGACGCAATTGTTGCGCTGCTGAGTTTCGTAAAACTGATTACGAGATCAGATGGGAAACTGGCAAACGGTTCGGTGAATCCGGAAACGCTCGGATCGGGAATTACGCTTGGTTTTGAGCCTCCGAACGCATGGGCCACGGCAACAACATACGCCGCAGGGAACACTGTTTTCGAGAGCAGCAAGTTCTATCTCTGCGTTGCCGGTCATGCATCGACAGTTTTTGCGAATGATCTTGCTTCCGGCCGCTGGTCGTTGTTGGCGGACTTTGCGCAGACGGCGCAGGACGCGCTGTCGGAGTTCCAGACCGACTATGCAGGCTTTCAGGCTGAATACGCGGAATTCAAGACACGGTTTTTGGGGGTTTTTGCCGCTGATCCGGTACTGGACGCTGATGGAAACCCGGTTATCGCTGGTGCGATCTATTTCAATACGACGGTGCAGGAGTTCCGAACGTTCGACGGTACTGACTGGCGCATGTTTTTGGAAAAATCGCTGCTGAAAGCGAGTAATTTGTCGGACTTGGCGGATCCCGCAGTGGCTCGGCAAAACTTGGGGCTGTCAGGTGATTATCTGCCTCGATTTGGTGTCGGAGATGACTTGCCGACGGCGGATATAGGTCCGATTTGGCACGCAGATTACAACTCGTTTATGACGTGGCAGGTGTTCGACCAGAACGGTGCGAATTACACAGGATACGCCAGTGTTGAAATTGGCAAACCGCTGTTTGATGGCCAACCAACCGCGCGTTCCGGCTTTCTGAAAGGCAACGGAGCTATCCTGAATGACGCGCAGTACCCCGCTTTGAAAGCCTACGCGCAGCATAATGGGTTGATAGTACCTTCGTGGGTCGCGGGCCGATGGGATTTCGAAGATTTGGCTAATGGGACATTTCGCATTCCAGATGTTCGGGGGGAATTTGTTCGAATCTGGGATGATGGTCGCGGCGTGAACAGTGGTCGCGCTTTTGCGTCCTGGGAAGCTGATCTTTTTAAGTCTCACAGCCACTATGTCAGCTGGGACGACGCGGCCAATGGCGGCGGTTCCCAAAACACGGTTCGCAGCTACACAAGTGCTCGAAGGGTTAGCACGTCCTCTGTAGGGGGATCGGAAACCCGGCCCCGAAACGTGGCCCTCGGCTTTTTGATTAAGTTCTGAGGTTCGGAATGCTGGTATATCATTTTTCAGAACAAAACGGCGAATACCTCGCTTCCGGTCAGGCGGATCCGAACCCCTTGTCGCCGGGTGAGTTCTTGGTTCCATACAATGCAACGGCTGATGCGCCTCCTGTGTTGGGTGCCAATAAGGTTGCTGTGCGTACCAACAACGCATGGGTCGTTCAGGACGATTTCCGGGGCACGATTTACTGGTTGAACGGACAGCAGGGTGAAATCACCGACATAGGCGACACGGTTCCGTCCGGTGCTGTGCTTATCGAGCCCGCACCTGTCATGGATAATACGGATGTGAACGCGGAAAGAGACCGTCGCATCCTGATCGGTAAATCCTTCACCGTCACCGGTTATGCTACGCCGATCATGGTCGCGGGCGACAGCACGACCCAGACTAACCAGATGGCATTGGCGGTGGCAGCTCAGGCCCGGATCGCATCGGGCGACGTAACAACGCTGACACCTTACCGGGACGAGAACAACGATATCCATCAACTGACGCCGCCGCAGGTCTTCGAGCTTTGGTCCGTGGGCGCGGCCTGGGTGTCGCTGGTTTATCAGGCATCCTGGGCGATCAAGGATGATCCGGCCGGCATCCCGTCCGACATAGCGGGGGATTCAAGATGGCCACCATAGGGAAGTTCCTATTCGAAATGTTCTCACTGATGTCCCGCTTCTTGAATGTCATGCGGGGCGGCGATGCCGGGACCACCCTGTCTGAGGCATCTCATGTCGAAGGGCTGCGCCTGGAGCGGGTGATCGACGTGATTTTTATCGTTCTGACCCTGGGTCGGGAAAAGCATCATTGTCGCGATGCCTGGAACGACGAGGTCGCTCGTATGCGGCGCATCGTTGCCCAAGAAGGTTATCAAGAGGGGGTCACGGATTGAAACAGCAGTCCATAGAAAGCGCCCATTATTGGCTGTCCATGATGTTTACGGGGCTCGGCATATCATTCGCGCCTCACCAATTCGTGGGGGGTTTGTTTCTTGCGTTGGCAGCTGGCGCTCTGGTTGCTCGTCATCGTCGCAGCAAGCGACGGATTTGGAGCGTCCTTGGCACGGCTGCACTGGTCGCGACGATCACCGTTTTGGTCACGCAGGAATCCAATCATTGGGACATTGCCCCACAGCTCATCATGGCTGCGTCCGGCGGGGCCAGTGGTTGGCTGGTGAACTTCTTTATCAAGTTGATGGATGAGGCGACGGAACGATCAGAGCGGATCATCGACCGGCTGATAGATCGAATTCTTCCGTCGAGAAATGGAGGGGGCAAATGAACCTGGATAAGTTCTTGAAAATCGTCACAGGCACCTTGTTTTATGGGTCCCTGCCATCATGGCAAAAACAGCCCGTTTTGCGTATTGTCGAGGAGGGCAATCGACGCGGCCGGTCTGTCGAAGAGATCGCTTACGTTTTGGCAACCGGTTATCACGAAACCGGGCGCTGGAAGTTTGACGAAGAACTTGGCAGAGGCCAGGGCCGAGATTATGGCGAGAGCATTTGGCTCATTCGCGGGAAGAGTGTGACCTATCATGGACGTGGCGATACACAGCTGACGTGGCTGCATAACTACGCAAAGATGTCCATTTTCCTCACTCTCGAACACCAGCGAGAGATAAATTTGGTCAGCAATCCGGATATCGCGAAAGAACCGGAAATGTCGGCTCTGATAATCTGGGAAGGCATGATCCGAGGGATGTTCACGGGTCACAATCTTGCCGATCATATTCGCCCCGGCGAGGTTGATTATGTTGGCGCCCGCCGTATCGTTAACGGAACCGACCGGGCAGAGCAAATAGCTGGTTACGCCATTACATTTGAAGCAGCACTTCGTGCAGCTGTGGAGATGGAATAATGGCGGACCCGATTACGTACTCAGTGAGTTATAGCTTTTCGGGATTTCAGGCTATCAGTCCCGACACTCCCCTACCCGCATCTGATCTTGATATCGAGTTTCAAAATCTCGAATCCAGCGTCGGATCAATCATATCCGCGCTTGATGAGGTTCGTCGGTCTGATGGAAATCTGCAGAACGGCATCGTGTCATGGGACGGGCTTTCCGACGATGTAAAGGCAAAATTCAGCAATTTGGATCAACGTGTCGTCGTTGGGGATATTAATTCTGCTGCATTTGCCACTCAGCAGGAGGCAGAGGCCGGTGTTGCAGGCGACCGGTTGATGACGCCTTTAGCAGTCGCTCAGGCCCTGGATGGACAGCGAGCGTTCGCCACTCAATTGCAGGCGCAAACCGCGACGGACAACAGTACCGTCGTGACGCCACTCCGCGTCAAAGAGGCGCTGGACACACTCCGTGCTTACGCCTCGCAGGTAGAGGCGGAAACAGGTATCGAGAACACGAAGGTGCTAACGCCTCTGCGCACCGCCCAGGCCATCGATAAGCGTCGTGAAGCTCACTCTAACAGTGTGTCGTTGACATGGGGCGCGATAGCGGCCGGCGCGTTCGCGGACCAGACAATTCCAGTCGTAGGCTCCGAAGTCGGTGACAGAGTCACTATCGCTTTACCAGCAACAGGTCTCGATGCGGGGATCATATCCGACGCATGGGTTGCCACGGATGGTTTTGTGACAGTTCGGCTCAATAACGTCTCAGCGGGCGCGATAACCCCCTATGCGGGCGTGGCGCAGACCTTTTCCGCGACAGCCATCGGCTTCTGACAGGAGGTTTTGACGATGAATAAGACATTCAAACGGGAATACGCGGCTGGGCTTATGTCTTTCGTGCTCGGTCTGTTTGTTTGGGGGATGGTTGCTCAGCGTCCGGACATTATCGAAGTCGCTCAATTCCTGACCAAGCCTGTCCTTCTCTTCAACGCTGCAGCGTTTGGCCTGGACGCGGCTGCCAAGCAATTGATGGGGCGCTGATGTTTAGTCGGGTGTGGATGAAAATTGCGTCGGTTGTAGGAGCGATTGGAATGCTCCTCGCGCTCGTTCTGCGGATGCAGAACCGTGCTGAAAAACGAGGCGCCGAGCAGAAAGAGCGGGAGATGAAAGATGCTGACAAGGACCGCGCAGACAAAATTCGTCGTCGTGTTGATGACATTCGTACTTCTCGGGATGCCCGGATGCGTGAAGACGACGCCCGCGGCTACCGAAACTGAATATGAGATTTGCCGGGCGTGGCAAGAGTCCCTGCCGACGCGTTCCAGAGCCGATACGCAGCAAACGAAAATCGAAATTGGCAACCAATATGACGTATTTCTGGCGGCGTGCGAAGGCTGGTCTCTCACGGTCTAAGCGGAGAGTGAATTGAGTCAGAAAGAGCCGGAGCAGCAGTCGCTCGAAGAGATAAACCGGAACATTTTGCTTTTGAAGCGGCAGCAGAAAGCGCTGTCCGCCCGGGATAATTTCATGGACTTCACAAAGTTCACGATGCCGGATCCGGAAGACCCTAATGACGTTGAACGCTCTGTCTACGATAACGCCTTGCACCATGATGCAATTGCCCGGGTAATAGAAGAGGTCGAAAAAGGCGAAATACAGTTTCTCATTTTGACTGTTCCTCCGCGGCACGGAAAGTCTGAACTGGTATCGCGCCGCCTGCCCGCCTGGTACATGGGGCGGCACCCGGATCAAAACGTCGTTGTCGCGACGTACAATGATGACTTCGCCAAAGATTTTGGCGCAGATGTCAGGGGCATCATAACGTCGCATCAGTTCCGGCAAGTGTTTCCCGGAATCAGTCTGCAGCGAGGCGGCTCGGCCAAGGACCGGCTTCAAACCACTCAAGGCGGTATGGCGACATTCGTCGGTGTCGGGGGTTCGTTGACGGGGCGTGGCGCACATTTGCTCGTGATCGATGATCTGATCAAGGACTACGAACAGGCCCGCTCTCAGGCGTTCAGAGACCGAGCTTGGGAATGGTTCACGAAAGTCGCGATGACCCGTAGAATGGGCAAGAAACTCGTCATAATCACTTTCACCCGTTGGCATACGGACGACATTATCGGGCGGTTGACGGACCCTGAAAACGAGCATTTCAACCGAACCCTTGCGGAGAAAATTCGTATCGTTGACTTCCCGGCAATCGCGGATGACGACGATACTCTCGGTCGCGTGCCGGGTGAGCCGCTCTGGCCGGACCGATATGATTTGGATTTTTTCGAAGAACAGCGGTCCTTGGATCCTCTCGGGTTCGAGGCTTTGTATCAGCAGCGCCCGAGTGTCGCGGACGGGACGTTATTCAGACGCGAGAGCATCCAGTACCACGGCCCAGACGAAACAGTGAAAACGCCGCCACTTGAAGAACTTCGCATCTACTGTGCGTCGGATCATGCGGTTTCGACTGCACAGCGTGCCGACTCAACGGTGCTCTTGCGTGTCGGTCTTGACCGTCAGCAGAATATATTCATTCTGGATTGTTGGTGGCGAAAAGCTCCGACAAACGCAACTGTGGAAGCCATGCTGGCCATGGCAAAGCAGGAACCGCAACCCCTCATATGGTGGGCAGAGAAAGGCCATATTTCGAAGTCGATCGGTCCGTTTCTGAAAAAACGGATGATGGAAACAGAGACGTTTTTCAATCTTGTCGAAGTGACTCCTGCAGCTGATAAAGAACAGCGGGCGCAGGCTATTTCGGCGAGAATGGCAATGGGAAGGGTGTATTTTCCGAGGGGTAAGCAGTGGGTCGAGAAAGCGATCAATGAGTTGTTGGCATTCCCGAACGGTTTGCATGACGACTTCACGGACGCGTTCGCTTACATCGGTCTTGGACTTCAAAGCCAAATTCCGTTACAACGAAAGACAAAACCGGACAAACCCGTAAAGAGTGGAACGTTCGGCTGGCTCAAACGCGAACTGAAACGGATGGAGCGCGCTCAGGCGCGACTCAATACCGGAGGCTTCTGATGGACAACGAAATCCAGACCGCAGACACCGCGCGTGATGCACTTGCGACTGAGACTCCGGAAACGCCTGTTTCGGAGGGTGAGCGGAAACTTGTTGCGAAGCTGATTGATCGTATCAAGGTGGATAAGACGCATCATAAACCGGCGTTTGATACGATGCGCGAAGACATGAAAATCGCTCGCACTGGTGCTGGTGATGGGTGGCCTGTCGGGCATTATCGGGCCAATGTTACCGGGCGCCACGTAAATCAGAAAGTTACAGCACTTTATGCGAAAAACCCCAAAGCAGTAGCGCGACGTCGGGAACGACTGGATTTCGCGATATGGGACGAAAGCGAAACGTCAATTGCCCAGGCAATGACGGTTTTGCAACAGGCGTCGCTGGGGGGCTTGGACCCTGTAACGGGACTGACTATCCCCATGAATCCTGTTCAGATACAACAGGCAAAAGTCCTTCTGCAGGACTTCGAACAGGGGATGCGGGCGCGCGAGAATGCACGTCGTGTCGGAAAAACGCTGGAACTCTTGTTCGATTATTTCACGAAAGAGCAAACGCCAGTAGATTTCAAAACGAGCATGAAACAGTTGGTGCGACGCACCGCGACGACGGGTGTCGGCTATATCAAGCTGGGGTTTCAGCGCGATATCGAACAGGATCCACAAGTAGCTGAGCGCCTGGCTGATTTTCGCAATCAGTTGTCACACGTTGCGATGCTGGCCGAAGATGCGGAAGATGACAAAGTCGCGGACAACGAGGTTAAAAAAGCAGAGCTTGAGGCGGCTATCGCGTCGCTGGAACAGCAGGAATATATCCTTGCCCGAGAGGGTCTTGTTTTCGATTTCCCGGACGCTACCCGCGTCATTCCTGACAAGATGACAAAAAATCTTACCGGATTTGTCGGCGGGCGCTGGCTGACACTGGAATACCTGTTCACACCCGATGAAGTGAAGAAGATTTTCAAAGTCGATCTCGGTCAAGGATTTACCGAGTATAGCCTTAAAAACGGTGCTAAGAATTCGGACGATTCATCGATCGCCGAGCCAGAAGCGGTCGAGGGGGGTGATAACGCTGACACGAATGGTTTGGCCTGTGTATGGGAACATTTCGACCGTCAAAGCGGTACGACGTATTATGTTTGTGACGGACATACGAAGTTTTTGCGCGCCCCCGGCCCTCCTGACGTGTACGTTGAGGATTTCTGGCCTGTGCTTGCGCTTGTGTTCAATGAAGTCGAGGATGAATGTACGCTTTTCCCGCCGTCTGATGTTCGTCTCATTAAAGACATGCAGGACGAGTATAATCGGTCTCGTCAAGGTAAACGCGAACATCGTCAGGCTGCCAGACCGAGGTTTGCAACTCCAAAGGGGGTGCTAGGGGACGAAGACAAAACGAACCTAGCCACTGCGGAACCATTCACGGTTACCGAAGTGAACGTGCCTCCTGAAACAGATATCCGCACCGTGATACAGGCGATTCCGGTCCCGGGTGTGGACCCGAACCTGTATGACACCAATGAAGTCATGGCTGACGTACAGATCGTTGCCGGTGCGCAGGAGGCTCAATTCGGGGCGGTCGCAAAGGCTACGGCAACGGAAAGCTCTATCGCGGAATCGTCCCGCATCGCGTCGGTGGACAGTAATGTCGATGATCTGGACGGGTTCCTTACTCGTATCGCGCGTGCTTCTGGCGGTATTCTCCTTAAAGAGATGTCCAAAGATCAGGTCGTAGAGGTCGTCGGTCCCGGCGCTATCTGGCCGGAGCTAACCTTGGAACAGATCGCGAAAGAGATTTTCCTTGAAGTCGAGGCGGGATCATCGGGGCGTCCAAATCAGGCACAGGAGATTCGAAATTGGCAGCAGATGTTGCCTTACTTGCTGCAGATGCCGGGGATACCCGGAACATGGCTCGCCCGAGAATCTTTGCGTCGTCTCGATGACAAACTCGATCTCACCGAAGCTATCGTTGAGGGCTTACCGTCCATCATGGCGCTCAACGGTGCACAGCAACCCGGTCCCGAAGACCCGGCCAACGCTCCGAACGCCCAAGGGGCGGAAGGTGGCGACAACGCCCCTGCCCCACCAGGAGGCGCTGCCGGAACGGATGCACCTTTGGGTAATAATCAAGTTTTGTAGCTTTATGTCCGTCTTGACTTGATACATTTCCGGACAATGTGTATGCTCGCCTCGAAACCGACAACTTGGAGGTTCTAATGGGCGAGAAGGAATTGGAGTTGGAGTCGCCCGACAACTCCGAAAATCTGGACGATACAACCGCTGACGAAACGTCAGATGGTACTCCTGGCCCGGACCCGTCCCCCGAGGCAAATGAAGACGAAAAGTTCGATCTGCTATCTGTGGTCCGTGAGGCGGTCCCTTCGGAAGCGGATAACTCGGAGTCGTCTACCGAGGAAGAGAATGACAGTGACGACGCGGATAGCGCCGATACTGACTCCGAAAATGGCACCGAAGACGGTGAAACGGACGAGGAAAACTTCTCGGACGTGCCGTTCCACAACCACCCTCGGTTTAAGCAGCTCATCGCTCAACGGAACCAGTATAAGGAGGGCGCTACGGAATACGCTAAGGTTCAGGCATTCTTGCAAGAATCCGGCGTATCCGCAGAGGAAGCAGCGAACGCGCTGAATATCCAAAGCCTTCTGAAATCTGACCCGCATAAAGCATGGGAAGAGCTAAAACCGATTGTCCAGCAACTCGTTCGCGACGTTGGTCTGGTTTTGCCCGAGGACTTGCAACAGCGAGTCGCGAAAGGCGAAATTACCAAGGAAGCGGCTGCTGAAATAAGCCGGTTACGGTCGGAGACCGCGACAGCGAAAAAGCAGGACGAGCTTCGCCAGGAGAAGGGCGAGCAGGACAAGCAGCGAGACGCCGCAAAAGCGGTTACGGACGCTGTTGCATCGTGGGAACTGGAACAGCGGAAAGACCCGGATTTCGAAGCCAAGGCCGAAGACCTCATGCGTGAGGTTGTCTGGTTACAGAGTAAAGAGGGGAAACCCGACACTCCGGACAAGGCCACGGATCAGTTGAAGCGGGCCATGAGCACAGTGAACAAAAGAATTGCTGCGCGTACCAAGCCTAAACCATCCAAAGAAACCCTTACCGGGGGTCGCACTGCCAGCATTACCGACGCTGCAGAACCGAAGTCCGTTTTGGACATTGTGAAATCTGTGAGCGACGCGGGCTAGTAGGAGTAGAACCAGATGGCCTTCACAGCAGCAGAACTTGAAAACATCACCAACTCGACCCTTGAGCACTACATGGGCCGGGGTAAGGTTTACGCGCAGGCGATCCAGAACAAGCCGATGATGAAGGCTTTCGACGCCGCATCGAAGACGTTCCCGGGTGGTAAGGACAACGTATCGTTGGCGGTCAAGCAGGGCCGTGGGGGTACTTCGTTGGCCGGTTACACGCACGACGACACTGTTGGGTACACTAACCCGGTCGGCACCAAGCGCGTAGCCTTCCCCTGGAAGGAACACCACCAGGGTATGGGCTTGACCCACACCGAACTGAAAATCGATGGTATCACCGTTATCGAGAATAACGCCTCGCAGAAGACCAGTGAGAAATCTGGCCGGGAACAGCAAGCCCTTGCGAATCTGCTCGAAGAAAAAATCGAGACGATGAATGAGGACTACGCTGTCGATTGGGATGCGCTGATTCACGGTGACGGAACTTCGGACACTAAGGCTCTCGCCGGTATCCGTGCGTTTATCCTGGACGACCCGTCTCTGGGTTCGACAGGAGGTTTGGTGCGTACGAACACTTGGTGGCGTAACCGTGCAGCTACTGCTGCCGCGAATGCCGCTGGTTCAGGTAACGACGTGATTACCTCTTCCCCTGCAAACGGCGGTGCACTGCTGCAGTTCTTGCAAGCGGAAGAGCGACAACTCAATCGTTATGCGATGGGTTCGCGTCGGTCGAAAAAATTCGCCGGGTCAGATTTCATCGGTGCGATCGAAACTGAACTCCGCGCGAACGGTCAATACGCTCAGACCGGCTGGAAAGGTGGTGACGGGGCGATTGATGGCGCGATGCCTCAAGTTGCATGGAATAGCATCGTGATCGAATACGATCCGACATTGGATGATCTGGGACTGGAAAAGCGCATGTTCGACATCGATATGCGCCGTCTGTGCCTGTACTACATGCAAGGCGAAAAGATGAAGAAGGCCAATCCGGCTCGCCCGCACGACAAATACGTCATGTATCGCGGCGTCACCACGACCGCCGTCATGGCCGCGCAGCAGCTTAACACTTCTGGCGTTTACGACATCTCGTAAACCTTCTCAGAGCCCTTCCGGGGGCTCTGTTTCCTGAAATCTGATAGGGATTCCCGAAATGCAATTTGCGAACATAATGGTCGCTCTCGCAGGCGACAAAGGGAACACCGTACCGAAGACCCGGGTGACACCGGCCGAGGTTGCGGTATTGCTGACGATTCATGGTGATGATGCCGTTTTTGACATCGACATCTTGCCGGAAGACCCGGACGCTAAAGTCGTCACCGCTCGCGAAACGGTTGAGCAGCTTCGTGATCGATACCGCGCGAAGAACGAAGACGGTGATTTGATTATTGACCTGGTGTATCCCGGTCGCAGTCCGGTGATTCACAAAACCTTCGCTGAATTGGAGCTACCCGACGGGGCTTTCAAGGCGATCGGCCACGCGATCCCCGTCGTTGAGTCCCCACCGGGACCCCCACCGGGACCCCCACCGGAACCCACACCGGAACCCACACCGGAACCCACACCGGAACCCACACCGGAACCCACACCGGTACCAAAGACGGCCCCCAAGGCCAAGGGCAAGAGCGCGTCGGCTTCTGACAAAACCAACTCGGTTCTCGATTAAGGGGGTGAGTTGTGGCGCGAAACAAATCACTGCTCTCGCTACTGCAGGACTTTCGCGTTGAGATAGGTGCGTCGGTTAATCCGGCGCACAACCAGAATTCTCGGGACTCGCATGTCCATGCTTTACAACGAAATCAAGAATTGCTTTGGGAAAGTCATGACTGGCCGCATTTGCGTGTTAAACGCATGATGCCCTTGCAGGCCGGACAGCGGTACTTCGATACCCCTACGGACATGATCATCGATCGTGTTGAAGATATTCATGTCCGATATTCTGGTGATTGGTGCCGGTTAAAACCAGATATTACAGATCGTCATTACGCCGAGTGGGAAAGTGACCTTGACGAACGATCATGGCCGGTCGAAGCATGGCAGGTTTACGAGGACGAGCAGATTGAGATATGGCCCATTCCGTCCGAAAATGCAGAGGAATCCTCTGGTGAGGGCGTTTTACGTTTGACCGGAATTCGATCGCTGCGTCCGTTGGTGAAGGATGACGATCGTGCAGACCTTGATGACAGACTTATCGTTTTGCACGCCGCCGGTGAGTATTTGACCTCAAAAGGCGGCAAGCGTGCGCCCCTGGTTTTACGGGCTGCGGCAAAGCGGCTTGAAAGTCTCACCGGCAATATGTCCAAGATAAAGCAATTCTCTTTGGGTGGGTCGAACGGATATCAACGTCGACGGGTGCCAATCCCTCGTATACACTATCGAGACCGTGAGTAATGGGCACGATTTGGATCCGCGAATTTACGGGCGGGCTTGATACCCGCAGGCTTCCGGAAACTTCGCCGGGCGGTACGCTAATGCGATTGCGCGACGCGCATGTAAATCGCGGCGGCGAGATTGAACAGCGTGCCATATTCGAACGGGTTTACCAGCTCCCGGTCGGTGAGACCAAAGGACTTGCATCCTCCGCGAACGGGTTGGTCGTTTTCGGTCACCAGAGCGCTTCACCAGCGGTTCCAGACGGGGTGACCTATCTTTCATTACCGCATCCTTCAAATGCAGCATTGCGGACGATAAATTCGTGGGAATTATTTCGGGGTGAAGTCCAGGCGGTTGCAGAATTCGAAGATGATTCTCGATACATTTTTAATAATGGCAATCGCGTCACGGATACCCAAGCGCCCCCAAATCTGGTCAATTCCGGTAAGCCAGGGGCCTTGCTCACGACAGCTTCTAAGTTGTTTGTTTCATCCGGCCCGAACCTGTTTTTCTCGGCAGTAAATGACAGTTCAGACTTTGGAGATGGATCCGGTGTAGGGAATGGGTTCATCGACATGTCTACTCATGCGAAGGGGGCCGAGGAAATCGTCGGGATCGGCGAATACGACAATTTTACTGCGGTGTTGGGTAAACGGGTAGCACTCATTTGGTATTTCGATCCCGATCCGAACTTGTCCCGAAAGAACCAGGTATTGCGTGGCACAGGCACTCTTTCCGCGGGCAGCGTCACACAGCTGGGTGACGGTGACATTATCTATTTGAACGAATCCGGTGTGCGTTCGCTTCGGGCGCGAGATAGTTCGAACTCAGCAGCTACATCAGACCTCGGAAGCCCGATTGACAGTATCATCGTCGAGGCGCTTGAAAATGCTACGGACAGCGATTTGCGAGATGCCAAAGGGGTTATCGAGCCTCGTAGCGGGCGGTTCTGGCTATCTCTGAACGATCGAATTTATGTGTTCAGCTATTTTCGCTCTGATAAAGTCTCGGCTTGGTCGGAGTATCTGCCGGGTTTTCGTGTTGACGACATGATCGAATATGACGGACGAATTTGGCTGCGATCCGGAGACGATATCTACGTATATGGGGGGCAAGGGCCTAAATTTGCCTACGATGAAAGTGTTCAGGCCGAAGCGTGGTTACCGTATATGGACGCCGACGAGCCATTCCGACAGAAAACCCTGGACGCTGTAGATGCCGCGGTAAGGGGGACTTGGGAAGTCAGGATCGCGATGGACCCGGACAACGAGAATGCGTCTGATTTGGTCGCGCGAATTGCCAAAACTACGTTTTCAGATAGTGCGATTGACGCTGTTGGAGAAGCGACGCATTTCAGTCTTCGGTTCAAATCCATAGCGCCGGATAGCACAGACAAACCGGCTATTCTGTCATCCGCAGTTGTCCATTTTGACCGGGATGAGCAGGAGGACAATTGATGTTCGCCCGCCTTGCAATGCCGGAAGACAAAGATACCGTGATGGACCTTTGCCAGATGCAAGTCGAGGAGACTTTGCCGCATCTTGATTTCGTCCGTGAACTGGCCGAGGAAACTTACGATCAGAGCATGGAACACGCCGACCCAACGTTTTTCGTGGTTGAAGAAAACCGCGAAGTTATCGGGTTTCTAATGGCGTTCTTACAGTCATACGCGTTTACCACTGGCGTTTTTGTCGTCCAGGAGGTATTGTATGTGCGACCCGACAAGCGCGGCACTCGGGCAGCCGTAAAGCTCATCAAAGAGTTCGATAGATGGGGTGACATTGTCGGGTGCCGTGAATGGATTTTCGGTATCTCCAATAAATTCCAACCAGATCGAACCGCACGCTTATTCGAAATTGTAGCGGGCGCGGAGCAAGTAGGTTTCTACTTGAAGAAGACGAGGTAGGGTCATGGGCGGGGGCGGCAAAGGCGCAGCTGATCGACAGGCCAAAGAGGCTCGAAAGGCGGAAAAGAAACGCCAACGCGAGGTTCGAAAAGGCACTACGCGGATCAATGACACGTTCAATCAATTCGATGACGACTTCTTCGACGGAGTTCGGCAAGGGTTTATTGATTTCGCAACGCCGGACCTGGAAGACCAGTTTTCCGAGGCACGGGAAAATACGACTTATAATCTTGCACGGGCCGGTGTGCTGGACAGCAGCATTCGGGCCGATGCGTTTGGCGATCTGGCCGACGAGCGCACAACGGAACTGCAAAATTTGTTCGATCAGGCGAAAAGCTACGAGACAGACGCCCGCAATAACGTCGAAAACGCCCGATCCGATCTGATATCACAATTACAGGTTACAGGGGACGCGTCTGGTGCCGCAAATGCTGCACTGGCGAGGTCTAAAGCCTTGTCCACCCCTCCGGCGTATTCGCCTTTGCAACAGCTATTCCAGGATTCAGCCTCAATTTTGGCTTCGCAAGCCGCGCTGGAACGGGCCGAGGCGTATGGTAGTTCTGTTCGCCCGAGGATTAATACTGGCCTATTCGGACCGTCCCGAAACGCAGTCAAAGTGAGCTAACAGGAGGTCGAGATGCCCATTCCACTAATTCTCCCCGCCTTGTTTGCAGCAGGGTCTATCGCAGCTAATACAATTGGCCACGGCAGGGCGTCTTCCGCCTTAGCAGGGGTGAACAGTCGCGAGACAAAGCGGCAGTCCGATTTTGATCGTTTAGCGTTCGACCTGAACGAAAAGGCTGTCAGCGAGTATGAAGATTTTCGTGATCAAAAGGACGTCACTTCGGAAGAGTTGACCGAGTATTTTAAGGGCGCAGCGACCGAAGCGCCCATTGCAGAGGCCGCTGTACCAAAGACAAACAGCAATCTTGTTGTAAGTGCAGACGCAACTGCCGCTGAAAAGGCGAAACAGAAGGGCGACGCTCGCGCAGAAGCTCTTGGGAACCTCCGTTCGTTGGGAGATTTGCTCGGAAATTTTGGCCGTCGGAATCAGCAATTCGCAAACGAATTGAATACGCTTGGCAGTTTCAAACGCGGGTCTGCAAGTATCCTTCCCGCGGAACAGGCCGCCGCGCAGCAGCAAGGATCAGGTTTCCGTACACTTGGTGATTTGCTGACCATCGGCTCGGCTCTGACATTGCCAGCCGCATTGACAGCCCCCGCAGCTACGGGTCCCGCTTGGTTAACGTCGCTGAAACCAACAGCCGCAGGGACGGCAGCACAAACAGGCGGTTACAGCAGTACTTTCCTGCCTGCGCTCTACTAGGAGATCGGAATGGGTACACGTATCAATCCACTCGCCGGGCGGTATTTCAACGATCCGAGCTTTGCGTCGTCAGTTTCGCAATTGGTTGAGGCTTTCGCACCGCCAACTGCAAATGAGCAATACAGCCTTGTGCGTGCCCAAAACGAACGCGCAGAGGGGCAGAGATTGGCCGATTTGTGGTCTTCGGCCGGCGACGATTTTGACAAACGCAGCATCGTTGCTGACCTCTACAATCCGGACCAGTCCTTTTACGCCGTGAACACTGCAGACGCGACGGCGCGGCGTGGTCAGGACATCGACGCCGAGACATCGCGTGCCAATAATGCCGCGGATAATGATCGGGCTCTGGCAGAGGCTATTATTGGTCTCGGGGACACTCCGATCACGCATAACGAAGTTCTGTCCGGACTTCCGGCAGAGGTCGCGGCCGAATTGGGTGTTCCGGCCTTTCCCGCTCAATCTGGTGCTGCGCTGGGTGCGCCGCAGACGCCGCTGACAGAAGCGCAACTTGAGGCCCAACTGTTCGAAGAAGCTATCGCGAATGGCCTGTTCGATGCAGAAGATATTGTCACTGAACGCAGAAGTGACGTCCCTGTTGAAACGATTGTCACTCCGGATGGACCGCGTATCGCGACCCGCGCTGACGCCATTGGCCAAGAGCCGCATATCAACGCCGGAGCCGAGGCGAAGCCGACACTAGAGACATATCGCACGCCGGACGGGCAAACAGGAACGGCGATTTACGATACGGGCCTCGAAAAGTGGGTGGATACGCAATCCGGATCGGTTTTGCCAGAGGGTTCTGTTACCGGCAAGATCGAGGATACGTCGGAAGGTTTCGGTGCCACGACGTCAAACGTAACCAAAGGCAATCAGATTGTTGCAGAGTCTAATTACGGCCTAATACGTCTCGGTGAATTCCGCACATTGCTGCAAGAAAACCCGGGTGTAATGGGCATTCCCGGGATGGTTCGCGGGTTTGCACAAGACCTCGTTGCCGCTGCAGACGAAGCCGGGGCCGCGTTCGGCACGATCGACAGTATCGAAGAGGCTCGCGCCTTGGCAGCGCGTGTTGGCGCGAATGGTCGATATGATCCCGCAATAGCTCAAGCGGGGGCATACGCCCTTGAAATGGCCTATCTGCAGGCAAAAGCGCAAGATCCTGGTGGCGAAGTGAATGTCCGAGAACTGGAACGGCTGCTCGGTCTTTACGATGGGGGTATTGCTGGAAACCCGAAAGTGCTTTCGAATCTTGAAACGCTGGAAAGCCAGTTGCGACAACGTCTAACTTTTGGCTCGGAACTTCGGGGGGAGGTTTCGAAGACGCCGACCGAGACCCCGGTGTCGTTACAGCCCGGACACGTCGAAGATGGTCACGAATTCTTGGGGGGAGATCCGAGTGACCAAGCAAATTGGAGGGCTCTGGAATAATGGCCGGTCCTTGGGAAAAATATCGAGGAAACGCGCAGCCTACTGGTTCGGGTCCTTGGACAAAATATCAGACTAATTCGACAACGTCCGTTTCGAAAACGCCAGTCGAAGACGAATCTTGGCTTGATGTCGTGATGGATGGTGCGGAGACCGTGTTAGATACGACAGGGTACCTAGCCGAAAAGGGGGCGCAAGGCTTAACACGGTTAGCGACGTCACCGATTGACCTCGTGAATTCGTCACCTATGCTCGGAAACCTTCTGCCCGGTGAGCAAGGTCTTGAGCCTTTTTCAGAAAGCCCAATAGGCGGATATGATCATGTGTGGGGCCTGCTATCTGCCCCTAGAGATGCCGCTCAAACGGCCATGGGTGAACCCGTGGGAGATGATGTCCCAGAGAATATAGTTGAGCGTGTCGGGGGTCGTCTTGCAGAAGAATTAGGTGCCACTGCTCTGCCCCTCGTCGGCGTCCTGTCCGGGGCAGCAAAAGTTGGTACGGCAGGGGCTCGCGCGATGCAAGAATCATCGCGCCGCGGAAAACGTATGCTCGGCTCAATTCTGGAATCTGCAGCGGTAAATCCGAGCAAATTTGCAGGGAAAGAAACGCTATACGCGGCCGGAGCGGGCGTCGGGGCTGGTGTGGCAAATGAAGCCGTGTCGGACGGGGATCCGACAACGACGACGCAAAGGGAGGCATTGGCGGACTTGCTTGGCGCCATAATGGGCGGAGCAGGCGCGTCTGCGATTGATGCCGGTGTACGAACAACGCTGGACGTCGGCACTGCTGTTACAGGCAAAGGAAGTTCAGAGGTTGTGCGTGACGCCGTAGCGGGTGAATTGGCGCGGGCTGCGGACGCCCCTACGGCTCCGTCAGGAGCGCTTGACACCGCTATGTTGGCAGATTCTTTGAACTCTGGATCGCGGGTTGCCAAGGCCGTTCCGGGCTTTCAGGAGTCCACTGCTGACGTGACCCAAAACCCCGGATTGGCATCACTTGAATACGGCCGGCAGAGTGGCGAAAATTCCGGTGATTTCGCGAGACGCCGTAGTGACAATGCCCGGGCCGTGAATGACGCGATAGAGGTCGAGGCGCCCGATGCGACACCTGGCGTGTTTCGGCAGACACTTTCCAACAACCGGGATACCGCGCTGCTCGAAGCCGAAACAAAGCAGTACCTCGCGCAAACTGAATTCGAGAAAGCGGCTGATAATCTGGCTGCGGTTCAATCGGGCGAAGCGCGCGGTCAGACGGTTCGCGCTGCCCTTGACGATGCGCTGGACAAAGCTAAGACCGTTGAGCGTGAGGCGTGGGCCGGTATTGAGGGCCAGATCGACCCAACCGGGTTGGACGCGGCTTTCGACGACGTCACGAGCCGCTTGACGCTTGCAGAGCGTGACGTAATCTCGGGCGATCAGTCCATCCTGTCTATCCCCGGCCGACTCGTCGGCGACGGTGACACGGAACTCCTGTCGCACATCACCGGAGAGGGAACGCGCTTGTCCGAAGTGACGACGCTGCGCAGTTCGTTGACCGACAAATCGCGTTCGGCGCGCTCCGCTGGCGATCACAACAAAGCCCGGGTTCTCGACATGTATGTTGGCGCGATCGACGGATTTCTCGACGATGCCGCGCCCGATGTGGTCGAACAGATGGAAACAGCCCGGGCTGTCACCCGCGACCTCAATGACCGGTTCACACGGCCCACGACACCGATTGCACAGACGCTCGATCGCAACCAGGGTCAGCCTCGGGTTCCCGATAGTGAGGTTACGAGCAAATTCGTGCGCCCTGATGAAGGACAGGCTTCCAACATCGACGCGCTGCTGAAAGAGACAAACAACGCTGATGATGTCCGTGCCGCACTAGGCGATCAGATTAGAGCGGGTGCGCAGAATTTCTTGGACAAGCCCGAACAGCTTGAAACTTATCTCGATCAGTACAAAGCGGTGTTCGACAAGTTCCCTGAACTGCGCGACGAGTTTGGTACGGCAGCGGCGCTAAAGCGCACTGCAGACGACGCGCAGGCGGCGAATAAGCAGGTTCGGCGTGAACTCGGGACCAACGATACCGTAGGTAAAGGTGCTGTCGGTCGATATCTCAAGTTCGGCGACGAGCGAGCGGTTGACGCAATGGCGGGTGTCGTAAACGCGCCGGATCCTGCCAAGGCAGCTGATGATCTGCTGCAATTCACTGGCGGCGAGCCGCAAGCAATCGAAGGGGCGAAATCTGCTTTTTGGAAGTTGATGGAACGGGACGCAAAATCGAGCGGTGTCACGACACGCGCCCCGGGCGGCGCTCAAAATTGGCGTCCGCAATCGTTGCAAAATTTCCTGCAAAACCCAAAAAATCGAGCTGTTATGGAGCGACTTTACGCAAACGACCCGGAACAGATGGCTCGCATCGACGAGATTGCGAACGCACTGGCTGAGGTCGATATGCGCGTGACGGGTAAAGCCCCGAACAGCTCTGGCACGCCACAGGCGATTAAAGGCAATGAGGTTCTGCCCTCGACAGAAACGATCGGCGCGTATTCATTCGCCTATCAGCGCGGGCAGGTCGGTTTGCCGTTTATCGGTTTGCGCCTGGTATCGACGATGGCGCGGAAAGCGACGCTCAAAGGACGGGGCCAAGAGTTTCAGGAACTTCTGGACGAAGCGCTGTTGAACCCGGAAGTCGCTAAGTTGCTACTCAGCGAACACAACCCGGCCAATGTAGCAGCGATGACACGTGGTGCTAAAATCTGGCTTGGAACGCGTGCTCCGGCAATTGCGGAATTGCTCGAAGACGAGCCGTCCGAGGACGACGAGTTGTTAGACCTCATAAATGGAACCGGCCCATGATATCGGTCGAAGACATCATCCGTGCCTCTGCTGCGCGTCACGGTATCGATCCCCAGGCCATGCTACGCATCGGACAGATTGAGAGCGGATTGAACCCGACAGCGCAGAACCCCCATTCCTCGGCCGGGGGGATTTTCCAATTCATCGATTCAACATGGGGCCAGTATGGCGCTGGTCGGGATAAGCTCGATGCCTACAGCAATGCAGATGCAGGCGGGGCGTACCTCAGTGATACGAGCGCCCATTTGGCTCGGGCCCTAGGTCGTGCGCCCGAAGGATGGGAACTCTATCTCGGTCACCAACAGGGCCCGGGCGGAGCATCAAAGTTGTTTTCCGCTGACCCAAACTCACCGGCCGCTAGCCTGGTCGGGCATGACGCGATCAAGCTGAACGGCGGAACTGCGGACATGTCTGTCGGTGATTTCTTGTCGATCTGGCGAAATAAGTACAACGGAACGAGTGCCCCGTCATCGGCCTCTACGCCCCTGCCCCCGGCCGTTCAAAATGAATTGGCATTCCCGTCACTGTTTGATGTTTCGATTCCAAATATCCAACAAAAAGAGAAGCCTTCGAACACTCGCTCTTTGGCCGAGCTTATCCGATATTAAAGGAATATAGTGCGCAAAAGAGTGCGCAAAAATCCTTTCCGGACAGTACCAGACAGAATATTTTTCTATAATTTTATGGGGTATTTGACGCGCAATCGTATTGATGTAACTGTTATAGCCATCTAGGGGCAAAAAGGCCAAACGCAAACCCTTGATATGGAATGCAACAAAAAATGAACGAAAAAGACTGGCCACATTTCAAGGCTTTGATCGAATCCCGGTTGCGCGACTTGGCCAATCAATCGAGTATCGGACAACAGGCGCAATCTGTTGTGGAACTGGATCAGCAGGCAGTCGGACGCCTGAGCCGTATGGATGCTTTGCAGAATCAGGCAATGGCCAAAGCGCAGCAAACCCGACGCGATATCGAAACGCGGCGTCTGACTGAGGCGCTTGCCCGTATCGACGAGGGCGAATACGGGTATTGCGAAGACTGTGGTGAACCGATTGCCCGGGGACGGCTTGAACTGGACCTCGCCGCCAGCCGGTGCGTCAGTTGCGCGTCCGGCTGACGTGAAAGCGGATCAGGGCCTGCAGGATCATCTCGAAACACTGGCAATATTGGCGGTCGTCAAAACTGGGCTCATCCGCCAGGGGCCGGGTCCGCGCAGCCGCCATCAGCGAGCCATTGCCAAACAGCGGATGCAGTCGCCCGGTTTCGGCGACATAAACATCGGCCAGTTCCGCTTCGACAAGCAAACGCGCGCACAAGCGGCGGCGCAGGCGCGGCGGAACCGCCAACAAAGCCCGAGCCGCCGCGCTGAGATCACCATGTAGCAACGGGCGCATGTGTCGGTTTATCCAACCGACAGGCGCGCAATTGCCCCCGGACCGTACTCGGCCGAGATCTGGGCCACTTCGACATCATAGCCCTGCGCCGCTCCGTCCGAGGCTTTCATAGCATTGGAATAAGACCAGATCGGAGAATTGGTCAGAACTTCGCGGACCAACGCGCCTGAGGCCCGGACTCGGATCAGATAGGATTCAGTTTCCTCCGCCAAGGGCACGTCGAACCCGCTCCAGTCATCCCCGCCAACACGGGTACGCCTGATCCACGTCATCTGGTCTCCGACCGGTGACTTTTGCACCCTCAGATGAACAGGGGCGTAAGGGCGCAATCCGTTGCCATCAAATGCCTCGACCAGATGAATAAATGAGGGATCCTCGTAACCCCGTGTGGCCGGGCCAATGCGGTAATGTCTGGCAATGCGCCGTTCGGTTGGCAACAGATCGGTCTGATAAACACGTTCGTCCAGCAGAACAAAGGTCGATCCCTCGGGCCAGACATCGGGCATGATCGCATCTGTTCCAAGCTGGCCGCGCAACCGACCCGAAAGGGCATAGACACCGGGTTCCTGCAAGGCCGCATCGGCGAACTGAAACACTTCCCATCGACCCGGGGTTCCGTCCCCAATCGCGGCCAGATTATAGCCACTCAGCAACGCGCCGCGAGACCGGGATTCCAGCACCCCGTCGATCAGATTGACACGCAACGGACTGCCTTCATCCCAGATACCCGCAGCGGCGCGGCGCAGGGGCGATTCAGTGAACCCCATGACCGCCTGTCCAGCAATGACCTGAGCAAGCGTATAGTCTTCGTCCTGGGCCGAGGCATACATCGCCACGCTGCCCGGCCAGGGTTCAGCTGAAACCGCCAAGTAAGGCGCATATGGCGATTCCGCACCGGTGATCAGCGGCAAGTCCATGAACACCGGGTAAACAGGGACTGGCGCGTCAAACGGTTTGGCCGTCGCGCCGTCATCTTCCACCTCGGCGGCAGAATAGACTTCTGGTTCAATCCGCACAGCGTCAGCCAGCTGCAACTCGGCCTGTTCCAGACGGTCGACGCGATACAGCGCATCGCCCGCCCCGTTCAGCCGTACAACATCCCCCGCCCCGATGTGCGACATCGACGGCGGCAACGCAAAGCGCGCCGTTTCGCGGGAAATCCGGGATTCGCTCAACCAGCGCTCGACGGTTTGCCGCCCCTCTGCACGTGTCATGGACAACGGCATTTCGTTGACGGCTACGGCGTGGGTCTGATCATCGGGCAACACCGCCTCTTCCGCCACCAGATCGTGGTCGGCGTCCGACTGCACGAACCGCAGGCGGACACGCCCGGTCATCTCGGCCTCGGCCTCACGCCGATGCTCGATCGGGCCGTCGATGTCCGTACTGACGGCGATCTGTTCGGGCGACACATCGATGGCACGCTGCGTTCCCCGAGTTCGAAACACCAGTTTCCCATCGCGCTCAATTGCATCGAACCCATAACGCATCATCAGAGGCTGAAGGGCCTGGCGAGCATCCATCACGTCTTCGACGGCGTAGCCACGAACCACGCCATAAAGCTCGGATACATCAATATCCGTCAAGCCGGCACCATGACAGATTTCGGTCACGACCGAGGCCAGGGTCCGCGACCCCGACCGTCCATTCAACCAATGCCCGCGGGCATAGTTTTCACCGTCACTCCACTGCCTGCGCAGGTTCGGGAAGGTTGGAAATGGTCGCGCATCCCAGGCCCAAACATAGGCGTTTGACATGTCTACCATCGGCGCGTCGTAAATGTCAGAAACCGGGTTTCGGGAAGGGTCGTTCCAGTATCCCAGTACCGCCTTAAGGTATTGCACCTGAATAAAGTCATCCCGCATTCCGTTGGAAAACTTGGGTAAACTTGATTCCGACGATTTAGGATCAAGAAACTTGTTCGGTTCGTTCGTTCCCTTGTCGATGGCTGCACAACCCAACTCGGTGAACCAGATCGGTTTCGAGCCCGGCACCCAGCTTGTGGGAGACGCCTGCCGCACCCCACCGATCCGTTCGTGATGCCGGTTGCCCCACCAGTTGCGCAAGTCCTTATAGCGCCAGATCCAGGCCTCATCATGCGCCACGTCGGTAATCGGCGTTCGAATCTGTGCTTCGGCTTCTTCGGGTGAAGCGTAATACCAGTCATACCCTTCGCCGCCTTCGACATTTGCGCGCAGATAGTCCAGATCATAGATCGAACCTGTCCCGGCCTGCGCATCCAGATGCGTGTCGCCTTCGCGCCAGTCCGACAGAGGCATGTAATTGTCGATGCCTACGAAATCGATGTTGTCATCGGCCCAAAGGTCATCAAGGTGGAAATAGCGATCTCCGCTACCAGCGGGAGAATAGCCGAAATACTCGGACCAATCCGCCGCGTATCCGATTTTGGTGTTCGCGCCCAGAATCTGACGCACCTCCGCCGCCAGTGTCCGCAGCCGCGCTACAGCCGGAAATCCGGATGCACCCCGAACCTGTGTCAGGCCGCGCATCTCGGAACCGATACAAAACGAAGCCACACCACCCGCTGCTTTGCACAGGGCCGCGTAATGCAAAATGAACCGGCGCAAGCCCCACTCCTGCGGACCTGAATAGACCACGGATCCGTTCTGAACCTTAAAATGCGAAGCGCGCGCAGAACCGAAAAACGCCGCCACCTGTGCGTCCGCCTCCGCCGTCTGATCCGGCGATCCGCTGCGCCCCGGTGCAATGTCCAGCGTGATCCGGCCCCGCCAAGGCAAATGAGGCTGCTCACCCGCATCAGACCACGGGTCTGGCAAGCTATTGCCCTGCATTTGCTCCATCAGGATGAACGGATAGAACATCACCCGTTTGCCATTATTTTTAAGGCGCTTGATCGCCTGTATCACTGCGCCGTCGGCGGGTGTGCCGCCATAAATCGGGCGACCATCCTTCCATTTCACATTCTGCGCAGATGCACGGGTCAACCCGGCCACCCGCCAAGGCATGTTCTTGCCATCAGCGTTCTTGCGTTCCACCTTTGGTCGAATATCGCAGCTCCCGCAGCGCAGATCGTCACCAAACCACGAAACAACAAGCGACGCCGCCTCGCACCCCGGCAATTCATTTTGCAAAGCCCGCAATGAGGTCGCCATATCGGAAGAGCCGGAGCGGGAATGTGCATTTGCGGCCCAGTTTCGGCCTTTGCCCTTCCAGTAATTGACCTGCGAGGTGGCAAGCGTGTATTCGCCTGTTCCCGGCATCAGAGCCACACCTTTGACCGCCTGCGACAGGGCCTCGTCATAGTCCGGCATGTCCTTTTGGTCCTGACGGACCACCTCGAACGAGAATTGCGGCACCCGGTTTCCGTATGACCCCAGCGGGAAATCCTCGATCACGACATAGGCCGTGCCGCGATAGGCCGGTACAGTGCCCGTGCCCTCAACCGCCTCGATCAATGGGTCGGGCAACTGATCCGACGTTCCGTGATACACGCGCATCGTTAACGAGTTTCGCTCGATCTCTTCCCCGTCGGCCCAGACACGCGGCACATCCGCGATTACGCCTGTTCCGACGGCAATCGCCAACGACACCGAATAGCTGTAGGTGACAGTCTTTGTTTTGACCTCGGCGGGTTTGGGTTTGCCTTTGCCGCCGCCGGTGGATTGGGTCGAGGTCGAGGTGGTGCGGGTTTCAAGAAAGTCCGACGCCCAGATTACCTGGCCACCCACACGCATCCGCCCAAACACAGTGGTCACGGGCGAACCCTCTCCGGTTTCGGTCAGCCGAAAGCGGTCCAGACGCCCGGTTTCCACAACCTCGCTGCCGCTTCCCAAAACCGACTGGCCCATCAGCCGTTGGTCGATAACACGCCCCAGCGTGGCACCTACGGCCCGGCCGATAATCGCAGACGACAGCCCCGCAACGGTTCCGCCGATCGACCCTCCGATTGCGGCGCCAGCCGCTGACAGAAGAATTGTAGCCATCAGAAATCCCCCAGCGGAAACTCGAAACAAGCGACCACGCGGCGCTGCCATGGCGCGCTCAACGCGTTTTCGACCACACCATGTCCTGAATAGGCGTGAATAAAGCGCGGCACCGCGCCCGCCTCGCTGACAATGCCCAAATGTTTGGCGACGCCCTGATCACGCATCCGAAACAGCAGCGCATCGCCCGGCTCGAACTGGGACGGGTTCCGTTCGACCAGATGACGCCGGGCGGCCGCCCACATGCGTTCATCGCCTTGAGGTTCAGACCAGTCCATACTGTAGACCGGAACCGCCTCGGGTTCGCATCCCAACACGGCGCGCCAGACGCCCCGCAACAACCCCAGACAGTCGGTTCCGGCCCCTTTGACCGAGGCCTGATGCACGTAAGGTGTCCCCAGCCAACTCCGCGCTTCGGTTACGATGTTTTGCTTGTTCATCGTCTGCTCCTGCCTCTGTTCGAACCACCCTTTTTGGGCACGGCCATCACCCAGTCTTCGCTTGGAAGGTCAGGAAAGCCCTGGAAGTTCATCAGATTGTTGAATTTCAGCCGGCAAGTCTCCATGCGCTTGTCACAACCGGCGGTCAGCCGCACGCGATCCCCGATGGTCAGCCCACCGCCTACCGCTGACCACAGCGTGATTTTGCGCCCGGCGTCCAAACGATGATCCTGCTTGACCGCCCGCCACAAACCCGCAGCTGGACCGGTCAGAACATCCAGTCGACCACGCTCGAACCAGTTTTGGCTTGCACCGGTGCCACCGCGTAGCTGCACCGACGCGCCCTCAAGCGCGCTGATCTCGGCTTCGATCCAAAATCCGGGTGCAGTAAGATTGAACCCGCAGGACCGATCCCCCAGAACCGCTGTGCAAGGTTTCTGATAGATCCGCCCCAGGGGGCGATTCAGCAGATCGGTCAAACCGCGCAGCTCGGCATGAAACGCCCCGCCCGCCCGACGCAGCTCGCCAATCGAGCCGCGAAACTGCAGGCTGCGTTGCGCTGGATCGGCCCAGTTGACCAACCATGCCCGGACCTCGGCGCCATCGAAACGCCCGGCCTCGATATCCTCTTCACGTACAGAAGCATCGGAAAAGGCCCCCATGGCCTCGGTATTGTCAATCGACAAGCCAGTCGCCTGTTCGATCGCCGAGGCAGTCAGCCCGGTACTGGCCTTGAAGGTCAAGCCTTCAAACGCCAGTTCCATATCATGATCGGTAAACCCGAATTGTCGCCCATCTGATCGGGTTATCGACCAACATCGACATACGGTTGTGAGGCCCGATTTCAAATACGATTCAAGGGATTGCGCATCATTTCTCATCAGACACGTACCTCAACCACTGGTACGTTCGGTACATCTCCGGCCTGAAAACTGGCGACGCTTGTCTGAATTTTGTCAGTGTCGAACCTGACGGGCACATCGAATTCGAACCCGGCAGTGATTTCGACCTGTTCGGGCGGTGCCGAAGCCATGGTTATCAAGCCGGTGGACAGATTTACGTCAAAGTCGATGCCTTCGCGCAGCGCGTCCTGATCGAGACCCAGCTTCACTGTTCCCAAGACCGGTTTCAGCACCGGCCTCACATAGCTAAAACCACCTGAACTATAAGTCTTAATCAATTGAAAGTTGGTACTTACTCCATCTCCCCGTGCAATCACTTGATCGCCCGTACCGACTTCAGCCGTAGCCGCGCCGGATTTGTAGTCGGACCAGTCTTTCCAGCGGAACCCAAACATCTGACCCTGTCGCGCCTCGAAGAAGGAAATCAGCGTTTCGATATCGTCAAGCGACCGCATCCCCAGCCCCGCATCATAACGCCTGCGCGAATGTGCCCAGGGCGTGTTGCGTTCCTCAAACCCGTTGGCCAGCGTCACGATATCCGTGCGCCGCTCGGGCCCCCCGACCGAGCCGAAACTCAGACTGGCGGGAAATCTCACCTCATGAAAATTCATCCGCTGCTCCCCTTATCTGTTGCGATTTCCGCGGCCCAAGGCCCGGCTCATCTGCGCCGCGATCTGGCCCTGAGACCGGCGGAACCCTTGCACATCGGGCGTGGAGATGTTCATCACCACATTCACCGCCCGGCCCCCGCCTTGCGTACGCACGCCCAGCTTGCCGTCCGCCCCGCGCGCCAGCGGCATAATCGCCTCAGGGCCCGCCTCGCCCATCAACCCGGTGCCGCCGCGCATCGGGAACATGGTCGGGCTGCTGACCACGCCACCATTGGCAAACGGCATCACGCGGCCCTGAGAGAAACTGCCACCATCCGCAAAGGGCAAAATTCCCTGCACCAGATTGCCGACCCCGTTGGCCAGCATCCCGCCAAAGTGATCCGTCACCGGCTTGATCGCCGCCGAATAGGCGGTCTTGATCATCGAGTTCTTCAGCACATCCAGCGCGCCTGACAGGTTCATCCCGTCCAGCACCACGCCATCAAACGCCTTCCGCAAACCGCCGGACATGCCACGTTCCAGCGTCGCCACATCCTTGCCGGTCTCTTCGAACGCGGCCCTTATGCGCTTCATCTGGCCATCAAACGCTCCGGCCATGGTCGCCGCATCGCCCAGCGCGTCACCCAGCGCCTCGCCCCGCTCCTGCAGGTCGTCAAACCCTTCACGATCCATCATCACGCTCTCCTTGTTCCTTGTCCGGGTAAGCCGCCAGCAGCGCATCCAGCCCCGCCCGGTTCATCGCAGGCATCCCCGCGCCCTGCCCCAGCATCAGCCGCAACTCGGCCGGGGTCAGACGCCAGAACTGTTCCGGCGCCAGCCGCAGGCCCAGGAACCCGGCCCGCATCAGCGCGGGCCAGTCGAACCCGCTCACTCGGGCACCATGAAGGCGCGCGCCAGCAATTCAGCCGCCGCC
This sequence comes from Ruegeria sp. AL1, assembly GCF_056540905.1. Classification (NCBI taxonomy): domain Bacteria; kingdom Pseudomonadati; phylum Pseudomonadota; class Alphaproteobacteria; order Rhodobacterales; family Roseobacteraceae; genus Ruegeria; species Ruegeria sp. AL1. The sequence continues at coordinate 326,283 of NZ_JBQFXP010000001.1, forward strand.
CGCGCGCCCGCCATCGGCCCGCCCGCAATCTCGGCATGCAGCAGGTCGGCACGGCTCACCTGAGTGCCGCCGCCGCGCAGCCCCGCAACAAGCAAAGCCAGCACATCGCCGCTGGAATACCCGCCGCCCTCGAACCGCTGCACCAGCTCGACCAGAGACCCGGCCTGCAATTCCTGCTCCAATTCCGCCAAAGCACCCAAAGTCAGCTTGAGCACCCGCTGCTCCCCATCGATGGTCAGCACCACCTCGCCCGTCCACGGATTGGCCATCAGAGCGCCGTAAAGCTCAGCGCACCAGCGCTTGCCATGCTCATCTCATAGGTCGCCTCACCGTTATGCGAGCCCGCATATTCGATGCTGCTGACCTGAAACGGCCCCTCAACGATGCCGAAATCAGGGATGATGACCTGAAAGGCCGGCGTTTCACCGTCAAAGAACAGCTGACGCGCACGCTCGTCGGTCCCCGCATCCTTGAACACGCCCGAGCCGGAAATCGCAGCGGATTTCACCCCCGCTCCCGACAGCAACTCGCGCCACCCGCCCTGACTTTCCAGGCTGGTCACATCCACGCTTTCCGCATTGAAACTGATCCGCGTGGCGCGCAGGCCCGCGATGGTCTGAAACAGGCCCGTGCCGTTCATATCCACTTTGACCAACAGGTCTTTTCCGTTCTGGGCAGCCATATGCTCTCTCCGTTGATTGCTTAGTCGTCTTCCACGCGCGCGCGGAATCTCAGATCGATCTGGCGGATCGCGCCGCCGGTTCCCGTGCGCCGGGCGCTGGCGCGTTCGAACCACAGGCCCACAAGGCGGCCCCGGTTCAGGGCCAGCGCCGCACCTTCCAGCGCGTCACACACCGCGCCCGCCAGCGTTTTGGCCGCACCAAAGCCTGCCGCCTCGGACACCACCGACACGGTGAACCGATGCACAGCCCCCGCGCCTGACCGGTCCGAGGCATCGCGCACCTCCTCCGGCCCCAGCGTCACGTAGGTCTGCGGCAAGACGCCCGAGGGCACCGCGTCATAAATCGCCCCGCCCGACAGCGCGCTAACCTGCGCGTCGCCAGAAAGCTGTTGAAACACCGCCGCCTGCAAAGCGGCTGATACGCCGTAACTCATGCCGCCACCTCTTCATCCGCAAAACAGGTCAGGTACTGGCCGCGCCCATCGCGTTCCGCCACCGCACGGATTACAAACCGCCGCGGGCCTTCGCGAAACCGCTGATCCGGCGCGGGCCGCATGTCGGACCCCTCGGGGGCGCCGCGCACCACGATCCGATACCCAACCCGCGACACCGAGGCGCCACCCACAGCCCGCTCAGCCCCGCTACGCGCCGTCACCTCGGCCCAAAGCACGCCCATGGCGGCCCATGTCTCGGTGTACCCGCCCGCTCCATCGGCCACGCGCGTGGGGGCCTCCAGCACCAGCTTGCGGTTCAGTCGCGGCGTGCTCATTGCATCACCCCTGCGCCAAAGCGCACCGTGCGATAGCGCTGGATCAGGCTGGTCACGCCAAAAGGCATACACCCCGCGCCCAGCGCCGTCTCATCGCGGTATTCATAATAATGCGCCGCCAGCAGCAGCACCGCCTGCCCCAGATCGGCGGGCAAACCGCCCCAATCCGCAGCCATCCCGGCGGTGAAGGCGATCTTCACCGACCCACCTGCCTGCGCCTTTGGCAAACAAGACCCCGAAGGCCGCAGCCGGGGGCGCTGCATATCGCCTTCCAGCCGATACCCCGACACATCCACCACAGTCTCGACCCCCGCCGCATCGCTCAGCGTCACCGCACCAACCGACACCACCGGAGCCACCGGCAGAACCTCACCCGCCGGATCACGCCAGGCACTAACGGTCCACGAGAAATCCCGCTCGATCAGCACCTTGCCGGTCCGCGCCTCAATCGCCGCAAGGGCCGCGCGCAGAAACCCTTTCAGCACCTCGTCCTGCACATCACCCTCGGCAAACCCCGTGCCCAGCCGCAGATGCGCCTTGAACTGATCCACCGGCAGCGCCGCATCCGCGATGGCGGTTTCTTCGATCAACATCATCCATTCACTCCGCAATCTCGGACCCCTCCGGGGCCGACCTTCAGAAAATGACGGGCACGCGCCGCCCCACGTTGCTCGGACGGAGGGGAGCAGCTAGACAACGCAGGGGATCTCACCCCGGCCCGCGCCCGCCGCCCGAGGGGCCATGCAGCCCCCCGGATTCAGCCCGCTTTAGGCGGTGCCGAATTTCACCAGCTTGATCGCAGCAAAATCGCTCACATCGCCGCCAACGCGCTTGGTGGCGTAGAACAGGACATGCGGCTTGGCGCTGAACGGATCACGCAGGACGCGCAGATCAGGACGCTCGGCGATGGTGTAACCCGCCTGGAAATCACCGAAGGCAATCGAGAAACTGTCGGCACCCGCATCCGGCATATCCTCGGCGATCAGGACCGGATAGCCCATCAGACGCGCAGGCTCACCCGCGGCCAGACCATCCGACCACAGGAAGCGGCCATCGCTGTCCTTCAGCTTGCGGATCAGACCGGCGGTTTTCGAGTTCATCACGAAGGTGCCATTGACCCGGTACTGCGCGCCCAGCGCGTAGACCACATCCACAATGGCATCCGCATCGACACCGCCATCCGTGCCGGTCGCCACATAGCCCAGATTGCCCCAGGTCCAGACGTCATTATCGACAGCCGGGTGGTCCAGAATACCCTTGGGCTTGTCCGACCCATCGCCACCAATAAACGCCGCCGCCTCGGCGCGGGCGAACTTGTCGGCGATACGACCGGCTAGCCAGCCCTCGACATCAAACGCGCTGTCATCCAGCAAGCGTTGCGAAGCCTTGGGCAGCGCACTCAGCTCATGCAGCGGGATGGAAATGCGATCAATCGACGGCGTCGCGGTCTCAGTCGCGGCCGACGTCTCATCCGCCCAGCCCGCGCCCACATCGGTGTGGTCGATCAACACGTCGAACGAGTTCGCCTCGACATTCACCACCGACGCGATCGAGCGGATCGAGGCGGTCGAATTCAGCACCGACTTGATCATCTCAGCGGTCTGCGGATCAACCAGATAACCGCCATCGCTGTTCACCGCGCTCGACAGCGATTTCGCTTCAATCTCCAGCCCGCGCAGCCCGTCATCCTCGCCCGAACGCACATAGGCGTCGAACGCCTTCTGATGCGGGGCTCCGTCCTCAACGGATGCCGCAAGATGCGGGCGCGCCGCGATGGTTGATTTACGATCCAGCATGGTCAGTCGCTCTTCTGTTTGTTGCAGTTGTGTTTTAACTTCGGCCTTGAGGCCCTTGAATTCATTCACGAAGCCAGCCATCGCCTGCTTCACCTCCTGAACCAGGGGCGCACCCTCTCCGGTCAAGGCCGGGGTCTCGGTCTTGCTCATCAGCATGTCCTTTTCTGGGTGAGTTTTGAGGCGCTAGATCCGCGCCAGCTCCTGCCGGGCGTCGTTAAACACCTCGGCAATACTGCGCCAGGTGAACGCGGTATCAGGCTCAACGCCCTTCGCCGCCACCCGCGCACTGGGCAGCATCGGGAACGTCACCAAAGACACCTCCCACAGCTCCAGTTCGGTCAGGACACGTTGGCCCTTGTCGTTCTTCACAGCCCGCTTGGTGCGATAGCCAATCGACAGACCGTCCATCGCGCCCGCCCGGATCAACTCCGCCGCCTCACGACCCTTTTGCGTCGCCTCCAGCAGACGCCCCTTGACCCACAGGCCTCGGTCGTCCTCGCGCACCTCGTCCCAGACACCGATAGGCTGCGCCGGATCGTGCTGCCACAGCATCTTGACCCGCTGACCAGCGGCCTTGAGTTCGTCCAGAGACCCCCGATACGCCCCACGCTGCACCACGTCGCTACCCTGATCGACCTGCCCGAACAGGCTGGCATAACCCTCGATCACCGCATCCTCGGACACCGAAAGCCCGTCTCCAAACCGCGCGAATTTATGTTCCAAATCCATGAACTTCTCCATGTAACCCACTGACATTACGGTGCTACTGCCAGTAACGACTGAAACGCCTGCGCCAAAATCACCGCCGCCACGCCGTAAACCGTCAGCCACAACCGCTTCTCCAGCCGCTCCATCATCTCTTCGATCTGATCCAGCCGCCTGCACAGATGCGCATGCTGGATCTCGGCCACCCGCTCATGCGCGGCCAGCCTCAGCCCCGGCGCACACTCGAACGAGGGATAATCACCCATCGCCACGCTCCGGCAGCCCCAGCAACGCTCGCTTCTCGGCATCGCTCAGGAACTCGGCCCTGCTGACCCGCGCCCATTGCGCATCGCGCTCGGCCGACAGCGCGGGCACCTGATCCAGATCGGGCTTCAGCACCAGATCCTCACCCGAGAACCCTGCCAACCATTCCGACACCGCCGCCGCCACCCGCGTCACCAGAGGCAGCACGGTCAGGCGATAAAACGCCCGGTTGGCCTCCTGATAGTTCGAATAGGTCGCGTCGCCCTGGATCCCCAGCAACATCGGCGGGACCCCAAAGGCCAGCGCGATCTCGCGGGCGGCGGCTTCCTTGGTCTTTTGAAACTCCATATCGGACGGCGAAAAGCCCATCGGCTTCCAATCCAAGCCCCCTTCCAGAACCATCGGACGGCCAGCATTCCGCGCGCCCCGATAGTTCTGCTCGATCTCATCCGACAAACGCCGGAACTGATCCTCGGCCATCACCCCATGGCCATCGCCCTTCCACACCAGCGCCCCCGAAGGCCGCGCCGCATTGTCGAGCAGGGACTTGGACCACCGCGACGCGCTGTTATGCACATCAATCGCCATCGCAGCTGCCTGCATGGGCGAGAACCCATAGTGATCATCTTGTGGGTGGAACGACTTGATATGACAGATATTTTCCGCCGCAAACCGGTGCTTCTTGCCGCCAACCGCGTAATCATACGCCTTGGGCCAGCCATCCGCCCCGGGCACCACGCTCATCCGGTCCGAGCGCAACACATGCAGCTCAACCGGCAGCCCTTCCTCGGCCTGAACCGCCTCGACATAGGCATTGCCCGACAGCAGCAATTGCCCGAACAAGGCCTCCATCAACTCCGCCCGCCCCTGCGCCGCATTCGGACGACGCATCAGCGACAGGATCGGATGGGTATCAAACCGCTGCGCCTGATCCTGCAACACCAGAGGCAACGCCGCCGCCGCCTCGGCAATCAGCTTGACGCATCGAAACCCCACCGGGTTCCCCGAAAACCCCGTCCGCGTCAGCGACACCGCATCCCGAGGGCTCCACGCCACGCGCCCGCCCGTCTGCCACGCCACCACCGGCCCCGCCGCGCTCGCCTTCGCCTCGGGCGCTTCGCCTGCCGATCCACGACGCAAGAAATCGAATACCATCTGTGCTCCTTTCTGCCGCCGCTCTGCCCGGCTTGTTGAAAGGAGTTATGAGGGAAAGAAGTTTAAGCCTTGGGAATGGAGCGTCCGGGGGGTGGGCAACACCGAAAATGCCGCATTGCAGAGTGATCCGTGATGCCCTGCTTCAAGGTTGCACTGCGATAAAACCGGTGCATTCGCCAGCGCGTCTCATATGCTGATATCGGCATAATCGGGATTCTCAGGACACTTCGAAATGGCAAACGAACCAGAACAAAAGGGAGTCGTGTTTTCCAGACTCAAGGACATCAATATGAAACCTGACGTGTTCAGCTCATACACCGCAAAAGAACTTTGGGCCGATGAATACCGCTCAAATCAGATGTTGCAGTTTCACCTGAACGAAACAATCGACGTATCGTCCAAAAATGCCGAATTTATCGACCGGTCTTGCGAGTGGATTTCTAATCGCTTTCAAATCGGACCTGCCAAGTCGGTTTGCGATTTCGGCTGCGGACCCGGGTTATATACTTCTCGCCTTGCAAAGTCGGGCGCGCAAGTTACGGGTTTGGACTTCTCAAAAAACTCGATCCAATATGCCCGACGGCACGCTGAGCAGTTTGATCTGACCATCAACTACGTTGAGGTCAACTATCTCGACTTTGAGACTTCTGAACGTTTCGATTTGATCACGTTGATTATGTACGATTTTTGCGCGCTGAGCCCCGAACAGCAAAGACAGTTCTTGTCAAAATGCTGTCTTTTTCTGAAAGACGGCGGCTCTATCCTATTGGACGTATATTCAATGCCAGCGTACATTGCGCGGGAAGATATCAGAACTTACGAAAAGAACCAGTTGAACCACTTCTGGCATAAGGAAGATTATTACTGCTTCCTTAACACTTTCAAATACGACGCTGACGCAGTGGTGTTAGATAAATACAGTATCTTTCCAGAAATCAGTGAACCGGAAACGGTATATAACTGGTTGCAATACTTCAGCCCTGAAAGCCTTGCGCAAGAAATCTCGCAAGCTGGGCTCGAAGTCACGAAATTCCTCGGGGATGTGTCAGGCCAACCATTTTCAGAACAGCACTCCGAGTTCGCAGTTATCGCAACAAAACCAACCTAACGAAGTTCTCACTTGCTCAATTGGGACGCAAAAATGCCGGGAATACCAGTCTTTTGACAATTGCCCATGTTCACCAAAGCAAAGCCTCTACAACGCCCGCATCCTCGACCGCCGTTACGCCTGCGCAGGCTCCGCAGCCAACCATGCAACGACGTACCCACCGGTTTGGCTTGCAAAACGTGATGCACTGAACCAACTAAAATGCACAGGCATCCGCGCGCCCGAAACTGTCGCTAAGACCCGGCCAGACCCAACCTGTTCCGCAAAAGGAAGTTTCGGAACTCTGACCAGTCCGGTCTTTGGTTCAACTCTTCGATCTTGTCACGATGCCATTCACAGGCGTGGGCATGCAGGTCCGACAACCGCGGATCCTCCATCAAACGGTCCCTAACGGGCATCGCCTTTTGCCATATCGGCAAAATGGATCGGTCCTCGGCGATATTGGCATTCATGTTCAGCCAATATTTCTCGGCCTGATCATCATGCACGTGATTGGTTTTTCCCCGGTCTCGCTTCACCAGAAACGACCCGATAGAGCGCGTGACATAGTGGTGAAGGCGCGCAAAGTCGTGCCGAAACGTGCCGTCCGACCGCCACGTGACCTTTTCCGGGTCCAGACACTGACCACCACCATCCACCCATCGGACAGAAGCAATCGCCTCGGGGGCGGCACCTTTAGGGCGATGCGGGCCATAACGGGTGAATATTCCGGTGTTGCGGGTAATGCTTTTGAACCCTGCGGCGACGCCGGAATGAAAACTGTCCTCGGCATCACACAGAAAAAACTGCTCGGTCACCGGCTTGTCTTCAAAACTTTCCTGCCCACCACAGCCAAAGATTTTCCAGGTGAACGAAGCGACATCAACAGGCCCACCGGCCGCGTCCTCCAGCCTGGCCAAAAGCGCCGGAAGGGTCGGTTCAGGCAGACGGATGTTGAGGTATTCATCTACATCCACCGAGAAGGTCCAGTCCGCCGCCAGAAATTCGGGATGCGCCCGCACCCGCCTCAGCATCGTGTTCTGAGGGCTTTGACCGGGTTTCACGCTATTGTCGATATGCGTCGCAACGCCGAGCTCTTGCAGACGTTGCGCAATCAGATCCGTCCCGTCGGCGCAGTCATTTGTGTAGATCAGAAAATGTGAAACGCCGAGGGACAGGTAATAAGCTACCCAATCGATCATGAACGGACCTTCGTTTTTCATCGTCGAATAGATGACAATTCTGTCGGTCAAAATCTGATCTCCGAGTGGCAATCAGATACGCCAAACGGTTTGCCCTCAATCGGACGGGTATCCCAATAAATATTTGTCGCAACAGGGGCCATCGAAGGATCCACAATGTTAAAGTTTCTGAACAGCGACCTGTGCCCCCTTAATCGCTTTCAGTCGAACCTCACCGGCATGTTTGCCCAAAAACTCGTGAAATGCGCGCATAACGCCGTCTTTCCACCACCCTTTTCGATGATAGTCATCCAGCATGATGACCCCGCCCGCCCCCATTTTCGGCATCAAAGCCTCAAGGTCGGCAGTGACCCCTTCATAGGAATGATCACCGTCAAGATAGGCAAAGCCGACTGTTTCATCCTCAAATTGCCTCAGGGCAGGAACTGAGAAATCCCGAATGACCGAGACCTGCCCCAACGCGATCTCTTTGCTGTATTTTTTGCACACGGACTCATAAATCAGATCCATGTCCGTCTGGCTGCGAGCACCAGCAAGCGAAGCACCACTCTCTGCATCGGGCTGGACGCCCCAAGGATCGATGAGACACAGTTTGGTCGGCTTCAACTCATCCAGAAGTATTTGCGAAAACTCGCCTCGCCAGACTCCGATCTCAAGGATAAGCTTCCCTTGCGGCATTGTGCTCAGAAGTTCGCGACGCAAACTGTCCTTGCGTTTGCGCTGCTCGGCCTGTCTGCGGCGGCGATCTTCCTTGGACAGAGCCTCAGCCATAGGCTTGTTCTCCCTTTTCCGAGTTTTGCAACGCCTCGACCAAATCAATCCATTCTGGTCGCGCACGCAGTTCCCGGGCCTTTGCACGATGCCAGTCGCATGCACGCTCGTGTAAGGTAGACAGCTGCGCATCTTCCATCATTGCGGCGCGAATGTCGTGCATTGCGGGCATATGCGGCAAGATCGAACGATCCTCGACCGTGTTGTGGTTCATAATAAGCCAGTAGCTCAGACCTTGGTCTTGTCCGACATGGTTTGTCCGCCCCCGATCCCGTTTCACCAAAAAGCTGTCGGTGCTACGCACCGCATAGTGGTGAATACGAGCGAATTCGTGACTGAAACCGCGCCAGGCTTTCCATTTGACCTGATCCGCCGGGTACAGATTTCCGCCCGCATCCCGCCATTTCACGCCTTCATAAGGCGCGTCAGGATTGGGTGCATGTTCCGAATCGATCCGGGGGCGATGTGCCCGAAAACGGCTAAACTTGCCGTTGTTGCGAAACAACGTCTTGAAGCCCTTGGTCCGGTGATGGGGGTAACCATCTTCCGGTGCCGCCATGAAGAATTGTTCGGGCACAGGATTATCGTCAAATTCATTAAGCCCTGCATTGCCGAACATCCGCCACGTGATCGAAATGGCATCAGCGTCACCGCTGGCTTCGACCACCGACTTGATGGTCCCCTCGGGCAGGCGAACATTGATGTATTCGTCCACATCCAGGCTCATGACCCAATCGGCAGCGGCATAGCTGGGATGGTTCCTGGACAATGAAAATGCGCGGTTTTGCGGGGTGGCACGCGGCCCCAGAATGTTTCGCTCGTGATGCGCCCAACCCAGAGCCTGCATCCGGTCCGCAATTTCATCGGTCCCGTCCGCACAATCGTTGGTATAGATCAGGATATCGTCGAAACCGATGGCACGGTTGAACGCCACCCAGTCGATCATGAACGGCCCTTCGTTCTTCATCGTTGTCACGATGAGAAAGGTCTCATCCTTCATATGTCGCTCTCTTGCCTGTCCGTTCCGGTTTATTGCCGCTCTGTTTAGAACAACCTCAGGATTTTGTCCAACTCGGCTGTCACCACTACGCGCTTTGCTTTTAAGAAACTCTCAACGATGCAGGCAATTACAAAACGCCCGATATCAGAGCGTATCGGCAACCCGCAAAATCCATACGGCGACACACGCAGATATCCCTACAAAACAACAAAGAACAGGGTCAGGCCCCACGATTTTGCGGAATGACTTCATAGCCGGGCTCTTCCGGCTCATCATCCGTCATTTCTGGAGGAAATCCGGGAGCCAGGATCTCCATACCAGTCACATCTTCCAGCCGTTTGATAATGTTGGGGGACAATTCACGTTCACCGTATCGGGCGATCCCGTCTTCGAAAATCTTGATCATCAGCGGGTTGATCTCCAGCGGCACTCCGGTGCGGTCGGCGACCTCTTGAAACAGGCCGATATCCTTTTTCACCAGATCCATGGTGAAGGAGATATCGCGCGAGCCGTTCAGGATGACCTGACTTTCGGTCTCATGCACAAAGGAAGTCCCCGAGGAAATCTTGATCGCTTCATAGGTGGTGCCAAGGTCCATACCAGCGGCCTTGGCGGTCACCAAAGCCTCGGCACAAGTGATCAGGTTGGCGGTGGCCAGATAGTTGGTCAGCACTTTCAGAACCGAGGCCGAACCCAACTCGCCCGTGTGCAGGATGCGCCGGCCCATGGTGGTCAGGAAGGGCAGTATACGCTCGAACGTCGCGCGATCGCAGCCCGCGAAGATCGAGATATTGCCGGTCGCCGCCCGGTGACAGCCACCCGAAACGGGGCAGTCCACCGCGGCGCCTCCGCGTTCGATGACCAAAGCGCCAAGGCGTTTGACCTCGGCTTCGTCGGTGGTCGACATCTCCATCCAGATTTTGCCGGGGGTGACCTCGGGCAGCATCTCTTGCATCACCGCGTCTGAGGCGGCGGGGGATGGCAAACAAGTGATCACCGCATCGCAATCGCGCATCAGTTGGGCCGGGCTTTCAGCCGCCTTGGCCCCTTGGGCGACAAACGCGGCCACCAGATCGGGGTTCAGATCATGCACCGTCAGATCGATCCCGTTGCGCAACAGCGATCCCGACAGCTTGCCCCCTACATTGCCCAGCCCGATAAACCCTACTTTCATGCGCCGCATCCTCCTGTTCGCGTCTTGCGAACCATGCCAGCACGTCGGCCCAACCGGATCATGCCGCCCAGCGACCCGGACAGGTCGCTTTTTACCCGCGTGATCACGGATCGGCGCGTTGCGCTTGACAAGCGGGGCAACCCTGCCGCATGTCCCTTTCGTTGGTGTCTGCGACAGCAGATGAAAAGGGAATGCGTCAGCGGATTTTCCGTTAAACGCAGCCGCCCCCGCGACCGTGACCGGAGAGGGTGCCCAAGCCACTGGCGAATGCCGGGAAGGCGGGACATCCGACAGAGGCCTGCCTCTGACATCCGCAAGCCGGGAGACCTGCCAGCACCCGAAGATGAAACCGGACGGGGTGTTCCGGTGTCGGGTCAATGGACCCGCATGAAACCCCGTCCCCCACGAAGAGGATTTGGGGGGATGAGAGACATGACCGAGACCGCTCCGGTCGAATTGCTGGTTTGCACCACTTGCCGTCGCGGGCTGCCCGTCGAAGACGATGCCCAACGCCCCGGCACGCTTTTGCACAAAGCGCTGGAACAGGCGGACCTGCCCGAAGGGATCACTCTAAAAGCCGTGGAATGCCTGTCGAATTGTGACGAGGGCTGTTCCATCGTGCTGCGGGGTGGCCCGGATCGCTGGACATTCGTGTACGAGCATCTGAATGAGGTCGACCATGTTGACGTGATCGTTGACGGTGCCACCAAGTACCTTGAGACCGAGGACGGCCTAGTAAAATGGCGCGAACGCCCTGAACATTTCCGCAAAAACTGTGCGGCCCGCATTCCCCCGATTGGAGCCCTGAAATGAGCAATCTCGAAAAACTCCCCGTCACCGTGATCACCGGCTTTCTGGGTTCAGGCAAGACCACGCTGGTGCGCCACCTGATGCAGAACCCGCAGGGCAAGCGTTTGGCCGTTGTCGTCAACGAATTCGGCGATGTTGGTGTTGATGGCGATATCCTGAAATCCTGCGCCATCCCGGATTGCCCGGCGGAAAACATCATGGAACTGGCGAACGGTTGCATCTGCTGCACCGTGGCCGACGATTTCATCCCCACGATTGAGGCCCTGATGGCGCTGGAGCCGCGCCCCGATCACATCCTGATCGAAACCTCCGGCCTCGCCCTGCCCAAACCGCTGCTGAAAGCCTTCGACTGGCCCGATATCCGTTCGAAAATCACCGTCGATGGCGTGATCGCTCTGGCCGATGCCGAGGCCGTCGCCGCCGGTCGTTTCGCGCCCAATGTCGAGGCGGTCGACGCCCAGCGCATGGCTGACGACTCGATCGACCACGAAACGCCCCTGTCCGAGGTGTTCGAAGATCAGATTTCCTGCGCCGACATCATCCTGCTGACCAAGCCCGATCTGGCCGGTCCCGAAGGCGTTGCCAAAGCGCGCGAGGTCATCGCCGCCGAAGCCCCGCGCCCGCTGCCCGTGGTTGAGGTTGCCGAGGGAGCCGTGGACGTGCGCGTTGTACTGGGTCTGGAGGCTGCTGCCGAGGATGACATGGACGCCCGTCCCAGCCATCACGACGGCCACCACGATCACGAGCATGACGATTTCGAAAGCATCATCGTCGAGCTGCCGGAACAGTCTGACCCGCTGGATCTGGTTGCCAAGATCGAACGTCTGGCCAAGGAACTGAACATCCTGCGCGTCAAAGGTTATGCCGCCGTTCAAGGCAAACCGATGCGCCTGCTGGTGCAGGCCGTTGGTGCCCGTGTACGTCATCAATACGACCGCCCGTGGGAACCCGGCGAAGACCGCCGCTCGCGCCTTGTCGTGATCGCCGAGCATGACGACATCAAAGAGGCCGAAATCCGCGACATCCTCGTGGGTGTGACCGAGGCCGCCGAGTAAGCCATGCACGTCGTCTTCCGCGAAAGCCACGGGTTAGAAGAGACCGAGACCCCGACCGATCTGGGCCAGAGCCCGGCGGATCTGGTGGTGCTGTCATTCTCTGACAGCGACCTCGGCGCTTTCGCGGCAGGCTGGCATCGTGGAGGCGGTCCCGATGGGCGCATGCCGACCCTTCGGCTGGCCAATCTGACGGCGCTGAAACACCCCCTGTCCGTTGACACCTATGTCGAACGGACGCTGGAGGGTGCCAAGGGCATCCTGATCCGCCTGATCGGAGGGGTGCCTTATTGGGCCTACGGGTTGCAGCAGGTTCTGGCGCTGGCGCAGGCCAAAGGGATTGCTCTGGCCGTCCTGCCTGCCGATGGGCGTGAAGATACGCGGCTGGATGAGTATTCCACCCTGCCCGTCTCGACCCTGAGGCGACTGGCGCATCTCTGCGACACGGGTGGAGAGGTTGCGGCGCAGGCCGCCTTGGCGCAAATGGCGCTGGCGGCGGGCCTTTATGCCGGGCCGGTAATGGGGGCGAAAACCATCCCCGAATGCGGCGCATGGTGCCCGGATCGCGGCGTGATCCCGGTGGACACAGCGTTTTCAAGCAATGCCAAACGCATCCTCGTAACGTTCTACCGCGCCTATCTGACCTCAGCCGACACCGCCCCGGTCGCTGCCCTGATCCGCAGCCTGCACGCGCGCGGGTTCGACGCGGTCGGCCTGTTCGCCCCGTCGCTGAAAGCCCCCGCAGCTGCCGACTGGCTGCGCGAGACCATAACGGCGCTGGCCCCGTCTGCGATCATCAATGCCACGTCATTCTCGGGCAAAGGTGCGTCGGGCACCTCACCGCTGGATGCAGCCGAAGTGCCCGTGTTTCAGGTCGCGCTGGCCACCTCGCGCCGCAAGGCCTGGGCCGAGGCGGAACGCGGCCTCTCCCCCGCCGACCTCGCCATGCATGTGGTGCTGCCCGAGGTAGACGGTCGGATTTCAGCAGGCATCGCCTCTTTCAAGGAACCCGGTAAGCGCGACCCGCATCTGGAATATTCGCGCTTTGCCCACCGGGCCGAGCCCGAACGGATCGAAGCCATCCTCGACCGCGTCACCGGCTGGCTGAACCTGCAAGACAAACCCAAGGCCGATCAGGTGCCCGCGCTGGTGCTGTCGACCTATCCCGGCAAGGATTGGCAGATGGCCCATGCCGTGGGTCTCGACGCGCTGGCTTCGGCCGAGGCAATGCTGTCCGACTTGCAAGCCGAAGGCTACAGCACTGCACCGGCCGAGCCGATTGCCGAAACCCTGCTGAACGCGCGGATTTCATGGCCTCTTGCAGACTACCACAGGGCCGTGGCAGACCTGCCCCAGCAACTGCGCAACGATCTGCACGCTGTCTGGGGCAAACCCGAAGACGACCCCGCCTGCACCGATGGAGCCTTCCACTTCACCGCTCTGCGCCGTGGCAAAGCTCTGATCGCGCTGCAACCGGAACGCGGCTCGCCCGAGCTACGCGATGACGATTACCACGACCTGTCTCGCACCCCGCGCCACAGCTATGTCGCCTTCTATCTGTGGCTGCGAAAGGGCCTGGGTGCAGATGCGCTGATCCACATCGGCGCCCACGGCACACTGGAATGGCTGCCGGGTAAGTCGGTCGCCCTGTCCGCTGATTGCTGGCCCGAGGCGCTGATCCGCGATCTGCCGGTGATCTACCCCTTCATCGTCAACGACCCCGGCGAAGCCGCGCAGGCCAAACGCCGGATCGGAGCCGTCACACTGGGCCATATCCCCCCCGCGTTGAAAGAAAGCGGCACACCCGACCGGATGGTGCGTCTGGAATCGCTGCTGGACGAGTTCTCGAATGCAGATGGGCTCGACCCCAAGCGCCGCGACCGCTTGCAGGAAGACATCAGGGACGAGGCGCAGGCCATTGGGCTGGAAAATGATCTGGGGCTGGATCAGGCCACCTGCACCGCCGAGGCCATCACCCGCATCGACCGCTTTGTCTGTGACATCAAGGAAAGCCAGTTCGGCGACGGGCTGCATATTTTTGGCCGCGTGCCCGAGGTCACTGGCAATTTCGACCCCGCGCCGTCGGCCCGTGCCGAAAGGCAGGGTCTGATCGACGCGCTGGCCGGAAAACGGATCGAGGCTGGTCCATCTGGCTCTCCTTATCGCGGGCGTTCGGATGTGCTGCCGACAGGGCGACACCTCTACACCACCGACCCGCGTTCTGTACCCACACGCGCGGCCTATACCCAAGGTGTGAAACTGGCCGAGGAACTGGTGCGGCGGCATTTGCAGGAGGAAGGCGACTATCCCAAAGGTCTGATCGTCGATCTCTGGGGCTCGGCCACCATGCGCACCGCAGGGGAAGAGTTTGCCATGGCGCTGCACCTGCTGGGCGTGAAACCGGTCTGGGACAAGGGGTCCGAGCGGGTCTCGGGTATCGAGGTACTGCCGATCACCGACCTAAGTCGCCCGCGTCTGGACGTGACTCTGCGGGTCTCGGGCCTGTTCCGCGACGTATTCCCGACGCTTTCGGCACTTTTCGGTCAAGCTATTCGCGCGCTGTCGGCGCGGGATGAAGCCCCCGACTGGAACCCTTATGCCGGTCAGGAACCGGCGGCTCGCGTCTACGGCCCGGCCCCCGGCAGCTATGGCCTGAACATGACCCACCTGTCTGAAACCTACACCGACGAGGCCCGCGCGCAGGCTGGAGAAGCATGGCTCGACGCCAGTTCCTTCGCACTGGAAGGCGAGCATATCGCGCAGGACAAAGACGGCATTACCCAGCGCGTTGCCGATGCCGACAGCTTCGTCCACCTGCAGGACCTGACCGAGACCGATCTGTTGCTGGCCAATGACTATGCAACGCATGAGGCCGGGTTTGCGGCGGCCAAGAAGATCACCGGCGGCAGCGCACAGCTTTACCATCTGGACAACACCAACCCCGATACGCCCCGCGCGCGCACCTTGCCCGAGGAAATCAGCCGCGTGGTCCACGCCCGCGCCGCAAACCCCGGCTGGATCGCCGGGATGCAACGCCACGGGTTCCGAGGGGCCGCGGAGATCGCGGCGACGCTGGACCACATGGCATCGTTTGCGCACCTGTCCGGCACCGTCGCGCCGCATCTGTTCGACCTCTATCATGATGCCACGCTGGGCGATGCCGAGGTTGACGCGTTCCTGCAAGAGGCCAATCCGCAAGCGCATCAGGCCATGCAGGATCGGTTCCGCGCCCTGCTGGACGCCGGTCTTTGGAACACCCGCCGGAATTCGATCCGCGCGGGTCTCGAGGGGCTGGGATGAGCGCGCCCGCCTCGAAGCCAGTCGTCCAGGGCTGGTGCCCCGGCGCGCATCGCCCGATGATGTCGGGCGACGGCTTGGTGGTGCGGGTGCGCCCCCGGCTGGCACGTCTGGACGCCGCGCAGGCCTTGGGTTTATGCGCGCTGGCCGGTCGGTTCGGCAATGGCACCATCGACCTGACCAACCGCGCAAACCTGCAGCTGCGCGGGGTGGCCGAGGCAGATCATCAGCCACTGCTGGCCGAACTGGCCGCGCTGGATTTGCTGGACGCCGAACCCGGCATTGAGGTGCGGCGCAACATTCTGGTCTCGCCGCTTTATTGCGCGGGCGACCTGACAGCCCGGCTGACCCAGCAGTTGATCGACCGGTTGGGCGAGTTGCCCCCCCTGCCCGCCAAGTTCGGCTTTGCCATCGATACCGGCCCCGCGCGTCTGCTGGCCGGGGACTCGGCGGATATCCGGCTGGAGACCGGTGCAAATGGCCTGATCCTGCGCGCCGATGGCTGCGAGACCGGGCGTGCCGTGACCGAGGGCGAGGCCATCGACCAACTGATCGCGCTGGCCGAGTGGTTCGCCAAGACCTACACCCCCGAGACCCGCCGCATGGCGCGTGTGATCGCCAGCCATGGCTTGCCAGAGGAATGGCAAGGCACCGCGCCTGTTCCCGCCGGAGCGCCGCTACAACCCGGCCCCAGTGTCCAAGGGACGCTCTATGGCGCGGCTTTCGGGCAATTGCCTGCGCAGGACCTCTCGGAACTAATCGTGGATAGCGGCGCTACTGCTCTGCGGGTCACCCCGTGGCGGCTGATCCTGCTGGAAGGCGGGGCGGCGATACCCGCCCCGGCCTTTGTCACGGAAGGCACCGACCCGCTTATGACCACCGACGCCTGCCCCGGCGCACCGTTCTGCCCGCAGGCGCATATGGCGACCCGCGACATCGCTCGTGTGCTGGCCCCGCGCGTTTCCGGCACCCTGCATGTCTCGGGCTGTGCCAAAGGATGCGCTCGGATGGGGCCTGCCGATATCACTCTGGTGGGCCGAAACGGACGATTTGATCTTGTCAAACAGGGCCGCGCAGGGGATGAGCCCTGCCAGACCGGCCTGACCGAAGAAACACTCATGACCATGGACTTCACCTGATGCCCTATACTTACGAAACCGATGGCGCGGCGATCTATAAGGAAAGCTTTGCCACCATCCGGTCCGAGGCCGATCTGGCCCGCTTTGACGCGGACGAGGAACAGGTCGCTGTCCGCATGATCCACGCCGCTGGCATGGTCGGGCTGGAAGAGTTCGTGCATTTCTCGCCCGGTTTTGTGCACGCGGCCCGTGCCGCGCTGGAAGGTGGCGCGCCGATCCTGTGCGATGCGCGCATGGTCAGCGAGGGTGTCACCCGCTTTCGCCTGCCCGCAGACAATGAGGTGATCTGCACCCTGCATGACGACCGCGTGCGCCCTTTGGCCGCTGAGATGAGCAACACGCGCTCCGCCGCCGCGCTAGAGCTGTGGCGCCCGCATCTGCAGGGGGCCGTGGTGGCAATCGGCAACGCGCCCACCGCCCTGTTCCACCTGCTGAACATGCTGGAAGACCCCGACTGCCCGCGCCCCGCCGCCATCATCGGCTGCCCCGTGGGCTTCGTTGGCGCAGTCGAATCCAAGGATACCTTGTGGGAGGCACAGCCGGTCCCGTCCTGTATCGTCAAAGGCCGTCTGGGCGGCAGCGCCATCACCGTGGCCGCCGTCAACGCCATCGCGAGCCGCGCGGAATGAGCGCGGGCAAGATATACGGATTGGGCCTCGGCCCCGGTGACCCGGATCTGATGAGCGTCCGGGCCAACCGCCTGCTGCGCAACGCGCGGCATGTGGCGTTCTTCCGCAAACCCGGCCGCAGCGGTCAGGCGCGTAAGATCGTCAATGGCATGATCCCCGGCGACGCGGTCGAGTTCGCAATGGAATATCCGGTCACCACCGAAATCCCCCTGAGCGATCCACGCTATAACGAGCTGCTCTCGGCCTTCTATCAGGACTGCGCCGCGCATCTGAAGGCGCTGTCTGAACAGGGTGAGGACGTCGTGGTTCTGTGTGAGGGAGATCCGTTCTTCTACGGCTCTTTCATGCATCTTTACAGCCGCTTGCGCGACGAAACTAACGTCGAGGTCGTGCCCGCAATCACCGGCATGTCCGGCGCATGGACCGCCACTGGCGATCCGATCACATGGGGCGACGATGTGCTGACGGTGCTGGTTGGCACCCTGCCCGAGGACACTCTGGCCGAGCGGATGGCGCAAACCGACGCGTTGGTTGTGATGAAAATCGGGCGCAATATCGACAAGGTGAAACGGGCGCTGAAAACCGCAGGGCTGTATGATCGCGCGTGGATCGTGGAATTCGCCCAAATGCCCAACCAGACGGTGACCAAACTATCCGAGGCCTGCGACAAGGTTACCCCCTATTTCTCGATCATCATCGTCCACGGTCAGGGACGGCGACCATGAGCGGCTGGGTCAAGATCGCAGGGCTTGGGCCGGGCGATGAGGCGCTTGTGACGCCCGAAGTCACGGCGGCGCTGGCTGAGGCCACAGATGTGGTCGGCTACATCCCCTATGTCGCCCGCGTGGCCGAGCGTGACGGGCTGACGCTCCATGCCAGTGACAACCGGGTTGAGATTGACCGTTCTGAACACGCGTTGCAGATGGCGGCTGAGGGCAAGCGGGTGGTTGTCGTTTCCTCGGGTGATCCGGGCGTGTTTGCGATGGCGGCGGCAGTGTTCGAGGCGCTGGAGAACGGCCCCACCGAATGGCGTGATCTTCAGATCGACGTTCTGCCGGGCATCACCGCGATGCTGGCGGCATCCGCCCGTGTTGGCGCTCCGATGGGGCATGATTTCTGCGCGATCAACCTCAGCGATAACCTAAAGCCATGGTCGCTGATTGAAAAACGGCTGCGGCTGGCGGCGCAAGCAGATTTCTCGATGGCCTTCTACAACCCTCGCTCGAAGTCCCGCCCAGAAGGGTTTGTCAAGACGCTGGAAATCCTGCGTGAGGAATGTGAGCCCGAACGGTTGATCCTGTTCGCCCGCGCGGTCTCGCGCCCGGAAGAGGCGATCCGGATTTCAACGCTGGCCGAGGCAACACCCGAGATGGCGGACATGCAGACGGTGGTCATCGTCGGGTCATCCCTGACCCGTGTGATCGAGCGCGACGGTCCCCCGATCGTCTACACCCCGAGGTTCACTCCGGAATGAGCGAGCCAGTCCAGAACCTGCGCCACGCTTTCCAGTTCGGTCCGCTGCGGCAAGGCCGGTCGGTCGATCATCAGCACCGGCACCCCCAGCGTCCGCGCGGCGTCCAGCTTGGCCCGCGCGCCGGTGCCACCCGCATTCTTGGAGACGACCAGTTGCGTGCCGTGCCGTTGCATCAAAGCGCGGTCGTCGGCTTCGGTGAAGGGGCCTCGGGCCACGACGACCTCGGCATTCGGCTGGGGCAATGCGTCGGGCTCGTCCACCAGCCGCAGCAGGTAATGATGCTGGGGCTGGGCGGCGAAGTCCTCAAGATGCATGCGCCCCACGGCGAGGAACACCCGCTGCGGGGCGCACGACAGTGCCTCGACGGCTGCAGCGACATCCGGCACGTACCGCCATACGTCGCCGGGTTGCGCGGCCCACGCCGCCCGCGTCAAGGCAGCCAGCGGGGTCTGCATTTCTCGGCAGGCCTCAATCGCATTTCGGCTCATCTGCGCTGCAAAGGGATGGGTGGCATCGACCACATGGGTAATTCCGTTTTCGCGGATATAGCGGACCAGACCCTGTGGACCTCCGAACCCGCCAACGCGGGTCGGCAGTGGTTGCGGACGCGGGTTCTCCACACGGCCCGCATAGGAATATACCGCCGTAACGCCCTGTTCAGCAAGGGTTTTGGCCAGCGCGTTTGCCTCGGTCGTGCCGCCCAGAACAAGCACATTGACGATCAGGAGGTTTGGCATGTCTGACGCTCCGTGGCTGACCGTTCTGGGTTTGGGCGAAGATGGGCTTGATGGCCTGTCCCCTGCCAGCCGTCAAGTGCTGGACCGGGCCGAGGTCGTGATGGGGCCGCCCCGTCACCTTTCGTTATTACCTGAAACAAGGGCCGAGCGGATCGAATGGCCGGCGCCCTTCTCGGAGGGGTTGCCCCTGCTGCAACAGCAGCGCGGGCGGACGAGTGTGGTTCTGGCCTCGGGCGATCCGTTCTGGTTCGGTGTGGGGTCGGTAATTGCACGGAATTTCGAGGTCGGGGAGTGGACCGCACTGCCCGGCCAGTCGACCTTTTCGCTGGCCGCCGCGCGTCTGGGCTGGCCGCTGGAAAGCACCCAGACCTTCGGGTTGCATGCGGCCCCGCTGACCCGGCTGCGCCCGCACCTGTCGCCGGGCCTGCGCGCCATCATCCTGCTGCGCAATGGCGCGGCGGTGGCCGAACTTGCGTCTTACCTGACCGAAACAGGCTTTGCTGACACAAAGCTGCATGTGATGGAGGCCCTCGGCGGCCCCCGCGAACGCGCCCGCTCGGTGTCGCTGACCGAGGCGCTGCTGGGTACGTACGATCACCCGGTCTGCGTCGCGCTTGAGGTGGCGGGCGAGGGCCGCGCGCTGCCCAAAGCGTCCGGCAAGCCGGATGAGATATTTGAAACCGACGGTCAGATTACCAAACGCCCGATCCGGGCGTTGACCCTGTCGGCGCTGGCTCCGCAACGGGGTGAGCATCTTTGGGATATCGGCGGCGGCACCGGATCGATCAGCATCGAATGGCTGATGTGTGATCCGACGCTGACAGCCACGACCATCGAACCACGCGAGGATCGCGCCGAGCGTATTCGACGGAATGCCGACGTTCTGGGACAAGACCGCCTGAACGTCGTGCACGGCACTGCCCCGGATGCGTTGTCGGGTCTGCCCTTGCCGAATGTCGTATTCATCGGAGGTGGGCTCAGCGCCAACCTGCTCGAATGGCTGCGCGATGCCCTGCCCGCCGGAACACGGTTGGTCGCGAATGCGGTGACTCTGGAAAGCGAGTCCTTGCTGGCCAGCTGGCACGAAGAACTGGGCGGAGACCTATTGCGCATCGAACTGGCGCAGTCCGCGCCTCTGGGTCCGCGCCGTGGCTGGAAATCGGCCTATCCGGTCGTGCAGTGGAGCGTGACGCTATGATCGTTGCCGGGATCGGATTTTCATCAGCCGCAACAGCGGAGAGCCTGCGCGCCGCATACCGCGCCGCATCGGCAGGACATAAGGTCGAGGCACTGGCAACCGTGGCGGACAAAGAAGGGCATCCCGCGCTTGTCGCCTTTGCCGAAGACCTGCCGGTGCCATTGCAGTTCGTTGCCGCCGCCGATCTGGCCGGGCAGCGAATCCTCACATGCTCGAACCGCAGCCGGGCGACCTATGGCACCGGCAGCGTGGCCGAAGCATCTGCTCTGGCCACCGCCGGACCGGGTGCGCGGCTGCTCGCCCCACGACAGATATCACACGACCGGCTGGCCACCTGCGCCATCGCCATCGGAGGACAATCATGACCGTTCATTTCATTGGCGCCGGACCCGGCGCTGCCGATCTGCTGACCCTGCGCGGGCGCGATATCATCGCCTCCTGCCCTGTGTGTTTGTACGCGGGCTCGCTGGTGCCCGAGGAGATTCTGAGCCATTGCCCCGAGGGCGCAAAGATCATCAACACTGCTCCTATGGATCTGGATCAGATCATGGCCGAAATTGAGACCGCGCATAAGGCCGGTCAGGATGTGGCCCGCCTGCACTCGGGCGACCTGTCCGTCTGGTCGGCGATGGGCGAACAAATCCGTCGGCTGAAAGAGATGGGCATCCCGGTCAGCGTGACCCCCGGTGTTCCGTCCTTTGCCGCTGCCGCAGCGGCCTTGGGCACCGAGCTGACCTTGCCGGGGCTGGCGCAATCGGTGGTGCTGACCCGCACACCGGGGCGCGCATCCTCGATGCCCGAAGGCGAAACGCTTGAAAATTTCGCCCGCACCGGCGCAACGCTGGCCATTCACCTGTCGATTGGCAATCTGGACAAGGTCATTGACGATCTGGTTCCGGCTTACGGGGCCGACTGCCCGGTCGCTGTCGTCTATCGTGCCAGCTGGCCGGATGAGCGGATCATCCGCGCAACGCTGGCGACGCTGAAGGATGCTTTGGACGACAGCATTTCGCGCACGGCGTTGATTATGGTCGGCCCGGCGCTGGCAGGCGAAGGGTTCGACGAAAGCTGCTTGTATTCCAAGGATTATGACCGCCGCTATCGCCCGCAAAGCGCCGATAGCCCTTGGTCAAGCTGGAGCCATGGTGATGACTAATCCCCCCGGCCTTCTGATTTCGGCCCCCTCTTCAGGGACCGGCAAGACCACCGTGATGCTGGGCCTGCTGCGAGCTCTGGCCGAGGACGGGTTGACGGTGCAGCCATTCAAGAGTGGGCCGGACTACATCGACCCGGCCTTTCACCGCGCTGCGGCGGGGCGGGCGTCGTTCAATCTGGACAGTTGGGCGATGGGCGATCCATTGCTGAACGCGATTTCCGAACAGGCGGATGGTGCGGACATTGTCGTCGCCGAAGGCTCGATGGGCTTGTTTGACGGCGTGGCCAAACCCGGAGAATTAGGTCATGGCTCCAGCGCCGAAACCGCGCTGAGGATGGGCTGGCCGGTGGTTCTGGTGCTGGATGTGGGCGGTCAGGCGCAATCGGCGGCCGCCACCGCGCTGGGGTTCAGGATGTACAATCCCGACCTGCCCTTTGCCGGTGTGATCCTGAACCGCTGTGCCAGCCCCCGGCATGAGCGGCTGACGCGGTTGGGGATGGAGCGCGCGGGCCTGCCGGTTCTGGGCGTGCTGCCCCGGCGCGGAGACCTGACTCTGCCCGAACGGCATCTGGGTCTGATCCAGGCGGTCGAGCACCCTGATCTGGAAAGCGCGATTGTCGGCTATGCCGCGTTTTTGCGCAAGCATGTCGATCTTGAGGCGATCAAAAAGGCGGCCTCCTCAGGCCCGAACGGGCCATCGTCAGCCGCGCTGCCGCGGCCTCCGGCCCAGCGGATCGCCTTGGCCCGGGATGCGGCGTTTTCGTTTACCTATCCGCATTTGCTGGAAGGTTGGCGAAAGGCAGGTGCTGAAATCCTACCGTTCTCGCCATTGGCTGATGAGGCACCTGCGCAAGATGCCGATCTGGTCTGGTTGCCGGGCGGTTATCCTGAATTACATGCCGGGACGCTAGCCGCCTCGGGAACGTTTTTGGCGGGACTGCGTAAACATGCAGAGACCAAACCTGTGCATGGCGAATGTGGCGGCTACATGGCACTGGGGCAAGCTCTGATCGATAAGGATGGTGTTCAGCACCAGATGGCGGGGCTGCTCGGCTTGGTGACCTCGTACCAGAAGCGCAAGTTCAATCTGGGTTATCGTCGGGCGGAACTGCTGACGCAGATGCCCGGATTTGCCGAAGGGGCAGCTTTGCGCGGGCATGAATTCCATTATTCATCGATCATCGAGCAACCCGATGCTCCACTCGCACGTGTTTTCGACGCCGAAGGCGCCGAAGGGCCGCAGACCGGATCGGTGCGTGGTCAGGTGACCGGCACGTTCTTCCACCTGATCGCAGAGGCCTCGGCATGAACGGGTTTGTCTCATTCATTGGCTCCGGTCCCGGCGACCCGGAATTGCTGACACTGAAAGCCGTGGACAGAATGCAGAAGGCCGATGCGGTGCTGTTCGACGACCTCAGCAGCGGGCCGATCCTGACCCATGCGCGCGACGACGCCGATCTGGTGGGCGTTGGCAAACGGGCTGGTCGTCCCTCGCCCAAACAGGATCATGTCAGCCGGTTGCTGGTCGAATATGCTCAGACCGGTCAGCATGTCGTGCGGCTGAAATCCGGCGATGGCGGCATGTTCGGACGGCTTGAAGAAGAGCTGGTCGCGCTGCGGGCTGCCGGAATCGAGTATGAGATCATTCCGGGCATCCCCTCGGCCATCGCAGCGGCCGCTGCGGCGGGGATCCCGCTGACCCGGCGCCTCACGGCGCGGCGGGTACAGTTTGTCACTGGGCACGACGTCAGCGGCAAGCTGCCCACCGACCTGAACCTGCCTGCGCTGGCAGATCCCGGGGCGACCACGGTGGTGTTCATGGGCAAACGCACCTTCCCCCTGCTGGTCGAGGCGCTGCATGCCCATGGCTTGTCCCTGGATACGCCAGCGCTGATGGCCGAATCCGTATCGACACCGGATCAGACGCTGCATCGTTCCACCATCGGGACCCTGTCGAAAGAGCTGCAATCCGAGATCGGAACCGCCCCAGCCCTGATCCTTTATGGTCCATTGGCAGAGTTCGACGATGTTTGACCTGACGCTGATTGGTATCGGCACCGGCAATCCCGATCACATAACCTTGCAGGGCGTGCAGGCGATCCGCGCGGCTGACCTGATCCTGATCCCGCGCAAGGGCGAAAACAAGGCTGATCTGGCAGGCCTGCGTGAACAGATCATCTCGCAGGTCACCGACACCACACCCGAGATCACCTATTTCGACATCCCCAAGCGACGCGCGGATGATGGTTATCTGCCCGGTGTGGATGACTGGCATGACGCCATCGCACTGCGCTGGCGCGAGGCGATTGATGCGCATCCCGACGCACGCCATGTCGCACTGCTGATCTGGGGGGACCCCTCGCTTTATGACAGTTCCCTTCGCATCGCCGCCAGGCTTGACCCGCACCCTCAAACCCAGGTGATTCCGGGCATCACCGCGCTGCAGGCGCTGACGGCAGCTCATGCCATCCCAATCAACGATCTGGGCGCTCCGTATGTCGTCACAACCGGACGGCGCATCCGCGACGAAGGCTGGCCCGATGCGGCCTCGACCGTGGCGGTCATGCTGGATGGCGAATGTTCATTCCAGAGCCTTGAGATGGCGGATTATGACATCTGGTGGGGCGCTTATGTGGGCATGAAAGAGGAAATCCTGATCAAAGGCCCTCTCGCCGACATGGCTCGGCAGATTGTCGAGTCTCGGGCCCAGGCGCGGGCTGATCACGGCTGGATCATGGACATTTATCTGCTGCGCAAACGGGCAAGCGCGGGCTAAACACCAAAACCCCTATACCTCCCACGAGATTGTGAGCCCGGTTTCATCGCTTTTCTGTCATCACTCAGCTGACCGTCACAGGAGGGCCAACAGATGAAAGCACTTTCGATCGCACTTGCCTTGCTGGCCCTGCCCGCCTCGGCACAACAGCCACTGTCAGGCTGGGCCTCCTATCCGACCGACAAGTCTTATGACCAACTGGTCGCGGACACGCGGGCTGCGGTCAAGGCGAACGGCCTGATCGTGGTCACGCAGGCCGGCCCGACCAAAGCCGCCGCGTCGCGTGGCATCACCATTCCTGGCAACCGGGTGATCGGCGTTTTCAATAACGATTACGCTGTTCGGGTGCTGGAAACCTCGGTGAACGCGATGATCGAGGCTCCAATCCGCTTTTACGTGACCGAAAATGACAATGGCACAGCCACTTTGTCCTACAAGACTCCAAGCTTCGTCTTTGCGCCCTATGTCCCTGAAGGCGGGGAACCCCTGCGGGATATAGCGGAAGAACTGGACGGCAAATTTCAAACGATAGCTGAAACGGCAGTCAAATAGTCACACTGGCGTGATCCGCCTTGCGTCCGGGACGGTCCTCCGCAATCTGCTGTGAAACACTTTCTCGGAGCATAACTGATGCAGGACCTCTCGCCGCGCGCTGCGGATCTTCTGGCCCAACGCCTGTACGAGGCCGGGTGTCGCCACGCCTTCGGCATGCCCGGGGGCGAGGTCCTGACATTGGTCGACGCGCTGGAGCAGGCCGGGATCACCTTCCACCTGACCAAACATGAAAACGCCGCCGGGTTCATGGCCGAGGCTGTGCACCACCGCGATGGCGCGCCCGCGATACTGGTGGCCACGCTTGGCCCCGGTGCGATGAACGGGATCAACGTGGTGGCCAACGCGTTGCAGGACCGGGTGCCGATGATCGTGCTGACCGGCTGCGTGGATGCGGATGAGGCACTGACCTATACGCATCAGGTCATGGATCATGCACAGGTCTTTCGTTCGATCACCAAGGGAACGTTTACGCTGACCGCCAAGGGTGCGGATATCGTGGCGGATAAGGCGGTTACACTGGCCAACCAGCCGCGCCCCGGCCCGGTGCATATCGACGTGCCGATCTCGGTTGCCGACACGCGTGTGTCCGGTGTGAAACCACGCCGCCGCGCCATGATTGCCGCCGTCGCACCCGAGGGGAACTGTGTCGAAAAGGCCCGCCGCTGGGTCTCCGAAGCAGAACGTCCCATCGCGATTGTCGGTTTGGATGTCTTGTATGACGAGTCGCGTAACGTGGTGCAGGCGTTTCTGGAACATTTCAATATTCCCTTTGTGACCACCTACAAAGCCAAAGGCGTTGTATCTGAGGATCATCCGCTATGTCTTGGCGGTGCCGGGCTTTCTCCGCTGGCTGACAAACATCTGGTGCCACTGGTCGAGCAATCCGATCTGGTTTTGTGTCTGGGATATGACCCGATCGAGATGCGTCCCGGCTGGCGCGAAATCTGGGACCCCGACGAAAAGCGGGTCATCGATATCTCGGCTGTGCCCAACGACCATTATATGCATCAGGCGGGCTTGAATCTGGTGGCGCATACCGGGGCCACGCTTGAGGCCATCGCCAAAGGCAACGCTGCCCGCACAACATGGCCCGGTGGTGAACCTGCACTGGTCAAAGCCGCACTCGCCCGGGCGTTCCCGACCGATGAGGGCTGGGGCCCCGCCGCCGTGATCGCAGAAACCCGCGCCGTGCTTCCATCCGACACGCTGGCCACAGCCGACAGCGGCGCACACCGCATTTTGCTGAGCCAGATGTGGGCGTGTACCGAAGAACGCGGGCTGATCCAGTCCTCGGCGCTGTGTACCATGGGTTGCGCCGTGCCAATGGCCATCGGATTGAAACTGGCCGAGCCGAACCGCCCGGTGATCAGCTTTTCAGGCGATGCCGGTTTCCTGATGGTCGCGGGCGAGCTTTCGACCGCCGCCGAGATGGGCGGCAACCCGATCTTTCTGGTTTTTGTCGACGCCAGCCTTGCGCTGATCGAGCTGAAACAGCGCCAGCGCCAGATGGGCAACACAGGTGTGGATTTCGACCGCCACGACTTTGCCGCGATGGGCCGCGCCTTTGGTGGGAACGGCCACACCGTGCGCAACCGTGACGAGTTGCGTGCCGCGTTGAAAGCTGCTGTATCTGCAGATAATTTCACCGTCATTGCCGCTGAAATCGACCGTGGAGGTTATGATGGCCGGATCTGAGGGGCCGTTGAAGGGCGTCAAGGTACTCGACCTGTCGCGGATTCTTGCCGGGCCGACCTGCACGCAGTTGCTGGGGGATCTGGGCGCCAGCGTCATCAAGATCGAAAACCCGGCGACAGGTGGCGACGATACCCGGCAATGGGGACCGCCCTACGTGACGGATGCTGATGGGAACCCGTCGGACCTCAGTGCTTATTTCATGTCGGCCAACCGTAACAAGAAATCGGTGGCCATCGATATAACCACTGCCGAAGGTCAGGCCGAAATCCGGCGGCTGGCCGGGCACGCCGATATTCTGATCGAGAATTTCAAACCCGGTGGCCTGGCCAAATACGGGTTGGATTACGAATCCCTGTCGCAAGCGTATCCCGGCCTCGTCTATTGTTCGATCTCGGGCTACGGGCAAGACGGGCCAAACGCGTCAAAACCGGGTTATGACCTTATGGCGCAGGGCTATGGCGGCATCATGTCCCTGACCGGCGACCCTGACGGTGCACCGATGAAAGTGGGCGTGGGCATCGCGGATGTCATGTGCGGCATGTATGCAAGCGTCGGCATTCTGGCCGCGCTGCGTCACCGGGACCAGACCGGAGAAGGCCAGCAGATCGATCTGGCGCTGGTTGATGCGCAGGTTGCGTGGCTGATCAACGAGGGCGTGAATTACCTGACCTCGGGCCATGTCCCGCAGCGCCGGGGCAATGGCCATCCCAACATTGTCCCATATGATGTCTATGAAACAGCGGACGGTCACGTGATCCTTGCGGTCGGCAACGACAGCCAGTTCTCCCGTTTTTGCGACTTTATCGGGCGTCCGGACCTGGCCGAAGACGCCCGGTTTGCAACCAACCCGGCTCGGCTGGAAAACCGCGACGCTCTGAATGCAGTTTTGCGTCCGGCGGTAAAGGCTTACGATACGTCCAGCGTCATTTCCGAACTGGAATCCCGCAAAGTCCCAGTAGGTCCGGTTCAAACCGTTGATCAGGTCTTTGCGACCGATCAGGTTGCCGCGCGCCAGATGCAGATCGCAATGCAGGCCGCACCGGCCAAAGTTCAGCTGATCGGGAATCCTCTCAAACTGTCGCGCACACCGGTAACATATCGCACCGCACCACCCGTCTTTGGGGCCGACACCAAGGCCGTTCTAAGCGCCGAAAACCCGTTTGAAGATTGAAACACTCTGCCTAATTCGGCGGCATGTTGCTGAAACATGCCGTTGAATCGGCGGTTTTTTTCACGTTTTGCACACACATGCTTTCACCAATTCGAGAGCAAGGTCGATACTGATACGACCCCGCTAGAGTCTCTGATAAGTCGAATATTGTAAAAAACCGCAAGTGGAATGGACCTCGAGCATGAAACAAGACGTTTTTGGACAGATGAACACCATCAGCCAAACGACGAGTGTCGAGGCGTGGAACGGTGTTCTGCTCGGGTTCATGGCGCATGCAGCGGTCACGCCTCAACATCTGGGAAAGGTGCTGGAGCTTGAGCCCGACTTTGCGTTGGGTCATGCGGTCAAAGGCCTGTTCATGGTACTTCTGGGCCGTCGCGAGATGATCTATGTGGCCGTCGACTCCCTCGCCGCTGCCAACGCTGCGATGGAGCGTCAGTCGATTTCGGCGCGCGAGCGGCTGTATGTCGATGCGCTGTCTTTGTGGCTGGCCGGTCAACAGAGCCAGGCGGTTCAGAAATTCGAAGCAATCCTGCGCGATCATCCGCAGGATTCGCTTGCGATGAAAC
The DNA here is from genome assembly GCF_056540905.1 of Ruegeria sp. AL1. Taxonomy (NCBI): domain Bacteria; kingdom Pseudomonadati; phylum Pseudomonadota; class Alphaproteobacteria; order Rhodobacterales; family Roseobacteraceae; genus Ruegeria; species Ruegeria sp. AL1. The sequence goes on from NZ_JBQFXP010000001.1 coordinate 355,146, forward strand.
TTAGCCATGCCACCCGGTTCGTACTGGGGGACGCGCAAGGCATGCGCCGCTCGATCGAGCGCGTGATGCCCGCCTATGCGCCCGATCATGCCGGGCGCGGGTATTTGCTGGGATGCCACGCGTTTGCGCTTGAGGAAACCGGCGCTTACGAGAAGGCCGAGATTGCAGGCCGTCAGGCGCTGTGGATGGCTTCGGACGATGCCTGGGGTCTTCACGCCGTGGCGCATGTGCATGACATGACCGGCAACGCCGCGCAGGGTCTGGACTGGCTGTCGGGCCGGGAACAGGCCTGGGCGCATTGCAACAACTTCCGCTATCATGTCTGGTGGCACAAGGCCCTGATGCATCTGGATCTGGGTCAGGTCGATCAGGTGATGGAGCTGTATGATCACCAGATCCGGAAGGACAAGACCGGCGATTACCGCGACATCTCGAACGCGACCTCGTTGTTGTCACGGCTAGAACTGGAAGGCGTGAATGTGGGTGACCGCTGGGAAGAGCTGGCGGACCTCAGCGCCGCCCGGACCGAGGATGGCTGCCTGATCTTTGCCGACCTGCACTATCTGCTGGCCCTGACCGGCGATAACCGCCCCGATGCCACCGCCCGAATGCTGGGTCGTATCCACAAGGATGCGCAACAGTCCAAGGACGACACTGCCCGCCGCATGGCCGATCCGGGTCTGGCTGCGGCCCGGGGGCTTGAGGCCTTCGGCGACGGCCAGTATGACACTGCCTTCACCCACCTGTCCGCTGCTCGCGGATCGATGCAACTGGCCGGTGGCAGCCACGCCCAGCGCGATGTTTTTGAGCGCATCACCATCGATTCCGGTCTGCGTGCAGGGCGTCTGCATGATGTCGAACGCATCCTGGACGACCGCCGTGCCAAGCGCGCGGGTGGTGAGGACAACTATGCCCTGGCGCGCCGCGAACTGATAGCCGCGGCCCGCGACAGCGGAGGCGCGCAAAGCGTCCCCGCCGAATAACAAAAAGACTAAGAAGGACAGAACTCGTATGGCGACTGCATCGCCCGCTTCTGATTTTGCACCGGTGGCGGCCTCGGCGGCCACCCCTGCCCGCACGCGCGACCCTCGTCTGGATTTTTATCGAGGCATCGCGATGTTCATCATCCTGATTGCCCACATTCCGAACGACCCATGGGCCAAGTGGATACCGGCACGGTTCGGTTTCTCGGACGCGACCGAGATTTTTGTGTTCTGCTCGGGCATGGCCTCGGCCATTGCGTTTGGCGGCGCGTTTGCCCGCAGGGGGTGGTTGCTGGGAACCGCACGTGTGGCCTTCCGCATCTGGCAGGTCTATTGGGCGCATATCTGCCTGTTCTTCTTTGTGGCCATGTCGATGGCCGCGCTGGACCAGACGGGATTGTTTGAGAAAACCTATATCTCGTCCCTGAACCTGCAGCATTTTTTCAATGACCCTGCCCCGCAGATCGTTGGCCTGTTCACCCTGACCTATGTGCCGAACTATTTTGACATCCTGCCGATGTATCTGGTGGTTCTGGCGATGATGCCCCTTTTCATGGGCTTGCATCGCATAGGCTTCTGGGCGGTGGCTGCGGCCTCGGTCACGATCTGGCTGATCGCGCAGTTCGACTACCTTGATCTTCCGGCCGAGCCCTGGTCGGAACGGCAATGGTTCTTCAACCCCTTTGGCTGGCAGTTATTGTTCTTCACGGGCTTCGCCTTCATGCGGGGCTGGATTCCGGCACCGCCAGTGTCGAAAACCCTGATTTGGGCCGCAGCGCTGTTTCTGATCCTGTCGATGCCCTTCGGGTCCTGGAAAGTGTTCACCTGGATCAACGCGGGATTTCCGGATCTCGCCGATGAAATCCGCAAGGTCTGGCCCGTCACCAAGGAGTTCCGCAACAAATCCGACTTTGGCCTGTTCCGCTATATTCACTTCCTGTCGCTGGCTTATCTGGGCTGGGTTGTGGCAGGTGAACACGGCCACCGCCTGATCGCCACCGGCCACGGCGCGGCAGCGCGGGTCTGGCAGTTCCTGCTGACAGTGATCACCAAAGTGGGTCAGCAATCACTGGCGGTGTTCGTATTTTCCATGGCAGCAGCACGGCTTATCGGTGTTGGACTGGATCTGAGTGGGCGGGATGTTGCCAGTGTTTTCATCGCCAACATGATTGGCTTTGCCATGATCATCGGCGTGGCCTATCTGGCCGCGTGGTTTAAGTCTCATCCCTGGAAATCGAAGAAATGAATTTTACACGACGCGCATTTCTGGCATCCACCTCGGCCCTTGCCTTTGCTCCGGCCACGTTCGCCGTCGGCGGCGAGGTCCCCTTTGACCGTAACGACGTGATTGCGCTGGCCCGCGACATGGCCAGCCGACCCTATGCCGAGCGCGAAATGGTCCCGCAGGAATGGCAGGACCTGACGTATCAGCAGTACCGCTCGATCCGGTTCCGGCTTGACCGCGCGCTGTGGTACGAGACCGAGACACCCTTCAACGTCGATTTCTTCACTCCCGGCCTGTACTTCCCGCGCACCGTCAAAGTCTCGACGGTCGAGGACGGGATGACCACGCCTGTCAGCTTTGACTTGTCCATGTTCGACAAGTCCGAGGACGTGCCTCAACTGCCCATCGACGACACGCTGGGCTTTTCCGGCCTGCGCCTGCGCACTGAAATGCACCGTCCCGGCAAGACCGATGAATTCTGCGTCTGGCAGGGGGCCAGCTATTTCCGCGCCATTGGACTACACGAAGTTTACGGGCTGTCCGCGCGCGGTCTGGCGTTGAAAACCGGCGACCCGGATGGTGAGGAATTCCCCGAATTCATCCGTTTCTGGCTGGAACGTCCCAAACCGGGTCAGCGCGACATGGTCGTCCACGCCCTGATGGACAGCCCCAGCGTGACCGGAGCGTATCGGTTCAATGTCACAGCGGGTGCGGATTGCATCATGGATGTCGAGGCCACGTTGTTCCCCCGCGAAGAATTGCCTCATGTGGGCATCGCGCCCGGCACCTCGATGTTCCTGTTCGACCAGACCAACCACAGCCGGTTCGACGATTTCCGCCCCGCCGTGCATGACAGCGACGGGCTGCTCATCCGCAACGGGGCCGGAGAAGTGCTGTGGCGTCCGCTGGCCAACCCGACCCGACTGCAGATTTCCTCGTTTGTCGACCTGAACCCACGCGGGTTCGGCCTGATGCAGCGGAAACGCAAGTTCTCGGACTATGCCGATCTTGAGGCGAACTACCACAAGCGCCCCGGCCTGTGGGTCGAACCCAATGGCGATTGGGGCAAAGGCACCGTCACGCTGGTGGAAATTCCCGCCGATCAGGAAATCTATGACAATATCGTCGCGTATTGGCGCCCCGCGGAACCCTATGCGGCGGGCAGTCAGGTCGATCTGTCTTACCGTCTGATCTGGGGCGAAGAACCGCAACGCACGCCGATGCCGCGCGTGATCAACACCGCAATGGGCGAAAACACCTTTGGTGAGGGTCGACTGGCCGTCATCGACTTTGAAGACAGCGACCTGTTCGACGACCTCGAAGCGCTGACCATCTTTGTCGACTCGCCCCATGCCGAGACCTCGGATGGTGTTCTGCAACGCAACCCCGACACCGGTGGTATGCGTCTGGCTTTTTCCTTCCAACCCGGCGACCGCAACCATGTCGAGCTGCGCGCGCAGTTGTTGAAGGACAGACAACCTGCATCCGAAGTCTGGCTTTACCGTTGGACCACATGAGCCGCGATTTGCATATCATGCCGCCCGAGGCCCCTCTGGCGATGCCCGCGCAAAACTTCAGTGCCGGTTTTCGCGATGCACAGGTCCCGCAAGGCAAGCGCGCCTCAGCCGGATTCTGGCGCACGCTGGCGTTTTCGCCCGCGATGGTGGCCACGCTGGGGTTGCTTTGGGTTATGTCAGATTGGTTCGGGGCCGAAGGGATCAACCTTGTCGAAGGCATCCTGCTGGCGCTGATCTCGTTCAACTTCTTCTGGATATCCTTCACGGTCTGCACCGTGTTGCTGGGCATGGCGTCCCTGTCCCGCCAAGAACCGCCCAAGCGTCAGGGCCGCGCGCAGCCTCTGCGGGTTGCCCTGCTGATGCCGGTCTATAACGAGGTGCCATGGAACGTTCTGGGCAACGCCCGCACCATGCTGGAGGACCTGCAAAGGCGCGGCGGTCAGCACCACTATGCCATGTTCATCCTGTCCGATACGCGCGATCCTGAAATCGCCGCGCAGGAACAGGCCAGTATCGAGGCTTTGCGCACCACACTCGCGCCCGGACTGGAGCTGTACTACCGCAGGCGCGAAGAAAACACCGACCGCAAGGTTGGCAATATCGCCGATTGGGTCAGCCGGTGGGGGGGCGATTGGGACGCGATGCTGGTGCTGGATGCCGACAGCCTGATGACCGGTCGTGCCATCACCCGCCTGACCGACGCCCTGGCACGTGATCCCGGTGCCGGGCTGATCCAAAGCTACCCGCAACTGATCGGCGCGCAATCGGTCTTTGCTCGAATGCAGCAATTCGCCAATGGTGTCTATGGCATCGCCTTCGCCGAAGGTCTGGCCCGCTGGTGCGGGCAAGAGGGCAACTATTGGGGTCATAACGCCATCATTCGCACCCAGGCTTTTGCCTCAAGCGCCGGGCTTCCCAAGCTGCGTTCGTTCAGCGGTCAGGAAAAGCTGATCATGAGCCATGATTTCGTCGAGGCCGGCCTGCTGCGCCGCGCCGGTTGGGGCGTGCGTTTTCTGCCGCGCATCCGCGGGTCTTACGAGGAAACACCGCCTACGTTGATCGACCACGCCTTGCGCGACCGGCGCTGGTGTCAGGGCAATCTGCAACATCTCAAGCTGCTGGGCTCGACCGGGTTCCGGGCCGTGTCGCGTTTTCACATGTTCCACGGTGCAGTCGGCTATCTGATGTCCCCACTGTGGTTTGCATTGCTGGTGATGTGGGCGCTGATCGGTCAGGGCGAAGACGCCTCGGTCCTGTATTATTTCAGCCCTGATAACCCGCTGTTCCCTCAATGGCCCGAGATGTCAGAGACCCGGCATGTTCTGATCATTCTTGTAATGTATGCGATGCTGCTGGCCCCCAAGGTGCTGGGTGTTCTGGCCCTGCCGCTGAGCGGGGTGCGTTATGCCGAGTTTGGCGGCGGTGGCAAGTTCCTGACCTCATTCCTGGCCGAGGTCCTGCTGTCGATCCTTTATGCCCCGATCCTGATGGTCCAGCAGATGATCGCCGTGTTCCGCACCGCATTTGGCGTGCAAAACGGCTGGTCTCCGCAGGCACGCGATGGCGGCAGCTACAGCCTGCGCACGTTGGTTCTGTGTCACATTCTGGAAACCGTCAGTGGCATTGCGCTGAGCGTTGGTATTCTGTCGGGGCTGGTATCAATCTGGTTGGCGCCCATTGCCGTCAGCCTGGCGCTGGCGATCCCGCTTTCGGCGCTCAGCGGTGTCTCATCCGGGCCTGCGCGGCGTATGATGGGCATGAAAGAGGACGTGCGTGAACCCGCCATCACCCGGTCCGCCCGTCGTCATCGGGATGAATTGAAACGCCTGATCGAGGGCAAAGGCGTGATGACCCCGGCCGAGTGACCTAACCGCCCGGCAAACCTTCGTACCAATCCACCATCATGTCCGACCAGCCTTTGGGGACCGTGTGACCGCCCGGAAACAGCGCAAATTCCAGCGCGCCGCCCTCTGCACATCCGGCCCAGTACCGGCGCATGAACTGGCCGGTGGTGGAAAAGCCACTGGGTTTGGTGTCGGCGCATTCATTGGCGACGCGCCAGATTTCCAGCCCTGCAAAGATATCACCCTGATGGAAACGTCCGCCACCAAGGATACGTCCTTCCAGCGGAACGACGTTATCCGTCCAGCCATGCGTGTGGAACATCCGTACCGGCCCATCGCAGCTTTGCGGGTCGGGACGCCAGAACCCGCCTGATACAGGCACATAGGCCGAAAAGGTTTCAGGGGCCGCACAGGCGAGGTAATAAACCATGAACGCGCCCGCCGAAAACCCGCCCAGGACAACCCGATCAGGATCGATACCAAACCGGTCCGACGCATCCTGCACGGCTTCGGTCAAAAAGGCGGTCTCATCCCGCCCTTCCCAGCCCGGAAAGAAGTTCCAGCTTTGACGACCATTGCGCTCGGACCCTTCGGGGGCCATCACCGCATAGCCACGCGCCAGCAACGGTGCGACCATGCGACGGTTCTTCAAAGTTCCGGTCGCAGTGCCGCCATACCCGTGCAGAAACACGACCAGAGGCGGCTTGTCGGCGTCGGGCAATTCAATGTGATAGCCCCCCGACGCGGTTTCGCACATCCCCTCCTGGTCGGCGCAAGCAGCCAGACCCACTTGACCGGTCACGGCGAAGGCTGCCGCCAGAGACACAGCCCGGATCATTGCGAGGCCTCATCATAATCGCGCACCGGCAAACCGGAACGAACCCAGCCCGGCCCCGCCGCCGATCCCAACATACCTTCGGGTACATCAATGATATTGGTGAACCCGGCCTGCGTCAGACGATTGCTCATCCGGGCCGACCGCACGCCGCGCGCGCAGATCAAAGCAACCGGTGCGCCGTGATTGCCGTCGACAAGATCAGACAGAACCTCTTCGAAGTCATCGCGCCGCATATCCAGCGGATAGGCCCCTTCCCCCACTCCGGACGCGCGCCACTCGCGCGGGGTGCGGATGTCGATCAGCAGGATGTCACCCGAGGCCGCTGCATCATGGGCATCTTGCACTCTGAGCTGACCACCGGCATAGGCTGGCGGAATCAAACGGTATTCGCGGATTGCAAAGCCGCCGGCGACGGCTGCGGCCCCGCCCAGCACGATCCACCGGCGTGTTCGATTAATCCTGTTTGGCAAACCGCGTCCTCCTGTCATCTCGCCGCATTTCTAGCACAGCCAAGCGATGGTTTGTGCCTCAAAAACGGAGAGATCGATCAAGATCATGTCAGGTTTCAGCAAGAAAATGTTGCAGGCGCCGAGCTCTAGAGCTTGCGCGATCACTTGCAACATCTGGACAGTTAGAAAATTATCTTTACAAAATCAGGATCACATCGACCGCCCAGACCGGAGTATCGCACTTGTCCCTATTCCTCATCGCGGCCCTTCCCTTTCTTGGCGCTGTCTTTCCAGCCCTTCTGATCAGGGCAGGACGAAACGCAGCTGCCTCGGCAGCAGGTCTGACAACATTTATGGCGCTGGCCGGTTTGTTCATCCACATCCCCTCGGTCATGCGCGGAGATGTGGTGACCGCACGGTTCGACTGGATACCGGGCCTTGGCCTGAACGCCAATTTCATGCTGGACGGGCTTGGGTTCCTGTTTGCGCTGCTCATCCTCGGGATCGGTTTGCTGATTATCCTGTACGCACGCTTCTACCTGTCGCGCGAAGATCCGATGGGGCAGTTTTATACCTATCTGCTGCTGTTTCAGGGCGCGATGGTGGGTATTGTTCTGTCGGACAACATCCTGCTTCTACTTATTTTCTGGGAGCTTACGTCGCTCAGCTCATTCTTGCTAATCGGCTATTGGAAACACCTGCCCGAGGGACGGCAAGGCGCGCGCATGGCGTTGGCCGTTACCGGATCGGGCGGGTTGGCGATGATCGCGGGCATGCTGATCCTGGGCAATATCGTGGGCTCTTATGATCTGAGCGTTATTCTGCAAAACAAAGAGCTGATCCAGGCTTCGCCGTATTACCTGCCAGCGCTGATCCTGATCCTGCTGGGCTGTTTCACCAAATCGGCGCAATTCCCGTTCCATTTCTGGCTGCCGCACGCCATGGCCGCGCCTACGCCGGTATCGGCCTATCTGCACTCGGCCACCATGGTGAAAGCGGGCCTGTTCCTGATGGCGCGGATGTGGCCGGTGCTGGCGGGGACCGAGGCGTGGTTCTACATCGTGGCCACCACGGGGCTGATCACCATGCTGATTGGCGCAGTGATCGCGCTGTTCAAGGACGACCTCAAGGCGCTGCTGGCCTTTTCCACCGTGTCGCATCTGGGACTGGTCACCATGCTGCTGGGCTTTGGCACCAAATTCGCCGCCGTCGCGGCCGTGTTCCACATCATCAACCACGCGACGTTCAAAGCCGCCCTGTTTATGACCGCCGGGATCGTAGACCACGAAACCGGTACCCGCGACATCAAGCGACTGGGCGGGTTGCGGCATCTGATGCCGATCACATTCACCATCGGAACTATCGCGGCGCTGTCCATGGCAGGTCTGCCGCCACTGAACGGGTTCCTGTCAAAGGAAATGATGCTTGAGGAAACCACCCACACCACATGGCTGCATTCGCATTATCTGGTTCCCGGTCTTGCCGTTTTGGCTGCACTATTTTCAGCGGCCTATTCCTTCCGCTTTGTCAGCCATGTCTTCCTGGGCCCCAAACGTGCCGAGTATCCCGCGCATCCGCACGACCCGCCTGTCGGACTGTGGCTGGCTCCGGCGTTCCTGGTGGTGCTGGTCGTCCTGATTGGGCTGTATTCCAAAGCCATCGTCGGCCCTCTGGTCGCGGTGGTGGCAGGCGCGGTCATTGGTGGGGAAAAGCTGCCTTATTATTCGCTGAAACTGTGGCACGGCTTCACACCGGCGCTTTATATGTCAGTGGTTGCGACGCTGGGCGGCCTGTTCCTGCTTTCCCTGCACAGACGCGGCGAGCAGATCTGGAACACCCTGCCCCGCCCCGAGGCCAAGGTGATCTTCGAGGCGGTGATTCACGCCCTGACCCAACTCAGCCGCTGGATCACCGACGGGCTGCATAACGGCGTTCTCAGCCGCTATGCGGCCATCATGATCGTGTTCACGGTCGGGCTTGGGTATTACGGCTATTACACCGGTACAATCGGGATCGAAACGCGTGTTCCACTGCCCGCCCCGATCATCCCGATCATTGGCTGGATCTGTCTTGTGGGCGCGACGATCGCAATCATGTGGTTCCACCGCAACCGTTTGCTGTCGCTGGTATTGATCGGTGTGGTCGGCCTGATCGTCTCGATGGCCTTCAACTATCTCTCGGCGCCAGATCTGGCCCTGACGCAGATCTCGGTCGAGGTGGTGACGATGATCCTGCTTCTGCTGTCGCTGAACTTCCTGCCTACCGATACACCCTGGGACAGCAGCGCCGCCCGGCGGTGGCGCGACGCAGCCATCTCGGTGGTCGCGGGGATCGGGACGGGTGCGCTGATCTATGCCCTGATGTTGCGCGATTTCGCCTTCCCGACAATCTCGGAATTCCATCTGGCCAACTCTTACAAAGGCGGCGGCGGCACCAACGTCGTGAACGTGATCCTCGTGGATTTCCGTGGCTTTGATACGTTTGGCGAGATCATCGTTCTGGGCATCGCCGCGCTGATCATCTTTGCCCTGACTGAATCCGTGCTGGGCAGCAACGTGCGCGCGTATCTTCTGAACCGCAAACCGCATTGGCCCCAGTCGGGGGATTCACACCCGCTGATGATGGTGGTTGCGACCCGCGTGATGATGCCCATCGCGCTGATGGTCGGTGCTTATATCTTCTTCCGGGGCCACAACCAGCCGGGCGGCGGGTTCATCGCGGGTCTGATCGTGGCGATTGCCTTCCTGATGCAGTACATGGCCAGTGGCTACACCTGGGCGATTGAGCGGCAGCGGTTCTATTACCACGGCACAATCGGCTGGGGTGTCCTGATTGCGGCAGCCACCGGGATTGGCGCGTGGTTCAATGACCGCCCGTTCCTGACCAGCGATTTCGGCTATATTCACTGGCCGCCGCTAGAAGAGTTTGAATGGGCCACCGCAATCCTGTTCGATACCGGCGTATTCCTTGCTGTTCTGGGTGCGGTGATGCTTGCGCTGGACAGCCTGTCGCGCTTTGCATGGCAACCGGGCATGGCACAGGAATTCCCGATGGACATCAATCCGCTGCGGGATGATCCGCCAGAAGAAGACAACGAGAAGGAGCCGGCCTGATGGAAGCGCTTGTAGCCTCTGCCGTGGGCGTGATGACCGCCGCCGGGATTTTCCTGATCCTGCGCCGCCGTACGTTCCCCGTCATTCTGGGCCTGTCTCTGATCACCTATGCGGTGAACGTTTTCCTGTTCGCCACCGGGCGGCTCGCCCTGGACGCGCCCGCCGTTCTGAACAAGTACAAGGACGTGCCATACACCGATCCGCTGCCGCAGGCGCTGGTGCTGACTGCCATTGTGATCTCGTTCGGCATGACGGCGGTGATCGTGATGATCGCGCTCAGCGCATATCTGTCGGCCAAGGATGACCATATCGACATGGCCGCCCACGACAGCACGGACGCTTCGGGAGAAGACGCATGAATCACTGGATCGTTGCGCCGATCGTCCTGCCCGCGATCCTGGCCCCGTTCATCATCATGGTGCTGCGTTACCATCTGGACCTGCAGCGCATCTTTTCGGTCGCGGGTGTTGTCGGCCTGCTGGGCGTCGCCCTGACCATCACCGCACAGGCCACCGGCGGGGATATTCAGGTTTATGAACTCGGAGACTGGCCCGCCCCGTTCGGGATTGTCATGGTTCTGGACCGGCTCTCGGCCATGATGGTTCTGCTGACGGCGCTGTTGGCTCTGCCGATTGTGCTGTATGCCATTGCCTCGGGCTGGGATGAACGCGGCAAACACTTTCACGCCCTGTTCCACTTCCAGCTTATGGGTGTGTGCGGCGCGTTCCTGACCGGTGACGCATTTAACCTGTTCGTGTTCTTCGAGGTTCTGCTGATCGCGTCTTATGGTCTGATGACCCATGGTGGCGGTGCGGTGCGGCTCAAGGCCGGTGTGCAGTACGTGGCCTATAACCTGCTGGGCTCGACTCTGTTCCTGTTTGCCCTCGGCACGCTCTATGCGGTGACCGGGACATTGAACATGGCGGATATGGCGGTGCGCGTGGCGGAAATCCCGGCCGAGGATACCGCCCTTTTGCGCGTAGGTGCTGTTTTGCTGCTGCTGGTGTTCTGCATCAAAGCGGCCGTCTTGCCGTTGCATTTCTGGCTGCCTGCCAGCTACGCCAACGCCCCGCTGCCGGTCGCAGCGCTGTTTGCGATTATGACCAAGGTCGGGGCTTATTCGATCCTGCGGATGTATACGCTGGCCTTTGGTCCCGAGGTTGAGGTGACACAGGGCCTTGTCGGATCATGGCTGCAACCCGCGGCGCTGGTGACCCTGGCTGTTGGAGCGATTGGCATTCTGGGATCAAAGCACATCGCCCGAATGGTCGCGTTCTGCGCCATCGCCTCAATGGGCACTCTGCTGATTGCCATTTCGCTGTTCAGCGAGACCGCAGCGGCAGCGGCACTGTACTACATCTTCCACTCGACGCTGGCGACGGCGCTGATGTTCCTTGTGGCTGATCTGGTGATGCAGCGCAGGGGCGGCGCGATTTCGCCCTCCAAACCCATGCCTCAGAGCGGCCTGATCTCAGCCCTGTTCTTCGTCGGAGCCATCGCTCTGGCCGGAATGCCGCCGCTGTCCGGCTTCATCGGCAAGCTGCTGGTGCTTGACGCCGCCCGGGATGCGCCGGATGCCAACGCGATCTGGGCCGTGATCCTGATCGGTTCCTTCATTACAATTGTCGGGCTAGCCCGCGCAGGAACCATGATCTTCTGGAAAAGCCACGACGCCCAGCACAACACCGAACCCGACCCCGAAAACGACGAAGAGGTCGTGGCTCTGCCCGCCCCTGAACCGCAACCTGGCCTCGCCTTTACCGCAGTGTTCGGCACCGTCGCGGGACTTGTGCTGTTGACCTTCTTTGCGGGGCCCGCGTTACAATATGCCAGCAAGACGGCCGCGCAATTGTATACGCCGGATGACTACATCTCAGCCGTATTGGGAGCGGACGAATGATCAGATTGCTTCACAGGATATTTCCGCACCCGCATCTGACAGTCCTGCTGACTTTTGTCTGGATTTTACTGGCAAATTCGCCTTCGCTGAACTCTCTGGTGTTTGGTCTGATCCTGGGAATCATCATTCCCTTCATCACCCAACCCTATTGGCCCGACCGCCCCAAGCTGCGCAACTGGCCCATGATCGTCGAATACATGCTGGTTGTTCTGTGGGATATCGTCATCGCCAACATCGCTGTTGCGCGGATCATATTGCTGAAACGTGACGCGGATCGAGAGCCGAACTGGGTCTGCATCCCGCTTGAGCTGCGCACGCCCGAAGCAATCACGGTGCTGGCCGGAACCATTACCATGACCCCGGGAACGGTCAGCTGCGATCTGTCTGCGCAAGGGCACAACCTTCTGGTTCACTGCCTTGATGCGCCCGATCCCGAAGCAGTTCGCGATCAGATCAAAGACCGGTACGAACGCAGGCTAAAGGAGATCTTCGAATGATCATGGACTATGCGATCTGGTTTACCTTCGCCTGCTTCGGAGCCGCCATCATGATGTGTCTGTGGCGGATCATCACAGCCGACGGTGTCGGGACCCGCGTTCTGGCGCTGGATACGATGGTGATCAACACGATTGCGTTGATGATCCTGTATGGCCTTGCCCTGGGAACCGAGATTTTCTTCGAATCCGCAATGATCATCGCCATGCTGGGCTTCGTTTCGACCGTGGCCTATGCGCGCTTCATGCTGCGCGGAAATATCATCGAGTGAGGGCGGAATGACTTTCATCTTCGAACTGTTCATCGCCTTTTTCCTGATTGTCTCGGGCATTTTCGGCTTTGTCGGCTCGTTCGGCATGATCAAGCTGAAAGACCCGATGTCGCGACTGCACGCGCCGACAAAGGCGACGACGCTGGGCGTGGGCGGCGTTTTGCTGGCCTCGATCGCTCATTCGGTGCTGCTGGAAGGCAAACTGTCGCTGCATGAACTGCTGATCACGCTGTTTTTGTTCCTGACCGCTCCGATCACGGCCCTGTTCATTGCCAAATGGCATATTCATCGGCATGAAAAATCCAGCGATCTGCCGGATGCGGGCGAGGATGAACTTTGGGCCACGCACGCGGTCGAGCAGGTCGAGGACGTCCCTGACCACAGCAAGAACTGAACCTCATGCATACACCACCGCTGCCTCTGACCCGCGATCTGGTTTTGATAGGCGGCGGGCATACGCATGCTTTGGTACTGAGACAATGGGGCATGAACCCGCTACCCGGTGCGCGGCTGACGGTCATCAACCCCGGTCCCACCGCGCCTTATTCGGGAATGCTGCCTGGTTACGTCGCCGGGCATTACGACCGGTGGGAGCTGGATATCGATCTGGTCCGTCTGTCCCGGTTCGCGGGGGCGCGCGTTGTTCTGGGGGCCGTTGAAGGGATCGACAGTGCGCAGCAGCGGGTTCACGTCCCGGGCTATCCTCCGATCGCGTTCGACGTCGCGTCGGTCAATGTCGGGATCACGTCCGACATGCCCGCCCTTCCGGGGTTTGGTGATCACGCGATCCCGGCCAAACCGCTGGGTCCGTTTGCCGCGCGATGGGCAAGTTATCTGGACGGAACCGGCCCTGCCTCGGTTGCCGTCATTGGCGGCGGTGTGGCCGGGGTCGAGCTTGTCATGGCCATGGCACATGCGCTGAAGTCCAAAGGACGCAGCGCGCAGGTCACCCTGATCGACAATGCGCAGGCCCTGACGGCCACAGGGACCAAGGCCGCTGCCACCATCCGCCGGGCGATGGACGCACTTGGGGTCGAGGTGATCGAAAACGCGCCGATCTCGCACCTCGCTGAAGGCCAGATCGTATTACAGGACGGTCGCCAGATTTCCGCAACATTCATCACCGGGGCCGCCGGGGCACGGCCGTACGACTGGATGGCACAGTCAGGGTTAGAGCTGCAGGACGGCTACATTCGGGTCAACGGGTTTCTTCAGTCCAGCTCGCCCACGATCTTTGCCGCCGGAGATTGCGCCCATCTTGCAGACAACCCGCGCCCCAAAGCCGGGGTCTATGCGGTCCGTGAGGCGCCGGTTCTGTTCGACAACCTGCATGCGGCGCTTGGGGCGGGTCAGATGCGGCGGTATCAACCGCAAAAAGACTATCTCAAGCTGATTTCGTTGGGGGGTAAGGCAGCGTTGGCGGAACGGCTGGGCACTTCGTTCAGCGGGTCCCTGATGTGGAAATGGAAAAACCACATCGATCAGACATTCATGAACAAATTCCGAAACCTGCCAAGCATGAAAGCGCCGGCTTTGCCACGGCACCATGCAGCCGGATTGCAAGAGGCACTCGGCAAAGCGCCCCTGTGCGGCGGGTGCGGCGCAAAGGTCGGGCGGGGTGCGTTGCAAAACGCGTTGGAGGGTCTTTCCCCGCCCGGTCGCACCGATGTAACGCCCCTGCCCGGTGATGATGCGGCCCTGCTGACAACTGGCGGGGCGCGGCAGGTCATGACCACAGACCATTTGCGCAGCATCACTGATGACCCGGTCCTGATGACACGCATCGCAGCCGTACACGCACTGGGGGATATCTGGGCAATGGGTGCACAGCCGCAGGCCGCCACCGTGACGATCATACTGCCGCGCTTGTCACCTGACCTGCAACATCGCACCATGGCCGATATCATGGCCACTGCCGATGAGACCATGCGCGCAGCCGGTGCTGATGTTGTCGGCGGCCACAGCTCGATGGGTGACGAGATGACCATCGGATTTACCCTCACCGGGTTGTGCGAAAACGATCCGATCACCCTGTCCGGTGGCAAACCCAGGGATGCGCTGATCCTGACCAAACCGTTGGGCAGCGGCGTATTGATGGCCGCCGAGATGTCCGGTCAGGCCGATGGTGCCTGGGTCGCTGCAGCCTATCGCCAGATGATACAGACACAGGGCGAGGCCGCGCGGATTCTCAGCGCCGCTCATGCAATGACGGATGTTACAGGGTTTGGGCTGGCGGGCCACCTGAGCGGCCTGTGCGAAGCCTCGGATTGCGGAGCCTCGATTGATCTGGAGGCTGTCCCTCTGATGATGGGCGCATTGGACCTCAGCAGCGGGGGCGTCCGTTCGTCGATCTTCAACGACAATCGGGCAATTGCCTATGATCTGCCCGAAGGAGGCAAGGCCGATCTCTTGTTCGATCCGCAAACTGCCGGAGGTCTGTTGGCCGCCGTTCCCCCCGATGAAGCGCAGAAACTGTGCGAAGAGTTGCGGCATGCAGGATACCCCGCGGCCATCATCGGGCACCTGACCGACCAGCCCGGTCTGCGCCTTCAAAGCTGAGACAGAATATCTTCGATCCCGTCCACCGCCGCCTCCAGACCTGCATCCTGCAGCGAAGGGGCCTCGATCTGCGCAAGGACTTCAGCCTTTCGGCTGCGGCTGGACTTCGCATAGGCCGGGTCGTAGTGCTGCTCCATCAGCGCGCGGGTCAGCGCGTGTTTGTCGCCTGATCTGAGCAGCGTCAGCCAACCGTCGACCACCGCATGCCCGCGATGAAAGCGCAGGGGCGACAGGCGGTCCTGCAACCGAGCAGTATCCGACAGAATATCGTCATAAGCTTCGACCAGATAGGCCGTGCGCGCCTCGATCGGCGCGTTGACCTGAATGCGCGGCGCTGCACACAGCGCCGTCCAAAGCGAAGGCGGGACGATCAGCGTGCCGATCTTGGACGATTCCGCCTCGACCACCACAGGGCGCGCCGGATCAAAGGCACATAACGCAGCGGCCAGCGCGGATTCAAAAGCCTTCTGGGCAGGTTGCCCGCCCGGTCGTTCGCCCAGTAGCGACCCACGATGATTGGCCAACCCTTCCAGATCCAGCACCTGAGCGCCACGGGCATCCAGCCGCGCCAGAATCTCGGTCTTGGCCGTGCCGGTATAGCCGTCCAGCGCGATCAGACGATGAGGAAGCCGGTCTTGATACAGGTATCTGTTCACCAGACGGCGGTAGGTCCGATATCCGCCCTCGATCACATCCGCCCGCCAGCCGATCTGCTGCAACATCCATGCAAACGACCCGGACCGCTGCCCCCCCCGCCAACAATAGACAAGCGGTCGCCAACCGCCCTCATGATGGGACAGGCGGTGTTCGATATGATTGGCAGCATTGCGAAAGACCAGGGCCGCGCCCAGTTTGCGGGCCAGAAACGGGCTTTGCTGGACATATATGGTGCCTACCTCGGCCCGCTCGTCATTGTCCAGAACCGGAAGGTTGATCGCTCCGGGCAGGTGGTCCTCGGCAAATTCCGCCGGGCTGCGCACGTCGATCACCGCGTCGAACGTATGCGCGTAAAGCTGAGGCAAGCTGATGAATGTCTGAACCATACCAACGGTTTATCCTGCGTTGAACCGATATGAAAGTACGACTGTCAGGCCGCGATAGGAGCGATCAAGTCCGGCCCGCTGGCGCGGTTCGAATTGACTGCCGTATCCACCCGGTGAAACTGCAAAATATCTTCGGCTCCGGGGCGCATAAGACGCGCCGCCCCTTTGCCCAATTCGCCCAACCATAACGGCCAGTCGGCGGGTTCAAGGATCAGGGGCATACGGTGATGAATAACCCCGAGATTGGTATTGGCCTGCGTCGTGACAATCGCGCATGTGCCCTGCCGGTTGTCTTCGGCTCCCCAATTCTGCCAGACGCCCGCAAAGGCAATCGGTGCGCCATCTGCGCGGTGGATGTACCAGGGCAGGCGTTGCCCCTCTTCGGTTTTGGTCCATTCGAAAAAACCGGTCGCAACGATCAGACATCGCCGTTCCCGACAAGCCGAACGGAATGCAGGTTTTTCCGCCAGCGTCTCGGCCCGCGCGTTGATCAGCAGGGGCCCGGCGGTTTCGGTCTTGTACCAATGCGGAAGAAACCCCCACCGCAGCGCATCAAGGCGCCGCACCCCGTCCGAGGACCGGATCACATGCACCTGATTGGTTGGACAAATGTTGTAATTGGGCACATCTGGCAGCGCATTTGCCGGGCGCGCGGCAAACAGTTGTGCCATCGCATCATTTGGAAGAGTTATTGCAAACCGTCCACACATCAGCAATGAACCCCTCATCCTTTCATACCGGCACAGGTCTTGCGCGCTTATGGCACATCAAACAGCGAAATCCCTCAAGAACAAAGCGCTGGATGATCTCAATGCCGGAAAACTGCCGCAAGCGCTCAAGAAGGCGCTGTTGGGAGTAAAAAAATTCCCGAAAGATCCGGATTACCACGCCATTGCCGGGTTCGTTCTGACCGAACAACGGCAGTATCGCAAATCCATCCCCCATTTTGCAGCGGCTGCGAAACAGAAACCAAACGATCCGCAATTTGCCGAGAATTTAGCCAACGCGCTGCTTCAAACCGGTCAGTTGCTGCAGGCTTTGTCTTTTGCCGAAAGAAAGCTTGAGCAGTTTCCCGGCAACACGGAACTTGCGCGGGTAGTGGATGAAATCGAGCTGAAAGGCAAAAACTGGCGCGAGGTGATTGCAAACGCCTCGGATCGACTGAACACGCGCCCTGATGATGCAAATGTGCTGGCCATCCGCAGCCGCGCATATGAACGTATTGGCTTTGAGCAACACAGCACGGACGACATCCAACGCGCTTATGCACTGGACCCGACATCAGAGGCAGTCGCCTTTCAAATGGCCCGGAACCTGCATCACGCGGGCGACAAATCGGGGTGCATTCGCATTCTGCGGGACATTCTGAAGACATCTCCCGGCCATGAGGCCTCGTTGCTGCAACTCTCGTCGGTTGCCCCCAAAGAACAGGCTTCGGAATGGCTGAAACAGGTAGAAGATGCGATAACCGGTCTGGGCCATGCGTCCGATAAGCTGGAATTCGCAAAGGCTCAGCTGATAATGCTGCAAGACGGGTTGGAGACGGCCCTGCCACAATTTGCCCGCGCCAACGCGATGCAGCAGGCTGGGAACCCTTATGTCGCTGCGGATGAAGAAAACAAGTTGGACCGGATTTGTCAGCTATTCCCGGACGCATCGACGTTGGCAAAGTCGGGACATTCCACCGCACCGGTGCCGATCTTTGTAATCGGTCAACCGCGTTCGGGCACCACTTTGATGGAAATGATGCTGAGTGCAGGACCAGATATTGCCGGGTGCGGAGAACTGGCTTTGGGGATCGATCTGTCCTTGCCCTACATCGATGACGGCAAGGATTTTGGCGAGGCAGAGGCCCGCGAATACGCGCAGGAATTCATACGGCTGATGCCACCGATCTCCGACGGATCGGTCGCCTTTGTCGACAAGATGCCTCACAACTACCAGCTGGTCGGCTTCCTGCTTTCGGCGTTCCCGAACGCTAAGGTCATCAACATGCTGCGCGATCCGCGCGATGTCGGGCTGTCAAAGTGGATCCGCCGGTTTCCCGTCGGGGGCATGCGCTATGCTTCGGACCTTGCGGCCATTGCCCATTCGGCCAACCTGTATCGCCGTTACATGAGCCATTGGAATGATCTGTTCGGCGACCGCATTCTGACTGTTTCATATGAAAATCTGGTTCAGGACCCCGAAGCCCACAGCCGATCCGTCGCTGCGTTCTGCGGGATCGAATGGCATGATCGGATGACGCGGCCTGAGAAAAACACCAAACGTGTGCGGACCGCCAGTGTGGATCAGGTGCGCGAAGGTATCTCGGCCAGATCGGTCGGGGGCTGGCGTGCAGTTGCCGACCATATTCAGCCCATGCTTGCCGGGTTTGACCCGAACCTTTGGCCCGAATACGATTGGGACTGACCCGATTTCCAATGCAAAGACCGCCCGGCCAGGGCGGTCTTTATTCTTAATTTCCAGCAGGTTATTTCTGCTTTATGCGCCCATCGAGATAAGGCTGATACGGTGCATTCTTGGCAAGGTATTCTGCGGTGACATCTGCAAGGTCCGGGCCAAAATCATAGGCGTTCTTGTCGTCACCCGAGAACATCTTGTACCCGTCACCCCCGTTGCGGACATAGTTGTTGGTCACCACGCCATAGACCTTGTCCATCTCAAGCGGCCGCCATTCGCCGTCATGGTTGACCTCGACAAGCGTGATCCGTTCGTTGGTCGCACCTTCGGGATCGAACTCATAGCGCATCCCCGCGACTTGTGGGAACCGGCCGTTCTTTTCCTCTTCATCGAACTGCGCCATGCCGTTTTCCAGCGCCGCCTTGATGGTCGCGCCGTCGGTCTGGAAGGTCGACAGCGTGTTCTGGAACGGCAGAACCAGAACAACTTCGCCTTGGGTGATGTCGCCCACGTCGATGCTGGTCCGCAGACCGCCGCCATTCTGGATCGCGATCTGAACGCCCTGATCCTTGACCCGGTCCAGCATCGCGTCGGCCACAAGGTTGCCCATCTCGCATTCCATGTGGCGGCAGGAGTCCCGCGCGCCGTCAATCGGAGCAGCGGCAGAGGCAACCACGCGCTGCTTCATCTCTTCGATCGGAGCCCCCATTTCGGCCACGCGGGCTGCGATATCGGGGTCAGGCGTGACGGATGCATCCAGCAGGATCGGCTCACCTTCGGCCGAGACCAGATTGCCGTCATCGTCAAAGGTCAGCGTGATCTCACCGAGATATTTGGAATAGGCATAGGCCTGCACGACCGGGACATCGCCCACCATGGTCGGATAGGCACCCGCCGCACCGTCCTGCGTGTTGGACAACAGCGTGTGCGAATGGCCGCCAATGACAAGGTCCAGGCCCGGCACCTGCTCGGCGATTTTCATATCCTTGGACAGGCCCACATGGTTCAGGGCAATGACGATATCCACGCCTTCGTCCTGCAATGCAGCTACATCCGCCCGCAGGCTTTCGATTTCGTCCTGAAAGACAACATCGCCGCCCGGGCTTGAGGTATCGACCGTATCGGTGGCCAGCGCGGACACAATACCGATTTTCTTGCCGCCGACATCCAGCACAAGATGGTTGTCGACCTTGCCTTTCAACTCTGCCGACGATGAGAGATCGAGATTGCCCGAGATTACGGGGAAACTGACTGCGTCGATAAAGGCGGCCAGACCTTCCGGACCATCGTCAAATTCATGGTTACCGACAGCCATGGCGTCATAACCGATGGCGTCCATGAACTCGGCCTCTGCCGCACCTTTATAGGTTGTATAAAACAATGAGCCCTGAAACGGGTCACCGGCATCCAGCAGCAGAACGTTCTGGTCCTGCAACGTGTCCCGACGGGCATCGACGATGGTTTTCAGCCGTGCAACGCCGCCGAAACACTTGCCTTCGGCCTCGCCCTCGGCGTCACAGGTGGAATCGTATTTATTGATGGATTCGATCCGGCTGTGAATGTCATTGGTGTGCAAAATGGTCAGCTTGTATTCTGCTGCAGCTATGCCAGCGGTCAGGCCCAGAATGGCGGCTGATGCCAGAAAACGGGTGAACATCTGGAAACTCCCTGTTGTTATTTGCGGCGATGGTGCGCCGTGTCGCAGAAAGAGTCAAAGGGGGAAATCCGGCTTGATTCTACCCGTCGCGCGGGGCATCACCGGCACATGTTGATATACAAGATTTTCCGCGCCGACGAATGGGCGGCATTGCAGGCCGAAGGGGCCACTGACGGGGCGCCGATAGATGTGGCCGATGGCTATGTGCACTTCTCGACAGCCACTCAGGCAGCTGAAACCGCTGCAAAGCACTTTGCCGGTATCGATGGTCTGACCCTGCTGGCCTGCGATGCCGAAGCCATGGGCGACGACCTGAAATGGGAGGTGTCGCGCGGGGATGCACTGTTCCCGCATCTCTATCGTCAGATCCGCCTCAGCGATGTCGTGTGGTCGCACCCTCTGCCTTACGACGGACAGGCGCACCAGTTTCCGGAGCGGATGGAATGACCCGATTTGTGGACCCCGACCGCGTCCAGTTCGAGGCGTTCAAGGGGCTCGACCGGGACCATCCGATCGAGATGCTCAATCTGGTCAGGTTTCGCGCCCGGGCGGTGTATCCGGCGGGACATGATCTGGCGGATGCCGGGCTGACTGGCGCGCAGGCCTACCGCAACTATGGCAGAGACACCGCGCCGATCATCGCGCGGCTGGGCGCGTCGATCTTGTGGCGCGGCGCGTTTCAAACCACGTTGATTGGCCCCGAGGACGAACAATGGGACGCCGTCTTCATTGCACGTTACCCGACCGCGCATGCATTTCTTGAGATGGTCACCGATCCGGATTACCAACGCGCAGTTGTGCACCGGCAAGCCGCCGTAGAAACCTCGCGCCTGATCCGCTGCGCGCCGACCCAAGGCGGAGAAAGCTTCGGATGAGACTGACCGAGAAACTGGGCCTTGCTGCCCTGCACAAGCTGGACCCGGAAACTGCCCATGGCCTGTCAATCAAGGCCTTAAAGGCGGGGCTGGCCCCCATGCCGGGGCCGATCACTTCACCACGGTTGCGCACGCAGATCGCGGGTCTGGACCTGCCCAACCCGGTCGGGCTGGCCGCCGGGTTCGACAAGAACGGCGAGGTTCTGACCCCGCTGTCCCGCACAGGTTTCGGGTTTATCGAGGTCGGCGCAGTGACGCCGCGCCCGCAGCCGGGCAACCCCAAGCCCCGACTGTTTCGTCTGACCGAAGACAAGGCGGCCATCAATCGGTTTGGGTTCAATAACGAAGGCATGGAGGTGATGGCAGATCGCCTCTCCACGCGCCCCAGGGATGCCGTGATTGGCCTGAACCTCGGCGCGAACAAGGACGGCGAAGACCGGCCCGGAGATTTTGCAAAAGTGCTTGCCCATTGTGCGGCGCATCTGGATTTTGCCACAGTCAATGTCTCTTCGCCCAATACCGAAAAGCTGCGCGATCTGCAGGGCAAAGCCGCCCTCGGAGCATTGCTGTCCCGCGTGATCGACACGCGCAACACCCTGCCCCGCCCTTTACCCGTCTTCCTGAAGATTGCGCCCGATTTATCGGAGGCCGAGATTCAGGACATCGCGGATGTGGCGCAGGAAAGCGGCGTGGACGCCGTGATTGCAACCAACACAACCCTGTCCCGAGATGGGCTGCGCAGTCGTCACAAGACGGAAACGGGTGGCTTGTCCGGTGCACCGCTGTTCGAAAAGTCCACCCGCGTTCTGGCGCAGCTCAGCCACATTACCGGCGGGCAAATTCCCCTGATCGGCGTTGGCGGGATAAGTTCGGCAGAACAGGCCTATGCAAAGATTTGCGCCGGGGCCTCGGCGGTGCAGTTCTATACTGCGATGGTCTATGGCGGCATCTCACTGGCTTCTGATATCGCGCGCGGCTTGGATGACTTGCTTGCACGCGACGGGTTCACATCTGTCGCACAGGCCGTTGGCAGCAAACGAGAGGACTGGCTGTGATTGAATACTGGCACAACCCCCGCTGTTCGAAATCCCGCGCCGGTCTTGCGCTGCTGGAACAGAACGGCGCACAGATTGAGACACGCAAATATCTTGAGAACCCACCTTCGGAACATGAAATCCGTACCGTGATTGAGCGGCTTGGGATCCGCGCCATTGAGATGATGCGGACCGGCGAGAAGCGATTCAAGGAACTGGAATTGTCCAAGACAAGCCCCGAAGACCTACTGATCCGGGCCATGGCCGAAAACCCGATCCTGATCGAACGTCCCCTGGCCATAGCGGGCGAAAAGGCCGCCATCGGTCGCCCGCCGGAAAACCTGTTGAAGCTGCTTTAGGTCACCTGTGCCTCGAGCCTGGGGTAACGCCAGCCCATCGTCACCCCGCGTGCCGTGTTCAGAACCATCAGGGCGGCCCAAAGCCCGTGATTGCCCAGCGCCGGGACCAGAATGAACAGGGCCACCACGTAGATGGCGACGGATTGGATCATCGCGTTGCGCATGGCGCGGGTCCAGGTGGCCCCGATATAGATGCCGTCGAACATCCAGCTTGCGACCCCGATCACGGGCGCAATTGCGGCCCAGAACAGGAATTCTCGGGCCGCGATGCGAACATCGGGTGCGGTGGACATCAGGTCGATCAACGCAGGCCCGGCCAGATAGAACAGGACCCCAAGCGCAACCGCGCCACCGGCCCCCCACTGCGAGGCCATCACGGCCGCCTGTCGCACCTTGTGCCTGTCGCGAGCCCCCACCGCGCCGCCCACCAGAGCCTCGGCCGAAAAGGCGAAACCATCCAGCGCAAAGGCCGTGATCTCAAGGAATTGCAGCAGCACCTGATTTGCCGCCAGATTGACGTCTCCAAGGTCAGAGCCAACGAACAGAAACGTGGTGAACGAGCCCGTCAGAAGCACCGACCGGATCATGATATCGGCGTTCACCTTCAGCATCCGGCGCAGACGCGCCGCGTCAAATATCCGCGGCCAGTCTTTCCACTGGTTCCCGGCAAAGGCGCTGCGACATAACCAAAGGCCCAGCGCCAGCCCGGTCCATTCGGCGATCAGCGTGGCAATGGCCACGCCTTCCACGCCCCAGCCGAGACCCAGCACAAACCACAGATCCAGAAGAATGTTCAGCCCGTTCATCCAGACCTGCAACAAAAACACGCCGCGCGTGCGTTCGATTGCGATCAGCCAGCCTGTCACCGCATAAAGCGCAATGGTAGCCGGTGCGCCCCAGATGCGGATCTGCAGATAATCCCGGGTCAGTGCCTCGACCTCGGGGCTGGCTGGGGACAGGGCAAATGCGCCCCAGAACACCCAGACCTGGGTCAGGATAAACAGCACCCCCGCCGCGCCGCCCAGCAACAGGCCCCGCATCAGCAGCGCGCCGGTCTCGGCCACATCCCCTGCCCCGCGCGCCTGAGCCGCCAGGCCGGTCGTGCCCATACGCAAAAAGCCGAACATCCAATAGAGCGCAGACAGTATGACCGCCCCCATGCCAACGGCCCCGATCGGGGCCGCCAGACCCATCTGCCCGACAACGCCGGTATCCACGGCGCCCAGGATCGGCACCGTGGCGTTGGACAACACGATCGGCGCTGCAACCTTCAGCACCCGTTTGTGCGTGATGGGCGCCGAAACCGTCTGCATCGCGGCTTACTGGTCGCCGGTCGGGGGCTGCGGCATCAGGAAATGCCCCGTGGCCTGCGCAAACAGCCGGGCGTGATTGTCCTGCCACGCCTCGACCCGAACCGAGGCATAGCGCCGCCCGGACCGGCTGATAAACGCCCGGGCATAGGCATCGCGCGGCAGACCGGATCGCAAATAGTCGACCGTGAAATCAATCGTCTTGGGAAAGCGAATCCGACCATCGGTCAGCAGGTCATCAGCATCGATCTCACCACTTTCGATCTGCGGAAACATATGCTCCCAGCTGAGCGTGATGACGGCTGTGACCTCCAGAAACGCCGCCGTCACACCGCCGTGCAAAGCTGGCAGAAACGGGTTACCGATAAGTTTCTGGTCAAAATTCAGCACGCCGGTCAATTCATCACCGCGCCGGTCAAAGCTGATATTCAGAAACTGGATGTAAGGCACCCCTTCGACCAGCGCGTTCAGCGCAGCGTCGCGGCGGTGCTTGACCACCTGCATGGGTTCAGGACGAGGGCGCGCCATCTACCGGCTCTCGACCGTGAACGACCCTGATGCCGTCGCCACCGGGTGGTCCGTGTCATCATCCATCGCAGTCGCCCGGACAAATGCCACATTGCGCGTAATATGATAGCAGATGGCCCGGGTTCGGATTGTCTGACCGGGTGACGCAACCCGCATATAGTCAATGCGCAGGCCAATCGTCGCTGTCGCCCCCGGTGCTGCCGGGTGGCTCATGACCGCAGCCCCGCAACACGTGTCCATGATGGTTGAAACAGCGCCGCCATGGATCACTCCGGTCCGGGGGTCGCCGATCAGCTGCTCATTGTAAGGCATGGTGATCTCGGCCTCTCCCTCCCCCAGATAGGTCAGGTCCAGACCCAGGGCCTTTGCATGGGGGATCGCCTCGATAAACTGGCGCGCCAATACTGTTTTGTCCGTCATAGCATGCGGTCCTGTCCTGTGTTGCACCCTTTATGGGCTTGCGACGTGGCAAAGGGCAAGCCTGCCTGTTGCGCTTGGTCGCAGCACGCCATAACCTGTCGCCAAGGAGATCAGGAATGCCCGGCAACCGTTTGTCATTCAAAGAGATGTGCGCCGAGTTCGACGTAACCCCGCGCACCCTGCGCTATTATGAGTATATTGAACTGCTGCAACCTGAACGCGAGGGGCGATCGCGGTTCTACGGCCCTCGGGAATGCGCGCGCATGACCCTGATCCTGCGCGGCCGCAAATACGGTTTCCCACTGGAAGACATCCGCCAATGGCTTCTGATCTACGAAGACAAAGGGAACGAGGCCCAGATGGCGGCCTTCGTAAAAATGGCCGATGAGCAAATGAAAGAGCTGCTGCAACAGCGTCAGCAGCTGGATGAAGCCATCGAGGCCCTGCAGCAGATGCGCGATCAAACTGCCAAATCACTGGGCTGAGCCTGCCCTCTACCGCTCACTCCGGCTAGTTTTTTCGTGAACTGTGAACCGCTGAAGCCGGTTTTCCCAGACAAACCCTTGGGTTGTGCCGTCACGTCACACTCAGATTTTCCTGCCATCCGCATCTTGACGCGCAAGGAAGTCACGTCAACTTTGAATGTGACGTAGCGTTTGCATTACGTGAACGTCATCTCCGTGTTGTAAACAGCGCATCGACTGCGCAACTGACTTTGATAGACGCCAGCGACGAGAGAAATGAAACGATGACCGAAGACCTGATGACCATCCGCGAAATGTGTGAAACCTATGATGTCACACCTCGCACCCTGCGGTTCTATGAGGCCAAAGAACTTCTGTTTCCGATCCGCGAAGGACAGAAACGCCTGTTCACCAAGCGGGATCGTGCTCGACTCAAGCTGATCCTGCGGGGGAAGCGCTTTGGGTTCAGCCTCGAGGAAATCCGGCAACTGCTGGATCTGTACCATGTGGGCGACCAGCAGATGACCCAGATGACGCGCACATTCGAAATTGCGCGCGAGCGTCTGGCAGATATGGAAGCCCGCCGGGAAGAGCTGTCTCAGGCTATCGACGATCTGAAAGAGCAGTTGCGCTGGGGCGAAAAAGTCATCGCCTCGATGAAAACCGAAAAAAACGCCGCAGAATAAATCTGCCGGTCCCTCGAAGACCTGAATTTTAAAGGGAGCGTCACATGCCCGTTTATAACGCGCCAACCAAAGACATGCAGTTCATCCTGCACGAAGTGCTCAACATCTCGGGATCCGACACTCCCGGCTATTCCGAGCTTGAAGCCGAATTTACAGGCGCTGTGCTGGAAGAAGCCGGCAAAATCTCGACCAATGTATTGCAGCCTCTGAACGTGGTTGGCGACGCCGAAGGCTGTCGTCTGGAGAACGGTGTTGTTTACACGCCAACCGGGTTCAAGGACGCCTTCGAGCAGATGAAAGAAGGCGGCTGGACCGGTCTGGATATGCCCGAGGACTATGGCGGGCAGAATATGCCCTACGTCATGGGCACGGCGGTCGGCGAAATGTTCTCGGGCGCGAACCAGGCGTTTGTGATGTACCAAGGCCTGACCCACGGCGCGGCATCGGCCATTCTTGCGCACGGCACTGAAGAACAGAAGAATACCTACCTGCCCAATATGGTCACCTGTGAATGGACCGGCACCATGAATCTGACCGAACCGCATTGCGGCACTGACCTGGGCCTTATGCGCACCAAGGCAGAACCGCAGGGCGACGGCAGCTACAAGGTTTCCGGTCAGAAGATCTTCATCTCGTCCGGCGATCATGACATGGCCGACAACATCATCCATCTGGTTCTGGCCAAAATCCCCGGCGGCCCCGAGGGCATCAAAGGCGTGTCGCTGTTCATCGTGCCCAAGTTCCTTGTCAACGAGGATGGCAGCCTGGGCGAACGCAACGGCGTGTCGGTGGGCAAGATCGAAGAGAAAATGGGCATCCACGGCAACTCGACCTGTGTGATGAATTACGACGAAGCCACCGGCTATTTGCTGGGCGACCTGCACAAGGGCATGCGCGCAATGTTCACCATGATGAACGAGGCGCGTCTGGGTGTTGGCATGCAAGGCGTCGCACAGGCCGAGGCCGCCTACCAAAACGCCGTTGAATACGCCAAGGACCGTTTGCAGGGTCGCGACGTGACCGGCGCCAAAAACCCCGACGGCCCGGCTGACCCCCTGATCGTGCACCCGGACATCCGCCGCAGCCTGATGGATCAGAAGAGCTTTACCGAAGGGGCGCGCGCGTTCCTTCTGTGGGGCTCAACCATGATCGACAAAGCGCACCGGGCGGGCGATCAGGATGCCAACGGGCTGATCTCGTTGTTGACCCCGGTAATCAAGGGATTTCTGACCGACGAAGGCTATGACATGACTGTCAAAGCGCAGCAGGTCTATGGCGGCCATGGGTACATCGAGGAATGGGGCATGTCGCAATTCACCCGCGACGCCCGCATTGCGATGATCTACGAAGGCGCCAACGGCGTGCAGGCGCTGGACCTCGTGGGGCGTAAACTGGCGCAGGATGGCGGCAAACATGTGATGGCGTTCTTCGAAATGGTCAAATCATTTTGCAAGGATAATGCAGGTCAAAACGATGCGTTTGACTCAGCGTTCCTTGAGCCCCTGAAAGCGGCGTCCAAGGACCTGCAGGCTGCGGGCATGTATTTCATGCAGCAAGGCATGAAGAATCCCAACCATGCGCTGGCAGGATCGAACGATTTCATGCACATGTTTGGCCATGTCTGCCTGGGGCTGATGTGGGCACAGATGGCGAAAGCATCTTATGCCGCCCTTGATAATGGCGCGTCGGACGCCGAATTCTACGAAACAAAGATCGTCACCGGCCGGTTCTACATGTCGCGCCGCCTACCGGCGACTGCCTTGCACCTGGCGCGTATCCAGACCGGAGCAGAGACCGTAATGACGCTGGACGCCGCCAGCTTCTGAGGATGAGCCGGCTCCGGGGTTTGTACAGGAGCCGGTAATTCAAAGGGGAACACATGCCAAAGCGCTTTCGCCTGACCCGCCGCTTTCCCGTCGCCATGACGGAAGACGGGTATCGCAAACTCCGGTTGTTCGCGCGGGACGCCGGTCTGGACGAAGGTGAGGCTCTGTCATTTCTGTTCGAGAACTTCAACAGCGTCATTCATGAGGAGAACCTGACCCATCGCCTGCGCCTGTTTAATTCCGAGTTGGATGCGCGCAAACGGTGACGGATTGAAAAGACCACATTAACCGGCCTCAGCTTCAATGAACTGAATGCCCCCGGCGGGAGTATTTTTAAAAAAGATGAAGATGTGATGCGTCCCTGCCACCGGGCCCACTCGCCATTAGGACAGGGGCGACTTCACCTTTTGCGGTCATCGGCTCTCCAGCCTGTACCGCAACTCGAACAAAGCAGAAGACTGTTAAACAATGGTTACATATCAGGCTTCATCTTTTCAAAAATACTCAAATCCGACCGAACCACACGCGCCACGGGAGGGGCGATCGCATGACCATCAAACTGCACTGCTTCGGAGAAAGCGGGAATTCGTACAAGGCCGCTCTGGCGCTGGAGATGTCCGGTTTGGAGTGGGAGCCAGTTTATGTCGACTTTTTCAACGGTGCGACCCGTGCGCCTGAATACCGTGCAAATGTGAATGAGATGGGCGAAGCGCCGGTGATGATCGACGGCGATTTCCACACCAGCCAATCCGGCGCGATCCAGGCTTATGTGACTGAGAAGTCAGGCAAGTTTGGTGGAAAGAACCGGGAAGAGAATTACGACATTTTCCGCTGGGTTCTGTGGGACAATCACAAGCTCAGCTCGAACGCTGGGCTGACGCGTTTTTTGTGCAATTTCTTGCCTGAAGAACACCGCAACGCAGATGTCATCGCATTCAATCAAGGGCGATTGAAAGCTGCCTATGGCGTCTTGAACGCGCATCTTGATGGTCGCGACTGGATCGTCGGGGACGGTGTAACCAATGCCGACCTCAGCTGTTGCGGCTATCTGTATTACCCTGAACCCTTCGGCTTTGATCGTGCCGACTGGCCCCATATCGACGCCTGGCTGACGCGCCTCAGCGAACAGCCCGGCTGGAAACACCCCTATGACCTGATGCCCGGCAACCCGTCGGATCGAGCTTGAGGAGAAGACCCATGACCGAAGCCTATATCTATGACGCCCTGCGCACGCCACGCGGCAAGGGCCGCAAGGATGGCAGCTTGCACGAGGTGACCTCGGTGCGCCTGTCCGCCCTGACCCTGAATGCGATGAAAGAACGCAATAATCTGGAAGGTCACGCCGTTGAGGATGTGATCTGGGGCAACGTCACGCAGGTGATGGAGCAAGGCGGCTGTCTGGCGCGCTCGGCGGTTCTGGCCTCGGACCTAGATCAATCAATCCCCGGCCTGGCGATCAACCGCTTCTGTGCCTCGGGCATGGAGGCCGTGAACCTTGCGGCCAATCAGGTCAAAGGTGGTGCGGGTGAGGCCTATATCGCGGGTGGTGTCGAGATGATGGGCCGCGTGGCCATGGGCAGCGATGGCGCGGCGATTGCAGTTGACCCGACGCTGGCGATGGAGACTTATTTCGTGCCGCAGGGTATCTCGGCGGACATCATCGCGACCGAATATGGTTTTGATCGCGATCAGGCGGACGCGCTGGCCGTTGAATCGCAAAAACGCGCGGCCAAGGCCTGGGAAGAGAACCGGTTTGAAAAATCAGTCATCAAGGTCACGGACCAGAACGGCCTGACCATTCTGGACCGTGACGAATACATGCGCCCCGGCACTGACATGCAAAGCCTCGGCGCGCTGAACCCGTCCTTTGCGATGATGGGTGAGCAGATGCCGGGCTTTGACAAGGTGGCGATGCTGAAATACCCGCATCTTGAGCGGATCAACCACATCCACCACGCGGGCAACAGCTCGGGCATCGTGGATGGCGCCGCGGCTGTTCTGATCGGTAATAAGGAATTCGGTGAGAAATACGACCTGAAGCCCCGCGCCCGCATCAAGGCGACCGCCAAGATCGGCACCGACCCGACCATCATGCTGACCGGACCGGTTCCGGTCACCGAGAAAATCCTTGCTGACAACGGCATGAAAATCAGCGATCTGGACCTGTTTGAGGTGAACGAAGCCTTTGCCTCGGTCGTGCTGCGGTTCCAGCAGGCGTTTGATGTTGACCCCGCGTTGGTCAACGTGAACGGCGGATCGATCGCGATGGGTCACCCGCTGGGCGCAACCGGCGCGATGATCATCGGCACCCTGCTGGATGAGCTTGAGCGTCAGGACAAGGAAACCGGTCTGGCCACCCTCTGCATTGCGTCCGGCATGGGCGCGGCAACCATTATCGAGCGGGTCTGATGCCCAAGCTGGACCTTTCGCAAATCCCATACAAGGGCGGTTCGTCCTATCCCGGCCAACTGGCCAAGGCGGTCGGAGGCCGCTTTAACCAGGGCGTCGGCGATGCGGGCGGGCTGACCCAGTTCGGGGTCAACATCGTGCGGCTGGAGCCGCAGGCCCTGTCCTCGCTGCGCCATTATCATATGGAGCAGGACGAGTTCGCCATCATGCTCAGCGGCGAATGCGTGCTGATCGACGATGATGGCGAGCACCAGATGCTGCCCGGCGATTGTGCCGCCTGGCCCGCTGGTGAGACCAATGGCCATCACCTTGTGAACAAAACCGATGCGCCCGCGACCTTTCTGGTGGTGGGCACGCGGACCCCGACCGAGACCGGCTACTACAGCGACATAGACATGATGGTGAAGGACGACGAGAACGGATTCGTTTTCACCCGCAAGGATGGCAGCCCGCTAACGGCTGACCAGATTGGAGAGGATAATGACTGATTTCACTCTGACCAAAGACGCAGACGGCGTCGCCACGATCACTTGGGACGTCCCCGGCAAAACGATGAACGTGATGTCCTTTGACGGGTTGGCGCAATTGAGCGACCTGATCGATCAGGCGCTGGCGGATGATGAGGTGAAGGGCATCGTCCTGACCTCTGGCAAAGAGGGATCGTTTGCGGGCGGCATGGACCTGAACCTGCTGGCTGTCATGAAGGAACAAGCGGGCGATAATCCGGCCAAAGGTCTGTTTGAAGGCACGATGCAAATGCACGCCCTGTTGCGCAAGATCGAAATGGCGGGCATGGATCCCAAGACCAAGAAAGGCGGCAAGCCAATTGCCACCGCCCTGCCCGGTACCGCCGCTGGCATCGGTATGGAACTGCCTCTGTCCACGCATCGTATTTTTGCCGCCGAGAACCCCAAGGCGAAATACGGCCTGCCCGAGATCATGGTTGGCATCTTCCCCGGCGCGGGCGGCACCACCCGGATGGTCCGCAAGGTGGGCGCGATTGCGGCGGCTCCGCTGCTGCTGGAAGGCAAGATGCTGGACGTCAAAAAGGCTAAGGGCGCGGGGTACATCGACGAGATCGCTGCGGATCCGGTGGCCGCCGCCAAAGAATGGGTGCTGAACGCCAAGGATGCCGATCTGGTCAAGCCGTGGGACGCCAAGGGCTACAAGATGCCCGGCGGCGCGCCGTATCACCCCGCAGGCTTCATGAACTTCGTCGGGGCCTCGGCCATGGTGAACGGCAAGACGCAAGGCGCCTTCCCGGCAGCCAAAGCTCTGCTGAGCGCGGTCTATGAAGGCGCGCTGGTCGATTTCGACACCGCGCTGAAAATCGAGGCGCGCTGGTTCACATCGGTGCTGATGAACCCCTCGTCGGGTGCAATGATCCGGTCGCTGTTCCTGAACAAGGAAGCGCTGGAAAAAGGGGCCGTGCGCCCTGCCGGAGTACCAGATCAGTCGGTCCAGAAGATCGGTGTTCTGGGCGCGGGCATGATGGGGGCCGGCATCGCGCTGGTCTCGGCCCAGGCCGGGATGGAGGTGGTCTTGATCGACCGCGATCAATCCGCCGCCGATAAGGGCAAGGCCTATACCGAGACCTATCTGGACAAGGGCATCAAGCGCGGCAAATCCACCCCGGAAAAGAAAGAGGCCATGCTGGCGCGCATCACCGCGACCTCTGATCTGGACAACCTCAAGGGCTGTGACTTGATCATCGAGGCCGTCTTCGAAGACCCCGGCGTCAAGGCCGAGATGACCAAAAAGGTCGAGGCAATCATCCCCGAGGATTGCATCTTTGCCTCGAACACCTCGACCCTGCCGATCACCGATCTGGCCAAGGCCAGCGTGCGGCCCGAGCAGTTCATCGGCATTCATTTCTTCTCACCGGTTGAGAAGATGTTCCTGGTCGAGATCATCAAGGGCAAGGAAACCGGGGATCGCGCGGTCGCCAAGGCGCTGGATTACGTGCGCCAGATTCGCAAGACGCCCATCGTGGTCAATGATGCGCGGTTCTTCTACGCCAATCGGTGCATCATCCCCTACATCAACGAAGGCGCGCGCATGATCACCGAGGGCGTCAGCCCCGCCCTGATCGACAATGCCGCGCGGCAGCTGGGGTTCCCGGTGGGCCCCATTCAGCTGACCGATGAAACCTCGATTGATCTGGGTGCCAAGATTGCGCGCGCGACCAAGGCTGCGATGGGCAATGCCTACCCCGAAAGCCCCTCGGACGATCTGATCTTCTGGATGGAGGAACAGGGGCGTCTGGGCCGCAAGGCCAATGCAGGCTTCTTCGACTATGACGACAAAGGCAAGCGCGTCGAATATTGGAAGGGCCTGCAGGACAAATACCCGCTGGCCGAAGATCAGCCCGACCTGATCGAAGTGCAGGAACGTCTGATGTTCGCACAGGTTCTGGAAGCGGTGCGGTCGCTGGAAGAAGGTGTTCTGGAAGACATCCGCGAAGGCGACGTGGGCGCGATCCTTGGCTGGGGCTTTGCGCCGTGGTCCGGTGGTCCGCTCAGCTGGTTAGACATCATCGGTACGCCCTACGCTGCCGAGCGTTGCGATCAACTGGCCCAATCCTATGGCGAACGCTTTGCCTGCCCTCCGTTGCTGCGTGAAATGGCGGAAAAAGGCCAAAGCTTCTATGGCCGCTTCGACCCCGAAGCACAGGCCGCCTGAACCGGTGATGCTGGCGCATGATATCACGCGCCAGCATCGTTCTTCATAAGTGTTTAGTCAGGTCTGCCATTCAGGCCGCAGAAACAGAGCCGGAGCATGAGGTCTGCCCGGTCGCCCCGGACGCCGCACTCCCACCTGTGGACGTATCGGGAAAATCGGTTCCTGCGGGATGGGTGCAGGCAGTGCACCCAACGGGTTTGCAAAGGCTGAAATATCCGCCCTGCTTGCAATTGATTCAACGATGGCCTCGGCCTGATCCGCGTCGGGCACGTCATAGCCACGCGAGCCCGCGGCGGGTGATCTGCCCAACCGGCCGGCCGAGCAAAAGGCCTGAAATCCGCCTTCGATGAAAACGACCTCATCGTGGTCGAAAAACAGCGATACCACTTCAAAACTCTGCGCAGGTGTCTGAGACGTCATCCGTCCCACCCCGCTCAGCATGCGCGCCGGAATGACAGAGACCCCATTCCCCTGCTGCCCGGTTTTACCGAGATCCACCGCCATGCCCTGTTCCGGCATCAACCAGACGCGCCGCCCGTTATAGGCCGCGCGGGCCGGGACCTGCACCGGCAGATGCTCGGGCCGGGTCTCACCGCTTTCGATGGCGATATGATCGACCGAAACGCGCCGCAGTTCCTGAAACCCATTGTCCAGCGTCCGCACCCGATCACCGGTCTTCAGCCGTTCAACAAGTTTCCAGCCGCTGGTGGTCGCAACTTTGGTTCCATACAGCAATCCGCCGCGACGCGCTGAAACGGCCCTGCGGGCAATTGCTGTCCGATCACTGTCGGAATAGTCCGAATACCCTTTAACACTCACTACTTCTAACACGTGCCATCCCCCTTTTTTGGCACCTTCAAACAACACAGAAGGATGGATCAGTACTGCCCCATTCCGCCCCAGCTCTGCCACATTTGGGGCGTAATTGGGCCGATTTCGCCCCATTCCGGGCTGCATTTGGGAACAACCAGGGGCTTCATCCTCGCTTTTGTTCGGTATTTGAAACGATCAACCTTCTGCGCCTGACCTAAGTCCCCACGCGAATCTCAGGATTGACGGTGACCACCGCAGGATCGGATGCGCCGGTCCCCCGCCCCTCGTACCAGCCCGCACCGCACATTCTGGCGGCCGGTCTTTGCAGGTCATTTTGTCTTGGAGTCCCGCAACAGGTTTGCGCGCCAAGAATTCAGCATGTTAAGATCAAATCAAAACAAGACCCGAGCAGCACCAGATCATGACAGCACTTAAACAGTATCAGCGGATTGAGGCGACGGGTCTGTGGCGGTCCACTCCTGAGGACCAACGCCGCGAGGTCGTGGTATCCATCGGAGAAGCCACGCTGACCATCTCGGATTTCAATGACCGGGCGCTGACCCATTGGTCTCTGGCCGCGCTCAGGCGGCAGAATCCCGGTGGTTATCCGGCGGTGTTCAACCCTGATGGCGACCCGGATGAAACGCTGGAACTCGCTGAATCCGAAACCACGATGATCGAGGCGATCGACCGCCTGCAGCGCGCCATTGACCGGGCGCGTCCCCATCCCGGACGACTGCGATGGGCCAGCGTCGCCGGTGTTGTTGCCGCCGTCGTCGCGCTGATGTTCTTCTGGGTGCCTCAAGCGGTACAGAACCACGTCGTCTCGGTTCTGCCCGATATCAAACGGCAGGATATTGGTGACGCCATCCTGCATCGGATCGAACGCGTCTCGGGCAAAGCCTGCGCGTCCGAAGACGCACAAGCTGCGCTTGACACGTTGGCGGCACGGACAGGCGTGGAACAGATCATCATCCTGCCCGCGGGTGTGCAAAGCAGCCTCGGCCTGCCCGGAGGGATCGTGCTGTTGAACCGGGCGTTGGTGGAAGATCACGAGGATCCCTCGATTGCCGCCGGATACATTATCGCTGAACGCGCGCGGTCCGAAGCACAGGATCCGTTGGACAATCTGATCGACCGCACAGGTGTCGGCACTGCCTTTCGCCTTCTGACAACCGGAGAGCTGACGCCGGATGCGGTGGACGCCTATACCGAGCAGGTTCTGATCGAGCCCCGTCCGGATTTGCCGGACAATGATCTGCTGGCCGTATTCGCCCAGGCCGCTTTACCATCGACGCCCTACGCCTTCGCGATGGACGTCACCGGAGAGACGGTTCTGGGCCTGATCGAGGCTGACCCGATGGCAGGTCGGCCCATGCAACAGGTATTGCCTGACCGCGACTGGGTCCGACTGCAGAATATTTGTGGCGAATGAACCGGCTTATTTGGTTCCGAACATCCGGTCTCCGGCATCGCCAAGGCCGGGCATGATATAACCCTTGGAATTCAGCTCGCGATCCAGCGCCGCAGTGACGATATGCACGTCCGGGTGTGCCTCTTTCATGCGCGCGACGCCTTCGGGCGCGGCCAGCAGGCAGAGAAAACGGATATCAGTCGCGCCCGCCTCTTTCAGCAGATCAATCGCTGCGGCCGAGCTGTTGCCGGTGGCCAGCATTGGATCAACCGCAATCACCAGACGGTCCTTCAGCCCTTCGGGCGCTTTGAAATAGTATTGAACCGGCTGCAGCGTCTCTTCGTCGCGATAAAGGCCAACAAAGCCCACCCGGGCCGAAGGGATCAGTTCCAGCACCCCGTCCAGCATCCCGTTCCCGGCCCGCAGGATCGAGACCAGCGCCAGTTTCTTGCCCGCCAGAATGGGCGCATCCATCTCCTCCATCGGGGTTTCGATGTGGCGGGTGGTCAGCTTGAGTTCCCGAGTGACTTCATAGGCCAGCAGCAAGGTGATCTCGCGCAGCAATTGCCGGAACGCGGCGGTCGAGGTGCCCTTGTCCCGCATGAGCGTCAGTTTGTGCTGCACCAGCGGGTGATCGACGACGGTCAGATGTTCGCTCATGAGTTCTCCAGTCTTGTCTTGACCCGCGCGCGGGTGTCTTCATCACAGAATGCCGCATTCAGGGCGTTCTGGTTCAATTCGGCAAAGTCTTCGGCCTTCCAGCCGAAGGCTGCAGCCAACATCTCATATTCGCGGCGCATTGTGGTGTGGAAAAACGGCGGGTCATCGGTTGAGACTGTGACCTTTACGCCCGCGTCGCGCAGCTTGGCAATCGGATGGGCGGCGAAGTCGGGAAACAGACCCAGCACCACGTTCGAGCCCGGACAGACCTCAAGCGTTACATCCCGATCGACCAGTTCGCGGATCAGATCGGGGTCTTCAATGGCGCGCACGCCATGACCAACCCGTTCGACCCCCAGATCACGAATGGCATCCCTTATGCTGTCGGGCCCACCGAATTCTCCGGCATGGGTTGTCAGGCGTAACCCCGCCTCGCGGGCACAATCAAAGGCCCATGCGAAATCGCCTTGTGTATGGACGGCTTCGTTGCCGCCCATGCCAAAGCCGGTGATCCCGTCGCCAGCTGTCTCAGCGGCGCAAAAGGCGCTGCGCTTGGCCTGCTCGGGGCCGAAATGGCGCACGCAGGTCACGACACCGCGCAGGGTGATGTTGAACTTGCGCTCGGCCTCGTCCGCAGCATCCTGAATCGCGGTCAGATAATCGCGCCATGCATGCAGATCGCCACCGCCGCAGAAGTCGGGGCTGAGGAAGGTCTCGGAGTAGACCACGCCATTTGCCGCGCTTTCTTCGAGGATAGCCAGCGTCAGGCGGCGGAAATCTTCGGGCGACTTCAGCACTTCGCAGGCCGCCTCGTAGACGCTGAGGAAATGCGCGAAGTCGCGGAAGTCGTACGAGCCATCGGGCTTGAAAATCCCGCTGAGATCCACCTTCTTTTCATGCGCCAACTGTCTGATGAAGGCGGGCGGGGCTGCGCCTTCGTGATGCAGGTGCAATTCGATCTTGGGCAGGTCGGCAACGGTCATAGAAAGCTCCGCCCCGGTCCGTGCGCGGGGATGTTCAGATGGTGTGCGATGCTGGCCGCGACATCGGCAAAATTGATCTGGCCGATCTCGCTCGCGCCCTGCCCCGCCACCAGCACCGGCACCTGTTCGCGGGTGTGATCGGTGCCGATCCAACTGGGGTCATTGCCGTGATCTGCGGTCAGCAGCATCAGGTCTCCGGGGCGCAGCTTTTGCAGGATCACCCCGATCTCGCGGTCGAACCATTCCAGAGCACGGGCATAGCCGCTGATATCGCGGCGGTGGCCATAGAGACTGTCGAATTCGACGAAATTGGCGAAGGTCAGGCTGCCCTCTTCGGCCTCATCCACCAGATCGGACAGGTGCCGCATCAGGTCCGCGTCCGGGCCCTTGCGCAGCGTATCAATTCCCTGCATCGAGAAGATGTCGCCGATTTTACCCACCGCATGAACGCGGCGGCCTGCGTCCTGCGCCCAGTTCGTCAGCACCGGCGCGGGCGGCAGGATGGCGAAATCCTTGCGGTTGGTGGTGCGGGTAAACCCATCCTCAGCCGATCCCACGAAGGGCCGCGCAATCACGCGCCCCACTTTCATCTCATGCAATCGCGGCGCAAGCGTCCGGCACATATCCAACAACCGTTCGAGGCCAAAGCTCTCCTCATGCGCGGCAATCTGGAACACGCTGTCGGCAGAGGTATAGCAGATCGGCCAGCCGGTACGCATGTGTTCGGCCCCGAGGTCGGCGATGATGGCCGTGCCCGATGCGTGGCAATTGCCAAGGATACCTTCGGTTCCGGCCGCCTTGGCAGCGGCCCGGCTGAGATCATCGGGAAATGCGGGCTTGGTATCCGGGAAATAGTGCCAGTCCCACGGCACTGGCAAACCCGCCAGTTCCCAATGTCCCGAGGGCGTGTCCTTGCCTGGTGAATATTCCCGCGCACAGCCCCAGAGACCCGTTGGCGTGGCGTCCAGCCCCGGCGTTGCGTCACCCGAGGCCAGCCGCACCGCAGCCCCCAGACCCAACGCATCGAGATTGGGCAGGCGCAAGGGGCCCGAGCGCCCGTCCTCGGCGCGTCCCTCAGCGCAGGCCTGCGCGATATGGGCCACCGTGTTCGCGCCGGTATCCGGTGCGGTGCCGTTGAAGAACTGATCTGCATCCGGCGCGCCCCCGATGCCAACCGAATCCATCACCACAAGGAAAGCGCGGCTCATGCGCTGATCCTTTCATGCACATGCGGCGGCTGGTCCACGAGCGTATCGCTGATCGTCACGGCATTCAGCACCGCCTGAGACGCCTGCCGCGCCGCGTCTTC
Organism: Ruegeria sp. AL1; assembly: GCF_056540905.1. NCBI lineage: Bacteria > Pseudomonadati > Pseudomonadota > Alphaproteobacteria > Rhodobacterales > Roseobacteraceae > Ruegeria > Ruegeria sp. AL1. Next base: position 393,215 of record NZ_JBQFXP010000001.1, read on the forward strand.
GCGCGCGGCATGGACCACGGCCAGCGGTGCGCCTTTCTGGACCTTCTCGCCCAACCGTAAGATGCCGGACAATCCGACCGCCGGGTCAATCTCATCGCTTTCGACCTGACGCCCGCCGCCCAGCGCAACCACGGCAAGGCCCAGCGCCTCGCCATCGATGGCCGAGATATAGCCATCGCGCGGTGCAGGTATTTCCTGAATCACGTTGGCCTCGGGCAGGAACCGCGCCCATGTGTCAACGAAATGCACCGGGCCTCCGACAGCGGCCATCATCCGGCCAAACCGTTCGGCGGCGCGGCCATCGCGGATTATTTCGGCGATCTGCGCCGTGCCCTCTTCGACCGAGGCGCACATCCCAGCATCCGCCATCAACACACCGCCCAGTTCGGCAGAGATATGGGCCAGAGGTGAATCCTGCCCGCTGGTCATGACCTGCATCACCTCGGCCACTTCCAGCGCATTGCCCAGCGCCGGGGCGAGCGGCTGGTTCATATCGGTGATCACCGCCGATGTCTTGCACCCTGCCGCATTCGCCGTCTCGGTCAGCGCCTGCGCCAGCCTACGCGCATCGTCGAGCGTTTTCATGAACGCGCCGCTGCCCACCTTGACGTCCAGCACCAGTGCGTCTGGGCTGGCCGCCAGTTTCTTGGACAGGATCGACGCCGTAATCAGATCGAGGCTTTCCACCGTCGCCGTCACATCGCGTATCGCATAGAGCCGTTTATCCGCAGGCGCGATCTGGCCGGTGGCGCCGACAATAGCGGCGCCGGTCTCCTTCAGAACCTGCGCCAGACGGGACTGTCCGATCTGGGTCGCCACGCCGGGAATGGCCTCAAGCTTGTCCAGCGTGCCGCCGGTATGGCCCAGCCCCCGGCCCGAGATCATTGGAACATAAGCCCCGCATTCCGCCAGCGCCGGGGCCAGCACGAGGCTGACGCAATCCCCGACGCCGCCGGTCGAATGTTTGTCGATCACCGGGCCGTCCAGATCCCAGCGCAGCACCTCTCCACTGTCGCGCATCGCACGGGTCAGATCGGCGCGCCCTTGCGCACCCAACCCGCCCATGCAGACGGCCATGGCAAAAGCCCCCGCCTGCGCATCGCTGACGCCCCCATCCGCAAGGCCCTGCGCGAACCAGTGCAATTCCTCGCCCGAGGGCACCTCGGACCGGCGCAGCTTGGCAATGATCGAGCGGGCATCCATTCAGTTGCCTTCCATATGCGCGGCCCTGAAGGCACCGGGCAGCAGATCAGCAATGGTGGTGCGGGTTTCGACACCGTCGACGGTTGCCATCGTGACCACAACATCGCCTTTGCCGAATTCGGCCAGTTTTTGGCGGCAGCCGCCACAGGGCGGTACCGGCTGCGGACTGCTGGCGACGACATAGACCTCGGTCAATTCTGTTTCACCAGCGGCGACCATTGCGGCGATGGCCCCGGCCTCGGCACAGGTGCCTTCGGGATAGGCGACGTTCTCGACATTGCACCCGACATACGTCTGGCCCGAGCCTGACCAGATTGCGGCCCCAACTTTGAAATTAGAATAAGGCGCATGGGCGTTTTCCCGAACGGCGCGCGCGGCATCTTTCAGAGACATGGGCGATTCCCGATTTTTTGATCACTTGGTCAGAATACCGCACCCTAAAGGAAATCGCCCGGTGATTTGAAGCCCCCGGGCGCGGTTATCCACAGGCTTCTAGCCCAGCGTGGTGTTGAAGGTGCCGGGCAGCGTGACCTCAAGCAGTTCGATGTCATCCGAAGGGTCAGACAACCGGGTCCGCATACCCGGCGGAATTACAAACGCATCGCCCTGTTCCAGCCGGAATGGGTCGCGCCGCTCGCCCTCCAACGTCACCTCGCCGTTCATGACGAAGGTAAAGTGGATATCCGTATCATGGCTGGTCCATTCAGGATCGCCCTGCCCCCGACGCACAACCTGCACCCCGGCGACGCCCTTGGTGTTCTCGGCAATCGTCGTGTCGCGGCAGATGTAGCCCGGCAGGCGGAAGGGCACCCATTCGGCGTCCTTGGCCTGATTGTAAACAAACCGTTGCTCCTGCCATTCACGATCCGGGCGATAATGCGGGGTGGGCAGTTCCATCTGATGGTCGATCTCGGTCACATGCTCGGCGGGCACTCCGATCTCGATCACCTGCACATTGTCCGAGGCCTCCAGCACCCGGTGACGGATTTCCGGCGGCTGGATAAAGCAATCCCCGGCGGTCAGGCGCATCTTCTCACCCTGATCCTCGTAAACCACATCGACCCAGCCATGAATGCAGAAGATCAACTGAAACCCGACCTTGTGGAAATGCACCATATCCGGCACCGGACCACCATCGGGAATGCGGATATGGCTGGCAATGATTGATCCACCCAGCCGGTCCGGCACCAGATCGCGATAATGCATTCCGGCCCGCCCGATGATCCACGGGGCCTGATCCTTGAGGCGGCGCACCACGAAGGAATGCACCGTCTCGGGCATCACCATTGGCGGGTTCAGTTCCTCGATCTCGACCCGCGTGCCATTCGGCGCAATAAGGCTGCGCTGACCATCGGCAAACCCGTCCGGGTCCTCGGTCAAAATGCGCAAGGTCCCTGCGGCCTCGGGCGCGTCCTTTTCGATCCGCAGGCGCAGCCCATACCCCGAAAACACCCCGACCCGAGGGTCGTCTGCGGGATAGATCATGTCCATCCGCATCCCCAGCACCTTGGTGTAAAACGGAATATCGTCGCGCAATTCCTGCGTCGACAGGCGAATTTCAGCTCGGGTCTGGCTGTCGGTCATTCGAAGTCTCTTCGGTTCTGGTTTTGGGCCATCCGATCAGAACGGCAGCCAAAATGCCAATCGAAAAGAACATCTCGAGCGTTTCTTCGAGAACAAAGAGGCGCAGCATCATGACCTCCGAGCTCTCGGCGCCAAGCACCCCCGACGCCTCTTCCAGCACTTGGGCAACGACCGCAAACATCCCTGCAAGGACGAAAATGGCCAGAAACGGCGCGCGCAACTTGAAGGCGCGCCACCCGTTCGGCACCCCGTGCCAGACCAGCCCGCCCAACACCACAACGGCCAGTGCAACCCGCACCAGCGTCATGTCCAGCAACGTATCCAGACCGCTCAGGATCGTGTGAGGCAGGCTGTCAACGGCATAAACGTCCGCCTCAAGCTCGCGCTCGGCCAACAGCAGGCACACCACACCAATGTAAAGGCGCGTAACGCCAGGATAACGGCAAAACGCGATCAGCCCCGCAGCAAGCAACGAAAACGCCGAAATCGTCTCGAACAAACCACCTTCCTGATTGAAGGCCGAGGCCTGCACCGGCCAGATCGAAATCGCGATCAGCAACGCTCCTCCCAGCATCAAAGCCAGGCGCAGCGCATGTTGCGGGAAACGGGATGCTCTGCCGTCCGGGGCCCGGTGTGAACCGGCCTGCACGTCGTCTTTTTGGCTCATATGGTGACCCCGGGGCGGTGAAATGGTGTAGCGCGCGGCGCGAAGGTGGCGGAACCTAACTGATCTGAGACAGAATTCAACCAACTCTGCGCTGATGCCCGGAAACCGTTGCAAATTGACGTGGCGTAGCCAAGCCGAAAAAAATGGTTTAACCACCAAACAAAATTCGGAACGGAGATGAATCGCTGATGTCTGACACCCCCAGCCTGCGGCAGGCCGCACTTGACTATCACGCCCATCCGAGACCGGGAAAGCTTGAGATCCGGGCCACCAAGCCCATGGCCAACGGTCGCGATCTGGCACGCGCCTATTCGCCGGGCGTGGCCGAGGCCAGCCTCGAGATCAAGGCCGATCCCGAAAACGCCGAGCTTTATACTTCGCGCGGCAATCTTGTGGCGGTGGTCTCGAATGGCACGGCGGTTCTGGGGCTGGGTAATATCGGTGCGCTGGCCTCGAAACCCGTGATGGAAGGTAAGGCGGTTCTGTTCAAGAAATTCGCCGGCATTGACTGTTTCGACATCGAGGTTGATCAACCCGATCCGGAAAAGCTGGCCGATATCGTCTGCGCGCTCGAGCCGACCTTCGGGGCGATCAACCTGGAAGATATCAAGGCGCCTGACTGTTTCATTGTCGAGAAGATCTGCCGCGAGCGGATGAACATCCCTGTTTTTCACGACGATCAGCACGGCACCGCCATTGTCGTAGGCGCGGCGGCCAAAAACGCGCTGCATGTGGCGGGCAAGTCGTTCGAGAATATCAAGGTCGTGTCGACCGGCGGCGGCGCGGCGGGCATTGCCTGTCTCAGCATGCTGGTCAAACTCGGCGTGAAACGGGAGAACATCTGGCTGTGTGACATTCACGGCCTGGTCTATGAAGGTCGGGCCGAAGACATGAACCCGCACAAAGACCAGTTCGCGCAGAAGTCCGATCTGCGCACTTTGGACGATGTAATCGCGGATGCCGACCTGTTCCTTGGCCTTAGCGGGCCGAATGTGCTGAAGCCCGAGATGGTCACTAAAATGGCCAGCCGTCCGATTATCTTTGCGCTGGCCAACCCGACGCCCGAGATTCTGCCGGACGCGGCGCGCGAAGTGGCCCCGGATGCCATCATTGCGACCGGCCGCAGCGATTTCCCCAATCAGGTGAACAACGTCCTGTGCTTCCCCTTCATCTTCCGTGGCGCTCTGGATGTCGGCGCGACCGAGATCAATGACGAAATGCAGATCGCCTGTGTCGACGGCATCGCCGAGATGGCCCGTGCGACGACAAGTGCCGAAGCGGCGGCGGCCTATAAAGGGGAACAACTGACCTTTGGCCCTGATTACCTGATCCCGAAACCATTTGACCCGCGCCTTGTCGGCGTGGTGTCGTCCTCGGTTGCCAAGGCCGCCATGGAAAGCGGCGTCGCAAAACGACCCATCACGGATATCGAAGCCTATAAAGAACGTCTGAACCAGACGGTCTTCAAATCCGCGCTGATCATGCGCCCGGTTTTCGAGGCCGCTTCGGTCGCGTCGCGCCGCATCGTTTTTGCCGAAGGCGAGGATGAACGGGTGCTGCGCGCCGCTCAGGCCATTCTGGAAGAGACCACGGAAACCCCGATCCTCATCGGACGCCCCGACGTGATTGACGCGCGCTGCGAACGCATGGGGTTGACGGTCAGACCCGGCGAGGATTTCCAGATTGTGAACCCGGAAAACGACCCGCGTTATTACGACTACTGGACCTCGTATCACCAAATCATGCAGCGCAGAGGCGTCACGCCTGATCTGGCCAAGGCCATCATGCGGACCAACAGCACCGCCATTGCGGCAATCATGGTGCAGCGCGGTGAAGCAGATAGCATGATCTGTGGCACGTTCGGCGAATACCGCTGGCATCTGAACTATGTCGAACAGGTTCTGGACGACGGCGATCTGCGTCCGCATGGCGCGCTGTCACTGATGGTACTGGAAGACGGCCCCCTGTTCATCGCCGACACGCATGTGCATCAATTGCCCTCGCCGGAAGAACTGGCCGAGGCCACCATCGGCGCCGCCCGCCACGTACGACGGTTCGGGCTGGAGCCGAAAATCGCCTTCTGCTCGCAATCGCAGTTCGGCAATCAGGAAGAAGGGTCCGGCAAACGTTTGCGTGCTGCGCTGGAAATCCTCGATTCCGAGCCGCGCGATTTCACCTATGAGGGCGAGATGAATCTGGACGTGGCCCTTGACCCCGACCTTCGGTCGCGGATTTTCCCGAATTCACGCCTGACCGGGGCCGCGAATGTCCTGATCTTTGCACATGCGGATGCAGCCAGCGGCGTGCGCAATATCCTGAAGATGAAAGCAGGCGGGCTCGAGGTGGGGCCAATCCTGATGGGTATGGGCAACAAAGCCCATATTGTTACCCCGTCGATTACGGCTCGTGGGTTACTGAACATGGCAGCAATCGCTGGCACGCCGGTGGCCCATTACGGATAGCCCTTGCGCCCGGATGGACATAACTTCGGGCGTCCAACCGGACGCCCGTTGTGATTCTGGCATCATCAGGTTTTTGCACGACAGACTTTGCAAGTTTGCAAAATTTTCCGCTCTGAAAGACAAAACCCGCCAGAAATACCAGTTTGCAAAACTTTGCAGGCGAATTTCGGGGCTTCTGCAAATATTTTGCGATAAACTGACGCGCCGTCATTACGCTTGCTTGCCGCATGTCATCGAGACGCCTAACACACTGCACAGGGAATTTCAGGAGGAGACGGCGATGGCCTATCAGGACGTTTACGACAGTTGGAAATCCGATCCGGAAGGCTTCTGGATGGAGGCCGCAAAGGGGATCGATTGGGTTCAGCCGCCGTCCAAGGCTCTGTTCGATGACAATGCCCCTCTCTATGAGTGGTTTTCCGATGCGCGCGTAAACACCTGCTGGAACGCAGTGGACCGCCATGTGGAAAGCGGCAGGGGCGAGCAGACGGCAATCATCTATGACAGCCCCATTACCCACACCAAGCGCGAGATTTCGTATGTCGAGCTGCGCAACCGCGTGGCGACTTTGGCAGGTGCGTTGCGCGCCAAGGGCATTGAGAAAGGCGACCGCGTCATCATCTACATGCCGATGATCCCGGAAGCACTTGAGGCAATGCTGGCCTGTGCCCGTCTGGGTGCCGTCCATTCGGTGGTCTTTGGTGGATTTGCCAGCAACGAACTGGCGGTTCGTATTGACGATGCGAAACCCAAGGCGATCATCGCCGCCTCCTGCGGGATGGAGCCAGGCCGCGTGGTGCACTACAAACCCTTGCTGGACGGCGCGATTGATCTGGCCAGCCACAAACCTGATTTCTGCGTGATTTTCCAACGCGAACAGGAAGTTGCACAATTGGTTGAAGGGCGCGATTACAATTGGCACGGGTTCCAGTACGGGGTTGAACCGGCAGACTGTGTTCCAGTCGATGGCAATGACCCGGCCTATATCCTGTACACCTCGGGCACAACCGGTGCACCCAAGGGCGTGGTGCGCCCGACCGCAGGCCATCTGGTTGCACTCAACTGGACCATGAAAAACATCTACGACGTCGATCCGGGCGACGTATTTTGGGCCGCGTCCGATGTGGGATGGGTCGTGGGGCATTCCTATATCTGCTATGCGCCGTTGATCCACGGCAACACGACCATCGTGTTCGAGGGCAAACCGGTCGGCACCCCTGATGCGGGGACGTTCTGGCGGGTGATTTCCGAGCATAAGGTCAAAAGCTTCTTTACGGCACCAACCGCCATCCGCGCGGTCAAACGCGAAGATCCCAAGGGCGAGTTGATTGCGAATTATGATATATCGCATCTGCGGGGGATGTTCCTGGCGGGCGAACGCGCCGACCCAGACACGATCGAATGGGCGCAGGAGGCGCTGAAGGTTCCGATCATCGACCACTGGTGGCAGACCGAGACTGGCTGGGCCATCGCCGGCAACCCGCTGGGCATCGAGGAGCTTCCGGTCAAGCTGGGCTCTCCGGCCAAGCCGATGCCCGGTTATGACGTACAAATCCTTGATGAGGGCGGGCATCCGATGAAGGCGGGGGAATTAGGGGCGATTGCCGTCAAGCTACCGCTGCCCCCAGGCACCCTGCCGACCCTGTGGAATGCCGAGGACCGGTTCAAAAGCTCGTACCTGAACCACTTCCCCGGTTACTATGAGACCGGCGACGCGGGCATGATCGATGAGGACGGGTATCTTTATATCATGGCGCGCACTGATGACGTGATCAATGTCGCGGGCCACCGCCTGTCCACCGGCGGGATGGAAGAGGTTCTGGCCGCCCATCCCGACGTGGCTGAATGCGCAGTGATCGGTGTGACGGATCAGCTTAAGGGTCAGATGCCCGTGGGGTTCCTGTGTCTGAATGTCGGCTGCGACCGCGATCACGGCGAGGTGGTTCAGGATGTGGTCAAGCTGGTCCGCGAAAAGATCGGCCCGGTCGCGGCCTTCAAGCAAGCCGTTGTAGTGGACCGCCTGCCCAAGACCCGCTCGGGCAAGATATTGCGTGGGACAATGGTGTCGATTGCGGACAGCAAGGAATACAAGATGCCCGCCACCATCGATGATCCGGTCATTCTCGACGAGATCACCAATGCGTTGAAGACCATCGGTTACGCACAGTAATTCAGCAATAACAAAAGGGTGCGCCTGTCGGCGCGCCCGATTTGCGCTGTCGCGCATGTGCGAGGCTCTGCCTCGCGCTCCGGGATATTTTGAGCCAGATGAAGGAGGATCCCTGTTCTGGGATTGCAGCTCTTGCCATCGGGCCCCTTCCGCCGCAGGTTGAGGCCGGGAGGACGATCATGAGCAACAGTGACATCTGGCGGCTAAGTGCCTTGGAGTTGGCTGCGCTGACCCGAGCTGGGGACATCAGCGCCGAGGAAGCTGTCCAATCTGCGACCGATCGCATGCATGCGGTCAACCCGGACCTCAACGCGGTTGTCGAGGACCTGAGTGCCGAGGCGTTGACCCGCGCTCGCGATCTGGATCACGCCATGGTGCAGGGAACCGAGCCAGGCCCTTTGCATGGTGTGCCCGTCACGATCAAAATCAATGTGGACCAGAGAGGTCATGCGACCTCGAACGGTGTTGTGGCCTTGAAAGATGTGATCGCACCCGATGATGCACCATTGGTCCGCAATCTGCAAAAGGCCGGGGCCGTTGTGATCGGGCGCACCAATACGCCCGAGTTTTCGTTCCGCGCAGATACGGACAATCCGCTCTATGGCCGCACGCATAATCCGTGGGGGCGGCATATCTCTCCGGGTGGGTCATCGGGTGGTGCCGGGGCGGCCGTCATGGCCGGGATCGGTGCGCTGGCCCATGGCAATGACATTGGCGGCAGTCTGCGGTTCCCAGCGGCGGCCAATGGGGCGGTTACCGTCAAACCGGGTCTTGGACGCGTACCCGCGTGGAACCCGAGCCAGACCACCGAGCGCGGGTTGCTGGCACAATCGATGTCGGTTCAGGGGTTGATCACCCGAACGGCAAAGGACCTGCATCTGTCGATGCCCAGTCTGATCGCGCCCGACCCGCGCGACCCGTTCCATGTCCCTTTGGCGTGGCGCGGCCCGGCACTGAATGCGCCGCTAAAGGTTGCTTTCACGCGGGAAACGTTCGGATACGACCTGCATCCCGAAGTCGATCTGGCACTGGAGGCTGCGCGGGACGCGTTGATCGACGCGGGTTATCATGTGGTCGAAACCGATCCGCCGGACGTGTTCGACTGTGGACGTTCGGGATACCGCGCGCTGATGGGCGAGGTTCTGACGCTTCTCAAGGGTGATATCGAAGCGGCCGGGTCACAGACGATCCGGAATATCTTTGAGGTCTACTTTCAGGAGTTTCCGCCCATAACCGGGACCGAACTGATCCAGATAATGGCGCAACGCAGCCATTACGCGCGCGAGTGGTCTCTGTTTATGGAAGAGTATCCGCTGGTTTTGTCGCCCTTTTTGCCACAGCCTTTCTTTAGACCGGACAGAGACACCGAAGGAGCTGAAGGCGTGCACGAGGTTCTTGGCTGTGCCGTTTATTCTTATGCGATGAATTTCATCGGCCTTCCAGCGGCCAGCGTGCCCGCGCGCCTTGCGACCTTGCCCGGTGGCGTTCAGCCGATCAACATTCAGATTGCCGCCCGGCGCTGGCGCGAGGATCTGGCTGTCGATGCGGCCATCGCAATTGAAGATCGTGTGGGACAGATGGCTCCGGTGCTGTGGGACCAAATGGCCAAGACCTGACAGCAAAGAAAATAGACCCCGGGTTATTGCGCCCGGGGTCCACGTGCTAAAATAAGCCCGGATTTTTGATGACAAGCGTGGCACCACCCACCCTCGCCAGCGCGTAAACTGCGCAATCATTTCGAAAACACCGTTTGATGGCCACTCACTTCCACCTTGGCGTGATCTCCGGACAAGTTGACCCTACCAAAGGGAGATGCAGTTGCCTGTGAACTGGATCACACAAGCGTTGGAATTTTTCATTTGAGAAGAAATTTATGTGAATTGTTCGGAAATTAAACGCTCTTCCAGGCCGTGACCGGGGTCGAACAGGATGCGATGGCGCACCGCGGGTTCCGAGCGAATCTCGACCCAGTCAATGTCGGGAATTGATATGGAATCCGCGTCTGCCATCACAGGGCGCTTATCTGCTTCGATCACGTCAAACCGCACCTGAGCGATTTTCGGCAACAAGGCCCCCCGCCAGCGGCGCGGACGGAATGCAGCAATTGCCGTCAGGGCCAGAACATCCGCGCCAATCGGAAGGATCGGGCCGTGGGCAGAATAATTATACGCGGTCGAGCCAGCAGGCGTGGACAACAGCGCCCCGTCGCAGACAAGCTCGGCCAAACGGACACGACCATCCACACTGATCCGTAGCCGCGCGGCTTGCGGCCCTGCCCGCAGCAGCGAGACTTCGTTGATCGCCAGCGCCTCGTGGGTTTTTCCCGCCTGATCCATAGCGGTCATGATCAGCGGGTTGATGACCTCTTCCTCGGCGGCGGCAAGCCGGGCTGGAAGGTCCAATTCTTCATACTTGTTCATCAGAAAACCGATCGTTCCACGGTTCATACCGTAGACCGGCGTGTTCAGATGCTGAGTGTTGTGCAAAGTGCGCAGCATGAACCCGTCCCCTCCCAACGCGACCACCACATCTGCATCCCGCGGGGCTGCATTTCCGTAACGCGAAACCAAAGCGTCGCGCGCGCTTTGGGCGACGCTGGCCTCGCTGGCAAGAAAAGCGATTCTCTGGGTCATCATTTCCGGTTTCCGGTGCAATACATTTGGTTCCGAAACAAACACACCTTTCCGCATTTCACCAGAGTTGACGCCGCAGCGAACCAATTCGTCGCTTTACAGCCTTTCTCGGTCGTTCGGTTTCCGATAGGAAATCCGCCATATATACCCCAGCCCTGTGGAGCCATTATGAACGCCAACCTTCGTGATACCGGTTTCTTCACCCAGTCCCTCGCGGATCGTGACCCCGAGCTATTCGGGTCGATCACATCTGAACTGGGCCGTCAGCGCGACGAGATCGAGCTGATCGCGTCCGAGAACATCGTCTCTGCCGCCGTTATGGAAGCGCAGGGCTCGGTCATGACCAACAAATACGCCGAAGGCTATCCCGGCCGTCGCTACTATGGCGGCTGCCAGTTCGTCGACATCGCCGAGAATCTGGCCATCGACCGCGCGAAAGAGCTGTTTGGCTGTGGCTTTGCCAACGTGCAGCCGAACTCGGGCTCTCAGGCGAACCAGGGCGTGTTCCAGGCGCTGATCCAGCCCGGCGACACCATCTTGGGCATGAGCCTCGACGCTGGTGGTCACCTGACCCACGGCGCGCGTCCGAACCAGTCGGGCAAGTGGTTCAACGCGGTGCAATATGGCGTACGTCAGCAGGACAACATGCTGGATTATGATCAGGTCGAGGCACTGGCGAAAGAGCATAACCCCAAGCTGATCATCGCGGGTGGCTCGGCCATTCCGCGCCAGATCGATTTCGCCCGGATGCGCGAAATCGCCGATATGGTCGGCGCATATCTGCATGTGGACATGGCGCACTTTGCAGGTCTGGTTGCAGCAGGCGAACACCCCTCGCCGTTCCCCCACGCACATGTGGCAACGACCACAACCCACAAGACTCTGCGTGGTCCGCGTGGCGGCATGATCCTGACCAATGATGAGGATATCGCCAAGAAAGTGAACTCGGCCATCTTCCCCGGCATTCAGGGCGGCCCGCTGATGCATGTGATCGCCGGTAAGGCCGTGGCCTTTGGCGAGGCGCTGCAGCCCGCGTTCAAGGACTATATCAAGCAGGTCGTGACCAACGCGCAGGCGCTGTCGGATCAGCTGATCAAAGGCGGCCTGGACACCGTGACCCACGGCACCGACACCCATGTGGTTCTGGTTGATTTGCGCCCCAAAGGCGTCAAAGGCAACGCAACCGAGAAAGCCTTGGGCCGCGCCCATATCACCTGCAACAAGAACGGCGTGCCGTTCGACCCGGAAAAGCCGACCATCACGAGCGGTATCCGGCTGGGCTCGCCCGCAGGGACCACCCGCGGCTTTGGCGAGACCGAGTTCCGTCAGATCGCCGACTGGATCATCGAGGTTGTGGACGGTCTGGCCGCCAATGGCGAAGAGGGCAACGGCGAGGTTGAGGCGAAGGTGAAGGCGGAAGTCGCCGAGCTGTGCGCGCGCTTCCCGATCTATCCGAATCTCTGATCCGTCTCGGATTTTGAATTAGAATGCGGCGCCTCAAGGGGCGCCGTTTTTCTTTTGCTGGGGCCGTGTCAGATATACCCGCGCCAGCGCAGGACAATGACCGCCAACGCCGCCAGCGCAAGGAGCCCCAGCGCCAGCGAGCCAAGAAAACTCAGAAACCACCCCCAGCGCCGGTCGGCCAGATTGATCGCGTTCAGGTGCCCCTGCACGTCTTTCGAGGCTTTTTCGAGCCGCGGCATATCCAGCAGCAACTGCAATTTGGGGTGTTCGGCCATCTGTTCAGCCCGGGCCAGAACCATGGCTTGTTTATAGATCTTGCGCGGCAACCGCCGTTTGGCGCGCCGGACCGAGGCAGTGAGAGTTTTGTCTTTCACCCCCAGCTTTTTGCGCAGCAAACCAATGGTCTGCGCGATCTGCGTCTGGATATCGATTTCCTGCGCCATTGGCCCCTCCTGACGCGGCAATGTACCCTTGCACAACGCGTGCGACAATGGGGCTGGTTGTTCCGTGCGACGGCGAGTATCACAGGCTTATGCTGAATACGATCATCCATGGCGACCCGACCGATCTTCCCCCGCTTTTGATTGCGCATGGGCTTTACGGCTCGGCCCGAAACTGGGGCGTGATCGCGCGACGCCTGTCGGATGAACGTCAGGTCATTGCGGTGGATATGCGCAACCATGCCTACAGCTTCTGGGACGCGCAGCATGACTACCCGCATCTGGCGCAGGATCTGGTCGAGGTCATCGATAGTCTGGGCGGCAAGGCAGATGTGGTCGGACATTCCATGGGCGGCAAGGCCTCGATGATGCTGGCGCTGGCGCATGGGGACCGCGTCAACAAACTGGTCGTGGCCGACATTGCGCCTGTGACCTATGGCCATAGTCAGATTCAGTTTATCGAAGCTATGCGCAACGTCGATATGTCTAGTGTCGAGCGCCGCTCGGACGCCGAGACGCAGCTGGCCGATCTCGGGGTCGAAAAAGCCCTGCAGAGCTTTTTCACCCAATCCTTGGATGTCGAAGGCAAGCGCTGGCGATTGAATTTGGACGTTCTGGCCGACGAGATGCCCAAAATCATGAGCTTCCCAAAGGTCGAAACCCAGTGGGACGGACCGACGTTGTTTCTGTCGGGAGGAACCTCAGACTATGTTCAACCTGAACACCGCCAAGCGATCCGCGCGCTGTTTCCGTCAGCACGTTTTGCGAAAATCCCGGGCGCAGGGCACTGGCTGCATGCCGAGAAACCCCGCGAGTTCGAAGCCGCTGTCAGAGCGTTTCTGAATGCCTGATCAGGTCCCGTTGTAAAGCCGTTTGGCCACCAACCACGAGACCGGGGCAGCAACCACAGCCCCCACGACTGCCGCCCAGACAATGGCCATCGCCGTAACCAGCCCCGCCGCCAGCACGGCGATGACGGCGCTTCCGGCAAAGGCGGTCGCGATCAGAGAATAAAGCGTGGCGGCAAGGCGTAGCATGGCCGGTATCCTGTCTGTTAATGTTTGGCCTTCACATTACAGTAACAGAATGTGATGTGCTTTGACCTGTGTCAGTTCAGGGTTCACATTCCCGGATCAACCGGTTCAACGATTTCGCCGCCGCCATTTACCCAATCCGCGAAACCACCCAGATTGTAGACCTGCGGATATCCCATATCCACCAACAACTTACCGGCCAGTGCCGCGCGACCACCCGAAGCGCAGTGCAGGATGATGACGCGGTCCTTGCGCAGTTCGGGATCATAGGATTGCAGGTCCGGGTCGGCGCGAAATTCCAGCATGCCACGTGGAATGTGATGTGATCCAGCCGCGCGCCCGGCCCGGTCCAACTCGGGTGTATCGCGCACATCAAGCAGCAATGCGCCCTGCCCAATCAATTCGCGGGCGCGCGCCGCATCGAGACGCGGGACCACGGCATTGGCGGCTTCCATCATGGCCTTGACGGTCAACGGCATGTATTCATCTCCTGTCATGATCTGACAGAAATCTAACATGCGAAATTTGGAAGGTGTAGCCCCGTCGCCCGCGACCTAATGTTCGCGGAAGGCCCGGGACATGCTGTCCACCACCGGCTTGGCGATATAAGCGGCAAAGGTGCGCTCTTCGGTTTGAATCATGATCTCCGCGGGCATACCGGGCGTCGGCACAAAGCCCCGAACACGCTCCATCTCGTCTTGGGTCAAGGAAATCCGGGCCAGATAAACCTCTTGCGGAATACCCGCCGAATCCTCAAGCAATGCGTCAGCCGAGACATAGAACACCTGGCCCTCCAATACAGGGGTCGTGCGTTGGTTCAGCGCCACCAGCCTGACGGTCGCCATCTGCCCGGTGACCACGCTGTCGATATCGGTTCGCGGAATCTGCGCTTCGATGATCAGAGGCGCGTCTGCAGGAAGGATCTCGGCAATCGGCTCTCCGGTTTCGATCACGCCGCCGGGGGTGTGGTGATGCAGCCGCACCACCGTACCGGTCACCGGCGCACGAACAACGGCGCGATCCAGAACGCTGCGGGCCTGACGGGCCTTTTCGCGGACGCTTTCCAGATCGGCTTCGATCACGCCCAGCTCATCCAGCGCGGCCTCGCGATAGGCGGACCGGGTGCGCAGGATTTGTTCATCGTATTTCAGCAACATCTGGTTAACCTCGGCCGTTTCAGCCTGAAGCCGGGCCAGTTGCCCTTCCGCCTCGGCCTGAACCCGGCGGATCGTATTCAGGTCACCTTTACGCACCAGACCCTTGTCAAAAAGCGCCTCTTTGGTATCGAATTCTTCCTGCAGGATATCGGCGCGCCGCTCCATGCTGGCCAGCTGCGCCTCGAACCCCGAGGCGCGGATGCGCAGCGCTTCCATATTTCGCTCCAGCAAGGCGATATCGTTCATCAGCGTCTTGCGCGACACGTCAAAACTCAGCTTCTGACTGTCGAGAATGGTCATCACCTCGACATCGTCCGAGGCCTCGATCAAAGCAGATGAAAAGGACAGGCGTTCCTGTTCACTATGCTCGGCCAACAGACGTTCCGTCATAGCCTGAAGGCGGATTTTGCGGATAAACAGCTCGCGTTCATTGGCCTCGGCCGAGGTCTGGTCCAGCGTCATCAGAATTTCGCCGGCCTGAACCGATTGGCCTTCGTTGACCAGAATGTCCTCGATGATGCCACCTTCCAGATGCTGCACTATCTTGTTGCGACCGGTCGCGACAAAGCTGCCCTGCGCGATTACGGCAGCCGCCAGCGGAGCGCGGAAAGACCAGATGCCGAACCCGCCGAAGCAGACCAACAGCATGACCAGGCCAATAACGATCAGCCGATTGATCGAGCGCGGAACCTCGGAATACCACAGGGTCGGTTCCCGGGATTGGACCAGTTCATTCATCGCTTACCCCTCCTTGCCCTGCAGCTCGGGCTTTGGGCGCGGACCGTTGAGTTGTTGCAGCACCTGTTCGCGCTGACCAAACAGCGCAACCCGTCCATCGGTCAGCAGCATGATCTTGTCCACCACGTTCAGAAGGGTCGGTTTCTGGGTGATGACGACCACGGTGATCTTGCTTTCCCTCGCCTGTTCAATCGCGCGGGCCAGCGCCTTGTCTCCTGCCACGTCAAGATTCGAGTTCGGTTCGTCCAGAACCACCATCTTGGGGTTGCCAAAGAACGCCCGCGCCAGTGCGATACGTTGTTTTTGTCCACCGGACAGAG
This sequence comes from Ruegeria sp. AL1, assembly GCF_056540905.1. Lineage (NCBI taxonomy): Bacteria > Pseudomonadati > Pseudomonadota > Alphaproteobacteria > Rhodobacterales > Roseobacteraceae > Ruegeria > Ruegeria sp. AL1. Next base: position 409,087 of record NZ_JBQFXP010000001.1, read on the forward strand.
GCGTCCCATCCGCGGCGACGACGGTCTCGTACCCTTGCGGCAGGGTTGCGATCATATTGTGCACATCGGCCAGAACGGCGGCATCGTGGATTTGCTCGTCGGTGGCATCGTCGCGCATACGTCCGATATTGTCCTTGATCGTGCCGGGAAACAGCTGCACATCCTGCGGCAGATAGCCAATGCTTTCACCAAACTGGCGCGGATCCCAGTTGCGGATGTCCATCAGGTCCAACCGTACCGAGCCTGACGTCGGCAGGATCGACCCCACAAGCGTTTTACCCAGTGTTGTTTTGCCCGCACCGGAATTGCCGATAACGGCCAGCGTCTCACCCGGGTTCAGGGCAAAGGAAATCCCGTTCAGCACCACGCGTTTGGTCCCGCCGGGAACATAAAGCAGACGCTCCACATCCAGACGCCCTTCGGGTCGCGGCAGGCGCAGCTTCTCGAATTGCAGCGCCGAGTTGGATAACAGCGCCTTGATCCGGCCAAATGCGCCGCGTGTCAGCAGGAAAGTGTTCCAGCCCTCAATCGATCCTTCGATCGGGGCGAACGCACGCCCCGCGATGATCGATGCCGCGATAACCATGCCGCCTGTGATCTCGCCCTGCAGCGCGAGATAAGCGCCCCATCCCAGAATGCCGATCTGGGTCAGCAGGCGTATGGCCCGCGAGATCGCAGCGAAGATCACGTTACGATCCTGCGCGCGCACCTGCCAGGTCAGCGATTGCGCCGTGTCGCGGCCCCAGATGCGCACCGCCTCGGGGATCATGGCCAATGCGTTGATGATCTGGCTATTGCGCGACATCGAATCCAGATGCTGGTTGGCCATCGCCTGCGCATGATTGGCCTTGGCAAAGGGCTTGGCCGTCATTTTCTGGTTGACCAGTGCGATGATCATCAACAGCAGCGCAGTGACAACAACGATCATGCCAAGCTGCGGATGTACCAGAAAGATCATCAGGATGAACAAAGGTGCAAAGGGCACATCCAGAAAGGATATCAACGTCCCCGAGACCAAAAAGCCGCGCACCTGCTGCAAATCGCCCAGCGTCTGATACTCGCGCCCGTTCCCGTGCAGCGACGCATGGGCTGCCGCGCTCAGCACCGGAGCGCCAAGGCGGGCGGCAACTTCGACCGCTGTGCGCATCAGCATGAACCGGCGCACCGCATCAAAGGCGGATTGAAAGATCACGGCCCCCGCGACAATCGCCGTCAGCATGATCAGCGTGTCCAGTGACCGGCTGGTCAGCACGCGGTCGCTGATCTGGAACAGATAGATCGGGATCGCAAGAATGAGGATATTGGTGGCGCAGGTCAGCACCAGCACAAAGGTCAGATTGCGCCAGATCGCACGTAGTGACACGCGCAGGGTTTTCTGGAAATCCTCGGGCGGGGTCCGCTTGTGAAACGTCTGGGGTGGCCCTTTGCCATCGCCGCCACCGGAACCCGGGCGCATCAACGGCTGATTTGCCTTCGCCTCGATCGTGGTGCCCATGCGGTCTTTACCAACCGGCTCCGCTGAGGGGGTCATGCGCGCAGTCGATTGGTCAGTGGTCTCACGATCCGGAGGTGAGGTATCGGCCACCCCAGCATCACGGCCCGCTAATTCCTTGTCTTGCACGGGCTGCGATGTCGCGCGCTTGCGGGGAGAGCTAGCACGCTGTGGTTTCGTCGTCTTTGCCGACGCACCGGTTTTTTTAGGATGCGTCGGTTCGTCGGGCACAATTTCAGCAGCGGCTGTCGGGCAACGCTCGGGTTTCGACACGCACATCTCCTTGGTCAGCCGCAATCGGGGCGCCGCCCCGGGTTTGTCAGTCTTTACTTGAACATCCAACCGGTCTTTGGCCTTGTGGTTCAGTGTTGCCCCGCCCCCCTGACGGTCCAACGGACTGGCAAAACGGGTGCGACGAGACGAAAAAACAATCGACATGAAACAAACCTATCGGGTCACTCGTAACTTAAAGGGAAATCAGGCCAGCATGGTTTGCAGGCCGTCGGTATTTGCCATTTCACTTGGAGTCAGGTCCTGACCTTTCGGTCCAATTGCCTGTTCATTGCCCGGCATGTCAGCTTCTTGCATCAAAAGGGCAATCGCTTCGTTGGGCATTTCAGGATTGTCCGGCATATCTGGCGCATCAACCAGGCTGGCCTGATGCAGTAATAGATCAGAAAACGATCCGTCTGCTGCCATGACATTCGAGTCTATGCCCGCCTTGGTGATACTGGCCGCATTCAGCAACGCGTTGCTACCGGCAAACACTTCAGTCAGCGCGGCGTTCGGACCGGAAAGATGTACATCGTCCTGATCGGCCAGTTTCGTGACCTGGTCGACGATATTGGCCTGCAACAGATCGCCGTCGATCTTCAGCACCCGCATCTGCTCCATTCCGGCAAACATCGGATCGTTGAGCAGCGCATCTTCCAGCCCTCCGACATCCATGCCATCCAGCGCAATCGCGTCAGCCATCGAGTTGTCGAGCGTCCCGTGAGTGTCTTCGCCTTCGGTTTTGACCACAGCCTGATTCATCAGCAGGTTTTCGTCCCCACCCCCGACCGGCGTGGACATTCCACCAGTGACGATGTCATCGTCTTGCAACACCAGTGTCTGATGCAGCATATCCACCGAGATCATGTCGCCGCCGATCATGATCAGGTCGTAGTAAGTGCCCAACTGAACGATATTTGTCACATCGGTCAGTTGGTTATCGCCTAGGGCATACAATGTGGTTTCAGCCGAAATCTCGGCCTGGATGTGGTCGATATCCGTGGCGTCGATCTCTTGCTTGACGAAATTCGCCACCACCAGATCACCGGTAATCCAGTCTACGGTCATAGTCGTGGGTTGACCTGACCCACCATCCAGCCACGGCGCGCCTTTTTGCTCAACCGTGATCTCGGCCGACTGAACAACATCCGTGCCCGAGCCCGAAACACCCTGATCCCAATCAGACACCAACGCCACCTGGCTGATCAGCGTCAGATTGATGGCCTGGCCTCCAACAGCGATATAGGGCGCGTCGACCCATGCGATGGTCGCCGCCATTTCGTTGATCGCAAGATTTCCACCCGCGACCACCGTATGCCCTTCGCCGAACTCGTTGTCGGTCCGTTCATCCCATTCGGCGGGGTACGGGTCGGGCGCTTCGTCTTCGTCAACCTCTTCAGGCTGGTGGTAGGCAGGCAGCAGGTCCTGCCACTCGGGCGCTTCATCCACACGCTGGCCGTTGACGATAATGCCCATTGCGTCTTCGCCGTGGAATTGATGAACGGTGACACCATCCATTTCAACCGTATTGGGCGACAGCATCGCATCGGCCAGCGACTGAACATATTCGGCCGAAAGGTAGTCCGTGAGTGAAAATGACGGAACCGGCAACGCGTGCAGCGACAATGCGATTTGCGCCGCTGCCTCGGCCATCGCCATCAACTGGTCCGCGTCCCGGAAATCCCCCTCTCCGATCGTGTCATTGTCGCGCAGGAAAATGGACTGGAACGTATAGGTGATCGCTGATCCGATCAGGTCCGTGATGATCTGCGGCGGCAGGAAAATGACGTTGGGTATCGCTGCAGTCGGAATATCGGTATCCGGCAGCGGATCATTCAGTGGCGGCGGTGCCAGAACCACGATTTCAGGTGCGGGGCCCGGCCCACCCGGGGTCTGGGCTTCAAATCTGTTGTCGCTCGGCGCTTGGAATTTGTAAGGCAGTGGATCGTAACGACCCGGGTCCAGCTCAAGATCCGCTTTGACATTGATGCTGTACGGATCTTCAAGCTCTTCCAGCTCCAGCTTCCGCCGCAAGGCCGTGAACTCTTCGTACTGGTCCCTCAGCCGGGCTTGCTCAATCGTGAGATCAAAATTCCCAATAAAGTGTGCAATCTTTTCGGTAACACTGTCGAGCGACATGTCTTTGATCCTTTACTCCCTTGGCCGGCCTGAAATTTCCGGTTCAGGATGTGCTGGGCCGAGGCCACGGAATGCGGCCCCGGCGTTTTCAATCAGTACGGAGGGGGCGAAAATGCGCCCCGCCCCTTCACAGGTCTTAGACCTCGGTGTCGTCGCTGGCGTAGGAAGACGTCATCGAACCACCAACCATGGTCGTATCGACCGAGTTACCAAGCACGTTGGCACCCATGACGATCGACTGGTTAAAGGCCGCCGTGTCCACAACCGCCGCTGCCGACGCGTAGGATTCACCGTTGACGATACCGTCGCCACCGTTGTTCGAACCCCATGTACCGGCGTTGCCGCCTGCGCCGCCGTCACCCGAGTAGGCACCCGCCGAGCTTCCGCCCATCGTGTCGCCACCCATCGTGTCGCCAGCCATCACGTCGCTCATCGAGCCGCCGCTGGTGCCGCCGTTGGATGCGCTTGCACCACCATCGCCAGTGTTGCCGCTGGACGCTGTGCCGTCTGCTGCACCGGACGAAGACGAATTCGAGTCGTTGTCCGAGGCAGATGCGCCGCCGTAACCGGCAATCGCTTCGGCCAGGCTGTCTGCGGAACCATCTGTGTCGGTTTCCGAGAACACGTCCGACGCACCGCTGTCGCCACCGGCCGAGTCAGACGCCCCCGAACCCGCGCCGCTCGCGGTCGAGTCGGAATCAGCCGTGCCGGTACCACCTGCACCACCTGCGCCGTCCGCCGCCGAAGTGCCCGTGCCCGTACCGTCACCAGAGCCATTCGCAGCGTTCGAACCACCGTCACCGCCATCGGCGTCAGAGTCGCTTGCGTTTGCTGCAGAACCGTTCGAGTCGCCAGACATCTGATCAACATCCGGTCCCGACGCGCTTTGGTCACCTGTACCCTGGCCGTCTGCATCCGCAGCCGAGCTGCCGGAGTTGCCAGCACCACCGGTGCCTGCACCACCTGTCGAGGTGTTGTCGCCATCGGTTTCCGCATTGGCACCGCCATCGCTTTCACCAGGCGCTTCTTCCTCGCCACCTTCACCGGCCAGTTCACGCTGCAATTCAGCGATCGCTTCTTCGACCAGACGCGAGAATCCACCGCTTCCGTCGCCGCCGTCGCCAGACGCGTTGCTGTCGGATGTACCGGTTCCGGTACCGTCCGCAGTGTTGTCACCGGCGTCATTGTCATTGGCTTCGGTGTTATTGTCGGTGGTGTTGTCCGCCGAACCATCCGTGGTTGAATCAGCGTCTCCACCATCTGCACCCGATGCGTCTGCATCATTGTCGGTCGAGCCGTTGCCCTTGGCCTTGGCGGACGTGTCGTTGTCGCCACCGTCTGCATAGGCACCCGAGTCACTTTGCGAGTCGGCAACACCTTTACCCAAACCGTAGGATTCACTGCTGCCACCGTCGCCGGTCGCGCTGTCGGTCGAGTTGCTGCTGTCGGTCGCGTTATCCGAGGACGAGTCGCTGTCGCTGTCGCCGCCATCACCGCCGGTGCTGGATCCATCCGCAGCCGAATCCGAGTTCGAATCTACGTCGCTCGAGTTGTCAGCATTGCCGGATTTTCCGCCTTTGCCGCCCTGTGCGTCCGCATTTGCATCACCGGTATCACCGCTTGAACCATCGGCATCCGCGCCATAGGTCTTGCCGCCATCCGCGTCGCCGCCATAGCTGCTGCCACCCATTCCGGAAGCACCGCCTGCCGCGCCAGCAGAAATGCCTTCGGCCGCATGTGCGTTACCGCCATTTGCATCGCCGTTCTGCTGGAAATCGCCGTTATTGGCGACTGACGCTGAACCAAGGTGGTCATTGTCTTCCAGGCTCGCCACCTGATTGTTGATCGATGACATGTCGTTGCCCGGACCATCCAATGAGATGTCCAGATTCAGATCATCACCCGGATCATAGTTCAGGTCATCGCCCGCGGTGATCACATCGCCCACATCCGCGTCGGTAATGTCCACGTCGACCTTGTCATCATCACGCGGAATCCACTCGCCACCACCGAAGTCAATATTGACCGCGTTGCTGTTCGAGTTGTCATTGGTGTTGCTGTCGTCACCGCCGTTATTGTTCGACTGGCTTTGGGACTGGTCCTGATCCTGGCCCTGATCCTGGTCCTGACCTTGCTCCTGGCCCTGATCCTGAGCTTGTGAATCTGAGTTATTTGCTGAGTTTTCGACGTCCTGTTGCTGCTGTTGCTGCTGGTCCTGTTCAGTCAGGTCTGCATCAATTTCAGCTTCTGCCACATCAATGTCAGCTTCAATGTTTGAATCCAGCTGTTCGATGTTCACTTCATCAACGGTTGTGACATTGGTATTATTGGTATTGCGTCTCATAATTAATTTCCATTATTCAGGCGCCCCACCGCCATTCATCTACAAAGCGGTATTCAGCGCGGTTGAAACAGAAGAGACCGCAGATAGCGTCAGAAAAGACAGCTATGCGGAAGGGTATTAGATTGTGATCAGTCGCCACCTCCTTTCCCGGCCAAGCCGATTCCGTGGCCACTCGATTTCCGCAAAAATATGCAGGACATGGGCACGTCAGGATTTCGGAGCTTCGCAAATTGAAGCCCGACCATCGTTGCAGCAGCGGTACGATGTGCCTAGCTGGAAGAAAGGATAGTGTGATCTATATTGCTGTTTTTAAATAATATTTTCAGATAATCCTGAATTCCTGCAGTCAAAATCCACCCTGAACCAGTTGGAAACAATAACCAGGAAATAAATGCATTTATTTCATTATGTTATGGTGAGGTTGTCGATTATTGACCTAACCAAAAGTTCTAAATCAGTGGGGATTTCTCGGTCATTCTATTGCTGGAATTTGCACTTTCCGCTATAATCCGAACGTAATTAAATTATTCAATTCACGAGTTCACGCCGTCAAAATCGAACCATTTAACACCTTAATTTGACGGTTTTACATTTTTGGGAGGGGGCGACGTCAATGAGTATTTCATTGAATGGTAATACCCGTGACGACTATACTACCACTGAAGAGCTATCTATCAATTTCATCGGGAAAGAGCTGTTTTATTCCAACCAGACCCTGAGAAGCGTGCAGACAGAGTTTGGCGTCACTGCATTTCGCCATGACAGTCTGGAGGCGCTTGTCGCACAGTCCGGTCAGGGTGCGCGCGTTGTGGTGGTGGATCAGTTGCTGACTGACGATCTGCTGGCGCGTCCGGAAGAATACAGTCAGGCTGCCAGCGCCGGGTGCCTCGCCTTCGCGTTTCGGAAAGAAAGCGCGGCCCGGTACATGTTCGACAGTTGGAACCGGGCGCAGTTTGGCGACATTGGCTATCTGCCGATGAACGTCACCCCGGATGTATGGCGCTCGATCTTGCGCCTGCTGATGCATGAAGAGCTGTTTTTGCCTTGCTTTCTTGCTCCATCTTTTTCTGCCAGGATCGAAACGCCCGAGGTCCAGCGCACTGTCCCACCTGACAAAACGCGGAGGTCGGCTGAAAAGCTGCCGCTCTATTCCACTTTGACGCGCCGCGAAAAGCAGGTTCTGCGGCTGGTTTCACAAGGGAAAAGCAACAAGGTCATCGCCTCGAAACTGGGCATTACAGAACATACGGTCAAGCTGCACATGCACAATGTGTCAGGCAAGCTGGGCGTCAGCAACCGCACGGCCGCCGCCCATTTCTATTTCGAGGTTGCACCCGGAGAGGCGCGCGGTGTCCACATTGAGTGAGCCTTTCGAAGCCCGGTTTGACCGGCTGATCCTTTTGGTCGGTCGGCTGAACTACATCTGGACCAACACCGAAAGTTTGTTGATACACCTGATTGCGGGTCTGACCGGCGCAAAGAAAGATGTGGCCGTGATCATCTTTCTGACACTGAACACGACCCGCGCCCGGATTGATCTGGTTGAACGTCTGGCAAAAATGGAAGGGCGCCCCGCCGAGGTGCGAGATCCGATTCTGGAGCATACGCAGCGTCTCGCGCGGCTCTCGTCAGTGCGCAACAAGTTCAACCACTGCATCTATTCCTTTGATCAGGAAAGCGGGAATCCCAAGACGATCCTGATGCGTATCGCGGACCGGAAGACAGATATCAAACTGGGGCGCGAGGACACAGTCGACGACCAAGCGATGCAGGATATCGAGGATGTCGTGGCCCAGCTCTCGACCCTCAACCGAGATATCTGGCGGTTGGTCAAAGACTTGGGGTATCCCGTCTGATCTTTTCGTCTGCCTGAGATAAAGTGGTGCGGGCGGTGGGACTCGAACCCACACGGCACTAGGGCCTTCGGATTTTAAGTCCGATATGTCTACCATTCCATCACGCCCGCGCGTCGAGAAAGGTGGGAAATACCACCTTCCTCGAGACATGGGGAACACTTACAACCTGCTCATCCGATTGAAAAGACACTCATTCATGCAACCCGAATTTATGGGCTGATGAAATTAATCTCGGGCATCGATTGCAAACGTGCGAGGTCCTGTTCATATAGCTCAGTGAACGAGGCGAGGATGTCTTCATTCCACCCCTCTAACTCCACATCCTCTTCAATGGCTTCTGGCAGGGCGTGTTGCCGAAATATGTCTGCCAATTCGGTTCTTCGTGTGGGGTTTTCCCGATCAAGTCCCTGCCCCTGCAACGCTTGTATTCTCTGCTTGCCTGCGTCCGAAACCAGCGAGGATAAAAAGATCAGATCCCTGTTAAGCGGCGTATTCGACGGCAACCCGGCAATCGCGCACATGATTTCACCCCAGATCAGTGGCGAATCCTCGTTGCGCCACAGCGTGATTTTCACGTCTGGCGCCAGATCGCGGATATCCTCGATCATCGTCAACCAACTGAGGCAACTCAGATCCGTCGTATTCAGGGTGTTTTGCCGCTCATCCAACGGCAGAAGCATCAGAGCTTTGGGAATGAAACTGCCCGGATTGCGCAATCCAACAAATAACTCGACCGGGTTGTCGCTGAACACGTGACTGAGATACCCCAAACGCCGACCGGCCTGCGCGTAGAACTGACCATCCTGAATGACCGAGTCGTTTTCACCAATGAACTCTGCGCTGGCCAAAACGGTCCGCTCGATCCGGCGGTCTGCGGGCAGCAGGTTTTGGAATCCACGAAACGTGTCCTCTGCTGTGGTCAGAGAATCGCACTGCCTGAGCGGCGCGCGAAACACGCGTTTGAAAGCCTTCACGCCAAAAACAGCCCGGTTGGCCTCGGCCATCACCTTGGCGTTGGACTGCATCAGCTTGAGAATTCGGCCCCCATCGGTAAACATCGCGCCTGCGTGAATGGCCACCTGCATCCGGCGAAAGTCCTTGTTCCGTCACCTCTTACATTTCCGGTTACAGGCAGCGCCGGCATCAGTCAAATTCCATTCGGTTCAGGATGACTGATTGCCAGCACACATGAAATTTCTCTGAGCTCACAATGAACACAAATTCGGGCTTGCAGTCCGAGGATTGACCGATTAATCGACACCTAGTGCCCCTATAGCTCAGCTGGTAGAGCAACTGATTTGTAATCAGTAGGTCCGCGGTTCGAGTCCGTGTGGGGGCACCAAAACAGACTTGAGGGTCTGTAATCCCCCTTAACGCTTTGAATGGTAACGCTTTTTCCGGGGTTCTAGCACCCTGATTCCGGCAGTATTTGATGCGGGTTTTGAAGGCCAGTTTCAGTATCAATCTGCGTATATGAACCTGCATGTTCCCCGGTGTTTCCCAGAGTTTCCAAGGGTTTGTGAGGAAGGTGATTGCCGGTTCTAGCTGCTCTTCGAAATTGCCTTTGGGCTCAGCTTGTTTGGCTAGTTTTTCGGACAAACGGGCCTTATTACGTTCGTGCTGTTCGATTTTCTCCTCGTATTTCCGGATCACGGTTCTGTTGTTAGAGGCCATGATCAGGTCGAGGAGTTTCTCGATTTCCTTATCCACGCTGGCGATCTGGCGTTTGCTTGCGCGCAGGATTTCTGCCACTTGGTCACGCCGCGCGTCCCAGATACAGCGGAACATATCGGTCAGCAGTTGAACGGATGTTGGATCAGGTTGCAGCGTTCTGATGATGTCGCCGACATCACCCTCAAGCTGATCGCGCTTTATCGACTTCCCATAATGATCACAGGTCTTTGTTTGGCATAGGTAGTAAGCGTAGTGCCCGCCATTGCCTTTTGTGATGGATGAACGCAGCGGTACATCACAACCTGCACAACAGACGGTCCCACGCAGCGCAAACTTGTCGCCGATGTTTGCGCGCTTTGGGGCTTTCGCTTTGCCAGCACGACGATCTTGCACCTTTTGATAGACTTCCAGTGAGACAAGCGCCTCATGCTGCGCCTTGAGCCAGTGGATGCCATATCTCTCGGAGCAGATATGTCCGGTGTAAACAGGCTGCGTTAGAATGTCGGTCACACGCTGCTGCGCGAGTCGCCCTTTCTTGAGATGCGGGAAGCCCGGCGTCCGTTCGAGGAATCGCTTTACCTCTGCCTGGGTTTGAAAACGGCCAGAGGCGTAGCTCTCGAAAGCCTCACGTATGACTTCATCCCACGGCGCATCTGGCACCAGCATTTTACCACCGTTTTTGGCACGCTGGTACTTGTACCCCACAGGGCTGCGATGAACGTAGTATCCATTCTGCATCCGCGCCCTCATCTTCTGGCGAGTCTGACGCGCATTCTGCTGACGCTCAAGCTGACCTGTCGCAGCAATCATAATTTCGTGGAACTCACCTTCGGGCGTGTCCATGAAGTTGAAGTTCAAACATTCGCGGATCGCACCACGCGAATCCATCTCCCGCTTTAGCTTGAGATGGAACTCCACATCGCGGGCATAACGTTTGAGGTCATCAAAGATCACCACAAAGCGCTCGTCGGGATGGGCATCAAGAAACGCCAGCAGCGCCACCATTCCGGATCGTTTCAAGAAGTCGCCACCGCCGCTTACGATGTCAGGAAAAACTGTGACCACGTCATAGTCTTTGGCTTCGGCATATTGACGGCACCGTGTCTCTTGGGACGACAGACCATCTCCATCCCTGGACTGTTTGATATTGCTGATCCGACAGTAGATGATAGCGCGTTGTGTCATACACCCTCCTTGTCGTTGTCCTTTGAGTTTAACACAGCGGCACGAAGGACGGCGGTGAGATCGAGACTTTGTCCACTGGTTTCTTCACCAGAATCGAGATCCCAGCCAAGATCGACAAAGGCCATGGCGATGTTCCATAAGGTTTCAATCAGTTCGACCTTCTCGGCCTCGGTGGCGTCGCTGACTTCGAGATAAGGTAGCCAGTCTTCGAGGTTCAGACGGATGCTGGGGCGTTTGGATGTGGGCGGGTCGGTAGTGTCTTTCATAGGCGTCCTTTCGTTGTGCGTTGCTCCTCCATAGATAGAACAAAAGAGGAACACACTATAGGCAAGAGCAGACTAGAGCAAGGAATAAATTCCTATTTTTCATCAGGTTGAGTTCTCGTACGCATAAGTGATGCAACTACCGCGAATGCCCCTTGTCACGCGATTGGCCCTGATCCTGCTGGCTCTGGCGATGCTCCTTGAAGGCCGCGCGATCCAGATCGTGGGCCTCGTGATGGGCGCGGCGCGCGAGCTCTGAGAGCCCCAGCATGTCCTTCGGGCGGAAGCTCTGTGTGTCCTGCAATTTTCCATCCCGATCCTTGTAGGTGCGCGAGACAGTGACTGAATGATACGCGCCGTTCTCTCCATCGTTGCGCCAAATAGCAGCTTTCAGAGGGCCTTCGCGCAGGGTTTCTTCAGGACGGCGTGCTTGGGTGTCGTCTGACATGGTGGTGTCTCCTATCTGAGGTTGAGGTGAATACGATTGCGTGTGCCGCTGGCGTTCGGCTTCCCAGCGCGTATCGAAGTCTGCGGCGTCGACTTCAGCGGCCATATCGGGTGAAGGACGCGGCGCGGGATGGGGCCGATCCTTCTCTACCATCGTCTTTTCGGCCAAGTGGGTGACCAGCTGCGCGAAGGCGTGGTCCAGATTGTCATTTGCCTCACTTTTCTGCGCGAACTCGCGCGCGATCCGCACCTCCTGCAGGCGCCTGGCAAAATCGCTGACGGGTAGATCAGGGACGCTGTCCGCATATGTGATGGGCTGTCGCTTGGTCATGGATCACATCTCCACCCGAGACCACATTCCGTGGCGGTACTGTGGAAGATGGGCGAAGCACGCATTGACAGGTTCGCGAATGACGCGGCGGGTGCGCTGGCCCCAACGGGTTTGCACGGTCACGCAATCGATCGGCGGAAAATATGGATTCGGGTGGTATAAACCGGCCAATTCGCGCGACAGCCAATACGGGCGGCGCTCAATCTCAATCGGGTAAGACACATCTTCGTGGAACAGGTAGGCGCGATCATTGCGCATATTCATGATCTCGTCGGGTGTCTGAAGATCGCGCCGCTGCTTGGTCTGATAGGTCTGTTCGAAGTTATGTTGAGACACAGCAAACGCGGCCTGCATTGGGTCACCACCACTAATCAGAGAGTGGAGCGCCTGATTGCGCGCATGCATCGCACGCTGCTGGGCCAATGTGTCGTCATAAGCCAGCGTCTGGGTGCCTAGCCGACGAGAGCAATCGAGACAGCTTTCCCAGTCACCCCGCAAGGCAAACATCAAGGTTGCGGCGCTGCTGGAAAGAATGAGCTCTTTGGCACCGGGGCCAAGACCCTTCATCTGTCCATTGGACTGGAATACCGCAACTGGCTGAATGCCTATGCCCGCGCCATATGTATACAGGCGCGCAACAAGCGGAAAGCCGGTCTCACCGCCCAACTGGCCGCATTCGTCCAGAAAGAACGTGATGCGCCGGGCAGACGGTGCACGGGATTTCAATAGCATCGCAGAGACAAAGGCCGATTTGATCACGGGTGCCCAGGCACCGACAAACTCCGCAGGCGGCATCAGATAGAGCTGCCATGCCTGCTCGCCTGAGATCAAATCCTCCATCTTCATAGTAAAAGGCGGCGAGACGGAGTCCATGAGGATCGGATCAGACAGGCAGGCAACCGAGCGCAACACTTCACCAAGGATGCCGCGAAAGCTGTTGGTGGAATCGTCCCTGGAATTGGCGATTTCGGCTTCGACGCTGCGGACCAGCGGGAAACGCGACCGCGACATGTGGAAAGCGAGATCGAGCCATTGATCGCCCCCGGTCGGGATCAGATTGATCGCTTCATAGAGTGCCGGGAAAGTCAGTTCGCCGGTCAGTTCGATCACCGCCAGACACATGGCCTCCAGATATTCCCGCCCGCGCCCGATGAAGTATTCAGAATCATTCGAACGGCCTCTGGCGATCATGTTCTCGCAGAAGACTTTGACATCCGAGACAAGCGTCGGGCTGTCCATGCGCATATGACCAAGGAAATTGATCTGGTCCTGCGGCAGACCGTGAAGATTGGCCGGGTTCCAATAGGCGAGGAACTTCCCGTCCTTTGTCTGGTCTTGGCTGACGTAAGCGCCTTCGCCTTTGAGATCGAGCATGATCAGTGATTGCAGGCATGTGCCGGACAGCAGGTTGCGGCACAGCACATCCCGGAATTTTCCAGCGCGAGCGCCCGCCGTGATCGTCAATCCGGCGGGGCCATGGAAATAGACCGGACGCCCGTCAAAGAAACCAAGAAAGATCGACATCGGCGTCTGATTGAAGAGGCCTGCGCCCTCCAGATGCTCGGTCTTTGCCCAGTCACTTGAGCCGAAACGGTTGGCAGAGTTATTCCCGCGCATCAGCGTTGCCCTCCGAAAAAGCGGTTGATGATCCACATGACAAGGGACACGAAGGCGATGCCGAGACCCATACGCACGGCAAAAAACACCAGCGGATAGGCCCCGAGTTTCAGCAGCCAGTAGACGAATGCTGCAGTTCCGCCATCGTATCTCGCGTGGATGGCGCGCAGGATGGTATTCTCCCACGCCGCCCAAGCATCCGGTGTCCAGAAGATCGCGGCATAGATGCCAACAAAGGTCGCCAGCCATTTGCCACTGGTGGCAATCAGCGGGTTCGCGGGTTTCCCGCCACCACCGCCACCCAATCCCATAAGCCAGTTCATTGTTGATCCTCCTTGGTTTGGTGTCTCATCTCATCCCAAGGCCCTAGCGGATCGTCGGTCGTGATGTGGGATGGGCGGGTTGCAGCGACCGCCGAAGCTGCAGGCAGTTCAATGAGATCAACAAACTGCGCCAGGTGTTTTGCAAATGCGCCTTCGATCCGGCTGTAGTTGTTATATTCGGTATCGGGGCGGTAGCTGTTGGCCACACCAAGGATGCTGTAGGTCGCGCCACCGTCTCGCGAGACGAGAAGCGGACCACCAGACCCACCGGGCACACCATCGCAACCCTCGGTGTTGATCACCGCCGTTGAGCCGTCGGGAACGTCTCCGGTGTCTTCCCGGCCTGTGGCTCGGCAGCGCACACCAAACACCGCAAAGCGCTCGAACTTGTTGGTACCCACATCACGATCCGCAAAAAGCGGATGACGCGCGTAGCGATCCAGATCGGCGAAACGATAGGCCCCCATGTTCAGAAGAATCTGGTCTTCGGCGTCGGCCAGGTCGTCCGGCGTCAACGCGACCGGAAGAACAGTCGCCGCTTCGCAGGCGGGTGTTGCGAGCTCGGCAATGGCATAATCCACGCCCAACCTTGCACGAGGGGCCAGACTACCAAGATGGATGGCTTTCAGGTCATAGGCCTGTCCGCAGGCTTTCAGATAGATGCGCCCATCTGACGGTGCCGGGGGCTTGTCGGTTGGCCCATAAGGCCCATCCCACTTTCCGCGCTCGGTAAAGAGATGGGCAGTCGTCAGGACAATATCGGGCGCAATCAACGCGCCTGTGCCGTGTCCCGCATGATCCCAGAAGACCGGCCCGATCCCGGTGAGCTTCTTGGGCAACCCACCATCGTCGAGACCAAAAACATGCGAAAGAAACGCAACCGGTGTCCGGTCATCCCGACCGGGTGCGGGGGCATAGGGTACATCGGTGCCCAAATCAGGCTTAGATGGCGGTGCGTCGGGGGTTTCAGGTGGTGCTGTGAAGGCATCGGTCAGCCACTCAGGCATGTCGACCTTGTCCATGACCGTGCTGATAAGCATCGCGCCACTCATCAGGGCGGCAATAGGCAACGGCCAATAGTTCACGAGTGTTTTTGCACTACGCATTGGAACCGCCTTTCGGGTCTTTTGGATCGAGCTTTTTCTTCGCCGGAAGCGCGGGTTTCGGCTTCGGTTTGTTTTTCGAGCCGATGGGGCGACCGCGCTTCTTCGCGCTTGAGCCGTCCTCAATGCCGGCTTTCGACTCGGCCATGCGCCGGAAAAATTCTTCGACGCGTCCAAAGTCTTCGAGCGTCACATAGTTCGGAACGACCCGTTCGGTTTCTTCGCGGCGTTTGGTCTTGTAGGCCTGATAGATGGCAACCCTGTACCCGACAGCTATCCAGCCGCATAAATCGAGCAACAGAGCGGCCATTGTCAGCGCTGGCAGACGCCAAGCGGTCTGTAACAGGCGTTCGGCAGTGCTCAGCGTCGACTGTGTGGGTAGCTCCGGCGAGAGCTCTGCGATGCGGTCTGCTTCAGCTTCAAGTTCGCGCGCATAAGTGCGCATGCCAGCACTGATCTCTGCGATGCGGGCTTGCGATTGCGCGTTAGCCCGACTTTGCGTCGGCACACCAGTTGCGATAACCGAAGCGGCGGCGCGGACAGCGCGTGCTGGATCAAGCGCCATAAGCGACCGCATTTCCGCAATCACTTTCGACGACAAAACCTTCAATCGGGCGTCTTGTTCGGCCCCAGACAGGCTATTGTCGGTCTGAGCGGCCCGAAGCGCGGTCAGCGCTTCTGTCATGCTGTTTATATGGCCGTTGGCGCGCGCCAGCAGATCATCAATCGTCTTCGCAGCCTGGCGGTATTTGGCGGCAGATGCGCCGAAGGAGTTGGACACTGATCCGCGCCCTGGCACGCCCGTCGGTCCTTGACCATTGATTTCTGCTTGCTCGAGCCGCGCGGCCTGGGCCGCGCGTTCGGCCAATGCCGCGCTGAGGATATTCAGCATATCGACATGTGAGGCGAACTCTTGCCCTGCGTTCTCAAGCCCATCGATTGAGCCAAGTTCGGCAAGGTTCCGGCTGACTTCACCCGCTGTCGCACTCAGGTTTGCAGTGACAGACACCCCTGCATAGGCAGAGAACCCGAGCGTAGCGACGAGCGCGTAGATCGAAAGGGAACGTCTGGTCTCATAGGTTGGGAGATCCCATGCCCCGCGCCACATGACGCGCGCAATTTGATACAGGCTAAACCCCATAAGCGCGCATAAGAGAAAGTCGTACAGATCCGGTGTTTGGAACTGGCTCAGCAATCCTGCCCCCGACAAGACGGCAGATATCATCGCCAACGCTCCAAGGGCTGGTTTTGCGGTCGCGTCATATTGCTTGCAGAGCGCGTAGATAGATGTGCTCGACAAGAACGGGCCACGATCTTCAGGTGACGGTTTCACTTGAGCCTCCTCTGGTTTGATTTGGGGAATTCGGGGTGGGATGGCTCGGATGTCGCGTCGCTCGGTGTTTCGGAGGCGGTGCCGGATCGTTGCCTGAACTCAGGGGGCCTCGAGGAAACGAGGATGCTGAGACAGATCAAGGCAGCGGCGAGCCACCCGGTCAGAGCAATGCGTTCTCCCGTGAAGGCCGCAACGGCAGTCAGTCCGAGTATCTGAACGCTTGCCGCAAGCGCGGTCGCACGCGCCAATCCGGTCTCGTCGATCAGCGCCAACCAGCCAACATTTGAAATGTTGTAGGCGATGACGCCTGCAACCAACCAAAGAGGTTCACGGGTAACCGCGAACTGCTTGAACGCGGCACCACCGCAGATCGAGCAGGCTGCGACGCCGCCGACCAGTATGAGGGACGACGGGATCATTTGCTTGCTACCAGCGTGTCAGCAGGATGCATCGGGGTCCTGCAATGACCGCAGATCAAAAGAGCGGAGGGTTTCGCCCAGGCGTTCAGGCCACATGCAGAGTTCGAGCACGTGAACTTGATGCGGTCACGCCTCCGCACCTTTGCTGTCGCGTTCGCAGGGTCTGCACCGTTGGAGCCGTCGCCACAATCGGACGAATTTGTTCGTACGATCCGATCCGCCCAACTGATCTGGAAACCGCTATCCAACAGTTCTTTGCAGGCCAAATCGAACAAGCCGTCTTTGATGATGAAATGGGTGACGCGATACACCGGCACGGATTTCGCTCAGTGGGATGAAAGCGCACAGAACAGCTATATCCAGACCTCGGTGACTATGGCGGGCGTAGTTCTGACACAGATCGCACCAGAGAAGTCCGCGTGCATAGATGGTTGGTATCTGGGAGGCGGGAAGAAGGCGGAGCGTGATTCACTTATCCGAAAAACCATCGCGCAATATGGAAGCTATCATCCCAGCGGAACCATTCTGGCGGTATTGCAAGAGGCGTGCGGCCCGCTGAACTGACGATCAGCCGCCGAGTTTCGGAACGCCAATGCTCTGCGAAGGTGTATCCGGCGTGGAGGCGGTCGTCTCAGGCATGTAGTCCTGCACGATCTGCGGCATCTTTGATTGAATGTCGTCTTCAATACTATCCAAACCTTCGAGCGAAGGCGGATCATCGGGGTCAGTGATCCTGTCTCGCGACGGGCCAAGGATATCGTTCTGATAGTGGGTCACATCATCCAATGCTGTCTGCAGGTCTTCGAGGCTTTGCTTCGTAGCTTGGACATCCTCGAAGCTGGGTTCGTTCCCCGACCAGATAATTGTGTCGACGAGATGATCGCCCACGACCGACCCGTCCTCGCGCCTGACAACACCATTCGCATCGCGGAACACCCGCGTGCCGTCCGGCAAACGCGCGGCCCGGCCCATCATGTCGTCCAATTCGGCCTGAGCGGCCATGATTTGAGCGTTCAATTGATCGATAGCGGTTTCGGTTGCGCGTTCCGCATCTGATAGCACCTGCAACACATGATCGTATTTGGCGTGGTAAATCGGGTCATTCAGCAGTTGCGCCAGTCGGGTCAAAGCCCGCTGTGCATCCCGTTCTTTCTTCTTGGCGGCCTCTGAGCCCGGCCCATCCCTCAAAAAGCGCGCTTGGCGCCCCGTTTCACGACCTGCGATTTCATTCTGAAGGTCGTCAAATTCTCGACGGTTAAGGCCTGCCAACTCTTTCTGGTCACGTGTTATTTCCACACCAATAGTGTACCAGAAAGCTTGCTCTGGGCGCAAATTCCACTGCTGTAGCGCTGCACGGTCATTCTTTAACAAGTTTACCTGGGTGATTTCTATCTGAAACAAAGTA
Organism: Ruegeria sp. AL1; assembly: GCF_056540905.1. NCBI lineage: Bacteria > Pseudomonadati > Pseudomonadota > Alphaproteobacteria > Rhodobacterales > Roseobacteraceae > Ruegeria > Ruegeria sp. AL1. The sequence continues at coordinate 427,291 of NZ_JBQFXP010000001.1, forward strand.
TGAACTTGCTCTATAATAAACCTCTGGTCACTTTCGAATGTTTGGTGACCCAATGTTTAGATAAAGTAGACTCGGGGCAAATCGTCCCAATAACTGCTACTGAAAGACGGGTACGAATTGTTGAGCTCTTTGTGATGCAAGTCGTTCAAGCAGGGAGGTTGTTGGCGACATGGACATGCGAGGCTATCGAGCTCTCGAGTTTATTTACGATACTGCTGTAAATCCAGGAGCTTGGCGGCGTGCACTGGACGCTACCGCCGCTGCCATTGAGGCTAAGGCCATCGCATTGGTTATCCGAGGCAAAAAGGCTGGATCAAAAGATTTGACAATGATGTCGAGTGTTTATTTGGATTTTTCTCGCACTCCAGCGGGCTGGTTCTACGGCGCTTGGCTGTCAAAGATGCAGAATCAGGATTGGGATTTTCTCCGGGCTCAACCGATGCATCAGCCGATCCCCGACTTAGAAATAGGGCTTTCGGCGGAAGCTCTGGACGCTCGAAGGGACTACGCGTTCCTCAGAAAAAGAACTGGTGTAGCCCGCCGTTTGGGAATACGCTTGAACAATGATGCCGTTTGGTTTGATGCCATGAGTATCGGCTTTGATCAAAAGGTGCTGGAAATCCCGCGTTTCGCGAGGGAAAGATCCTGTCTTCTTCTTCCACATCTTTCGAAAGCGTTGGAAATTGGTCGCGTTTTTGCACTTTTAAAAGCTCGCTACAAGGCAGCACTTACGGTGCTTGATCAAGTTCAGGCAGGCATCGCTATTGCGCTGCCGGATGGGCAGATCATAGTTAAGAATGCCGAGGCTGAGAGGATTTTTAACTTGAAGGACGGCATCTCGCTTTCTCGTGATGGAACAATCACAACCTATGACCCCAGTGTTACATCCAAGATTCAAGCCCACATCCTAGACGTCGGTAACACTGCGCAAGGTCAAGCAAATCGACATGAATCCTTGGTCACAATACAGCGGTACTCCGGTCTAACACCGTTCTTACTAGACATCGGGCCTATCAGTGATAGCAAAGCCGAGTTGGAGCAAGGACTGGATGGAGCCCTTGTGACTATTATTGACCCCGAACGTGTACCTTACCTTCGATTGGACAGGTTTTCCGAACTCTACGAACTGACCCAGGCAGAAACTGACGTATGCCGATGGATTGTTGATGGCGCAAGTATTGCAGAGATAGCAGATAGGCGCGGGACAAGCCCGACGACTGCAAAGAACCAGGTTTCTTCCGTCCTTTCAAAAGCAGGCGTAGGAAGTAGGCTAGAATTAATAAGGCTAGTTCTTCGCATTCTTCCACCTGTCGCCTGACTCAACCATTGAAAAGCCTGCTCGAAAAACTGCGTGTCATGATCCATTCGGATCATGAAATGGCACCCATAAATCTACATTATATTGATATTATGACGCGTTTCTCAGGGCCCACGATTTCCAAAGCCCCAGTTTGGGAGTGCAAAAGTGCAAAAACCGTTTTCAAAGATTTTTACTTCAGCGATGATTTCTTCGTTCGCCTGCTTTGCAAGCTTCGTTCCTACGTACGCGCGAAGCAGTTGTGCATCTGTATATGAAAATGCAGTGGCAAACGTTTCGACTTCCAGTCGAACGAAAACAGAACGTAGCTACGTTTTCAATCTGTACTGCCGGTCTTCAGGAAAAACCAAAGAGTGGGTATCTAGTGCTTCGGTATCCTTTCCGATTAAGGGCATACCGGTTTCCGCGTCCGGCGATGGCGACTTCACTCAAGCAGAACTAGATGAGTTCTGCGAAGTGGGATCTAAGAGAAACTACTCGTTTGGCGCGGAGTTCGGATTCAATCGAGATATCGCAGTCGATGCTCTAACTAGTTTCAATCAATGCGTAGCCCTAGAAAGAGAGAAAGGTTTAGTGCTGACACATCAAGCTGCGCCTCCTCGCTCCGTAGTCATTAGCGGTCAATTCAGGGCGCTAAACAATGACGGTACCCTTGATGGCGTTATCTACGACAACAAGCTCATTACTTGTTCTAGTGGCAATTTCAGCGAAGACGGTTCATCAGAGGTTCTTCATGGCTCAATGGCGCGCTCAATTGGAACCTTTCAGTTTACGATCAATTGTGAACGAAAGCCTGAAAGCCATGAGGATGGCGAGTACTATCCAAAGGCTACTGTTCAGATCTCAACTTCGTTTGGCACCTATACAGTTGCGATGCCTTCAGACAAGTTGTTTGGGTTTCAGACAGCTTCAGCGGCCGAAGCGGCGAACGCTGAAATGGTCGCGCAACAGGCAGCCGTGGAGGCCCTACTTTCTGACGCTCAAAAAAGTCGTGCGCTCTACAAGAATCGCTATGACGGCACCAAAATTTTTAGGGTTGTGCGAGGAGAAGTTAAGCCAAAGACCGCAGACTTTTGGGAAACATGCACCAGAAAAGGTGGAGCAGAGTTTACTGAGGCATGGATGAGATCTCAATGCTCATCCAAGGACCTGACATTTCATAGCTGGAAGAAGATGGGTGACAAAGCCGGTGGCTATTGTGGGTACGGCTTTTATGCGCTCGTCTGTTCTGGCCGGCCATAGGTGAACTTTCGAAAATCAAACTAGTTGATCTGCGAGGTGCTTGACATGAAAAGTCATACTATTTGGTGGTTTCTATCGTTCGCGTTCATTGCTGGTAACTCAATCGCTCAAACCGAAAAAACTGTAGTTCCGTTCATTGACGGCATGACAATCGCAACGGAAGATGTGTCGGCCACGGTTGAAATTAGAGCGCGTTCTATCGGCCCTGGATTTTGCGCAACTAGATACGTTGCAGGAACTCATGTGGTAGATATCTTTGCCCCTGTCACGAATTGGAGCGATTGGCGCGAGCTTACCGCTCACTTCGGCTCGGTGAATCTCTCTATTAGTAGTGTTGTTATTTGCTCGACGGGGGCGGTAGCGGAGGTGCGCTACTATCCGTTTAAAAACTGAGATTTTCGTAAGTCTGCATAGTTAACCAAGATAATCCGGTAGAAATAATTAGTGATTATTTTCAAATAGTTAAGGAAGTGTGACAAATCGATAGCAGCAGTTGTGAGGCTAACCAAGATTGAAACCAATGTTAGGTGACAAAATGAAAAATCCGCTGATAATATTTTCGTTTATTTCCGCCTTTTCTGGCGTTGCTATGTCTCCCGCGTTCGGTCAGGATCGCCCAACGGTAGATTGCGAAGCAGTATTGACCTCCAATGTACTTGATCGAACGGAAGTTACACAGGGCATCAATATCATTACGCGCCTTCGCGAAGACATTTGTTCGAGGCAGTTTGAATCTGCTTCTGCAGCCCGCGAGTATGCGCGCAGCGGTGGCGTGACATTTGGCGTAGACAGTCTTTTTGACTTCGGAGTTAGCGATGCAAAAGATCGCACTGCAACGAACTATACTGTCTCAGAATCGCGATTTTGTTCGATGTCGACGCGCGATCTTACCAACGAAAGCAACCTGAGCTTCACAGATGTCGTTGGGCAGTTTGCCCTCAGAGCCTTCGAGAGTTGCGTCAAAACAACCAATCAAGGCGGTCTTTGGATATCCTATGACGTTAGAGAACAGGAAGGGATACTGACGGCTTCGATTTTTAGGAGATTGATCGGGGTTCAACCGGCTGACTTGGAACTCAACGAGGTGGAAATTGTGGTGAGTGGTGAGGAGACAAATGTTGAGTGCCGACTACCAGGGGATGTAATAGCCACGTCAAACTTTGATGTGTTTGACGTACCTATTGAAGTCGCTGGGACTGTATCTAGGATTTCTTGTACTAAGACGGGCCCTGGTGGTGCGGCGATAATTGTTAGAACCTCATCTGGTGACCTCCAACCGCTAAAAATGCTCTCAGAAAAAGAAATAGAAGACAGAGACGCTGATTTCGAACAAACCGAGATCAACCTCGTCGCGGATCGCGTTGAAGAATTGGAGAACTGGCTGCCAAGCTTGAAGCTAACAAGCCGTGTAGTCCGAAGCGATTTGCCGGGCGCTCGAACCCCGCAGACAGTAACATGCGCGCAGGACGAGCGGGTGACAGCGTGCAATTCGTATGTTTCGCCTGGCGGATCACTAGTCTGCGGAACCGGCATCACTGACGATGGTCAGAGTTGTCACTCTTCCGGTTGCGTTCTTCCAGAAGGACAATCCGGTTACGTGCTACAAGCAGTTTGCACGCGTGTACAGATTGATAGATGAAATTCGACTCCGACTTGCGATCCAATGCACATATACTAACAAGGCAACAGTCTGTTGAATTTAGTAAGAATTGGTTTGCGGGTAGGAGAGTGCGAATGGCTGAGGAAACGAAGACTCGTTTAGAAATCTGGAGCTTACGTTTCGACCTACTGGTGAAAACTGCGATTTTTCTTCTGATCATTGTTTTGATCTTTTTTCCTGGAAAGATTCTCTCTTCACTTAACAGCGGCGATGTCAAAGTGAGCGACGTCGAGATTTTTGGTGTAAAGATTAAGATCGACAGCGCTGCTGGCGCTCAGCTTACAGAACTGCGTCAAAGGCTTGAAAATACGCTGGATGAAGCGGGGACACTGCGCCTAAACGCTGAAAACTTAGGGGTGCTTCTCGCTTGCTCGACGAAACAAAACTGTAGCGCAAGTCAAAAGATAGAAATTTCGAGCCTCGTTGGTGCACCAATCAAACCGGCTGAGGTTGGTACTGCTCTATCGGAATTGCAACAAGCAGTAATTTCGTCCGACCGCACTGAAGAAGCGTGGATCATAGTCGTCGGGGCAGACAAGACAATTGGAAGCGCCGAACACGAACTGTCGAAGCTGACGGATGGTGGGTTTGAGGGTCAGATTGTGCGTCGTGGATCCTGGTACAGAACAATTGCCCGCTTTCCCGACAGTAAATCCGCGAAGGCCGCCGAGCAAAAGGTCCGTACTATCATGAATCGAGACGTATACGTGCTGCCCTTCTCAGGCTGGTGCAAGTCCCCAAGTGGTGGCGAGGAAAACCTGGTTGTCTGCCAAGTATAAGAACGCTCGACGGCAAAACTAGTCAACTGGTAGTCCAATCTGGCCATGTGCTGCCCGAAAGAAATTCTGCGGCGTTACCGATCAAACTGGTATTCGCAGTGCCGATCGCGTAGCACATTCCCTCTTGGACGCAGCAACACGGTAGGAGATCTTTTAGAAATAGCTGGAGGATTACCTTGGCATCGACATTGACGCACAGCATCTCGCAACGGCAAAGGCACGGCTGGCAGGTGTTGCCCGGTTCCAAGCCCAAACAGATGCGAGGGCAGCGGCATGACCAGCGATGCCGACCAACTCGGGTTTGATGCGCTCTTGCAGAACGCCGACAAGGATAACGCAGAGCGGGCTTTTGATCGAGAGACCGCCCATCTCCCAAGTGACTGGGAAGCGGCACTGGCCTACCATCGCAACCAGATTTCCGACCATCACACCGCCATGTTGAGCAAAGACTTTGACGTGGCGATGACACTCCGCAAAGATGCTCATTTGCTTGCCCGGAAACTCAACGGCGGCAAACCGGGGATCCTCGCCAGCGACGATGCGCCGGGATGTAAGCTGGACGCCCAGGCGCGTGCAGCGGAAAGAGACATACCATTGTGGGGGCAGAGCGGCACTTTCGAAGTTATCGCCGCTGGTCTGACCGCGCGTGTTGAGATGGGTGGCATGTTTGGCATTGGCGCAACCGCGATGCCGTATCTTGGATTCTCTATGCGCGCCGAAGACACCCAAAAGCCGTTTCTGAGCTCGACGGGCTACCGCAGCTTTCTGGGGGTGTCCGTTCCTCCGGAAATCGGCATGACACCAGAGAGATTTGTGCAACGTGTTATTGAGGCATATGTCGAGCAGGAGTTACATGGCAAGCTGGTGGAGATTGATCCTGATTACTACAAGCGATAGCCCCGGAAAAATCGCGCGGACAGCCCTCACGGTCTGTCCGCGTTTTCTTCGCGGCTGGTGCCAAGTGACGAGTTTCGTCTTCTCAGGGTAGTTTATCGATGGACGAACGAATGATCCGTGGTAGCGTCATCAGCGGAATATGATTGGTAACAAAAAACATAGACGAAAATGCTCATTTCAGACGAATACGCAGAAAGATTGGCGAGGCTATTGCACGAGAAAAGATTGATTCTTTTTGCAGGGGCAGGTCTATCTCTTCAGGCTGTGCATGCCAGAAGCCTCTCAAAAAAACTTCCGTTGTGGTGGTCGTTAGCTGAAGACGTATCTAAAAAATTCTCGATGAGTCCTGATGACTTTCGTGGAGATATTCTGGATCTTTTCGACGCAATATCCGCTTCAAGGTCGAGACGAGAACTAGAAGATGCGGTTCGCGAAGCCATACCCGAACACGAATACAACCCTGGTCCAGCTCACCTAGAGATAGCAAAGTTGCCATGGAGGCGAATCTATACAACAAACTATGATGATTTGTTGAAGCGTGCCCTTGGGGAAAAGTTGTGTATAACGTCTGAGAAGAATTTCGAACTGCTGACCCGCGCACCTGAAGAACAGCCGAAACTCATTCACTTGCATGGGGACATGTCAGATATGCACACGCTTACCGGTGAAGATTATTCAAACTGGAAAGCACGACATCCAAACGCCTTAAATAGATTCACTGTCGATGGTGTAGAGTGCAGCTTTCTTTTTGTTGGATATTCCAATTCAGACCCGCATTTTAGGCACCAAATTCTTCCGCTCATAAAAGGGCTGAAATCTACACGAGGACATCGAAATTTTTCGTGGATGTGGCAACCGACTAGTGCTCAATCAAAATTATTCGCCACGCGGGATATGCTAGACGTCCACTCTATTGACGATGATGGAGAATGGGTAAAGTGTTTTGAAACACTAGTTGAGGCCTACGAAGAAGTCTCGAGGACACCTACAAACAAGAAACGTCAGAAACGACACTCGAGACTTTTCACAAGCGGCAAAGAAGCCAACGAATGGCACTACATCAATGGCTACAAGCTTTTCTACCATAGAGACTACAGAAGCATCTCTCGAGAACGACTTGCGAAAAAAGCGAAGATTGCTGTATCACGGATACGTTCTCTGGAGACTGTTGACCGTAGTCAAGACTATGGTGAAAGGTGTTTTAAGCGTGCGTCCAGCTTTGAAATTTGGAATTTGGAGCGAGCCTTGAAGCCTCAAACGTCCTTGGAGTATGGGAGGGGCGACGACGACTTTTTGGCCTTCTATCTGGACTACTACAAAAATAACTGGAAGAAGAAGCGAGCAAAATTCGCCCCTCAGCAGGCCGGACTATTTAACCAGACACGAGCTGTCGTCTTTGATTTTGGGGGAACTCTGACTCTCCCCAAGTATCGGCGCAACACCTGGGAAAGAATCTGGCAGGCCGCGGGCTATGACTTACAGCCCGCACACGAGCTTCATCACCGTTTCTCGACAGGCAAGATAAAACATCAGGAATGGTGTGACTTGACCTTAGAAAAGCTTCGCGCCGGGGGTTTCACAAGATCGAAATTCGAAAAACTGTATGAAGACGTTGAGATTGTGAATGGCGTAGAAGAAACCTTTAGGAAGCTAAGAGAGAGAAATATAGAGATTCATATCGTTTCTGGATCTTTGCGTGATATTATTCAGAGCGCTTTGGGACCCGCAAGCTCTTACGTTGACACTATCCGGTCCAATGACTTCGCCTTCGACAAAAACGGATTGATCGAATTCATCAAGGGTCATCCATTTGATTTTGAGGGAAAAGCTCATTTTATCACAAAGTTATCGAAGGAAATTGGTTGCCATCCAATAGAAATTCTTTTTATAGGCAACTCCCTCAACGACGAGAAAGCGGCAACTTCAGGCGCAAGAACTCTTTGTGTAAATCCGAAGCACACGCACTTCTACGAAGAATCCATGTGGAATAATACAATTCGAGAAATGAGTGACTTACATCAGGTGCTTAAGTTCGTGTAGGAACCGCTTGTTAGCGAACGCATCGCCGCCTCAGCGAAGCTACCCCATCGACGGCCCATCTCGACTCCGCGTTTGCGCAGGGCGCTTTTTCCGCTGGTGGTCCCTCACCCAAACGGGACGATCCCGACTGTTGACAAAGAGCCGCATATCCTCCTGGTGGCGTGTCATCGCGACATAGGCCAAATGCCGATCCATGGAGCGGGATGCCAGAACATAAGACTGATCGACCGTTGCCCCCTGGGATTTGTGGATGGTAACAGCGTAGCCATGGTCGAAGCCCCGGAATTCTCTGGGGTCGAAACGCACAAGCCGATCCTTGTCACCATCAAACGCAACAACGATCTCGCCATCTTGAGCTGTCACGACTGTGCCCAGCATCCCGTTTTTGACGCCAATGTCCCTGTCATTGCGGGTAAAGACGATGCGGTCATCTGCAGCAAAGGCGCGTTTCCCAATTTCAGTTGAGAACATTGTCTCAGGTGGCGCGTCGTTATCCAACCGGAGAGCCGTTCGGATAGCTTGATTGAGCGCGTGCACATCATTGCGTTTGTGGGCAAAGGCGAGGCGCGACTTGGATGCGCCACCGGCGGCGACATCCATGGTGTAGCTCTCGACCAGCGCCTCAATAGCCGCGCCGCGATCATCCACCTGTGTGACGGCATCTCGCTTGCGGTAGCGATCAACCGCTTTTGTCAGTTCACCCGCAGCCAGATCGCGTGAAGCCTGTTTTTGCCAGTCGGGTTTCTGGCGGTGAATCTCGGTCAGCTGTGCTGCGCCGTGGTTGTTGACGACATGGCGGAAGGGTGTGCCCGCTTCGATGGGTTGTAACTGATCCGGATCGCCCACCAAAACCAGCTTCGCGCCGATCTCATTCATCTTGGCTGTAACGCGCGCCAATTGGCGGGTGCCGATCATGCCAGCTTCATCGATCACTAGCACATCGCCTCTAGTAATTGGCTCATATCCGTTTTTCCACGACAGTTCCAAGGAGGCGAGTGTCCGGCTGGTGATGCCAGACGCGCTTTGCAATTCTTCTGCGGCTTTCCCAGCCAGCGCGGCCCCATGTACGGTGATGCCCTGCCGTGCCCACGCATCGCGGGCGGTGGCGAGCAAAGTGCTTTTGCCCGCACCAGCAAGACCAACGACAGATGAAAGTTGTTTATCGCCAAGAACATGGTTGAGAGCCGTGCGTTGTTCTTGGCTTAGCTCTCCACCGAAGGCGCGCCGCATCTTTGTGTTCTGGGATTTGACCGCCTGTTGTTCATGGCGCGCGCCGACACCAAAGCCGGTTCGGGACGACATTGACCGTGCCGCGCGATCCAACGATTGCTCGGCGCGTTGATAGTCTTTGGTTGTGAACACAGGTGTTGACCCATCTTCCGCCAGACGCACCAACTGCGGTGATTGCATCGCCCGATCCGCCGCCTGTTGCAGTACCATCGGATCGTCAATGCGTTTTGCCAGAGCCCGAAGCACATCGACGCGTTTGAAGGCCGCCTTGGCCCGTGACACGTGATCCAGCACCAGCTCCGGTGATCTAATCAGTTGCGCCTTGGATTGAGGCAGCCCGTCATCATTGAGAACAAGCACCTGTTGTGGGTCAGATTGGCTCTGTTTCTGGAACGCGGGTGACAGCCCTTGTTTTTGACCATCTCGGGTGAGGGCTTGCCGTGCAGCGAGATGCTTGGAAATGAGCGCCTGCTGCGCGTCTCGGTCGCGCTGCGCGGCAGCCTCGGCCTCTTCCTCAAAACGCTTCTGCATCGCCTGATACTGACCCGTAGCACGCGCCAGCAGACCACGCAGGCCTTTTGGCAATTGCACCTGACGCGCTTTGATATCCGCGATCCGCTGTTCTTCCTGAGCCGCCAGCAGGGCGGTGCGTTCGGCGCGCTGAGCAGAAACCAGTTTGGCCCGTCGCGCCTCGAAGGCTGTATTGCGCGGATCAACGGGTTGTTTGGGAAGATCTTGCAGTTGGTGTGTGACGTCCGCGACAGAGGGCAGGTCCATCTCAGACCCGAGCCGTGCCCTAATCTCTTTGGGCTTGATCCCGCACCAGCGTGACAGCGACCAGATTTTGCCATTGGTATCAACGGCGACAAAGCCGCGTCGATCTCCGCGTGCCAGAGCAAAACCTTGTTCTTTCAACGCAGCTTCAAAGCCAGCTCTGGAGTCGGAGGATTCCCAACAGGCACGAAACATCGCTTTGAGAGCTTTGGGATCGCGCTTTTGTCTCTTGGCCTGTTCGGCTTCCTGTCTTGTGTAGTTGAGGGGATCACGCTTGGCCGCATCTTCGAACCCACGCGGAACCTCCCAGTCATGCGACAGGTAGAGTTCATGAGACAGCGATGTCAGCTTGCGTTTGTAGTGCGGCAGGTTGATCGCTTTGAGCTCCTGCCCATCAATCCGTGACCACACCGCATGAGCATGCCGCCGCCCGTTCTTCTCGTGGAACACAATCGCACGCGGCTGACCGGAGAGACCAAGCCGCTGTTCGGCCTGAGAAATGGCTGTCTCGAACTCTTCGACGGAAACTTCTGCCCCAATCGGCGGATTCAACGACAGCGAAAACAGGTATTTCTGGCATTGCGTCGCGCCTGAGATCGCTTCGGCCTCGGCAAAGGCACCAAGTAGGTCATCTGCAACAAACCCATCGATGCGATGCACGGTGACATGGTCGTTGTCGCGCGGATTCAACAAATGCCGCGCGAGCTCTGCTCCATATCCACGTTCATTGCCTTCAAGGATCATCGCGCTGACTTTTGCTTCTTACCCAATGCCTCCATCAGCAGCGCGCGAATTGCTATCAGATGTGCGTTGGCCTCCGCGATCTGCGATTTCTCGACTTCACCAACGATCAGCACGCCGATATTGGCGTGGTAGGCAAGCTGGTTGAGATTGCTGGCAATCCGTGATTGCCCCAACAGGGACAAGGCTTCCGCTGCAGCTTTCTTGTCTTCGACAATATCTTTAGGCCTTGTTTTGCGCAGCTTTGCGTCTTCAGCAAACACACAAGCGCGGACATAGGCGCTGAGCGTCATGCCTGCTGCCAACTCTTCAAGACGGGTACGTTCCTCCGATGTGAGACGCAAGGTCAAAGGTGACAGGGCCGTGCGTTTCTTTGGCATATCACTTGCTGCCACCTTGAAAACCGGATTCACGTTGCGATCTGGTCGAGGTGCTCCACTCATGGCGATGGCTCCTCGGGTGCTGACGGCATCAGTGGACCATCCATATCCTCCTGGGGTTCACCGTCAGCCGCACGTGAAAACTCAGCCAACCTGTGGATAACTTCTGGCTCAGACTTGAGAACCTCCGTCCAGTTCTCTAATTCTTCAAGAACCCGTTCGCACTCAGAAGGTTCTAGGTTGTTCCTTTCCGGTGCACCATTTCTTACAGGAATCCCCGCTAGATCCCTGATTTTGCTCCCGGCGGGCACTGGGTACTATTCAATCCCCGAGAACGACCGTCGTAGCAAGGGTAAGGCGGGGTAGAACTGCCTGCGCCCTTTTCACGCGATCGTATGACAAGTGACCTCACCCGTCATACCACCCTAACTCTCGGACGGCGGTGCCGGGCGGCGGGGGCGACCATCAGATCGTGTACGGCCCACACCAAAGCGTCAACCCTGTCAGGTGAGCCCTGCCCTTCAAACCCGCCGGCGGTCATCTGGCACATCTGGGCCTCAAGCGCATCCAGACCGGCGATGTGGGATACCCTGCCTTGTTCATACAGTGCCGCAACAGGTTCGGCGCGGGCGGCCTTTCCGCGCGAGGCGTGGACGGCACGAAAGGACACAAGCGGGTCAACCTGCCGGACGACTTCCTCGACCAACTGTCCGCCCTGATTGACTTCGGCAACCAGACGTTCCGCCGCATACACGTCCATCGCGTCAATCGCGGCTTGTGCCCAGCCCGCAGGCCCGACTCCCTGTACTGTGCAATCCGCCAGAATGTACGCGCGCCACGCCTCTGGCGGGCCTTTTGTACACGCCCCGGCCACAATGATCCCACAGGCATCCGCTTCGGACCCTGCCGTTACGGCCGGGTCCAGTGCGACCACGACCCGATCAAGTTCGGGCACCTGAGCGACGCGCGCCGCGTCAAGCATGGACGCCGTCCACAACGCGCCTTCCGCATCGGACAGCAAGACGCCGTCCAATTCTTGCCGACCCAGCCGCGTTCCGGCATAGCGCGCGCGCACCTCATCCAGGAACGACTCTGCCAGGTTTGCCCGGTTTGCCTCGGTCGGCGCATGCGTTTGCACGGTAGAGGGCGACGCCAGCAACTCTTTCAAAACCTTCACGTTGCGCGGCGTGGTTGTCACACAGACCCTTGGACGCTGTCCCAGCCGCAGGGCAAATTGCAGCATGTCCCATGTGTCTGCTGCCTTTTTCCACTTTGCGAGTTCATCAACCCAAGCCGCATCAAATTGCGGGCCGCGCAACCCTTCTGGATCACGCGCCGAGAAGACCTGTGCCTCAGCCCCGTTCGACCAGATCAACTTACGCTCGGACGCTTTCCAAGTGGGTCGCCGATCCGGAGGCGAACATTGCAATAGCCCGCTGTCGCCAAAGATCATCACATCGCGCACCTGATCAAAGGTTTCCCCAACCAAAGCCAGGCGATGCGCCTCGCCCTTGTCCAGCGGTTTTGCGCCCTCGACCATCGACCGCACCCACTCGGCGCCCGCCCGGGTCTTGCCAGCACCGCGTCCACCCATGATCACCCACGATCGCCAGTCGCCCTCGGGCGGCAATTGATGCGGCATCGCCCAGAATTCAAACAGGAAAGGGAGGGCACACAGCCCCCCCTCCCCGATCTCACTCAGAAATCTGTCCTGAACCGCAGCATCGGCGGAGGCGAGCCAACCGGCACCCGACCTCAAATCGAGCGCGGTCAAGGTCCAGCGCGTACCCCCCTTGGGCGATTCCGGCTTTTCTGTGATGTTGTTCGACAAAGCTTGTCTCCACTTTCTGACAACTTCGGATCAGCCCCTCTAGCTGCCCGAGCTGCCTGGTTGAACCAGCAAGATCTGCATCCTCCCCGGCTCCGATTTGCTGACGCAGTTCTTCCGCTGCCTTGCGCAGATCGCGAATGGATGTCTCAAGCGACAACAACAGGTCTGCCGTCCGTGACATCCGCTCTTCCGGGGTAATCAAAGTCATGTTTGCCTGTGACCTCATGCGTGAGTTTTTCCGCACGAGAGAAACGAAAAACGGCCACCGGGTCGCCCCGGGGCCGTCGCCCACTTCTTCTAGCATGACACAGTTGATATGATAAAAAGGTCGCAAAGTCAACGCCTTACGCAACACCTCCGCAACATAGACCGAACGCTATGGCAGTATTTTCTTAAGGTCCGACTTCGAGCCACGCGCAACTTGTATATGCTAGGCATAACCTGCGTTATACGGACACTGTCGAGCATTTACGGAATTTGCGTGGCAAGAAATGACAATGCCTGCGAATCCTGGCGTTTATAGGCCAATTCAATCGCTAGTTTGATTTTTTGTCTCTCAAGCATCAAACGCTCAAGCGCAAATTTCCTGTCATCAAATACATGATACTCGTCGATGCTCACATCCAATTGCCAAACACGCTCAAACGTATCCAAAGCTCCTGTCAGGTCTCCTTGTTTCGTTTGCAGATAGCCAAGAGTTTTCAATCCTTCGCGTTGAAACTCCCAAGGAACGCTTAGAAACAATAGCGACAGATCATTTTGGCCGGATTGCAAATAAACAAGTCCCGAATTCAGCAAAGCACGTTCATAGTCAAAGCGGTTGTCTCTTTTCTGTAAGTACAACAGAAGCTCACCTAAACGACCTGCAGACGCAGCAAGAAGAGCCCTGTTCCATTCAAAAACATCATCCTCAAACACTCGAGAGTTGCTTATGGACCAATTGAGAAGCTCTACTTGCCTCCTGTTGCCAGCGATGGCGTGAACAAGTGCAAAATTGGAAAGGCTTACATCGTAAACGTCCAAGTTTTCTTGCTTCATGTCTTTCAGCGTTTTCATGGCTTCAGTCAAACGTCCGTTAAACGCGAATGCCACAGCTAATTCTGACAAAGACACGGACCGGACCTTTGGGTTCAAGATTTTGCCAGCAAGGTCTCGTACATTGCCGTAGTCCTTCATTTTCAAGAGAATGCGAACCCCTTCGGCCTTTAAAATGTCCCGTCTTTTGGGGTTGTTGACGTTATCAATGAACTCAACGGCCTCTTGATAGCGCCCCTGAAGGAGAAAGGCTTCGATGATTTCCCGTTCTATCCTAGCCCGCTCTTGATCAGTGGCAGTTTCCAACAGGTCGTCAACGCTCTGACGGTCTCCTGCAAACATGAAGAAATAAGCGGCTGCTCCCTTCGCATATGTTTGTTTCTTGGGATCAATATGCGGCAAAAGATTCATCAGATACGCCGCGAATTCTGCTGCCGTTTCTGGAGCGTTACTCATCAGTGGGCCAATTGAAAGACCCGAATGCATCCTTAAAACAACAACCTGTTGCGAAGGGTCTGCCCAAGTTTCAGCACAATAGGTGAGAAACGCTGCCCGCAAAGTTTGGTGTTGTGGAAATCCCAGGCTTTCCTGATCGACCAGAATCTTTAAGATACTGCGCATCCAATAGCCTTTGTCGTGATCTGCCCCCGCCGTTTCTATCGCCAGATCGAACAGGCAAGCCTGCGTTGGCTGGGCCAGACAATCGTCCGCGTCGGCCACACTCGAAACACCTGATAATAAAAGCGTGGCAACGACGGCCAAAACTCTAACGTGCATTTTTTTGTTCGGTTCTAATTTTAATTGAATGTGCTGGTTATACACCTAAGCTTCGCCAATCCAATCCAAGGCATACTGCAGCGAAAGTGTAAACTTGACATTTCCGCGGCCAAGCCTCATGTGCCAACGCAACACAGCGCTGACGCGTGAGCATTCGCGGCTAAAGTGGCCTCACAGCGCTCAACTTATCCCATAGTTCCCCTTCACGCAGGGTTCTTGACGCAACAACCGGATGCCGCAGGGTCCGCCTGCCCGTCCCGAGGTTGTTGCACAACCCCTGTCGGTCACGCGCCTGCCGCGTGATCAATCGCCATATGTCCGTAGGTTATCCCTGCGGCCGAAAAGGAAATTGAATTGTTCGACTTCGACATGCTTGGCCTTGCGCCAGCTCTGAATGACGCGCTGAAACGCGCCAATTTTTCGCAACCCACCCCGATCCAGAATCAGGCGATCCCGCTGGCTCTGAACGGCCACGACATCCTTGGCCTCGCTCAAACCGGCACCGGCAAAACACTGGCCTTTGGCCTGCCGTTGATTGACCACTTGTTGGCGCAGCCCGGCAAACCCGCGCCCAAGACCGCCAAGTCCCTGATCCTTGCGCCAACGCGCGAATTGGTCAACCAGATCGCCGACAGCCTGCGTAACCTGACCAGGAATACCAAGCTGCGCGTCGCAACCGTGGTCGGTGGGCAGTCCATCAACAAGCAAATCATGTTCCTTGCACGCGGAACAGATATCCTTGTTGCCACACCAGGCCGGCTGATCGACCTGATGGACCGCCGCGCAGTCGATCTGGGATCGGTGCGCCATCTGGTGTTGGATGAGGCCGACCAGATGCTGGATATGGGGTTCATCCATGCCCTGCGCCGCATCGCCCCGGAATTGGGCACACCGCGTCAGACCATGCTGTTTTCCGCCACGATGCCAAAACAAATGGAGGAGCTGAGTCAGGCTTACCTGTCCAACCCGCAACGGGTTCAGGTCTCGCCTCCGGGTAAGGCTGCGGACAAGATCACGCAGTCGCTGCACTTCGTCAGCAAACCCGAGAAACCCGCAAAGCTGCGGGAAATTCTGGCGAGCGATCCTGATGCTCTGACGCTGGTCTTTTCGCGCACCAAGCATGGGGCCGAAAAGCTGATGAAAGGGCTGGTTGCTGACGGGTTCAACGCGGCTTCTATCCACGGGAACAAAAGTCAGGGACAGCGTGACCGGGCGATCAAGGCGTTTCGCGCTGGTGAGATCACGACGCTGGTTGCAACGGATGTGGCCGCGCGCGGCATTGATATCCCCGGCGTCGCCTATGTCATCAATTACGATTTGCCTGACGTTCCCGACAATTACGTCCACCGCATCGGTCGCACAGCGCGGGCCGGACGCGAAGGCGAAGCCATAGCTTTTTGTGCCCCGGACGAACTGGATCAGCTACGCCAAATTCAGAAGATCATGAAGATTGAAATTCCGGTTGCCAGTGGCACCATGCCGGAAGAGGCCGAAGGCAAGCGCCCCACGCGGCGGCGCGGTGGAAACCGCCGGGGCATGGCTCCGAAAGCCCAACCTACTCCGGGCAATGGAAAACCCAAAAATCGACGCCCTCGCCGTCGCCGCGCGGCCTGACGCCCAAAAAAAATCGGATCGGGTTGAATTACCCGATCCGCTGTCCATTTCCCAGAAGGGTGGCGGCTGACCTCGGATGAATGCGCCTCGCGCGTTTAGTTGCCCGAGTTTCGCTCTGCCTCGATCTCGCGCCATTTGGCGACGTTGCGATTGTGCTCCTGCAACGTTTCGGCAAAGGCGTGACCGCCGGTTCCGTCGGCAACAAAGAACACATAATCGGTCTGATCGGGTGCAACTGCGGCTTCCAGACTGGCAAGCCCGGGGTTGGCAATAGGTGTGGGCGGCAATCCGTCGATCAGGTATGTATTCCAAGGAGTTGCGCGACGTAATTCACTACGCCGCAAGCCGCGTCCAAGCGTCCCTTGCCCTTTCGTGACACCATATATCACGGTTGGGTCCGTCTGCAGTCGCATCCCCTGATTCAGCCGGTTCACGAAGACGCTGGCTACTTGACCACGTTCTTCGGGGACACCGGTTTCCTTTTCGATAATCGAGGCGAGAATCAGCATGTCCTCGGGGCTTTCCAGGGGCAAACCTTCCTGCCGCGCGTCCCAGACCGCGTTGATCCGGAGCTGTTGTTTTGCCTTCATATCATCCAGCAAAGCGTTCCGGTCCGTACCGGGAGATACCTCGTAGCTGTCCGGTGCCAGCATGCCTTCCGCAGGCAGATCGGCAACGTCGCCCTCCAGCACATCTACAGATTTCAGCGCTTCGACGATCTGCCAACTGGTGACACCCTCCGCCAGTGAGATGCGGTATCTGGTATCCGCTTCACCGCGCTTGTCGCCATAGATATCCGGCGCTTCATCCTCTCCGATCTGGAATGACGCGATCTCCACAAAATCCAGTGTTGCCGGGTCCAGCTCGCGCACCCGCGCCTGCAGCCGGGTCACACCGATGCGGTATTCAATCTCGGTCCCGCAAGTGCTGGCCCCGCTCTTGGTGATTTCTTCGACGATCTGCTCCATCGACGCGCCTTCGCGCACCAGAAAGCTTCCCGCCTTCAACTGCTGTGATTTTTCGGTGTATTCCGCCGCCATACGGAAAATCATCGCGCTGCTGATCGCGCCCTTGTCTTCAAGGTCACGGCTGACGCGGGTCATGTTAGACCCGCTTTTCACCTGCAGGCAAATTGCGGTTTCCAACGGACCTTCAGACTTATATTGCGATTGCCCCCACAGAATGACGCCGCCCATCAGGAACAGCCCCACCACAAGGACGGTCAGCGCATTCGACGCCAACGCCCGCCACATTTAACTGACCTTTCCGAAGATCACACTTGCATTGGTGCCACCAAAGCCAAACGAGTTTGACAGCGCCACGTTGATTTCGCGCGCACGTTTTTCGTTGGCGGCCAGATCAATCGGTGTTTCAACAGCCGGGTTGTCAAGGTTGATTGTCGGCGGCGCGACCTGATCGCGGATCGCCAGGATCGAGAAGATCGCCTCAATCGCGCCCGCAGCACCCAGCAGATGCCCTGTGGCGGATTTGGTCGAGCTCATTGTGGCGTTGGCGGCGTGGTCGCCCAGCAAACGCTCGACTGCGCCCAGCTCGATTGTGTCAGCCATGGTCGATGTGCCATGCGCGTTGATGTAATCCAGATCGCTCGGCTCAAGCCCGGCGCTGCGCAGTGCCGCTTTCATCGACCGTTCTGCGCCGTCGCCATCTTCGCTGGGTGCGGTGATGTGATAGGCGTCGCCCGACATGCCATAGCCCAGAACCTCGGCATAAATCTTTGCGCCACGCGCCTTGGCGTGTTCGTAATCTTCCAGAACCACGATTCCGGACCCTTCGCCCATGACAAAACCGTCCCGATCCACGTCATATGGCCGGCTGGCCGCCTTTGGGTTATCCGCGAATTTCGTGGACAGCGCCTTGCACGAGTTGAAACCTGCGATGCCGATCTCGCAGATGCAACCCTCGCCACCACCTGCGACCATCACATCTGCATCGCCTGCGCGAATGATACGGCTGGCGTCGCCGATTGCATGCGCGCCTGTGGAACAGGCCGTGACGACCGAGTGATTTGGGCCCTTGAAGCCAAACCGGATCGAAACCTGACCGGATGCCAGGTTGATCAGAGCACCGGGAATAAAGAAGGGCGAAACGCGGCGGGGGCCTTTGTCGCGGATCAGGTTTGCAGTTTCGGCGATCGAGCCCAACCCACCTATACCGGAGCCGATAAGGACACCTGTGCGCAGGCGATCCTCTTCGTCTTCGGGCAGCCAGTTGGCATCCTTGCAGGCCATCTCGGCCGCTGCGATGGAATACAGAATAAAATCTTCGATCTTGCGCTGCTCTTTCGGCGGCATCCAGTCGTCCGGGTTGAACGTCCCGTCTGTGCCGTCCCCACGGGGCACTTCGCAGGCGTAGGTGGTGGTTACTCCGCTGGCCTCGGCATCGAACAACGTGATGGGGCCCGCACCGGATTCTCCGTCCAGCAGACGCGACCAGGTTTCCTCGACCCCGCTGGCCAATGGAGTGACCAATCCCAGACCGGTTACAACGACTCTGCGCATGAAGTGCCTCTTGCCTGCTTCCTGTTATGAGAACCGCTCATACCCCGGCCCGGGGTCCGGGGGCAAGAGCAACAGCGTATTCAGCACCGGCATCTTGTCGCCGACAACCCGTTGGCGGCCAATCCCCCTCGGCAAACCGACCCAAAGAAGAAACCGCCCCTCTCCGCGCGAAGAAGGGCGGCTTTCCCGAATATGGCGGCTTACTGGAATTCAGCGACCGGCTCGTGCGCGGCCCGTGCGACGCTCAGTGCCTCAGCCAGATCGACGCTTTTGCGGAACAGGGCGCGCCCCACGATGGCACCTGAGATGTTCGCGACATAGGCCAGACGCGAAATGTCGTCCGATGTGCGGACAACGCCACTGGCAATGACTGGCGTCCGCGATTGTTTGGCCAGACCGGATATCAGGCCCAGCTGTGCATCCACGTCTTCCATATCGCTGTCGATATCGGTGACCAGAATCGCCGCAAAGGGTGTATCCGCGAAGGCGTCGATAAAGGCATCGGGCGTAAAGGCGCTTTGGCTGCGCCAACCTTCGGTCATCACCTGTCCCTGCCAGACATCAACAGCCAGAACGATCTGGTCCGGGTACAGCTTGGCCAGTTCCTTGACCAACTGCGGATCCCAAGCAGCCAGAGTGCCGATCACAATCCGGCCCGCACCCTTGTTGATCCAATACTCAACCTGCTCGCGTGTCCGCATACCACCAGCCAGCTGCACCGGAATCTCCGCTGAACGAATGATCTCTTCGACCAGTTCAGAGTTGGTGTCGCGGCCTTCAATCGCGTCGAAATCCGTCAGGTGCATCCATTCTGCGCCCGCGGCAGCCCAGCTGCGCGCTGTCTCGACGGGATCCACATGCCAGATCATTGCTTCGTCCAAACGGCCTTTGTCCAGCGTGACACACCGACCGTTCTGCAGTTCCATAGTGGGGTAAATCCTCATGAGCCCGTTCCTCCGCTCAATCACTATACATTCGGAGGCATCATACACATGGAACGCACACGCACTTTTACCAGTTTCGGCAAACTACGGGCGTTTTGCGGCATCTGCGAGAAAGATGGACTCAGACGCGCGGCGGAGGACCATTGCGGCGCAGCAAAGTAACAGGACTGTCCCGGTAGCTGCTTTCGCGCATAACCACATAGCCCAGTTTTTTGGCCAACTTTTGCGACACGGTATTTTCGGTATCTACCATGGCCACCAATGGCCCAGGCATGATCCGGTCGAACCAGTCATGCGCGGCCTGCGCGGCCTCGTATCCCAACCCCTCGCCCTGCGCCTCGGGCACCAGAATCCAACCGGCTTCGGGAAAGCTGTCAAAATCGTCGCCAAGCGCGCGGTTTCCATAGAAAAATCCGGCCTGACCGATCATCTGCCGGTTGGATTGCCGCACAACAGCCCATTGCCCGAAACCGGCCATCTGCCAATGCCCGGCATTGCGCAGAAACGAATCCCACGCCTCGCCCCGCGATCGAGGCTTGCCGCCGACATGCCGCACGATGCAGGGGTTGCGCCAGATCTCGGCGAACCGGTTGAAATCCTCGGGCCGCATGCCGCACAGCGTCAGACGGGCCGTATTGATCATTGGGGTGGATCTTATCATGCGCCCACTCTCGAATATCTTGCCTCAGATGCAGCGTGGCGAACACTTATGCCATCTTGCAAGCCCGAATTCCCGGCTGAAACAAAAAACGGCGCCTCCGTTGCCCGGAAGCGCCGCTTTGAAACCGTATGCGAGTGGCTTAGGAAGCTTCGCTGATGAATTTGACCGCGTCGCCAAATGTCTGGATGGTTTCGGCTGCGTCATCAGGGATCTCGATGCCGAATTCTTCTTCGAAGGCCATAACCAGTTCAACGGTGTCCAGGCTGTCTGCGCCCAGATCGTCGATAAAGGACGCGTTTTCCGCGACTTTGTCTTCTTCGACACCCAGGTGCTCAACAACGATCTTCTTCACGCGATCTGCGACGTCGCTCATGTCTATTCCTCATTCCATTTCAGGGCGGTTTGCCCGGTTCTGCCCTTGCCCGATGGGGTTGGCCTTGATGTGCCCGTTCCGGGCGGTTTGAGTCCCGGAACCCGGGAAATTAGAAGGCCGACCTTGACGACCGGCCCTGAATTTATGCGCCGCCTATAGCACAGACAACGCGCAAGGCAAACGCTTTCGCACCTGCCTTGACTCGCGCTCACAACATGGCCATGCCGCCATTCACATGCAAGGTTGTTCCGGTAACATATCCGGCCTCTGGGCTGGCAAGATACAGAACCGCCGCCGCAATCTCTGATGGATCCCCCATGCGCCCTGCCGGAACCTGCGTCAGGATACCTGACTTCTGATCATCGGTCAGCTTGTCGGTCATGGCTGTAGTGATAAACCCGGGCGCCACCGCATTGGCAGTGATTCCACGGCTTGCTACCTCATAGGCCAGCGACTTGGTCATGCCCACCATGCCCGCTTTGGACGCCGCATAGTTCACCTGACCCGGATTGCCCGTCGCGCCGACAACGGACGAGATGTTGATGATCCGACCCCAACGCGCTTTCATCATGCCCCGCAGCACGCCTTTGCACAGTTTGGCCGTGGCCGTCAGATTGACGTCGATCACGCTTTGCCATTCTTCATCAGACATCCGCATGAATAGGTTGTCGCGTGTGATCCCGGCATTGTTGATCAGAATATCGACCGAACCCATCGCCTCGGCCGCCTGCTTCGGCAGCTCTGCGACAGCCTCCATGTCACTCAGGTTGCACGGCAAAACATGCGCGCGATCGCCCAGATCCGCAGCCAGTGCCTGCAGGGGTTCAACCCGTGTGCCTGACAAACCAACCGTCGCGCCCGCAGCGTGCAGAGCACGTGCGATGTCGCCGCCAATACCGCCCGAAGCCCCGGTGATCAGCGCATTCTTTCCTATCAAATCAAACATTTCCAGTCCTTCCCTCACCGCCACACCGGGCGGTTTATCCGTTATGCGCCGTCACCGGTCACTTTTTTCACGTCATCCGGCGAACCAACGGCCTGACACGCAAGGCCACGATCAATCTTGCGGATCATGCCGGACAAAGCCTTGCCCGCGCCAATTTCCCACGCTTCGGTCACACCTTGCGCAACCATATACTGCACGCTTTCGCGCCACCGCACCGAGCCTGTGACCTGCTCGACCAGCAGTTGACGGATCACGTCAGGATCGCTCACCGCCTCGGCGCGCACATTGGCCACCAGCGGCACCGCGGGTGCCTTGATTTCGACGGCGGCCAAAGCCTCGGCCATCACGTCGGCCGCAGGCTGCATCAGCGCGCAATGAAACGGAGCGCTGACCGGCAGCATCACGGCGCGTTTGGCGCCCTTTTCCTTTGCGATCCCGGCCGCGCGCTCAACGGCAGCTTTTGACCCCGACACAACTACCTGTGTCGGGTCGTTGTCGTTCGCAGCCTGACAGACCTCACCTTGCGCGGCTTCGTCAGCAACGGCGCGCACGGCCTCAAGGTCCAGGCCCAGAATGGCGGCCATCGCGCCCTCACCCACCGGCACCGCGCTTTGCATCGCCTGTCCCCGCGTCCGAAGAAGCCGGGCTGTATCTGCAACCGACAGCGCCCCGGCGGCGGCCAGCGCCGAGTATTCGCCTAATGAATGACCCGCAACAAATGACGCCATCGAGACCGAGGCCCCCTCGGCCTCAAGCGCGCGCAGTGCCGCGATGGACGTTGCCATCAAGGCAGGCTGGGCATTCTGCGTCAGCGTCAGTTCCGCAATATCGCCTTCCCAGATCAACGCGCTCAGCTTTTCTCCCAAAGCCTCGTCAACTTCGTCAAATACGGCGCGGGCGGCAGGATATGCCTCGGCCAATGCTTTACCCATACCGACGGTCTGGGCCCCTTGCCCGGGAAATACGAAGGCGCGTGTCATTGATACCTCTTGGATGACGTAAGGTTGCGGCGGGGTGTAAACCGACTGACGCGCTGGCACAAGCATCGTGTAAGGTCTGCATCCCGACACTGTTTCTGTGCATTTCTTTGCCTTGTGTCCTGATGCGATCCCTTTACGCTGCCCGGCACGAACCATCACAAAGAGAATAACAAATGTCCGCGAAAAACACATTTGCCAGCTATGGCAGCGTGACAAAGGCGTTTCACTGGTTGACGGCGCTGCTGATTCTAACGGCCCTTCCGCTGGGATGGTTCGCCAACCAACTGGCTCAAGCAATATATGATCCGAACATTCCCACGACCGAAGCTGACATAGCCCGCGCTGCACAGCTGTTTTCCCTGCATAAAACTGTTGGGGTGACAGTTTTCTTTGTCGCACTGGCGCGAATCCTTTGGGCGATAACGCAGATCAAACCGGGGCTCCTGAACGCCGAAAACAAGCCCGAAGCGTTCGCGGCCGAAACTGTGCACTGGCTGCTATACGGGTCGCTGGTTCTGGTGCCGCTGTCAGGTTGGATTCACCATGCAGCCGCCGAGGGGTTTGCGCCAATCCTTTGGCCTTTCGGGCAGAACCTGCCCCTCGTTCCAAAGTCAGCCGCTTTGGCCGAATTCACAGCCAGCTTGCATTGGCTGTTCATTCTGGTTCTGGCGGGGTCACTGCTGTTGCACATCGCGGGCGCGCTCAAGCATCACATTGTCGACAAGGACAGCACGCTGCGTCGTATGTTACCCGGGCAGGCCAATGCGCCCGAGCCGCCGCATCAGGAACATTTGACAACACCGCTGTTCGCAGCGCTCGGCGTTTGGGTGCTGGTTCTGGCCGGAGGATGGTTTGGCGGTGTCTTCTCGCATCATTCAAGTGCTGGCACCGACACGGCGGAATTGGCGCAAGTACAGTCAGACTGGCAGGTTCAGGGCGGAGAATTAAGCGTGACGATCACACAGCTGGGCAGTGAGGTCACTGGCACATTCTCCGACTGGACCGCAGCCATCACCTTTGATGAGCCCACGGCGTCCGGTCTGGCAGGATCAGCAGATGTGACCATCGCCATCGGCTCGCTGAGCCTTGGGACAGTATCCGATCAGGCAATGGGTCCGGATTTCTTCGACTCGGCACAGTTCCCGACGGCGCAGTTCAAGGCAGAATTGTTCAAAACCGACAGTGGGTATGAGGCGCGGGGGCCCCTGACGATCCGGGACAAAACGGTGGACATCACCTTGCCCTTCACGTTGGGCATGCAGGACGGGATAGCGGACGTCGCGGGGTCGGTCGACATCAACAGACTGGATTTCGATGTCGGCACCTCGCAACCACAAGAGGATTCGCTGGGCTTTGCGGTCACCATCGGCCTTAAGCTGACGGCAAAACGCGGAGAATAGCGGACCAAAAGAAACCGCCAGAGGTCTCCCCCTGGCGGTTCTGTCATTGAGCTGGCTTGGCTCTATTCGGCTTTCTGTGCTTCGACAGAAATGAAGATTTCGACTTCGTCGCTGACGAACGGAGCGAATTGACCAAGATCGAATTCGCTGCGTACCAGCGTTGTGGTCGCATCGAAACCGGCCCAGGGCTTGCCCGCCATGGGGTGGTCACCCGCCTGGTTCAGCTTAGCATCCAGCACCACCGACTTGGTGACGCCATTCATGGTCAGGTCACCGGTAATGTTTGCCGTATTCTCACCGGTTACTTCGATCCCGGTCGAGGTGAATGTCACAAGGTCGCCCTCGGACGCGCCAAAGAAGTCTTCGGTCATGAAATGATCTTCGCGCGGCTTCCACCCGGTGAACATCTCAACCACGGGCATCGATACTGTCACGCTGGATGCGGCGGGGTTTTCCTGATCGAACAGAATCTCGCCCTCAAAGCCCGAGAACATTCCATAGGTCGTCGAGAATCCAAGGTGGTTGTAGTTGAAAATCACTTGGCTGTGGCTGGGGTCCAGAACGTATTTCTCGGCGCTGGCAAATGCCGTGGTCGCCGTCAGCGCCAGTGCAGCAGCTAAAAGAGTGGGTTTCATGTCAATCTCCGCAGTGTTGGGTATGGCAAACCGTACCGGTTGCTCGGAAATAAAAATGTGCTGCCCAAGGGCAGCACACAAGCTTTTTAAGTTCACAAATTCTGTTCTTTTTTGAACAGAATAGAATTCAGCCGAAAATTGTTACGTTTTGGCTGAGTTGACCTTTCAACGCCCGGCCAATTTCCGCCGATTGCAGCGGCAGCTTCATCAGCAGGCTGCCATCGACATCGAACAGCTCGACCTGATCATCGGCAAAGCGCGCGCCGCCCAGTGTGTCGTAGCTACGACGCAGAACCGTTTGCGGACGGCCGTTTTCGTTCTTTTGCAGGATGCGCACCTCGCGGCGAATGGGGTCGAAATAAGCATCCGGGCGGGAATCCGAGAACTGAATGGTCAGAAGACTGACGCCAATCATCAGAAAGGCCAGTGAAGCCACCAGTTTGATCGGCCAGACCTCGGCGCCGACGACACCGCCAGGCATCAACCACATCGAAAAGGCCGAGACGATAAAGAACGCGCCAATGACCCGCAGAAGGACCAGACGTGCCTTCCAGTTCGGCGCAAAAGTAATCAGCACCGGTACGGATTTATCAAATACAGCACGCTGTGCCGGAGTTTCAAAAGTGTTTGTGTTGGTAACCGCCATCTGACTTGTCCTGTCTTTAGTGTTCCAAGCGCCCGGGTGCTCCCGGCTTGGTAAACAACCTCGGGGGGAAAAGAGTCAGGAATTGGGCACCTCAAAGGAAATTGGACGACTTCACAAGGGCATGTGTGGCAGGGCTTGCCCCGCCGCCATAAACGTGTATATGGGGCCATCCTTCGCAAGACACATGAATCGCGCAGCCTCTCGTGGCAGGGTCGCGAAGGAAATATGGCCCCGCCTATGAAATGCGCCTTGATATAAACAGGAGTGCACATGCCACTGTATGAGCATGTAATGATCGCGCGTCAGGATCTGTCCAACGCGCAGGCAGAAAGCCTTGTCGAACATTTCGGCACCGTTCTGGCTGACAACGGCGGCAACGTCGTCGACAGCGAGTACTGGGGCGTCAAGACGATGGCTTACAAGATCAACAAGAACCGCAAAGGCCACTATGCCTTCCTGAAGACCGACTCGCCTGCTGGCGCGGTTCAGGAAATGGAACGCCTGATGCGCCTGCATGAAGACGTCATGCGCGTTCTGACCATCAAGGTCGACGAGCATGCCGAGGGCCCCTCGGTCCAGATGCAGAAGCGCGATGAGCGCGAAGGCCGCCGCGAGCGCCGCTGATCAACGCCTGACGAAAGGACATATACCATGGCCGCAAAACCATTTTTCCGCCGCCGCAAGGTCTGCCCGTTCTCGGGTGAGAACGCGCCGAAGATCGACTACAAAGACACCCGTCTGCTGCAGCGCTATATCTCTGAGCGTGGCAAGATCGTTCCTTCGCGCATCACCGCCGTTTCGGCGAAAAAGCAGCGTGAACTGGCCCGTGCTATCAAGCGCGCCCGCTTCCTCGCCCTGCTGCCCTACGCCGTGAAGTAAGGAGAGACTGACATGCAAGTTATCCTTCTGGAACGCGTTGCGAAACTGGGTCAGATGGGCGACGTCGTTGACGTCAAGCCCGGCTTTGCCCGCAACTTCCTGCTGCCCCAAGGCAAAGCGCTGAGCGCGTCCGAGGCCAACATCGCCTCGTTCGAAGCCCAGAAAGCGCAGCTTGAGGCGCGCAACCTGGAAACCAAGAAAGAAGCTGAAGCCCTGGCTGAAAAGCTGGACGGTCAGCAGTTCATCGTGATTCGTTCGGCATCGGATGCTGGCGCTCTGTACGGCTCAGTCACCCCGCGTGACGCCGCAGACGCCGCGACCGAGGCGGGTTTCACCGTTGACAAGAAACAGATCGTTCTGGTCGCGCCGATCAAGGAACTGGGCCTGCACGCGGTTGCCGTCAAGCTGCACCCCGAGGTCGAAGTTGAGATCAAGATGAACGTTGCCCGTTCGGAAGAAGAAGCCGAACTGCAGGCATCGGGCAAATCGATCCAGGAACTGGCCGCCGAGGAAGAAGCGGCCGCAGAATTCGAGATCGCCGAGCTGTTCGACGACATTGGCTCGGCCGCATCGGATGATGAGGAACTGGTTGCTGAAGAAGCCCCGGCTGACGAAGACGAGGCGAAAGCCTGATCGTCCAAAACCCGATCTGAAAAGGCCGCGTCACTTACGCGGCCTTTTTTTTGTTTTTTGCGCAAACGAGCAAAATTTAGCCGGAATTCACAACTACGGTTGCACGAGAAATCCTGCACCATATCATCACTCACGGAATTCGGAGATTTCAATGCCCCCCATCTCGCGTCGTCATCTGCTGGCCTTATTGCTTGTTGCCCCCCTTGCCGCCTGTGCCACACCCGATACCCCTACCCGCGCTGCGACCGAGCCGCCGCTCTATCCCAATGAAACGCCTGAGCTGCGGGCATCGATCAACAAGTGGGCAGACCACTATGAGATTCCACGTGAACTGGTTCACAAGCTGGCTATTCGCGAAAGCACCCATCGCCCCTGGGCGGTGAATCGCCCTTATTACGGCCTGCTTCAGATCCTGCCCGCCACCGCAAGGTCGATGGGTTACAAAGGTGACCCGCAGGGATTGCTGGATGCCGATACCAATCTGGAATTCGCGGGGAAATACTTGCGCGGGGCATGGCTGTTGTCAGATGGCGATCAACAGCGCGCGATTTTCCTGTACGCCAAAGGCTATTACCCCGAAGCGAAGGCACGGGGAATGCTGGTCGAAACCGGGCTTCGTTCCGAATAAACAGGCGACTCAACCATTAGCTGTAGATGCAGTGGTAATAATATGTGCAAAAGACTAAGCTTCTGTTGCCATAAGCGCGCATTAAGCCTATGCGCTGTTAACAAATTGCTTGCGTAAAGGACCCAGGTTGACGCAACGTATCGCTTAGTGTGGACAGATATGGCATTCTTGTGGGGAGAGAATAGCCACCGTAAAGGTTGGACAGGTGAAACTCATAGACTTGGCCGCAATCGACCATGAGGAGAGGTCGGCCGAAGATATAATAAACTCGGTCTGCGAGGAACTTGGCTTTGACTATGCGTCTTATGCCACCATGAATCCTGTCAAAGGGGACGTTCAGGGGTATGCCAACTACCCGGACGAGTGGAAGATTCACTATGGCCGGCATGGTTTTCACCATTTTGACCCGACCATCTATCAATCTGTGCTCAGCATTGCCCCGGTCGATTGGGGCCGTTTCAATCATGACGAGAAATTCAATGCGGTCTTCAAAGACGCGCATGACTTTGGAATCACACCGCGCGGCCTGACGGTGCCGATCCGTGGCCCCTATGGGGAATGCGGAATTCTTAGCGTCACGCGCGACTGTTCCGACGGAGAGTGGGAAAAGCTCAAAGGCCACGTCATGGGCGACCTGCAACTGGCCGCGGTGCAAGCACACGATACTGTGATGCAATCGGGGTTGCTTGCCAAAGCGCTTTATCTACCTTCCCTGTCGACGCGCGAAAAAGAGATTCTGCAGTGGGTCGCCGAAGGGAAATCCCAACAGGATATCGGTGATATCCTTTCGATCTCGCATCGCACCGTCGAAGTACACATGCGGTCCGGTCGCGAAAAGTTGGGCGCGCTGACCACACCGCAGGCCATCGGCCGCGCCATCGGTTTGGGCTTAATTGCCCCGGGTTAATAAAAAAAATCCAAAAATACGGGAAATCCCCAATAGTCTCGCGTGCAGACTTGGTTAACAGTCAACCTACGGTAACCAGACTGTAGACTGTAGGGGGATGGAAATGATCATCGTAATTGATGGTATCAACCAACATATGTTCACCGATGTACTGGATGAAATGTTCAAACTGCGTGCGCGCGTCTTCGGCGATCGCCTGGGTTGGGACGTAAATATCAAAGATGGGCGCGAGCGTGACCACTTTGATGACTTGTATCCGGCACATGTTGTCAGCATCAACGACTCGGGGGACGTCGTTGGGTGCATGCGACTGTTGCAAACGACCGGACCGCACATGTTGTCCGACGTGTTTCATTCAATCCTGGACGGAGAGCCGCCGATTCGCAGTGCTCAGGTCTGGGAAGCAACCCGCTTTTGCGTCGATACGAAAAAGCTTGGGCGCGGACGCGGCGAGAACTCGGTATCCTACGTCACCAGCGAAGTGATGATCGGATCTTTCGAATACGCCAAGAAAGCCGGTGTGCTGGACTCTATCGCGGTGATCGACCCGGTGATGAACCGTGTTCTGCAACGGTCGGGCAATGCGCCTTATGACTATCTGGGCACGGCAAAACCCATGGGCAAAGTTGTCGCCATGGCCGCGCTGATGGATTGCTCGGAGGAACGGATTTCCGGCATTCGCGACTATGCTGGCATCGAACATGATGTCTTTTTGACAGACGAAGAAGCGCTGGATTTGTTTGCAGGCACCAAGGCCAAAGAACCGCAAACCAACGTGGCAAACTTCGACCACCAGCCGCTCAGCCAGTTGGAAAAGTACTTTGTCGAGCAGATGAGCGCTGCAAAGACACAAGCCGAAGTGAACGACGTTCTGAAACTGATCGAAGCACTCTCGGACCGATTTACGCCAGAGCAGAAGACCGCTCTGCTACGAACCCCCCGTGCTTTTGCTCATGAGGCCTGACCCCCTCACCTCATAGCACAAAGCCACCCACGCGGAGCCGTCTTTTTTCAAGGCGGCTCCGCTCTTTTGTGGACCCCGGAGACGGGGAAGAAAGAGGTTATTCCTCTTCCAACGCCTCAACGGCTTTCTGCAGATCGTCCTTGCTGACTTCTTTGTCGGCGACCTGAGCCAGTTCGAACACGTAATCGACAACCTTGTCTTCAAAGATCGGCGCGCGCAGTTGCTGTTGCATCTGAGCGTTCTGCTGCACAAACTCAAAGAACTGACGTTCCTGACCCGGGTACTGACGCGCCTGGTTCATGATCGCCTGGGTCATCTCGGCATCCGTAACCTCAACCTCGGCTTTCTGCCCCAGTTCAGCCAGCAGCAGGCCCAGACGCACGCGGCGTTCGGCCAGCTTGTTGTGCTCATCGGTAGGCTCGATCGGATCGTGGTCGTGGCCTTCGACGTCCGGGTTTTCCTCGTGCCACAGCTGATGTGCAATTTGCTTGGCTTCGGCTTCAACCAGTGACGGCGGCAGGTCAAATGAAACCTTCTCGTCCAGCACATCCAGCAGGCCACGCTTCATGACAGCGCGCGACGCACCGGCGTACTCGGCTTCCAGACGCTCAGCGATCTGCGTTTTCAGACCGGCCAGATCTTCGGCACCAAACTTCTTGGCCAGCTCGTCGTTAACCTCGGCTGCAACAGGCTCTTTCACCTCTTTGATGGTGCAGGCGAACACAGCGTCTTTCCCAGCCAGATGCTCGGCGCCGTATTCTTCGGGGAACGTAACGTTGACGTCTTTTTCTTCTTCGGCCTTCACGCCAACCAGCTGCTCTTCAAAGCCGGGGATGAAGCTGTTCGAGCCCAGAACCAGCGGATAGTCCTCAGCCGAGCCGCCTTCGAACTCTTCGCCATCGACCTTGCCGACAAAATCGAACACGATCTGGTCGCCATCTTTGGCTTTCGAGCCCTTGCGGCGCGCTTTGAAATCCTGCGCGGTTTCGGCCAGGTTGTTCAGTGCTTCTTCGACAGCCGCGTCATCGGCCTTGACCACCAGCTTTTCCAGCTCGACCGATTTCAGGTCAACTTCGGGAATCTCGGGCAGCGCCTCATAGGACATCGCGACCTCGACATCGTCGCCTTCTTTCCAGTCCTCATTGGTCATCTTGACCTCGGGCTGCAGGGCCGGACGGTCACCACTGTCCTCAAAGTGCTTGTTCATCGCGCCGTCGATGGTTTCCTGCATCGCTTCGCCCAACAGGCGCTGGCCAAACTGCTTTTTCAGCAACGCCATGGGCACCTTGCCTTTGCGGAACCCCTTCATTTCAACTTCGGGCTGTGCCTCGGTCAGTTTTTCGTTGACCTTGTCGTCCAGCTCGGCTGCAGTCACAACGATGTTGTAGCCGCGTTTCAGACCTTCGTTCAGCGTCTCGGTAACCTGCATTATGGTAGTCCCCATAGGATTCGGGGCGCGCAAAACGGGCGCGCCAGGCAAATTTGACGCCTTCTATTTGTCCAGCCGATCACGCGCAAGGGGCAACTGCCGGATCAGCCCTGTTTTGCCGGTCTTTTGAACAAAAAACGCCCTGGTACAGACCAGAGCGTTTCACCGCATTGCGGGTGCGGGCTCAGAACTGCCAGCGTGCGCCCAGAACCCAGGCTTCATTGTCATCAAAGTCTATCCCGTCTTCGAAATCGTGATTGCGATATTTCAAATACACATCCGTGTTGATGCTATCTACGCGCTGCACAACGGCAATGCCCCAGGCACTGGTGTCAGAACCGTCATTCTCAAAGTCCGATCCGTCAAAATAGTCGATGCCGACACCGGTCTGACCCCACGAGACCCAGTCATCCTGATAGGACAGTTTTGCGTACCAGTAGTTCGGGTCCGACACCCCTGCCCGATCATCATCACGGGTGCCAAACGCCGCTGTAAACCCAAACCCGTTTTGCAGCAAAACCGAGGCCGAGCCAATTGTATCCTGCTGATCTCCACCTGCATCGAAATCGCGCACAGCATAGGCCAGCGCCGCAGCAAACTTCACCCCGCCACCAAAGGTGGTTTCATAAAACAGGCCGAGATCATAGTAATCATCATCGTCATCGCTGTTCAGAATGTTCTGGCCATAGGCGATCCCTGCCGAGAACCCATTGAAGTCCGGCGTATCATAGCGGATCCGCCCCCGGCGCGCTCCGTCGAAGTTGCTGCTTGAATCTCCGACGGTGGTCCCGCTCAGAATGCCGTTTGGCGCGCGATAAAAGAAGCCAGCGTTCTCGTCATTGGTGAAGGAATACAGCGCCGTCCCGACATAGGACAAATCAACCTCGGCAGCACCATCGGCAACCATGCTGCCCTGCCCCGCAGAAAACCGGCCATATCCGCCCTTGAGCGAGAAATCGACATGGCGGATGTCCTCGCGGTTCCACCCATCGGCGTTGGTACCGAACTGATCGGCCGAGGCGGACCCCGGCAAACCCAACCCGGTTTCAAAGCGAAACATGAATTCACTGCTGCCATAGGGCTGCATCAGGCGCAGTCCCACACGGCTGTTCGACAGGTCATTGTCCAGAACCCGCGTTTCGGTATCGTCTCCGTCATCCACAGAAATCAGCGCCGGGTGCAACTGCCCATATAGCAGCACATACCCGCCACTTTGGTTTTCATATTTCAACTCAGCCGCAGCCGGGATCGCCGTCGTTGCAACCAGCAACGCAGCAAGGGGTGTAGGGGTCAATTTCACTGTCATATCATTCACCATCAAAGGGTTCAGCTTTGGGGCGCCGCAAAATCCCGTACAGTGCCATGGTTTTGGTTTCGGTTGCTTCCGGCCGTTTGGCTTAAACAATCAGGAACCTGCCAATGCGTCTTCGAACATAAAAATAATTGCTTTCAACGATTTGCAGCCAGCATCAGGAAGAGAGTCGTACGCCCTGCTTTAAATTCTTACATTCTATTATGCGAATAGCAATTTCTCGCAACACACGGGCGCAAATCCACAAAGCAGCAATTCGCCGAAACAGGAGCTTATGGGCTGGTTTTTGCCTGAGCCAACTGCCGGAAAACAGCGGGCAGTTGTTCGGGCAGGTCTTCCGCAATCAGACCCGGGCCAAACGCCCGGGCACATTCCACATGCAACCAGGCCGCAGTTTCAGCTGCGGGCATTGGATCTAGTCCACGCGCCAGCAGGCCGGTGATGAATCCCGCCAGTACATCGCCCGATCCGGCCGTCGCCAGCCATGGTGCTGACCGGTCATAAACAGCCGCATGAACCGCACATGTTCCATCTGGCGCCGCAATCACCGTATCTGGCCCTTTGAACAGCACCACACACCCCGCGCGCTGCGCCGCCTCACGGGCTGCATCCACCTTTGAATACGCTGGGCCGGATTGGACACCATGATGATCGCCCTGAACGCTCTGACCTCTCAACCGATCGGCCAAATCCGGAAATAGTCGCGCAAACTCGCCAAAATGCGGGGTCAGGACACAGCGTTCGTGCACCATCCCGAACAACACGCCCGGATCATTCTGAAAGGCCGACAGCGCATCCGCGTCCAGCACCGTCTCTCTTTGCGCTGACATCGCAACCGGCACCAACTCGCGCGCGCGTGCCATGCCCAAACCAGGCCCCAGGCACAAGGCATTCAACCGCTGGTCCTGCAGAACATCGGTCAGCCCATTTGCATCCTCTACCCGGTCCAGCATCAGCGCCGAAATCTGAGAGGCAACCTCTGACACCGCGGCCGTTGGCACACCGAGCGTCACGAGCCCCGCACCAATCCGCAGCGCCCCACGCGCCGCCAACCGGGCCGCACCGGTTTTTCCCTCTGATCCTGAAAGCACCAGCGCGTGACCAAGCGAAAATTTGTGTGAGCCCAGCCCGGACTTGTCCAAAACCTCAGCGAATCGACCAGACATGACAGGACGCGGATCATCCACCATCGCCTTCTTTCTCACCAACCGCATTCTCGCAGGTCGCAGAACACGCGCCTCGCCATTACCTGCACGGCCGCTCGGCGCATCGAAGACGCGCCATTCTTTCAAGCCGATATCCTTGACCACAAGTTTCCCGCATAATGCAGGCCCCGCACCGATGAAATGACCGATCTTGGGACTGTCAAACGCAACCGTCAGCGCCGCCGACGCGGCCAGCCCGCGGTAATCCCCATCAGAGGGGACACCAACCCCCAAAACGCGACCACTATCCATACACAACCCAGACGGAGAATCGATGGCCACCGTTCGAAATGCCCCTCCCTCGCGCGCACGCGCCGACATCTCACCCAAGACCTTTCGAAGATCGCCCCGCACCGGCCTGGTCAGGCCAGTTCCAAACAGCGCGTCAACGTAAAGATCCACGCAAGAGGCCTCGCCCATCAAATGCTGCCTTCGGAACATATCCGCCGTCAATGGGGACACGTCCCCAATCTCCAACCACATCAGATAGTTGGCGCGCGCATCAACGGGAAGACGCGCGGGGTCCCCATACAAATAAACCTGCACCTCCCATCCGAGCGCATGCAGAAGCCTGGCGACAACAAACCCGTCACCGCCATTGTTACCGGGCCCGCACAGAACCACAGCGCGCAGCCTCACCTCTTCATCTTTTTCTAAATACTCAACAGGCTCATCGCTCCCGACCGCACCAACCGCCGGTGAATCACACACAGCTTGCCGCCGCAAAGCGGGCCATTCCTCAAAAATCGCCTCGACGACCCCTTGCCCCGCCCGTTCCATCAATTCCAGCCCTGTCACCTGACCGGACTCAATCGCCGCCAGCTCAATCGCGCGCATCTGCGCGGCGGTCAGCAACTCTGTCATCTTCCCTCACCCGGCGATTCAATTTTGATTACTTTTTATGCAAAGCGATCAAAATTTCATCCACCGCCTATTTTCTCGGCATCGCAACACAGCCAGTTTCGCATTCGGTTTGCCGACTGATCTTAGACGTGGTCAGTGCCACCGTGACAAGAGATAAAGGGAGCCCGGGATGAAGAAGATCGAAGCGATCATCAAACCGTTCAAACTCGACGAAGTGAAAGAGGCTTTGCAGGACGTCGGTGTCCAGGGGCTCAGCGTGATCGAGGTCAAAGGATTCGGTCGCCAGAAAGGTCATACCGAACTGTATCGCGGCGCAGAATACGTGGTCGACTTTCTGCCCAAGGTGAAGGTCGAGGTCGTGCTGGACGATGATCAGGTCGACGCCGCGATCGAGGCCATCGTTTCAGCGGCGAAAACCGACAAAATCGGCGATGGCAAGATTTTTGTCTCACCCGTTGAACAAGCCATTCGCATCCGCACCGGTGAGACCGGTTCGGAAGCCCTGTAACACAGTAATCTTCAAATCAGAGGAATAGAGAGTATGAGCAAGGACGCAGTTCTTCAGCTGATCCGGGATGAGGATGCCGATTACGTCGATATCCGCTTTACCGACCCGCGCGGCAAGCTTCAGCACGTGACCATCATGTCCGACCAGGTTGACGAGGACTTCCTGGAAGAAGGCTTCATGTTCGACGGCTCGTCCATCGCCGGATGGAAGTCCATCGAAGCATCTGACATGAAACTGATGCCCGACACTGACAGCGCCTATGTCGATCCGTTCTATGCGGAAAAGACCATCTGCCTGCACTGCTCGGTCGTAGAACCCGACACCGGTGAAGCCTATGAGCGCGACCCGCGCGGCACCGCCCAGAAAGCCGAGGCCTACCTGAAAGCATCCGGCATCGGTGACGTTGCCTATATGGGCCCCGAAGCCGAATTCTTCCTGTTCGACGACGTCCGTTTCTCGAACAGCATCAACAAAGTATCCTACGAAGTTGATGCAACCGACGCGTCGTGGAACACCGACACCGAGTACGAGATGGGCAACATGGGCCATCGTCCGGGCGTCAAAGGTGGTTACTTCCCTGTAAACCCTGTTGACGAAGCGCAGGACCTGCGGTCGGAAATGCTGTCGACCATGAAGCGTCTGGGCATGAAAGTGGACAAGCACCACCACGAGGTTGCCTCGTGCCAGCACGAGCTGGGCCTGATCTTCGACAGCCTGACCAAGCAGGCCGACGAGCTGCAGAAATACAAATACGTCATCCACAACGTGGCCCATGCCTACGGCAAATCGGCGACCTTCATGCCAAAGCCCATCGCAGGCGACAACGGCACCGGCATGCACGTCAACATGTCGATCTGGAAAGACGGCAAGCCGCTGTTTGCTGGCGACAAATACGCTGACCTGTCGGATGAGGCGCTGTACTTCATCGGTGGTGTTCTCAAGCACGCCAAGACTCTGAACGCCTTCACCAACCCGTCGACCAACAGCTACAAGCGCCTGATCCCGGGTTTCGAAGCGCCCGTTCTGCGCGCCTACTCGGCCCGTAACCGCTCGGGTTGTGTACGTATTCCGTGGACCGAAAGCCCGAAAGCCAAGCGCGTCGAAGCTCGCTTCCCTGATCCGGCCGCGAACCCCTACCTGGCGTTTGCCGCTCTGCTGATGGCTGGCCTGGACGGCATCAAGAACAAGATCGATCCGGGCGAAGCCATGGACAAGAACCTGTACGATCTGCCTGCCGAAGAACTGGCTGACATCCCGACCGTATGTGGTTCGTTGCGTGAAGCGCTGGAAGCTCTGGCATCCGATCACGACTTCCTGCTGCAGGGCGACGTGTTCACCAAAGACCAGATCGACGGCTACATCGCGCTGAAGATGGAAGAGGTCGAAACCTACGAGCATACTCCGCACCCTGTAGAATACGGCATGTACTACAGCTGCTGATCAAGAATTTTCGACGAAAATTCTCGCGAGGGCGTCCATCCGGGCGCCCTTGTTTCATTTGGCGTGATCTTTCACACTCGGATCATCCGAACAGGAGAAATGCCATGACCTCGGACGCTGTGTTTTCGCGCTATTCAGATTTTATCACCTCGACCGACGCACTGGAGCGCATCACAGGCGCGCCCCTGCCTCAGATCATCGCCAAGGAAATACCCGAACTGGATCAGATGTGCCGTGACTTTATCGCGACCTCGACCTTCTGCCTGATCGCGTCCGCAAATCCGGACGGACATCTGGACATCTCGCCGCGCGGCGACCCGGCCGGATTTGTTCAGGTGGTCTCGGACACGCTGATCGCAATACCAGATCGTCCGGGCAATAAACGTGTCGATACCTTTCACAACGTCCTCAGAGATCCACGCGTCAGCCTGATCTTTTTTGTTCCCGGCAAAATGGAAACTCTGCGCCTTCGCGGAACTGCGCGGATTTGTGCGGATCAAACCCTTCTTGATCAAATGGCCGTAAATGACCATGCGCCAAAGCTCGCGCTTTTGGTCCATGTCGAGACCGTTTTTGCCCACTGCCCGAAATGCGTCATCCGCGCGGGCCTGTGGCAGCCCGACAGGTGGCCCGACTCTTCGGATCTGCCGAATATGAACGCGATGATGGTCAAACATGCCAAAATCAACCAGACACCGGACGAATGGTTCCAAAGCCTCAGGGATTCAGGAGAGCTGAATCTATATTAGCCTCGCTTTTCCGACCGCAAAGCCGCCCTGCTCAAACAGAAGGACATATTGAATGATCAGAATTGCGCTGATTTTTGCTTTTGCAATCTCATCGGCAGCCTCTGCTGCACCTTGTGGAAATGACGGCAGCGGATTTGAAGTGTGGAAACAGGATTTTGCAAAACAAGCCAGGCGGGCTGGCGTTAGAAAAAAGGGCCTGCAGGCCTTGGCCCAATCGCAATATGCCACCCGGACCATTGCCGCCGATCGCAACCAGAAAAGCTTCAGATATTCGCTGGACAAATTCATGCAGGTGCGCGGAGCGAATACAATCATCGCACAAGGACGAAAGCGAAAAGCGGCAAACCCGAAGTTTTATGCCGCCCTCGAACGACAATATGGTGTGCCAGCGGGCGTTCTGATTGCCATTCACGGCATGGAAACGGGCTTTGGTTCCTTCATGGGAGATAGTCAGGTTGTTTCCGCAATCACAACATTGGCATATGATTGCCGCCGATCCGAATTCTTTATTCCTCACGCGATCGGAGCCCTGAAACTGGTCGATAAAGGCAGTATCACGATGGCGACAAAGGGGGCAAAACATGGCGAGCTGGGTCACACGCAATTCCTGCCAGGCAACGCATTGGAATACGGTGTGGACGCAACGGGAGACCGGCAAGTGGATTTTTACAACATGACTGATGCCCTGGCATCCACCGCGAATTTTCTTCGCAAGAAAGGCTGGAAGCCCGGTCGCGGCTATCAAAAAGGCGAGCCGAACTTTGCGGTCATACAGCAGTGGAACGCTGCGTCTGTGTATCAGCAATCCATCGCAATCATGGCCCAACGAATCGACAATTAGGCGACCAAAAAACCCTGCACAGATCAGCCCTTTTTTGCCACATTCTTGCCACAGACATTAAGTCGGACCCTTAGTTTCTTGGTTTCCAAAGCGTAACCAATAATTAGAATTTTTCACTTTTTTGCATTTCTGCCCAATTTTGCCCCATATCCG
The DNA here is from genome assembly GCF_056540905.1 of Ruegeria sp. AL1. NCBI lineage: Bacteria > Pseudomonadati > Pseudomonadota > Alphaproteobacteria > Rhodobacterales > Roseobacteraceae > Ruegeria > Ruegeria sp. AL1. Next base: position 465,225 of record NZ_JBQFXP010000001.1, read on the forward strand.
CCGCTAGTGTGGCACTTGTAAACAGGCGGCAAAGGAACGGGCTGTGACTGCAAAGCGACTGTATCATGGTGGTCTTCAATTCGATGGTCGTGCCAAAGGCGCGCTTGATCGGTTCTGTACTGTTGTGACCGCGACACTGGAAGACTACGGCCACCTTGTCGAGCGCAAGACGCTATTGAGCGAGTTCGAAGCAAGCATTGTAACCAGCCAGTATCTTGTCCGGCTAACACTGGAAGACAACAGCCCGAAACGGACTGAAGATCGCCACGAACAGATGGATCGCGTTGCAGGCCTGAAAACCAAGGCCCGACCCACCGCATCCCGGCCCCGTCACAGGTTGTCCATTTCGATTTGCCCGGTCTCGAGTCTGCTGGATGATACCGAGATTTCCGAGCTCATGCTTGTCGTCATTCTCTATCGGATGGTCGATATCTGTTCGACCCGATGGGTCGAATGGCTGTCCCCGAATACGGTTCTGACGCTGGAACAATTCATGGGTGCGTTCGATTCAATTGCACCGCGCAAGACTCGGGATTTCCGTCAGATTTTCGACACAGTCAGTGGACCATTTGCGGGGCTTGACCTCTCCGAAACGGAGCCGAAACTGCCAGAGGCAGCGGCTCAGGCACCACGCCCGATACAGCTCACGGATGAACAACTGCTCAGCATCGCGTTCAGAACCGAACCTGAAACCCCCTTCATGGCGGCTCCCCCCTCCACGCCTGACGCCGACGAAGACCGCCCCAATGATATCCTGCGGCTGACCAGTTGGGGCATGACGGGGTGTGTGGCCACAGTATCAGCACCCGTCGCCATGTCACTGGCGGCCGTAAACCTCATTCGTGGTGAAGACTTCCGCCTGAACACGCAGGTCCTGGCCTTTTCTGCTGCAATCTTCGGACTGAACAGCAGCCAGGCAATCGCGGACGTTGCCCGGGTCTTTGCCTTGTAACCGATTTCTCTCAGCCCTCCGTGGAGGCCCCGCCATCAGGCGGGGTTTTCCATTTCTGGAATGCGGCTTGCGTCAATCACATAAGTATGAATCGCAAACACGACTGCGCGCGTAACCGGAAGACGTAACAAAGTCTGACGTTCACTGCGCAGAAATCGCGCATGTTCCCGGCTGCGACTCTCGCGGGGTCGGTTTGCACTGCGCGGTTGGTACAATTCGGCGTCATGATACCAAAGCGCGTTGAACCGCCAAAGCGGACGATCGGGTTGGATACCATCAAACAGGCGCTGGACACGGCGGGCCACGTTTTCGTTGTAGGGTGCCACGGGTGTGTGAATGGCCGTCAATGGGCGCATGAATTTCTCGGACAAGCGCCAACTTGCCGGAAAGCACAAAATGGCGCCGGTCAGAATATGTTCTGCCCCGTGTTTTTGGAGAATACAGAAATCTTCTTGAACCAGATGGCAAAGGGTTTGCAAAGGTTGGTCCCTGTTGATGTTCACGGCATCTCCGTCGGGACGCACAACCTGATCTGACGCGCCTGGATATTTCTGCGCCAGCACAAGCTCCAATAATTCCAGCGCCGGGGCGTGGGCAGAAGGGTCCATGGCCAGTACATCCTGCCGATGGTGAAGCAAAACCTCGGCCCGCCGACGCATCTGGCCGGCGAAAGCGTCATCCTGATCCAACCAGTCTTCGGGTTCTGCAGGTCGCACGCCCGGCAAGGGATTGGGGGCAAGCGGGTCATACGGAATGCTGTGCTGAAGAATGAGACTCATACCCTTGCTCTAGCATTCACGAACCGCGGTGTCGGTCGAAAAGCGACCCGGGGCCGGTCGCATTTTTTCCAGACGTAACCCTTCACCGTTTTGTAGGCAGGATTGCAAACAGGGAGGTTAGTCGTGAACTCTCCATACCGAGACACACGAAAAATCGATCCAACCCAGGGGGCCCTGCTGGGGGATGGAACGCCGAACAACAATGACCGGATCGAAATTGGCCCGACACAGCTTGCGTTTCAGGAATGGGCCGAGGCCGGGCTTGCGCTGCCTAACCTGGAACAGATGCGGCGCTATCGATGGAACCGACTGACCCAAGGCATTGTCGCGCGCGACTGGGGTGGCGTTCTTCTGTTCGACCCGCTCAACATCCGGTATGCGACAGACAGCACCAACATGCAGCTGTGGAATACGCATAACCCGTTTCGGGCGGTACTCGTCTGCGCCGACGGTTATATGGTCATCTGGGATTACAAGAACTCGCCTTTCCTGTCCAAATTCAACCCTCTGGTGCGCGAGCAGCGCGCGGGCGCGGATTTGTTTTATTTTGATCGGGGCGACAAGGTGGATGTTGCCGCCGATGTGTTTTCGAACGAGGTTCGGACGCTGATTGCGGAACATGGCGGTGGCAACAGACGGCTGGGCGTCGACAAGATCATGCTGCACGGTCTGCGCGCGCTTGAAGCGCAGGGGTTCAAGGTGATGGAGGGCGAGGAACTTACCGAGAAGACACGCGCCATCAAAGGACCGGATGAAATTCTGGCGATGCGCTGCGCAAGCCACGCCTGCGAAACTTCGGTGGCCGCAATGGAGGAGTTTGCCCGCGCCCATGTCGGCGATGGAAAAACCTCAGAAGACGACATCTGGGCCGTGCTGCATGCCCAGAACATCAAACGCGGGGGCGAATGGATCGAAACCCGTCTTCTGGCCTCGGGACAGCGCACCAATCCGTGGTTTCAGGAATGCGGCCCCCGGATCACGCAGCAGAACGAAATCATCGCCTTCGACACCGACCTGATCGGATGCTACGGCATTTGCGTCGATATCTCGCGTACCTGGTGGATCGGAGATCAAAAGCCGCGCCCCGACATGGTTTACGCGATGCAGCATGCGCATGAGCACATCATGACCAATATGCAAATGCTCAAGCCCGGCGTGATGATCCCGGACCTGACGGCCAACACCCATGTTCTGGACGACAAGTTTCAGGCGCAGAAATATGGCTGCCTCATGCATGGTGTCGGTCTGTGTGACGAATGGCCTCTGGTCGCGTATCCTGACAAGGCCGTCAAAGGTGCGTATGATTATCCGCTAGAGCCCGGCATGGTCCTGTGCGTCGAGGCCGCCGTGGGCGAGGTCGGCGGTGATTTTTCGATCAAGCTCGAGGATCAGGTTTTGATCACGGAAGACGGTTTTGAGAACCTGTCGAAGTACCCGTTTGACCCCGAGTTGATGGGCCTGACGTAACAACTGGGCGCGATTTGTCACCTCCGCGTGAGGTGGGCCAAATGCGGGTTGTAGCGCGCCGCTGTCCCGCCCACTCTGTGGCAACACCGCAGGAGACTTCCCATGCCCACTGAACGCATTCGATTTGCCGGTCACGACGGCAGCCAACTGGCCGCGCGCCTTGATCTTCCGGATGGGCCGGTTCTGTCGACGGCGCTGTTTGCGCATTGTTTTACCTGTTCCAAGGATATCCCTGCGGCACGGCGTGTTTCCGCACGTCTGGCAGCCATGGGCATTGCGGTATTGCGGTTTGATTTCACCGGCCTTGGCCATTCCGAGGGTGAGTTTGCAAACACCACTTTCACATCCAATGTGGATGATCTGATCGCCGCGGCCAAGTATCTGGACGGGCGTGATATGGCCCCGTCTCTTTTGATCGGTCATTCTCTGGGCGGCGCGGCGGTTCTGCGTGCGCGTGCGGGCATCGCTTCGGTCAAGGCGGTGGTGACCCTTGGGGCCCCGGCCGATCCTGGGCATGTCGCGCATCATTTCGAGGACGCGCTGCCGGACATTCAAGAGCATGGTACAGCCGAAGTATCGCTGGGTGGGCGGCCCTTTCGCATAGGCAAGGCCTTTGTGGATGACATATCGGAAACCGCGCTTACCCCGGCGATTGCCAATCTAAAAGCCGCGCTGCTTATCCTGCACGCGCCCCGCGACGAAACCGTCAGCATCGACAACGCCAGCGCAATCTTCCTGGCGGCAAAACACCCCAAAAGCTTTGTGACCCTGGACGATGCTGATCACCTGATCACGCGCGCGTCGGATGCGGATTATGCCGCCGATGTCATCGCAGCCTGGGTCACCCGTTATGTCACATTGTGCCCTCCTGCCCCGCCCCCGGGTACGCCTGAAGGTGTCATTCGGGTGACCGAAGCTGACCCAGGCGGTTTTCTTCAGGACATTCAGTCAGGGCCAAGGCACCATGTGATTGCGGATGAACCTGTCTCTTATGGCGGCACCGACAAGGGCATGTCCCCCTATGGGTTTGTCTCATCGGGTCTGGGGGCCTGCACATCGATGACCATTCGGATGTATGCGCGACGCAAGCGGTGGCCTTTGACCGGCATCGTTGTCGATGTCTGCCACGACAAGGTTCACGCGCAGGACGCGGGCCTGGCCAGCGAAGGCAAGGTCGACCATTTCCGGCGCAAAATCCGGTTGGAGGGCCCTCTGACACCAGAACAGAGAGCCAAGCTGTTGGACATCGCGGACAAGTGCCCGGTGCACCGCACCCTCGAGGGGAAGGCCGAGATCACCACCGAGCTTTTGCCTGTGACCTGACCTCCCGGGGACGCTCCGAGCCTAGCGACGACGCGGTGCCGGTCGATGGATCGGGGGCCGAGCTGCCGGTGGGCGGGCGACCGGCGGGCGAGGACGAGCGGGCGGTTTTGCCACTGGCGGACGCGGACGCGCCGGCGGCTTTCCGACAGGCGGTTTCGGTCGTTCAGGCGGTTTGCCGTCCGGCGGTCTTGGTCGGTCCGGACGATCCGGCCGGTCGATATCAATATCCACGTCAACGTCGTGATAATAGTCGTTCCACAACAACGAGTCGTAAAACGGGTCATACCCGTAACCGACCCCCACGGTGACGCCATCACATGCTGACAAGGTCAACGAAGCCGCGCCGAGTCCCAGCCACAGGACAGAGCGTTTGATCAGTTTATTGGTCATCGTTGTCCCCCTCAGCGCAAGGACCGGAACGACGCAAACACGGCGTTCAGATCATCGACAAATGCAGGGTTTGCACCGTCGCGCAAGACAGCGACAGCGATGGCTACACGATCCCGAGGCAAGTCGATAACTGTTGCGGTAAAGCTGACCCCGCGCCCTTCGCGGGTGCCTGTCCCACGCACGATATGGGCGGGCAAGCCGCCGATTTGCGTGTCGCTCCGGCTTGAGACAACCGGATCGTTGACCAGAAACTTGTCGATATCTTCCAGATACCGCAGCCCGTCCTGAATAGTCGCAACCGAAAGAGGCGAAACAAACCCCATCCAGACGTTATCGTCAGTTACGGGCCGAAGCCCCATCACACGCGATACGGCACGGCTGTCGCCCAGTTGCGTATCCTCAAGCTCTCGCGGGCCGCCGGTACGCAATGCCCAGAAATCGGGCACGGAAAATCCGAAAATTGCGCTCCCGTCTTCGGTATACATGACCGGAGTGTCAGCATCGGCGGGTGACCCTAGCCCAGCCCAAGCCACAGCGCATGCGGCCATCAAGGGTCGGATTGAAATTGACATATCCAAATTACCTGATTGCTTCGATCCTTGAAGCTTGGCCTCTGTATGTGGGTTTTGTCCAGCATGACTTTGAGCTGAAACGAAAAAGCCCGCACCGATCTGCAGCGGCGCGGGCTTTCAATCTCGTAGATCCGAAGATCAGGTGCGGGCGTCACCCACCAGTTTCCACAGGCCCGGGATCAACAGCGCAGCCAGTGCCAGCTTGATCGCATCACCCAGAAGGAAAGGCGTCAGACCCCATTCCAGGATCGGCTTGTCCCAGCCGTAAAGCTGACCCAGCCACAGCAGACCGGGGACGTAAATCAGGACATTGGCCAGTACCAGCGCCAGCGCCATCTTGCCAATCGAGCGATCCCAGCCGCGTGCGGCCAGCATACCCAGCGCCAGCGTCGCCAGAACATAACCGACCAGATAACCGCCAGTGCCGCCCATCATGTAGGTCAGGCCAAACTTCTCGGCCGACGAGCTTGCAAAGACGTCAAAGCCCAGCGCTCCGACCAGCATGTAGCCCAGAATGGTCACCAGACCCAGACGCGCGCCATATGCGGTGCCGATGGTCAGCACGGCGAAGGTGCCCATGGTGATCGGAACAGGCCACATCGGCACTTTGATTTTTGCGGCAACGGCCAGTGCAACGATGCCCAGCGCAACCAGAACAACCTGCTTGACGCGCAGCGCGGTGCCCTCACGCGGGCCTATGGCGTTGGCCAGAACGTTTGCATTCATCTTTACTTCTCCTAATTCGGCCCAAGATTCTGCGACAGCAATGCCTTGTCAGAACGGTTGCTGCAAGATGATTACGCTATCGCCGCAGATATTCAGTGTCCATTTCATAAGATTTTCTGGGCCCCGACACAATCCACCTGACCGTCCAGCGCGGCCAACCCGAGAAATCATAGACCGCATCATAACTGTCCGGCGGGCAATCATGGTGATCCGAAGCCCCGGCCAGACCCAGCTTAAGCGCGTGAAAATAACGCTCGTCTTCAAAATGAATGGCGATCCGGTCTTGAGCATCGCGCCAAAAATACCGGCGCGTGCCTTTCATCTCGGCCTGCCCCGGAATACGAAGAGTTACCTCTTCATCATAGATCAAACCATACCCTGCCCGGCTGAGCCGCGCCAGGCCTGTCGCCTCGACCACCTGCCCGGCTCGTGCGTCGCGAATGACACGCGTCAGGTGCCAGTCTCCTTCAAAATCGATCAGGCGGGTTGGCAGGTTCATTCCGCGTAGGTTCCATTGGTTGCGCCACCATTTCGGTCGACAAACCGCACGACGGACCCGTGTTGTTGTACGTCATAACAGGCCCATAGGTTGGATGGCGGCCAAAGCGAACAAAACTGGTCCTCTCGAACCGCCCAGCGACCGGCACTTGATCGACCCGAAAAGTAGTGCGTGACACCCGAGGCGTCGAAGGTTTGCCAGACGCCTTCACCATAACCCAATTTCTGACCTGACAAGGCCGACAGAATCTCGTCCCCCGACAATGGGAGAAACACCTCGGCCTCCAAAACACCGGGCCAGAGGACCAAAATCAGGGCAAACCGTCTCATACCCGAACTCGCGCCTTGTTCCTTTGGTCATGCGCGGCTAAACCCCGCGCCAACGCCTCATCCCAACCATAAAAAGGTGCTGCCGCCAATGATTCCCCGCTATTCCCGCCCCGATATGGTCGCCATCTGGTCGCCCCAGACCAAATTCCGCATCTGGTATGAGATCGAGGCGCATGCCTGCGACGCTATGGCCGATCTGGGCGTGATCCCGCGTGAAAACGCGCAGGCGGTGTGGAAAGCCAAGGACGTGGAATTCGACGTGGCCCGCATTGACGAGATCGAAGCCGTCACCAAGCACGACGTCATCGCCTTCCTGACCCATCTGGCCGAACATGTCGGCAGCGAAGAAGCGCGTTTTGTGCATCAGGGTATGACCTCGTCGGACGTGCTGGACACTTGCTTCAACGTCCAGCTGACTCGCGCTGCGGATATCCTGATCGAGGACCTCGAAGGTCTGCTGGCCGCCCTTAAACGCCGCGCGATTGAACATAAGGATACTGTCCGCATCGGCCGCAGCCACGGCATCCATGCCGAGCCGACAACGATGGGCCTGACCTTTGCACGCTTCTATGCCGAGATGGACCGCAACCTGTCCCGCATGCGGGATGCGCGGGCTGAGATTGCCACCGGAGCGATCAGCGGCGCGGTTGGTACATTCGCCAATATCGACCCGGCCGTCGAGGAACATGTCTGCGATCAACTGGGCCTTGTGCCCGAGCCGATCAGCACGCAGGTCATCCCCCGCGACCGCCACGCGGCCTTCTTTGCGACGCTCGGCGTCATCGCCAGCAGCATCGAAAACATCGCCATCGAAATCCGCCACATGCAGCGGACCGAGGTGCTGGAGGGGGCCGAGTTCTTCTCGATGGGCCAGAAAGGCTCATCTGCCATGCCGCACAAGAAAAACCCGGTCCTGACCGAGAACCTGACAGGTCTGGCCCGCATGGTCCGCGCAGCCGTGATCCCCGCGATGGAGAACGTGGCGCTTTGGCATGAACGCGATATCTCGCATTCCTCGGTCGAACGCATGATCGGACCGGATGCCACGATCACGTTGGACTTTGCGCTGGCCCGCCTGACCGGCGTGATCGACAAGATGCTGATCTTCCCCGAGAACATGATGGAGAACATGAACAAGTTCCCCGGTCTGGTCATGAGCCAGCGTGTCCTGCTGGCCCTGACCCAGGCTGGTGTAAGCCGGGAAGACGCCTATGCCATGGTTCAGCGCAATGCGTTGAAAGTTTGGGAGCATCGCACCGATTTCAAAGAAGAACTGCTGGCAGACCCTGACGTCACAGCAGCACTTAGCCCGGAAGAGATCGAAGAGAAATTCGACCTCGGCTATCACACCAAGCATGTCGATACGATTTTCGAACGCGTGTTCGGAGCGTAACTCTACTGATTGAGCTACCGCACCCAGCCGGGTCCGCCCGAGATTTTTCGACGAAAAATCTAAGCTCCGGACCCGGCGGGTTTTGCGTCACCGGTCATATTCGGATATGATTTAAACATCCATCCGAACAGGAGACCCATGATGATCCGCACACTACTTTGCGCATTGGCGCTGACAGGCTCGGCCACGGTCGCGATGGCCTGCGGGAACGACAATAAGCAAACTCAATCCTGTGCTCCGGGCACCTATTGGGACGCTGACAGTCATAGCTGCGCGAAAATCGTAAACAGCTGAATAGTACTTTCCTACTTGTGAATAAAAGCGAGGCTGCGGTTGTTAGCTTTGTATCAGTTCACACTATGCTTGATTCAAGCAGCCCAGTTCACGGAGTAGGAAAATGCGTCTCGTTCTTGTTTCCGCAATTGCCATTCAGGCATTTGCCTTCGTCCCTGCCCTCTATGCGGCGGGTGGTGGAGGGGCCAGCCCGCCTAAGCCCACTAACACGACTAAGAAGTGCCTGTTCGGGCGTGTATTTGATGCTGACAGGGGACGGTGCGTCAAACCGGACAAAACCAATTTCACGCAGGACGAGCTGTATGATGCGGTCCGCGAATTGGCCTATGACGGCCAGTTCGAAAACGCGCAGGACATCCTCCGGATTATGGACCAAAGCGATGACCGCGTGCTGACCTATTGGGGCTTTACCTACCGCAAAATGGGTGAGCTTGAGTTGGCCAATGTTTTCTATACCAACGCCATCGAAACCAATCCCGACAACATTCTGGCCCGTTCGTATATGGGTCAGGGCTTTGTCACCGAAGGTAAAACCGATCAGGCCATTGAACAATGGCGCGAGATCAAGGCCCGAGGCGGCGAAGGCTCATGGGCCGAAGCCTCCCTGCGCGAGGCTATCCGGACCGGATTGACGTTCAACTATTGAGGTTCAGGGTTTCTTTACCCGACTCTCGCTAATCTGCCTGTGACGCGAAACTTGGCACCACAGGCAGATGCAAAACGCAAACTCACTTGTTCAGATGTCATCCCCGGCACAGGCTTTGAACACTGATCCCCCCGACCCGAACCCACATGTGGTTCCGCGCCTTCTCAACAGCAAAGAAAAGGCCGCTGTGGTCGTACGGCTTCTGTTAAGTGAAGGGGCAGATATCCCGCTGGAAGCACTACCCGACGCACTGCAGGAACAGTTGACCCATCAACTCGGACACATGGGCTTGGTTGACCGGGTCACTCTGGCCGCAGTCGCTCAGGAATTCGCCGACGCGTTGGACAGTGTCGGGCTTGCCTTTCCGCATGGTCTTGCCGGTGCATTGGATGCGGTGGACAGCAAACTTGCCCCGACGACGGCGGCGCGACTTCGCAAACAGGCCGGCGTGCGACAGATCGGCGATCCCTGGCAAAGGTTGCAGGACGTTCCACCCGAAAATCTCGCTGAAATAGCCCTGGCAGAAAGCACCGAAGTTGCGGCGGTGATGCTGTCTAAACTGGATACCGCCAAAGCGGCGCAATTGCTGTCCCATTTGCCCGGCCCCACAGCGCGGCGTATCACTTATGCCATTTCCCAGACTGCAAATGTCACCCCCGAAGCGGTTGAGAGAATTGGCTGGTCTCTGGCCGCGCAACTGGATCAACGCCCGATTCCGGCCTTTCAGGAAGAACCAGGTGCCCGGGTGGGTGCGATCCTCAACCAGTCGACCGCCTCTACCCGTGATGGCCTGCTGACCGCATTGGATGAGGAAGATGCCGAATTTGCCAACTCGGTCCGGCAATCCATTTTCATCTTTTCCCACATCCCCTCACGCATTCAGCCACGCGATGTCCCCGCGATCCTGCGCGGTGTCGAGCAGCCTCAGCTGGTCGCGGCGCTGGCGGGTGCCACCTCTGCCGAAGATGCCGAGGCTGCGGCGTATATCCTTGGCAACATATCTTCGCGAATGGCTGATAATTTGCGTGAAGAAATAGCGGAACGGGGCAAGGTCAAACAATCCGACGCTGAGGCCGCTATGGCACAAATCGTGGCCGCCATTCGAACTCTGATGGATGAGGGCGCCCTGACGCTGATCGAAAAGGAGACGGCCTCGGAATAGTACTGCGATCTTCTGCCATCTTCTTCTCGCCCTTGAGATCGCAATTCGGGAACTGTATGTCTGATCCGGCAAATCACAACGCCAGGTGAGCCCTCCCATGCCCGCAGAAAAGTCGGAGCTGAGCCGATTTGAGCTTGGAAAATACTACGTCGCCAATTTGTTTCTGAAGGGTGTAATCGGTGGCATGCACCTGCTGCCTTACGAGCGCCGCATCGCTGCGATGGGTGCCGTCGTGCGTTGGCTGGCCCCGCTTGTCGGGTTTCGCGAACGGGTACGGCGCAATCTGAAGCTCACCTGCCCTGACCTGCCCGAGGACGAGGTGGACAGGATTTGCAAGGCTGTGCCAGACAACGCCGGCCGCGCGATTATGGAGCACTTCTCGCCCGAAGATTTCACCAAACGGCAAAGCACTGCGAAAGTGTCAGGGCCCGGGGTCGCAGCCTTCGATCAAGCGGTTGCCGAAGGCCGTCCACTTATGATGATCACCGCGCATTTTGGGCATTATCTGGCCGCTCGCATCGCCCTGCAATCCCGCAGCGGCAAACCCATCGGGTGTCTTTACCGCCGGATGGCCAACCCTTACTTCAACGACATGTATGTGGACGCCTTCCATCGCACGGGCAAACCGATGTTCGAACAGGGCCGTCGCGGCATGGTGGAAATGGTGCGCGCACTGAAAAGCGGTGGAATCATCGCCATCGTCTCGGATCTGCACGCCCATGGTGGGGAAGAGCTGACCTTTTTCGGAAAACCAGCTGTGACATCCGTGCTGAACGCTGAATTGGCAATGAAATACAAGGCCGTTCTGATTCCGTGCTACGCTGTGCGACAATCCAACGGGATCGATTTTGAGATCGTGCTACATGATCCCGTGCCCCATACCGACGCCAAAACCATGACCCAGTTTACAAATGACGACCTGGAATCGATGGTACGTCAGAATATGGGTCAATGGTTCTGGATCCACCGCCGGTGGAAAGCTTGGAAAAAACTGGGCGTGCAGCCCGAGGACATGCCCTGATCATTTCACCCGTGTTGCGGCCACGATTGGCCCGTGGCCAACCCGCTGTACCAACACAACAGCAGGCAAATCCGACGGCAGCGATGCGGTGAAGGTCTGAGGGGCAACTCCGTCCCATTGACCCGCGACCTGCCAGTTTTCGACGACATTGGCATAGTCCAGATCATAACCCGCCAGCTCTCCGCGCCGGATCGAGGCGTGGCGCATCGGTGAATACTGAACGACACGCACGTCATACACTGCCCCCTCGGGCAGTTCGACCGGTGACACGTCCACCGTGACCTCATCCCCGGTTAACGAGGCGCTGACTTCGGCTTCGGGCGCGGCGGTCAGATGTGCGTTGATCAGTTGCTCTAGCTCAAGCGCTTTGGCCCCGACAACGTCCTGCTGTCCGTTGATGACCATTTGAGGGGTGTAGATCATCGACCGACCGCCTTCTCGCGCATAGGCGCGCTGACGGTTCGTGTGGGATGGCTTGGCGTATTCGTCCTTCCATCCGATGTAATCCCAATAATCGACATGCAACGCCAGCCCGATCACATCCTCGCGCTGGGCAAGATCATGCATCATACGGTCAGCTGGCGGGCAGGACGAACATCCCTGCGAGGTAAACAGCTCGATCACAACGGGATCGGATTCGGCCTGCGCCGAGGTGGCAAGGAAAAGAGAAAGAACAGCAATTGTGGCAGTTTTAAACATGTACGGACTCGGTGTGATGGGTGATGAAGACAATTTAAACGGTTGGCGCTTCACCCACCAATCAAGGTTTCTTGAGACGCAAATCGCGGATTTTTACAAAAATGTGTGCAATGGTATACAAAAATTGCCGCAGGTAGCCTGTTGGACCTTGAACCGAAGGCCAACGTCATGCAGATACCCCTCAGCGAATCCCATATTCCACGTCATTTGAGAGGGAGGCCACAGATGCCCATCAAAGTCGGACAGGATACCGCCAAGACACGCCGCAGCCTGAGCGTGAATGGCAAGTCCATTTCCTATTACTCGATCCCCGCCGCGCAAGAGGCCGGTCTGGGTGATTTCTCAAACCTGCCCGCCGCGCTGAAAGTGGTGCTGGAGAATATGCTGCGGTTCGAGGATGACGGCTTTTCGGTCTCGGTCGACGACATCAAGGCCTTTGCCGAATGGGGCGCGAATGGCGGTAAGAACCCGCGTGAGATCGCCTACCGCCCTGCCCGCGTGTTGATGCAGGATTTCACCGGCGTTCCGGCGGTTGTTGACCTTGCTGCGATGCGCGACGGGATCAAGGGTCTGGGCGGCGACGCGCAGAAGATCAACCCGCTGAACCCGGTCGATCTGGTCATCGACCATTCGGTCATGATCGACGAGTTTGGCAACCCGCGCGCCTTCCAGATGAACGTGGACCGCGAGTATGAGCGCAACATGGAGCGTTACCAGTTCCTGAAATGGGGCCAGAACGCGTTCAACAACTTCCGCGTTGTGCCCCCCGGCACCGGCATCTGCCATCAGGTGAACCTTGAATATCTGGCCCAGACCGTCTGGACCGACACCGATCAGAGCGGCGAAGAAGTCGCCTATCCCGACACGCTGGTCGGCACCGACAGCCACACCACCATGGTCAACGGCATGGCTGTTCTGGGCTGGGGCGTCGGCGGGATCGAGGCTGAAGCCGCGATGCTGGGTCAGCCGATCTCGATGCTGATCCCCGAGGTTGTGGGCTTTGAACTGACTGGCGATCTGGTCGAAGGCACCACTGGTACTGACCTTGTTCTGAAGGTCGTCGAGATGCTGCGCGAAAAAGGCGTTGTGGGCAAGTTCGTCGAATTCTACGGCGAAGGTCTGGACCGTCTGCCGCTGGCCGACCGTGCCACCATCGCCAACATGGCCCCCGAATACGGCGCGACCTGTGGCTTCTTCCCCATCGACGGCGAGACCCTGCGCTACATGCGCAACACCGGCCGCGACGAGGATCGTATCGCGCTGGTCGAAGCCTATGCCAAAGAGAACGGCTTCTGGCGTGGCGCGGACTATGCGCCGATCTATACCGACACGCTGTCTCTGGATATGGGCACCATCGTTCCCGCGATTTCGGGCCCGAAACGCCCGCAGGACTATGTTGCGCTGACCAACGCCAAGGCCGCGTTCACCAAAGAGATGGAAGAGACCTTCAAGCGTCCCATGGGTAAGGAAGTCGCCGTCAAAGGCGAGGACTATACAATGGAGTCGGGCAAGGTCGTGATCGCCTCGATCACATCCTGCACCAACACGTCGAACCCCTATGTGATGATCGGGGCCGGTCTGGTGGCGCGCAAAGCGGCTGCTTTGGGCCTGAACCGTCAGCCCTGGGTCAAGACCTCTCTGGCACCGGGTTCGCAGGTTGTAAGCGCCTACTTGGAAGCCGCAGGCCTGCAGGAAGATCTGGACAAGGTTGGCTTTAACCTTGTGGGCTACGGCTGCACCACCTGCATCGGTAACTCGGGCCCCATTCAGGCCGAACTGTCCGAAGCGATTGCCGAGGGCGATCTGGTTGCCACGTCGGTGCTGTCGGGTAACCGCAACTTTGAAGGTCGGATTTCGCCGGACGTGCGCGCCAACTATCTGGCCTCACCGCCGCTGGTTGTGGTTTATGCACTAGCCGGTACGATGGATATCGATCTGACCTCGGAACCGATTGGTCAGGACAAGGACGGCAACGATGTCTTCATGAAAGACATCTGGCCCACCGCTCAGGAAGTCGCCGAACTGGTCGAGGCAACCGTGACCCGCGAGGCGTTCCAGTCGAAATATGCCGATGTCTTCAAAGGCGACGAGAAATGGCAGAACGTCGATGTTCCGCAGCAGGAAACCTATGACTGGCCGCCGACCTCGACCTATATCCAGAACCCGCCCTATTTCCAGGGTATGAGCCCCGAGCCGGGCACGATCTCGAATATCGACGGGGCCAAGGTTCTTCTAATACTCGGTGATATGATCACCACAGACCACATCTCACCTGCCGGGTCTTTCGCGACCACCACGCCTGCGGGCAAATATCTGACCGATCGTCAGGTTCAGCCGCGCGAGTTCAACTCATATGGTTCGCGCCGTGGCAATCACGAGATCATGATGCGCGGCACCTTCGCCAATATCCGCGTGAAGAACGAGATGCTGGACGGTGTCGAGGGTGGTTACACCAAGGGCCCCGATGGCACGCAGACCTCGGTCTACGAGGCGTCGATGGCCTATCAGGAACAGGGCATTCCGCTGGTCGTCTTTGGCGGCGAACAGTACGGCGCGGGCTCGTCGCGTGACTGGGCCGCCAAAGGGACCGCTCTGCTGGGCGTCAAGGCGGTGATCGCCGAGAGCTTTGAGCGTATCCACCGCTCGAACCTGGTGGGCATGGGCGTGATCCCGTTCGAGTTCACCGGCGATGACACGCGCAAGTCGCTGGGTCTGACCGGAGACGAGACAGTCTCGATCCACGGGCTCGACACGATCCAGCCGCTGCAGGAAGTGCCCTGCACCATCGTCTATGGTGATGGGACCGAGAAAACCATCACCCTGAAGTGCCGCATCGATACCGCGCCCGAGATCGAATATATCGAAAACGGTGGTGTGCTGCATTACGTGCTGCGTAACCTCGCCAAGGCAGGCTGAGACAGCGCAACATGCGAAGTTTGAGGGGACGCCTTTGGGCGTCCTTTCTTTTTGCGAGGCTCTGCCTCGCGCTCCGAGGTATTTTTGAACAGAAGAAGTTGAAGTTTCGTCGCAATCCGGATTTGCTGCAAGCGGAAGGTGGTCATGGATAAGGTGGCATTGGTAACGGGTGGCGCGCGCGGTATTGGCCGCGCGATCGTTGAAGATTTGCGCCGTGATCATCATGTTGCTTTCTCGTGGCTTTCTACGCGGCCGGACACGAAGATGTTACAGCCTGACGTGCTGGCAATCCGCTCGGACCTGACCGAAGCGGATCAGCCTGCGGCGGTGGTTGAGCAGGTGATGGAGCGGTTCGGGCGGCTGGATGTGATCGTGAACAATGCGGGATTGGTCCAGTCGACCCCGAAAGAGGATTTTCAGGCTGAGGCGCATCGGGCGATTCTGGATCTGAACCTGCTTGCACCAGCGGCCCTTTTAGCGGCAGCATTGCCACATCTGCAACGCGGGGCTGCGATTGTCAGCATTTCCTCGATGAATGCGGTGTTGCCACCTTTGGGAGCGGCCACTTATGGGGCCAGCAAAGCCGCGCTGAACTTATGGACCTGCGCCATGGCCAAAGAGTTGGGGTCCGCCGGAATACGTGTGAACGCGGTCGCGCCGGGTGCGATCAACATTCCCGAAGCACCGCGTTCCGAGGAACTGACTGAGCTTTTCGTCAAGGATACGGCCCTGGGTCGTGCAGGCGAACCCGACGATATTGCGAAGGTGGTCAGGTTTCTGGCATCGGATGCAGCGTCGTTCATCACCGGTGAGGTACTGGCCGTCACCGGTGGCTATCGTTTATGAGCCGCCTGCGGCTTTCTCAAGCGCCGGGCGAATCGTGCTTTCGATGACGCGCTGCGTGATCGGCCCGGCAAAGCGCAAAAGGATCGTACCCTCACCGTCGATCACGTAGGTTTCGGGCACGCCATAAACGCCCCAGTCAAGCCCCATGCGGCCCTGTTCATCCCGTCCGATGCCTTTATAGGGATCGCCGAGCTCGGTCAGGAAGCCTTCGGCATTGTCGAGCTTGTCTTTGTAGTTGATGCCGTAAACAGGGATGCCCTCGTCCGACAATGCCTGCAGGTTGGGGTGCTCGACGCGGCAGGGCGCGCACCAGCTGGCCCAGTAGTTGACCAGCTTGACCTCGCCGTCCCTCAGGGTGGCATCGTCGAAATTCGGTTTGCCCTGAAATTCCGTCAGCATAACCGGCGGCGCGGGCTGACCTTCGCGCGCCGACGGCAGCGCGTTTGGGTCCTCACGGAACATGCCGATCCCGGCCAGGACCGCGAATGCGCCGAAAATCAGCGGTGGAGCAATCATCAGGGGCGAGATTTTAGCCATTGGTCGTCATCCGGCTTTCAATCTGCTCCATCTCGGCCCGCACCTTTCGGCCTTTTGCGACGCTGAACAGAATCAAGGCCAACAGCAACCCGATGGAGACAACATAGGACCAAAGAACTGTGTCTGCGTATTTTCCAAGATCGGGGATCATCCGTTTACCCTTTCACGTGCAAGCAGCGCCTTGATGCGGCGGGCGCGGATCTCCGTCCCGGTGCGATACAGGACCAGCGCGACAAACAGCAAGACGAATCCGATGATGCACAGCAGCAGCGGATAGAAATAGATGTTGCTGACTTTTTCTTCGGTATCCGCTCCGGTGACGGCGGCGGCGCGCATCACGGATGCGCCCTGATGCAGGCCCTGATTCCAGAAGTTGACCGCATAGCGGCTGAGGATGGCAAAGACCGAGCCGACCAGACACAGGACCGAGGTCAGGTCCGCAGCGGTATCTGGGTCTTCGATGGCCTCCCACAGGGCGACATAGCCCAGATAGAACAGAAACAGAATCAGGAAAGACGTCAGGCGCGGGTCCCATTCCCACCAGGTGCCCCACATGGGTTGCCCCCAGATCGCGCCGGTAGCCAGTGCGATCAGCGTCATGACGATGCCGATGGGGGCCGCGGCGCGTGCCGCCAGAGCACTGACATGGTGGCGGCGGACCAGCCAGACCAGAGACGTTGCCAGCATCATCAGCCAGCAATTGATCGCCATCAGCGCGGATGGAACATGCAGATAGATGATCTTGACCGTCGAGCCCTGCTTGTAGTCATCCGGGGTAAAGAAGAAGCCCCAGACCAACCCGACAATGATGCAGGCAAGCGACGTGATCCAGAAGAACGGCATGACCCGTTCACTGGTGGCAAGGAACTTGCGCGGGTTGGCGTATTCCCAGAGGGCGTTGGCTTTGGCTGCGATAGACATGGGCCTTATCTAGTCCGAGTCGGGTGTGTTCTCAATTGACATCGGTCAAAGTTTGGAGACGTCACCGAAGGTTGATGCGCAGAACAGCGGCGCTGGCAAAGGGCAGCAAGGCGATTGTGGCGGCGGTGATCCCGGCCAGCATCAGCAGCGGGGTCTGGGTTTCCATCCCGGTCGCGCCGCGTCGGGCGACCTCGGCCCCGTAGATCAGGGTTGGAACATAGAGTGGCAGCACCAGCAGCGACAGCAGAAGACCTCCGCGCTTCAGCCCCACGGTGAGAGCAGCACCGAACGTGCCAATGACGCTCATGGCTGGAGTGCCAATCAATAGCGACATGACGAGCCACGAGAAGCCGGGCACGGGCAGGTTCAGCAGCACTCCCAGAAAAGGGGCCGCCAGCACCAGTGGCAAGCCCGTGGTGAGCCAGTGGGCCAGCGCCTTGATGGTCACGACCGCCTCAAGCGGCAGGGGCGCGGTGGCCAGAAGATCGAGCGATCCGTCCTCCCAGTCGAGCGCCAACAGACGGTCAAGCGACAACAGGCAGGCCAGCAAAGCGCCCAGCCACAAAACACCCGGCGCGATGGTCGACAGCAGCGAGGATTGCGGGCCGACTGAGAAGGGCACCAGAACGGTGACGATCAGGAAGAAAGCCAACCCCAGACCAAACCCCCCGCCCGCGCGGAAGGCCAGTTTCAGGTCGCGCAGCAGCAGGGCGATCACAGGAAGCCTCCGTCGAAATCTTCGATGGGTTTGGGTTTGGCCTTGTTGGGGCCGACATCCAGAACCTCTCCGTCCAGACCAAGGTCGATATGAGTTGCAATCAGGGCCGCGCCATCTTGCCCCAGATGCGCGCGGACAGCGTCAGCGAACATTTGCACCGCGTTTTTGTCCAGCGAGACTGTGGGCTCGTCAAGCATCCAGATCGGACGACCTGTGACCAGCATCCGCGCCAGACCGAGGCGGCGTTTCTGCCCGGCAGAAAGGTTACCGGCATGGCGATCCGCCAGATCGTTCAGGGCAAAGACATCCAGCGCGGGCTGGATATCGTTGGTACCGAACACCGAGGCCCAGAAGCTGAGATTTTCAACAACGGTCAATGTAGGTTTCAGGCCGTCGGAATGCGAGGCATAGGCAATCTGATCTTCGGCCCCTTCGATGTGCCCCGCCAGTGGCGGTTGCAGACCAGCCAGCGTGCGCAGCAGAGTGGTTTTGCCGATCCCGTTCGGGCCACGCAGTATCAACGCCCGCCCGGCGCTGAGCGAAAAGCTGAGCCCTTCGAGGACGGGGATGCCGCCACGGGCAATGGCCAGGTCGGTAACAGTCAGAGTCATGATGCCCGCTTAGCGGATTGTGGATGCGGGCAAAAGGTCGGAATTGCCGCAGAGCGGTGGTGTGGGGCTGTGTGGCGGCGCGGGAGTGAGGGGCCAGCCCCTCACGCTCCCCGGGATATTTGTGGCCAGATGAAGGGCGGATATTCAGACCGGGATCAGGGCGAGCGCGATGCGGCGGCCTTCGGAGAGCAGCACATTGTAAGTGCGGCATGCGGCGGGGGAATTCATGATCTCGACGCCAATGCCTGCCTGTTCCAGCTTGTTGCGCAGCGTGGGCGGGATGTGGTGGAGTTCCGCACCGGTTCCAATGAGCAGAACGTCTACATGCGCGGCCAATTGCAGCAGCGGTTCGATATCTGTGTATCCGCCCCACGGGGCAGTCCCCGACGGACCGGTTAGAACCTGCCCGTTATACAGTTTGCCGCCGATGCGGAAGAAGCCGGGGCCATAGCCGTCAACCGGGGTTGCGTTGGTGTATGTGATCTCATTCAGCCGCATAGGGCGTTCTTAGCCCCAAAGGGGCAGGCCCGACAAGGCGGCAAGCGCAATCGCCAGATAAGCGGCAGCGCGGTAGAGTTTCTCCTGTTCAGGTCGAAACATCCAGCCGCCAAGCCAGTTCCCAGCCAGATTGGGCACCGCCAGAACCAAACCCAGAAGAACAGCCGGCAATGTTGTGCGGCCCATGCCGCTGAGATAGCCAAGCAGCAGGAAATCGAAGGCGAACAGAAACAGCAGGATTGTCGCACGGATCACCGCCACTGGCAGCGGACGGGACATGTAGAACAGAATCACCGCCGGACCCGGCAGACCTGCCGCACCGCCCAGAAACCCCGCAGCACCTCCGATGCCTGCCACCATCGCCCGGCCGACATGGCCATGATAGCGCAGGCCAAGGATGAGAATGGCCAGCATGACCATCGCAAGCAGGCTGACGGCATATCGAAATACATCCGCATCGACCCGCGTCAGGACCCAGAGACCAACTGGCAGAACCAGCGCGCATCCCGCAAGCAGGCGGAACAGATCACCCCGGTTCACCTCACGCCATGCGCGGCGCAGATTTGGCAAGGGGCCGAAGATGTCCATGATCGTCAAGCCGATCAGGGCGCCGAACGGGCCCAGGAACGGCGTTGCGATGGGCAGAAAGATCAGTGCTGTTCCAAAGCCTGAAAAACCCCGCACAATACCGCCGAGAAAGGCCGCCAATAAGATCATGGCCAGTCCCGTGGGGGACTGGCCAAAAAATTCAGGCGTCGATGTTTGCAAACTGGTTGCCCGCCGTATTCGACGGTTTAGACCAGTCGCGTTTGACCCCCAGCCACAGCAGGATGGTCGAGGCCACAAAGACCGACGAATAGGTGCCCACAATCACCCCCCAGATCATCGCGAACACAAAGCCACGGATGACGTCTCCGCCCAACACATAGAGCGAAATCAGTGCAAGCAGCGTGGTGACCGAGGTCATCACCGTTCGGCTGAGCGTTTCGTTGATCGAGATGTTGAGAACCTCTTTGAGGTCTTTCTTCTTGTACTTCCGCAGGTTCTCGCGCACGCGGTCAAAGACAACCACGGTGTCGTTCAGCGAATAGCCGACAATAGTCAGAAGGGCCGCGATAATGGCCAGGTCGAACCGGATTTGCAGCTCCGAGAAGATGCCAATGGTCAGAATTACGTCATGGACCAGAGCGGCGACTGCGCCAAGCGCGAACTGCCATTCAAACCGTAGCCAGATGTACACCAGGACCGCTCCGATGGCCAACGCCACTGCGATGACGGCGGTCTGGATCAGTTCTCCCGAGACTTTGGGACCGACGGATTCGACGGACACGAACTGGATGTCAGGCACCGCCCCCTGCAGGGCTTGCTCGACCGCAGTGACGGTCGCGGCCGAGACGGCCTCGGCGTCGGCCTGCGCCTGAATGCGGATCATCGCGACGTTTTCGTCTTCGCCGAAGGTCGGGTCAAAGATTTCGGTGATGGTCACATCGCCCAGTTCCAGCGGAGTAATCGCATCGCGATAAGCGCCGATGTCGATTTCCTGCGCGGATTGGGTCCGGATCGTGGTCCCTCCCCGGAAGTCGATGCCGAAGTTCAGCCCCTGCAGCAGGAACGAAGTGAAGGCGATCACCATCATCAGGCCCGAGATGCCCAGCCAGACTTTCCAGCGGCTGAAGAAATCGAACGAGGTGTTTTGCGGTACGAGTTTCAGTCTCATGTCAAACCTCGATCGTTTTCGGACGGCGGCGTTCGAACCAGATCACGATCATCAGACGCGTCACGAAGATCGCGGTGAAGACCGAGGTCAGGATGCCCAGGCCCAGAGTGATGGCAAAGCCCCGCACCGGGCCACTGCCCATGGCAAACAGGATCGTCGCGGTGATGAAAGTGGTGACGTTGGCGTCCAGAATGGCCGACAACGCCTTTTCATAGCCCAGTTCAATCGCACGGGCTGGCCCTCTGGCAGATTTCAGCTCCTCGCGGATACGCTCGAAGATCAGCACATTTGCGTCCACCGCCATGCCGACCGTCAGAACGATCCCGGCGATGCCCGGCAGGGTCAGCGTGGCCCCGATCAGTGACAGCAGGCCGAACAGCAGACCGACGTTCAGGATCAGAGCAATATTGGCAAACAAACCAAACAGGCCATAGCTGAGTGCCATGAAGACCAGCACCGCGGCAAAGGCCACTAGGGTTGCAACCTTACCCGCATCAATGCTGTCCTGCCCAAGTTCCGGGCCGATGGTGCGTTCTTCGAGGAATTCCAGACCCGCCGGCAGCGCGCCCGCGCGCAGCAGGACGGCCAGATTGGTGCTTTCCTCGACGGTGAAATTACCGGTGATGATTCCCGACCCGCCGGGAATATGGCTTTGGATCACGGGGGCCGAGATCACTTCGTCATCCAGAACGATGGCAAAAGGCGCGCCGATATTTTCCAGCGTGTAATCGCCAAATTTACGTGCGCCGGACGTGTTGAATCGGAAGCTGACGGCCGGGCGACCGTTCTGATCGAAAGAGGGCTGCGCGTCGACCAGTTCTTCGCCGGTGACGACGGGGGCAGACTCGATGATGTAATACACGCCGTTTTCGTCAATCGAAGGGACGACCTCTTGCCCGATGCCGGGTACCGCGTCGGGGTCGGTTCCGCGCGAGACGACCGGGTTGAAGGTCAGCTGCGCCGTGGTTCCAATGATCTCTTTCAACTCACCCGCGCTGCCAATGCCGGGCACCTGAATCAGGATACGATCCGTTCCCTGCCGCTGAATGGTCGGTTCACGCGTGCCGACCTCGTCGATACGGCGGCGAATGATTTCCAGTGACTGGCGCACAGTACGATCATCCGAGGCCAGTTTCTCGGCTTCGGAGAGTTGCACGACAATTGTATCGCCGTCGGCGCGGGCTTCGATGTCGGTTGCACCGACGCCGGTCAGCGTCTGTACCTGCCGAGCCAGTCCGCGCACCACTTCCAGCGCGCGTGACATGCCCTCGGGCTGGCTGATGCGGACGCGAATCTCATCCGGGGCCGAGTCCTGACGGCGGATAGTGCCCACAGTCGCCCGTTCATCACGCAACGCGTCACGGATTTCCGGCCACATCGCATCCATGCGGGATTCGTATACATCGGCGACCCGAACCTCGGCCAGCAGATGCGCACCACCACGCAAATCGAGGCCCAGATTAACAAGCGAAGATGGCAGCCAGTTCGGCCATTGCGCAGCCTCGGCCTGCATCTCGGGGGTGTCAATGCCAAGCTCGATCGCCGCTTTGGCATCGTTCGATTGCTCGACTCGCGTATAAAACGCATTCGGCAGGGCCAAGAGCAGGCCGATCACACAGACCGACCAGATCAGAACCCGCTTCCAGGTGTCAATTTGCAGCATTACCCTGCCTTTTCAAGGAATTGTGGCGCGAAGTTACTTCGCGGGTTCAGTTTTGTTCAGAACCTGCGCAATGGTGGCTTTGACCACACGAACCTTGACGCCGTCGGCGATTTCCACCTCGACCTCGGTTTCGCCTTCCTTGACCTTCGAGACTTTGCCGATCAGCCCGCCCTGCGTGACGATCTGATCGCCGCGGCGCACGGCCTCGACCATGGCCTGATGTTCCTTCATCTTTTTCTGCTGCGGACGGATCAGCAGAAAATACATGATCGCGAAAATCAGGATCAGCGGGAGAAACTGGGCGATAGCGCCACCTTCCATGGGATATTCCTTTTGGTTTGCTGTTGCGGAAGGGCTCCGCCAATTTTGCGAGAACCTATTCTTTGAACTGCCTGTTTGCAAGGAATGGCAGGGCAGGTTTTTTCGCCGAATGCCATATAATGATCAAAGAATTGGCCAGGCGTTGCAGTTAAGTCCTATGAACACGTGTTTGCGTCGATATAGTTGGGCGGCAGGAGATCCAATGACGCACATTCGCCAGTATCCCGGTCTGACAATACGCCTGTTGGCCATCGCTTTGTGGCTTGGGATGTTCGCTTTCTCCGCCTTCGCTCAGGACGCAACCAATCCTGCGGCAGAGCTGGAAGAGGAATCGGACAGTTTCAAGGCTCCGGTCATCGTCGATGGCGAAACTCTTTTCTTTTTGCGTGG
Organism: Ruegeria sp. AL1; assembly: GCF_056540905.1. NCBI lineage: Bacteria > Pseudomonadati > Pseudomonadota > Alphaproteobacteria > Rhodobacterales > Roseobacteraceae > Ruegeria > Ruegeria sp. AL1. The sequence continues at coordinate 488,615 of NZ_JBQFXP010000001.1, forward strand.
CTCCAGCGCCCTGCCCGCACCAGAGCGCGCCGAAAACGTTCAGAACAACATCATTGCCGCGGCCGAAGCATCCGATGCGCCGGGCGTGACCATCACCTATCAAGAGACCGAACTGGGAACGATGATCCTGGTCAATGGCACGCAGGTTTCGCTGGTCACCGACGCCGATGCGGAACTGGACCAGATGCAACTGGATGTCCTCAGCGTTCTGCACGGAACCGCCATTGAAGAAGCCATTGTGGCCTATCGCGCCAACCGAACAGAGGAGGCTCTGGTTTCAGGGACCATTGAGGCGATCGCCTGGACGGTCGGGTTTGCTCTGTTTGTTGTTGTCATCTTTTGGCTGCACCGTCGTATTCGGCGACGCACGCTGCGATTTGTGAGCCGCCACCTGAAAGATGTCGAAACAGCCACAGCCAAAAGCGTTCAGGCCGAGGCGATTGCCGCCCTGGTCCGTTATGGCCTCAACTTTATTCTTTTGGTGATCTTCTTTCTGGGCTTTTACTACTACCTGTCCTTCGTTCTTCTGTCCTTTGCCGAAACCCGGTATTTCGCGCAATTGCTGCTGACCTACCTGACCGAACCGGTACTGGTGATTTTCAAGGGCGTCATAAGCTATATCCCCAACCTGATCATGTTGGCCCTCATCACATGGGTGACCCTGTATGTCATCAAAGGGATGCGCGTGTTCTTTGATGCGGTCGAGGCCGGCACTTTCGAGATGCGAGATTTTGAAAGCCATTGGGTGAACCCGACATTCAATATCGCGCGCGTCGTTGTCATTCTAATTGCGTTGGTGTTTGCGGTCCCATACATCCCAGGCTCGGATTCGGCGGCGTTTCAGGGGCTGACCATTCTGGTAGGCGCGATGCTGTCGCTGGGCGCGAACTCGGTCGTGTCGAACATGCTGGCAGGGCTTTTTGTGATCTACCGCCGCTCGACCTCGATCGGGGATCGCATCCAGATCGGCGACCATATCGGCGATGTGGTGCAGATCAAGCTGATGGAGACGCATCTGAAATCGATCAAGAATGAGCTGATCTCGATCCCCAACGCACAGTTGATGAATTCGGATGTGGTGAACTTCTCGAAGAAAACCGATGGCAGCGGGCTGTTGCTGCATACGACGGTCGGGATTGGCTATGAAGAACCCCCCGAGAAGGTCGAGGCCATGCTGATCGAAGCCGCACGCCGCACCAAAGGGATCAAAGCCAAGCCCGAACCCTTTGTTCTGTGGACTGCCTTGGCCGATTACGCGATCAACTATCAGATCAACGGTTACACCACGCGTGGCAGCATCATTCCGAAAATCCGATCAGATCTGCATCGCAATATCGTGGCCGTGTTCAATGAGAACAATGTGCAGATCATGACGCCATCCTACATGGCTGACCCGCCCGAGCCGAAGATCCCGGCTGAAGACTGGGATGGACATCTGGCGCATGAATCTCACGAGGATGCCGATAAGTCGTAACCGGCGCTACACCCTGCCTGTCAGATGGTGCATAAGCGGTTTCAGTGATTCACGCATTCAAGGATCTGAGACATGCACGACATCCGCGCCATTCGCGAAAACCCTGCCGCCTTCGACGCCGCTCTTGCGCGCCGTGGGGACGCGCCGGTGTCGTCAGACCTGCTGAGGCTGGACGAAAGCCGCAGGGCCAAGATTCTGGCCGCCGAAACCGCGCAGGCCGAACAGAACAAGGCCAGCAAAGAGGTCGGTGCCGCCAAGGGCCGCGGTGATGAGGCCGAGTTCGAACGCCTACGCGCCTTGGTCGCCGAGAAAAAGGCCGAGATCGCGCGGATGCAGAACGAGGCCAAGGATCTGGATGCGCTGCTGACAGATCAACTGGCGCGCATTGCCAACCTGCCCGCCGATGATGTGCCTGAAGGCGCCGACGAGGATGACAATGTCGAAGTCAACCGCTGGGGCACGCCACGCGCCTTCGATTTTGCTCCGAAGGAACACTACGAAATCCCCGCTGTTGCCGCCGCGATGGATTTCGAAACGGCCGCCAAATCCAGCGGCAGCCGGTTCGTGAACCTATCCAAGGGCGTTGCCCGCATTCACCGGGCGCTGGCGCAGTTCATGCTGGACACGCATATCGACAAGAACGGCCTGACCGAAACGCAGACCCCTGTTCTGGTGCGCGATGAGGCCATGTACGGCACAGACAAACTGCCCAAATTCGGTGATGACAGCTATCAGACGACCAATGGATGGTGGCTGATCCCCACCTCCGAGGTCACGCTGACCTATTCGGTCGCAGGCGACATTCTGGAGGAGGCCGCGCTGCCCATCCGCATGACCGCCCACACGGTCTGTTTCCGGTCCGAGGCGGGCAGCGCCGGCAAGGACACCGCCGGAATGTTGCGCCAGCACCAGTTCGAAAAGGTCGAGATGGTCTCGGTCACGCATCCGGACAAGTCGGACGATGAACAAAAGCGCATGCTGCGCTGTGCCGAAGACCTGCTGGAGCAATTGGGTATTCCCTACCGCACAGTGATCTTGTGCACCGGCGATATGGGTTTTGGCGCGCGCCGCACCTTTGACATCGAGGCGTGGTTGCCCGGTCAGGACGCCTATCGCGAGATCAGTTCGGTCTCGACCACCGGTGCGTTTCAGGCTCGCCGCATGAACGCGCGGTTCCGTCCAGAAGCGGGCGGCAAGCCCGAATACGTGCATACGCTGAACGGTTCGGGCCTGGCGGTGGGCCGCTGTCTGATCGCCGTTCTGGAAAACGGCCAGAATGCTGATGGCACCGTGACCCTGCCGGACGTTCTGGGCCCTTATCTGGGCGGCAAGCAGACCCTGCAATTGGATGGCACGCTGGCATAAGAAATCCGGCGCGGGCTGGACCGCGCCGGACCCGAATGACCAAGGGCGAGGAAGGGTTACTTCTTCGCCTTTTTCTTGTCTTTCTTCTTATCCTTGGACTTGTCTTTCTTTTTGTCGTCCTTTTTCTTTTCGGCTTTCTTCTTGTTGTCTTTCTTGGGCTTTTTACCCTTCTTGGCCTTGGCTTTTACCTTTTCCTTAGCACTTGAGAACACGGCCTCCATCTCAGCACGTTTCTTGGCGGCTTTTTCCGCTTTTGCTTTGGCCTTGGCCTTTTTCTTGGCTTTTGCCGCGGCTGCTTCGGCGGCCGCCTTTTCTTCAGCCGCTTTGCGCGCCGCTTCTTCTGCGCGTTTCTCGGCCGCTGCGGCCGCTATGGTCTTGCGCGCCGGCTTGCGGGGCGCTGGCTTGCGGGCTGTTCGCGCGGGTGTCGCAGGTTTCGCCGCGCAGGTTTCTTTCGCCGCCGCGATCAGTACAGCCGCACGCGCCATTCCAATTCGGGGCACCTTGACCAGATCGTTCGGACTTGCTTTGGCGATGGATTCTGCCGTTTTGAAGCCATTGGCACTCAGCGCTTTTCCAAGCGCCTCTCCTACGCCTTTTACGTCGGTCACAGCGGTCATTTTCTGTCCTTTCCTTGTCCCAATGGCAACCTGTCTGCGCACGGCATATACAGTGCTGCAAATCTTATCGATCAGGTCGCTTAATTGCTATGAGCCAGATCAACGGAATGATTCTTTTTCGGGAAAGGAACCAACCGCTTGGCGTCCTCGTCCCAAAGTTTCAGGCTCAGCGCCGTCACCGCCTCGGGAAACTTGATCCGGCGCGGTGTGTATTCGGGTGGCAAATTATAGTGGCATGCGCGCAAACGATATGACGGAATGCGGGCGTTAAAGTGATGGATGTCATGCAAGGTGATGCAGGCCACCGCATTGTCGAACCACCATCCAAAATCCAGCGCTGAGGAACCCTGCAAAGCTGCCAGTTGTGGATCGAGGTCCGGTCGCCGGTCCCAATACGTGTCCTCGAAATTGTGCTGCAGATAGACAAGGAATACCCCAAGCATGCCGCCCAGAAAGGAAAACGCCAGCCACACCAGGACGCCAGTGGTACCCGCAATCAGGTAGAGCAGACCAAGGAATACGATGATCGAAAGGTTATGCAGGATCACGCCGGTTGCGCCAAACCGTACCGTATTTTTAGGCCAGCGATAGCGGATGAAATACGTAAACAGCGCCCCCACGGGCACCAGAATGAACGGGTTCCTGTAAAGCCTGTAAAAAAAACGGGTTTTCCAGTCGGCCTCATCCCATTCGCGCAGCGTCATCGTATGGATTTCGCCGGTTTCGCGGTGCTCGAGATTACCGATTCCGGAATGATGCAGGTTGTGGTTCTGCTTCATCACCTCAAACGGCGCAAAGGTGAACGGCGACAGGCCGTGGCCCGCCCATTCATTCTGCGCGCGCGTCTCGAACAGAGAGTGGTGCCCGCAATCGTGCTGCAGCACGTAGAGACGCACGGCAGAGAAGGCAAAAACGACCCCAGCCGGGATCATGACATACCAGCGATCCACATAGACGATCGCCAGAGTCAGCGATGCGAAATACACCGCAAAAGTTGCGAAATAGCTGAGCGCGGCCAGCCGGTTGTCCTGTACCGCGTATTGTCGTGTATATTCCCTCAGATCCATCACGCCCGCTCCCCAGGGTGGTCAGGTTATGTCGTATCTCAGAATGATATGCGGACAAGCCGCAAACAAGGTATGTGCGAAAACAAATGCACACGGCTGAATGCTAGCGCGGGGAACGGGGGCTGTCACGCCCCCTGTCTGAAAATGCTGAAAATTAGCGCAGTTACGCGCGTCCTTTGAGATGTTTAGCCAGGGCGCCCGCGTTTTTCTTGCGCCGTCCTTTGTAGGGGTTCTTGTCCCCCTGCCCGCGCAGCGTCAGCCGGATCGGGGTGCCCGGCATGTCAAAATCCTCGCGCAGGCCGTTGACCAGATAGCGGTTATAGCTTTCAGGCATCTTGTCGGGATGCGAGCACATCACCACGAACCCCGGCGGGCGGGTCTTGGCTTGGGTCATGTAACGCAGCTTGATCCGGCGGCCCTGCGGCGCGGGCGGCGGGTGCTGTTCCAGCATCGCCGTCAGCCAACGGTTCAACGCCGCCGTCGGCACACGGCGGTTCCAGACGTCATGGGCGCGCAGGATCGCGGCGCGCAGACGTTCCAGCCCCCGGCCCGTCTTGGCCGAAACGGTGATCAGCGGAGCGCCGCGCAATTGCGGCAGCAGCCGTTCAAAGGACTCTTTCAGATCGCGCAGCTTTTCCTGCTTGTTGTCCTCGACGTCCCATTTGTTGACGGCAACGACCACGGCGCGGCCCTCACGCTCGGCCAGATCGGCGATGCGCAGGTCCTGTTGTTCAAACGGAATCGCGGCATCCAGAAGGACCACCACAACCTCGGCAAATTTCACCGCGCGCAGACCATCCGAGACCGAGAGCTTTTCCAGCTTCTCCTGCACCTTGGCCTTTTTGCGCATCCCGGCGGTATCAAAGATCCGCATCGGGGTGCTGTCGCCCTCAGGGCTGGCCCAGTCGATGCGCAGGCTGATCGCGTCGCGGGTGATTCCGGCCTCAGGCCCGGTCAGCAGGCGGTCTTCGCCGATGATCTTGTTGATCAGCGTGGATTTACCCGCGTTCGGACGCCCCACCACAGCCACTTGCAGAGGTTTGTCCGCGGTGATCAGAGGCGCTTCGCCCTCGCCATCCTCATCCAGTTCAATATCGGTTTTCGGGGTGTCATCGACAGCCTGCTCCTCCGCCGCGTCCGCCAATGGCATCAGCTGCGCATAGAGGTCCGTCATCCCCTCCCCATGCTCGCCCGACAGGCGCACGGGTTCGCCGAGACCCAGATTATAGGCTTCAAGCACACCCGCATCCGCCGCGTTTCCCTCGGCCTTGTTGGCGGCCAAGATCACATGCTTCGAACGTTTGCGCAGGATCTCGGCGAACATCTCATCGGTCGGCGTCAGGCCAACGCGCGCGTCGATCATGAACAGGCAGACATCGGCCATATCCACCGCACGCTCGGTCAGGCGGCGCATCCGGCCTTGCAGGCTGTCATCAGTCGCGTCCTCAAGGCCCGCCGTGTCGATCACGGTAAAGCGCAGATCGCCCAACCGCCCTTCGCCCTCGCGCAGGTCACGCGTCACGCCGGGCTGGTCGTCGACCAAGGCCAGACGTTTGCCCACAAGGCGGTTGAACAGGGTGGATTTGCCCACATTCGGGCGCCCCACAATGGCGAGGGTCAGCGACATGATACCAATCTTTCAAGACTCAAGATGCGCCCTTTAGCGCATCTTGTCGTCAACGGAAAGCGTGCAGTTCGCCTTTGGTCGATACGACATACAGCGTCTGTCCCGCCACAACCGGTGCCGTTGTGGCACCGCCGGGCACGTCAGCGCGCCCCACCAGCGTCCCATCCACCGGGTTGAAAAACCGCACGAAACCGTCGTTTGAGGCGATAACGATCTGACCTCCGGCCAAAATCGGCCCGTAATGGGCAAAGATTGGGCCACGTCGATTTGGCTTGTCCTTGACGAAGCCGGGCAAATCCACCGCCCAGACAATCGATCCATCCGCCGCATCCAGGCGTACCAGTTGGCTGCGGTCGCTGATCAGGAAAATGCTGTTTCCCGCAGGCCAGACCGTATCTACCGCGCCTTCCAGAGCGGTCCAGTTCCGATCCCCCGACCCGGCGTCAAAGGCTACGGTGCGTCCGGAATGGTTGCCAATGTAGATCGTGTTGCCCACCACCATCGGCCCGGCGGTGACATCCACAATCTGCGCGGCTGCACGCCCTCGTCGTCCGCCCGCAACCGAAGCGTTCCAGCGTCGAATGCCGCCTCGGCGGAATGTGGCGGCGATGTCCCCGGACCCGAAGGCAAAAACCGCAAGGTCTGACGCCAGAACCGGAGCGGGCGCCCCCAGAACGTTACCAACACTGGGCGTGCCGCTGATCTGCCACGCTATGCGCCCATCATCTGTGTTTACGGCCCATCCGGTCTGATCCCCGGCCACCAGATACAACAAACCGTCGCTGACCATAGGCGCACCACTGCCAGTGGCGTTCAGGCGCTTTTGCCATTTCAACGCCCCACTTTTGGCATCCAGCGCAGACAGGCGGCCAAACCCGGACGAGACATAGAGAACGCCCCCCGAATAGGCCAAACCGCCGCCAGTGGCATCGCCTTCTTTCTCATTCTGAGGGATCAGATTCGTGGTCCAGGCGACTTGTCCCTGCGGCGTGACGGCCGTGACATTTGCCCCTGAATCCAACGTGTAGATCAATCCGCCCGCCACGACCGGGTCAGCGGTAATCCGCTGCTTGCGGCTATCGCCTGCTCCGATAGATCTGGACCAAATACGCTGCGGTGCCTTGCTGAGCGCTGCGTTGGTTGTACGGAACGCGGGCGTCCCGGCGCTTTGCGCCCACTCGGCATTTCGGGTCGGGGCCGGAAGGCTGATGGGTTTCGCCCCACGCGTTTCGACAGCCTCATTGTCGATAACCGGGCGCACATCCTCGCGCACGCCGGGCAGAATTTCCTCGGGTTCTTCACATCCGCTGAGGACGACAAGCGCGGTCACCGCAAGCGGCACTCCAAAGCGTGAGAAATAACGTGTTACCATAATCTTCAGAACTCGCCTGTATGTGCCGTCATACGATTGGATGTCAGCCTTGTTGCGCCACGACCGGTTCGGGCTCGCCCCCCAGCGCCACGATCAGCTGCGCCGCACGCTGTTGCAGATCAATCCCGGCCTCAGCATCCTGTCGCAAGGCCTGCAGACGATCCAGCGCCGCCTGCGTTTCCCCTTCGGCTACATCTATCAGGGCCAGTTGCTCTTCGGCCAGCAGGCGCAACGGTGCGCCCGGACTTGCCAGCGCCTCAAACTGTTGACGACGATCAGCGGCCGACAGGCTGTCGGTCTGAAGCAAAAGCGCCTTGAAGCTTGCGATGGCCCGATAGATTTCGGGCAGTTCGCCTTGCGTGGCGATGGAATTCAGGCTGTTCACTGCATCTTCGGTCGAACCGGCCTCGAACTGCGACGCCGACAGCAGCATGTTCACCACCGCATCGCCGCCGGCTGCCTCATGCTGGATCGACTGCAGGCCTTCAGCCCTTTCGGTTGACCCGTTTTCGGCCAACGCGGCCAGAATCGCATCCCCCAACGCCTCGGCCTGGCTTGCATCGCGGGCCTTACGGTATTCGTTGAATGCGGCGCCGCCAACAATGGCAATTACAGCAACAACACCGACCCAGCCCCAACGGCGCATCAACAGGTACATACGGTCCCGGCGCACCTCTTCGGTGACCTCATCAATGAAACTGTCGGTGTCGCTCATCCCTGCCCCCAGGCTGTCTGTCCTGCTTTCTAGCGCCATGTCATACCCCGCCGCCACGGCCAAGCCAAGTGCCGGAATCTACACATTTGCCGGGTTACAGGCGGGTCTTGCGAAAAAAAGTGAACCGAACTATTCAGTTTAGTGTGGAAATACCGGCGAAAGACCCCCATTTCTAAGCGAACATGCCGGTTAAAGTTTGGCAAAAAACGCAAAAAGAGGCACTGCATGCGCTTGATTTCATTCGTTAATGCCGCGTTGGTGATCGTCGCGCTGTATTATTTGGTGTTCGAACGCGACTCTTTGTTTGCCTTCGCCGGGCGCGGCGCTGCGCAGGCCGAGACTTCGGAAGACGCCACAGAAGCTGCTGCGGTCGAGCCCTCCGATGCAATTGGCGTGGTTGTAATGCGCTCGAAAGCTCAGGAAATCGGAAGCGCTGTGTTGCTGCGCGGCCAGACCAAGGCGAACCGTCAGGTCGAAGTTCTGTCCGAGACCACGTCGACCGTTGTGTCCGAACCCAAGCGCAAGGGAACCTTTGTCGAGGCAGGCGATCTGCTGTGCGAACTGGATGCCGGAACCCGCCCCGCAAGCCTGGCAGAAGCGGTCGCGGCCCAGCACGAAGCCCAAAGCCGTGTGCCCGAGGCCGAAGCCCGCCTGCAGGAAGCCCATGCCCGCGTCGCAGAAGCCGAGATCAACCTGAAGGCGGCGCGCAAGCTGTCCGAAACCGGGTTTGGCTCGGAAACCCGGCGCATTTCCAGCGAAGCCCAGATGAGCACCGCCGAAGCAGGGATAAAATCGGCCGAGGCCGGACTGGAGGCAACCCGCGCAGGGATCGAAGCGGCGCAGGCCGAAGTTGATGCTGCGCATCGCGAAATGGATCGCCTGACCATCGAAGCCCCGTTCAAAGGTCTTCTGGAAAGCGACACAGCCGAGTTAGGCAGCCTGATGCAGCCCGGCTCTTTGTGCGCTACGGTCATTCAGCTTGATCCGATCAAACTGGTGGGTTTTGTGCCCGAAACCGAAGTGAACCGCATTCTCGTGGGATCGACGGCAACGGCCCAATTGGTTACCGGGTTGCACGTCGAAGGGCGCGTGACATTCCTCAGCCGTTCGGCGGACGAAGAGACCCGGACCTTCGAGGTCGAAATCACCGTGCCAAACCCCGAGTTGCTGATCCGCGATGGACAAACCGCGAATATCCAGATCGCGTCCGAGGGGGTCAAAGCGCATATGCTGCCGCAATCCGCACTGACGCTGAACAACGAAGGTCAGGTCGGCGTCCGCACCGTTGGCAGTGGGAACATCGTTGATTTCATACCAATCTCATTGCTGCGTGACACCGCCGAAGGCGTTTTGGTCGGCGGTTTGCCGGAGACGACGGATGTGATCATCGTTGGTCAGGAATACGTCACGCGAGGCGTGACCGTTGCGCCGACATATAGGGAAGCGGCACAATGACGGGAATCGTCGACTGGGCCGCAAACCGGGCCCGCATGGTTCTCGCTTTCATCGCCATCTCGCTTGTGATCGGCGGGTTTGCCTATGTCGGCCTGCCCAAAGAAGGCGAGCCGGATATCGAAATTCCGGCCCTTTTTGTTTCGGTTCAGTTTCCCGGCATTTCCGCCGAGGATTCCGAGAGCCTTCTGATCAAGCCGATGGAAACCGAACTGGCGGATCTGGACGGCCTGAAAGAGATGACGGCCACGGCCGCCGAGGGCTATGCCGGCATCGCGCTGGAGTTTGATTTCGGCTGGGACAAGACGGCCATTACCGCCGATGTGCGCGACGCGATGAACAGCGCGCAGGCGGATTTCCCCGAAGGCGCCGAACAATACACGCTGACCGAGATCAATTTCTCGGAGTTTCCCATCGTTATCGTCAACCTGACCGGCGCGGTACCCGAACGGACAATGGCGCGCATTGCCAAGGACTTGCAGGACGAGCTTGAGGCGATGGATTCCGTGCTTGAAGCCGGGATCGCCGGCAATCGGGATGAGTTGCTGGAGGTCGTCATCGACCCTCTGCGCCTTGAGGCCTACAACATCACCGCTGCCGAACTGATCAATGTCGTTCAGAACAACAATCAACTGATTGCCGCAGGTGAGGTGGAAACTCAGCAAGGCACGTTTTCGGTCAAAATCCCCTCGTCTTTCAAAACCGCTCAGGATGTCTATGGCCTGCCGGTCAAGGTCAACGGTGATCGGGTTGTCACGTTGGGAGAACTGGCCGAGATCAACTACACGTTCGAAGATCGCGAAGGCACGGCGCGTTTTAACGGGGAGCCTACCGTCGCGCTGCAGGTGGTCAAGCGCAAGGGTTTCAATCTGATCGACACGGTTGCGCAAGTCAAAGCAACCATTGCCGAGTCCCGCACCAACTGGCCGCCCGAGATGCAGGCCGCCGTCGATCTGGGCACCTCGAACGATCAAAGCCGTATCGTGGGGTCCATGGTCAGCCAGCTTGAGGGCTCGGTTCTGACCGCCATCGCGCTGGTGATGATCGTCGTTCTGGCCTCGCTGGGCACACGGGCGGCCCTGTTGGTGGGCTTTGCGATCCCCACTTCGTTCCTGCTGTGTTTCGCCTTTCTGGCGGTGATGGGGGTCAGCATCTCGAACATCGTGATGTTCGGTCTGATTCTTGCGGTTGGGATGCTGGTCGATGGGGCCATCGTTGTCGTCGAATACGCCGATAAACGCATCAAGGAAGGCGTTGGCCCGATGCACGCCTATGTCGAGGCGGCGCAACGGATGTTCTGGCCCATCGTGTCCTCAACCGCCACGACCTTGTGTGCCTTCCTGCCCATGCTGTTCTGGCCCGGCATTCCGGGTGAGTTCATGGGTATGCTGCCCGTCACCCTGATCTTTGTTCTTTCGGCGTCATTGATTGTCGCGCTGATCTATCTGCCGGTCGTCGGGGGCGTGTCAGGCCGCATGAGCCGTACGTTTGATCACACATCGACCTGGCTGCGCGCGCGCACGCCCTGGGTGGTTCGGGCGCTATTGGTACCGCCCTCGCTATACATGATCTTCCTTGGCGCGATGCAGATGCTGAACCCCGCCTATCTGCTGCCCGCCGGGGCGTCGGGGGGCACGATCCTCGGGGCGCTGATGTTCCTGATCGGCGCATTTGCTGGCTCGGTCACGCTCAGCGCGGCGCGAATTGAGCGTAAGCCTGACGAACATGTGCATACGGTCAAGGAACACACCGCCTTCGGATATGTCGTGAAGTTCCTTGTCGGTAATCCGATCATGCCGGTCGTGTCGATTCTTCTGGTGGGCTTTGCCGTCTACAGCGTCATGACCGCTTATGGCGCAAACAACCGCGGCGTCGAGTTCTTTGTCGAAAGTGAGCCTGAACAGGCCACGGCCTACGTCCGCGCGCGGGGCAATCTGTCCCTGGCGGAAAAGGACGCCATGGTTCTGGAGGCCGAACGGGTGATCAGCGCACATCCCGCAGTCATCAACGTCTTTGCCTTTGCGGGCGAAGGCGGGCTGAACCAAAACAACGGCGGCGCCTCTGCCCCGGCAGATACGGTTGGCCGTGTTCAGTTTGAAATCATCCCGTGGGAAGATCGCCCGAACATCACAGAACCCATTGCGGGCGGATTGTTCGACCGTCATGTGGTTGCGCCGGAATATGACGGCGACTTCGTGCTGGATCAGCTCAACACCGAACTGGCCAAGATCCCCGGTTTCGTAGTCGAAATCCTGCCGCTGGAACAAGGCCCGGCCTCTGCCAAACCTGTTCACCTGCGCATCAAGGGCGACGCCTGGGGTGATTTGACATCGGCGACACAAACCGCGCGTGAGGTGTTCGAACAGACGCCGGGGCTGATCAAGATCGAAGACACCCTGCCCTTGCCCGGAATCGACTGGCAGATCGACGTCGATGTCGCGAAAGCCGGACGTTTCGGCGCCGATGTGGCCACGGTGGGTGCCATGGTGCAGCTTGTCACCCGTGGCATCCTGCTGGGCGAGATGCGCCCCGATTCAACCGATGAAGAGATCGAGATCCGCGTCCGCCTGCCCGATGAGGACAGGGTTCTGTCCACGCTGGATACGCTCAAGGTCCGTACACCGGACGGGCTGGTGCCCTTGTCGAACTTTGTCACCCGTCAGCCGGTGGCAAAACTGGCCGAGATCAACCGTGTCGATCAACAACGTTACTATGACGTCAAGGCCGATGTCGAAGCGGGGCTGAGCAAGATCGTGTCCGTCGATGCCGATGGGGCAGAACAGCGGCTGGCCGTCGTGCGCCCGGTGGAAGACGGGCAGCAGGCAAATGGCGCAACCATCACCAACGCGGATGGGGCCGGCTTTGAACTGCTTCAGCTGACGGGTGCCGCATCCGTTGATGAGCTTCGAACCCTGATCGACGAGGGCGAGGCCCGGTTTGCGCTCATCAACCCCAACGAGCGGATTGCGGTGCTGACCGAATGGCTGAACACCGGCCCGTTTGGAAATACAATCAGCTGGGAATGGACCGGGGATCAGGAAGATCAGGCCGAAAGCCAGGCGTTCCTGTCCAGCGCATTTCTGGCCGCTCTGGGTCTGATGTTTGTGATCCTGCTGGCGCAGTTCAATTCGTTCTATAACTCTGTACTGGTGCTGCTGGCCGTGGTTCTTTCCACTACGGGCGTGCTGATCGGGATGATGGTGATGCAGCAGCCCTTCTCGATCATCATGACCGGGACGGGCATCGTGGCGCTGGCGGGGATCGTGGTGAACAACAATATCGTTCTGATCGACACCTATCAGGAATACAGCCGCTATATGCCCCGGATCGACGCCATTGTGCGCACGGCCGAGGCGCGTATCCGTCCGGTTCTGCTGACCACTCTGACCACGATGGCGGGTCTGACGCCGATGATGTTCGGCCTGTCGCTGGACTTTATCAACGGCGGTTATTCCATCGACAGCCCCACGGCATTGTGGTGGAAGCAACTGGCGACCGCCGTGGTCTTCGGTCTGGGTATCGCAACCGTGCTGACGCTGATTGTGACGCCCTCGTTCCTGGCCTTACGTGTCTGGGTAACCACCTATGCCGTCTGGCTGGGTCGGGCATTGGCCCGGCTGACGGCCGGACGGTCCAGCCAGATCGCGCAGGACATGGCAGTGGGCAAAACCGCAAGGTCCATGCAATCGACCGAGATCGTGTGGGAGGATGACGCCGGTGCGCCCGAGACCGAAGGACATCCGCCCGGCGCACCACTCCGCGCCGCAGAATAACGCAAAGGGCCGGAGGGCTTTCCGGCCCTTTCTATTTCAGGCGTGTCCAGGTCTGGTGGGCGCATACCACGTGTTCACAGCCTTTGACCGCCAGCGTATCGCCGCTCAACGACATTTGCGGCACGGCCTCTACGTTGATCAGAGGCACCCAGAACTCTCCGCCGCCATACTTGCCGCCCCCTTCGCTGGCGACATCCCAGAACAGTTTTTTCCCGATATTGGGTGTCTGCACCTCTTTCCCGCTGCTGTCATAGGCCGACAGAATTTGACCGCAGAATGAAGTGCCGCACGCTGAGATTTTGATATGCGAAGTCAGGTCTTTCCGGTCCGGCTCGGTTTTCCAAACCCCTTCGATGGGATCAGCCGCCAGAACCGGACTGGCCAAAGCAATGGCCAGAACCGCAAATCCTGTTTTTAAAAAATACCGCATTCAAAATCCTCCGCCTGCCAGTCGGCAGAGAATAGCACGGTCCGCAGACGATTCCGACCGCTCAGGCCGCCTGCGCATCTGATTGCTGGCGGTTCCAAAGCTGGGCATATCGCCCCTCGCGCGCAATCAGCTCGTCATGGGTGCCCTGCTCGATGATCTCACCGCGCTCCAGCACGACGATCCGATCTGCCTCGGCAATCGTGCTGAGACGATGGGCGATGGTAATCACCGTCCGCCCCTCGCCCGCGCGGGCCAGCGCATCCTTGATGTCCTGCTCGGTATCCGTGTCGAGCGCCGAGGTCGCCTCGTCCAACAGCAGGATCGGCGGGTTCTTGAGCAACGTGCGCGCAATGCCGACGCGCTGTTTCTCGCCCCCCGACAGCTTGAGGCCGCGTTCGCCCACCTTGGTTTCATACCCTTCCGGCAGGCTGTTGATGAAGTCATGAATCTGCGCAGCCTTTGCGGCGGCTTCCACGTCATCCTGCGTGGCCTCTTCCCGACCATAGGCGATGTTGTACCGGATCGTATCGTTGAACAACACGGTATCCTGCGGCACCACCCCGATCGAGGCATGCAGGCTGGTCTGGCTGACGTCGCGCACATCCTGCCCGTCAATCTTCAACGTGCCACCAGTGACATCGTAGAACCGGAACAGCAACCGTCCAATGGTGGATTTCCCCGATCCGGTGGCCCCGACGATGGCCACTGTCCGACCCGCCGGGACGGTCAGAGACACACCCTTGAGAATCTCGCGATCCGCTTCGTATCCGAACCGCACATTGTCCAGCGTCACTTCCCCGCCCGAGACTTTCAGGTTTGGCGCGCAGGGTTTGTCGGTGACCTCGGCAGGTTGTTCCAGCAGATCGAACATCTGCCCCATATCCACCAGAGACTGGCGGATCTCGCGATAAACCGTGCCCAAAAAGTTAAGCGGAACGGTGATCTGAATCATGTAGGCGTTGACCATGACGAAATCGCCCACCGTCAGCGCGCCATTCTGCACGCCAACAGCGGCAAGAACCATCACCCCAATCAGGCCACAGGTGATTAGAAAGGACTGTCCGAAATTCAGAAATGCCAGCGAATAGGCTGTTTTCAGCGCTGCCCCGGCATAGGCTTTCATCGACACATCATACCGGTCAGCTTCGCGGGCTTCGGCGTTGAAATACTTGACGGTTTCAAAATTCAGCAGGCTGTCTATCGCGCGCTGGTTGGCTTCAGTATCCTGATCATTCATCTCGCGCCGCAGTTTCACGCGCCATTCGGTCACCGCGAACGTAAACCAGATATAAAGCGCGATAGTGGCCACCACGACGACCAGATACCACACGTCAAACAGCACCATCAGGATGATGGCCACCAGCAGCAGCTCAAGGATCAGCGGCCCGATCGAGAACAGCAGAAACCGCAAAAGAAACTCAACACCCTTTACGCCGCGCTCGATGATGCGGCTCAGACCGCCCGTGCGTCGGGTCACGTGATAGCGCATCGAAAGCTGGTGAATATGTTGAAATGTCTCCAGCGCCAGCGCCCGCAAGGCGCGCTGACCGACGGGCGCAAACAAGGCATCGCGCAATTGCTGGAAACCTACGGTCATCATACGCGCGACGCCGTAGGCCACAGTCAACCCGACGGCCCCCAACGCCAGCGGCGGTACGCCTTCACCGGCCAACCCATCCACCGCACCTTTATACAGGATCGGGGTATAGACCGCGATCAGCTTGGCCAAAACCAGCATGACCAGAGCCAACACGACCCGCCGCTTGACCCACGGTTCATCGTCCGGCCACAGATAGGGCGTGACTTTGCGAATGGTGCGCCAGCCCGAGCGATGCTCGTCCGCGTCAACCTGAATCGGGTTTGGTCGTCTCATCACGTACCTTAACTGCGGTCAGAGATAGCCCCGGGCCCGGCTGGGTCCAGAGAATGCGCGTTATTCAGGGATGGTAAAGATTTGCCCCGGATAGATCAGATCGGGATCACGGATCGAGTCCCGGTTGGCCTCGAACAGTTTGACATACAGCACGCCGTCGCCAAACCGGTCACGAGAAATGGCCCACAGCGTATCGCCGCGTTGTACGGTGACCGAGCGGATCGGAGGGGCCAGGGCCTCGGGGTCGGTGATGTCCGCGGCCCGTAAGGCTTCGATCGGTTCACGTTTGAACGGCGTTTCCAGCCTACTGACTACCCGACCATTCGGGTCAACCTCGTCCACACGCAGCGTGTAGACACCCGGGTCCACGCCCTCAATCTCGCCGCGCCAGGTACCGTCAACCGCCGGAGGTGCATCGGCGACCAATTGATTGTCCAGATACAACCGCACGCCGGACCCGTCCGGGACGCGGCCGGTCAACTCGACCTCGCCAGTGTCAGAATACCCGATGGTATCCAGCGCCACCTGATCCGGCGCTTGCTGTTGCGAGGATGGCGGCTGCACCAGTTCCACGCCTTCTTCCCCGGATCGCAGAATTGCAACTTGCTGACTGGTCTGTTCCTCGGACTCTGCCTGGGGCTCGGGCGTCGGGTCGGCTTCGGCAGTTTGGGGATCGGATGCTTCGTCTTGCGCTGCTGCGCCGGGCTGGGCCTCTGCAATCTGGTCCGACTCAGCATCAGTTGGCTGGGCATCTGCACCCGGCTCCGCCTCGGCGGTTGCAAGGTCGGCGGACGCGACCTGTTCGGTTTCAGCATCCGAGGGCGCGACCTCAGGCTCCGAAGTTTCAGCGACTTGTGGATCATCTGCCGGGTCGTCCACAGGCACATCCGCGCCGGTTTCACCCTCGGCCTGAGGCAGCGGCGTCGTGTCTTCTTCCGCAGCCTCGGCCACGTCAACCGTGGTGCCCTGCTGTTCAGGCGCCGGCAAAGCTGCAATCAGGTAATCATCCGAGCGCACCGCCTGTTCGCCATCGCGTGACTCCAAAACCAGACCGCGCGCGTCATCGGCAAATGGGATCGACAGGAACTCGGCAAACTGACCGCTGTTATCCACGAAAAAGCGATGCACTTGCTGACCGTTCAACAAAACCAGAATTTCCGCTCCGGGATCAGCTGTTCCCGACAATAGCGCGTTGCCGTCGGGTTCCACAAATATCTGATCCAGAACCGGCGCCAAGGCCACCGGGGTCTCGGCGACATCCTCGGCAGGAGGTTCGGGGTCCGGCGTAGCCTCGGCTGTATCCGCCTCAGCGGTCTGCGCCTCAGCCGCCGGGTCTTCACCGGCAGACGGCGCCGGTGGCTCGGCCACCTCGGGTGCCTCTTCTGACGGTGTAACCGCGGCTTCCTCGACCGTAGGTTCGGCATCTTGACCGGCCACGTCATCTTCGACGCCACCGAAAATCCCCGACATATACAGCCCCCCGGCCGCAATCAGTGCCAGCAGCCCGGCGATCAGACCCCAGACAAACGTGCCCGAGCTTCCGCTTCCCGATGTCGCGTTCATTCTTTTCCTTTCACTCCGCCCCGTAAATGCTTTGACCCTTTGACATTCCTGCGGACGGTTGAGCCAACCTATCAATCCCGCTATCAGGGGTCAAAACCTCAGATACAAGCCCGGAGAGACACTGTTATGCCCCAGAAATCCGTCTGTGTGTATTGCGGGTCACGCAATGGTGTAAATAGTGCCTATTCCGACGCCGCCCGGCAGTTCGGCACTATGCTGGCAAATGAAGGCTGGCGATTGGTCTACGGAGCCGGCGACGTGGGCCTGATGGGCGAAGTCGCGCGCGCGGCGCAAACCGCAGGCGGTGATACGTTTGGGGTAATACCCGTGCACCTGCTGCAGCGCGAGGTGGGCAAAACAGACCTGACCCGCTTTGTAGTCACCGAAACGATGCACGAGCGCAAAAAGGTCATGATCATGAATGCCGACGCCGTGATGGTGCTGCCCGGCGGCCCCGGCTCGTTGGACGAACTGTTCGAGGCGCTGACATGGCGGCAGTTGGGCCTGCATGACAAACCTATTCTGGTGATGAACGTCGATGGGTATTGGAACGCCCTGCACGACTTGCTGGATCAGGTCATCAGTCAGGGCTTTGCTGATGTTTCGCTGGCCAGGTTCATCACATGGGTCCAGACCCCTGATGAGGCAATGGCCAAACTGCGCCAGCTTTTGTCGTGAAGTTGCGGGCGACAAACGCGCCCGCTTGGTGTCAAGCTGTTGTCAGGCGAGACTTCAACACTTTCTCGACCTTATGCAGCGGATGGTTTGTCAGCGTCTTGTCGACCTCGGCCACAACTTTGGCCAATACCTCGCTGTGCAAACGCCTGCGCAACAGGCCCAGCACAGGTGGGCTTGCAACCAGAACAAGCCGGTTAAACGTGCCTTTGAGGCCCTTTTTGTTCAGCAGATTGGCCACATCCTGGACAAACAGAGATTTCGCATGGGATTTCCAACTGTTTTCTTCAACGGCCGATTTCTGGTTTGGTCCCCCATCAAATCTGCGCCCTGCCCGATCTGTGGGCCCAGACTGAGGGGCATCGTTTTCTTCAACCGAAACAACAACGAGATTGGGATCCTGCGCGTCGGTGACATTCTCCATCACCAGCGCTTTTTCCCCATCCGCGATGATAACCCATGTTCCCTGTTCAAGTACGGCCATAGTGATCTCCTGCAATGATTGACGTGGTTTTCCCCGTCCCTCGGGCACAGCTTCTTTGTCGCGCGGCGGCAGTATTTCGACGCGCTGAATGGTCTGTTTTCAATCGGTTGGCGGTTCTCTCCCTCCGCATACTATAGCTAGGGGTTGAGGGGGCCGGTACAATACTCAATCAGATTAATTCGGGTTTATCGGCGGAAACTCACCTGCGATCAATCGCGCAATGACAGGGTCAAGCAGTTCGAAAAGCCTATGCGCGAGCCGACCAGCTAATCGTTCCAGTTCTACGCGTCGCTGTCCCTATGTCCTCAAGCCCGGCCACAATGTTCCGTGCAGTGTCATCCCCGGCGCTGAGGCCAATTGAAGACGCACAATGGGATCACGGAAGGCGGCAATCCCTACAACAGGTTCGGCAAGAACAAGACGAGCCCTTCCGAGTAGGTCAGCAGAAGCAGGACCGCCAAAAGCGCAAGCAAAAGCGGGATGACTTCCCGGACGAAATCCAGAATTTTCACTTTCAATATCGAGCACACCGTAAACATCATCGATCCAAAGGGCGGCGTGACGCCTCCAATCATGATGTTTACAATCACGATCACTCCGAAATGGATCGGGTTGACGCCAAGATTGAGAACTGCCGGGAGCAAGAGCGGCGTCAGAATGATCATCGCCGCGCCGCCCTCGATGAACATGCCCACAGCCAACAGCAGCCCATTGATCAAGAGTAAAAGCACGAGCTTGCTATCCGTCAGATCAATAAGGGCGGACGCAATGCTTTGTGGGATACGCTCCAACGTCATGTAATAACCGAACAAGAGCGCGCCAATGATGATGAACATCACGGTGCTTGTGCCTTGGACGGTCTCGCGCAGGATTGGGCCGAAGTCCTTTATTTTCAGCTCCTTGTAGATGAAGAAGCCGATCAAAGTGCATAGAAGCACGGCGACAGCACCCGCTTCGGTCGGCGTGAAAAGACCGAACCGCATCCCAAGGATAACCCCGAACGGAATAAGGAGCGCCGGGATGGCCTTGGCAAAATAGTGAAAGCGTTCACTTGCAGGCGCTGGTTCTGCCCGCGACGGTTTGTAGTCCCGGCGCTTGGCGATCACGGCGATCGTCCCCATCATCGCCAGCGCCATCAAGAGCGCGGGAACATAGCCGGCAATGAACATGCTGTGGACGGATACGTTTGCCAGCAATGCGAAGATAATCAGGTTGATGCCAGGGGGGATCACAGGGCTGATGCACGACGAAGCTGCGGTTACGGCTGCGGTGAACGGCAGGTCATAGCCTCGTTTCGTCATCTCGGGCGCAAGGATTTTCGACTGCATAGCCGCGTCTGCGTTGGCAGAGCCGGAAATGCCCCCCATCATCGTACTCAGAATGACGTTGACCTGTGCAAGACCGCCCGTCTTGTGACCAATAAGCGAATCCGCGAACCCCAGAAGACTGCGGCTTATTCCCGAGAAATTCATCACCGAACCGACCATGATGAAGAAGGGAATGGCCAGCAAAGGGAAAGATTCAGCAGATGTTATGAAACGCTGCATGACCAGCGCGATCGGCAAAGACGTATTGATGAAAAGAAAATAAACCATCGCAGAGGCAATCAGCGAAAAAGCGATTGGAATGTTCAAAAGGAAAAAGACGAACAGCAAGATCATCGGAATGTAGTCTTCCATACCCCGTGCTCCTCTTTAGGCTTCTGTTCTGAGTTTTTTCAGGTCGGTGACGATAAATCGGACCGTGTGAATGGCCATCAAACCGAAACACAGAACCAGAACGATGTTCACGGCGAAATACGACATCCCCATCACGGGCGTCGTCTTGTTCGAAAGCATGGTGTATTGATAGCTCAGGTAAGCCAGAATGATATTCAGGCCCAAAAGAAAAAAAGAAATCAATAAGTTGAATGGGGTGTGCGCGCTTTTGGGTAGGACCGACAAGATCGCATCGACGCCCATATGCAAGTTGTTCTTATAACACGAACTGATGCCCAAATAGACCGCCCAGATGAAGCAGATAACCGAGAGTTCCTGCCCCCATGGCATTGTGAATCCCGCCCCATATCGCAGGATGACGTTGATGATCACCAAGATCACGGTGATGCTGATTGCAATCGATGCGAGGATCTCTTCCAGATTCTTAAAGACGTTGATCAAGTCTCTTCCACCTGCCTTTTGGGTCACGCAGCCCGGCGTGAATGATCGTCCGGGCTGCGCTATTTCGGGGCTTTAGTTGCCGCGGATTTTGTCGAGTTCTGCGCCGATCACAGCGCGGATATCGTCATCCCATGCCGGGAACTCGGTATAAACACTTGCCGTCAACTCGCTGAAGGCTGCCGTGTCTGCTTCTACGAAGGTCACTCCTTCTGCCTCGAGCAGGCCGCGGTACTCTTCATCAAGCTTGATCAGGTTTGCAGTGTTGGATTCGGCGCCAGCTGCGAACTCTTCATCAACGATGGCTTGCTGCTCGGGGGTCAGCTTGTCCCACACGCTGGGAGAGATGTAGATCCCTACCGTACCAAGGAAGTGCTTGGTCATCGACATGACGTTCGCCACTTCGTAGATCTTGGTCGAGTACATCGTCAGGATCGAGCCCTCGAGTCCTTCCACAACGCCTTGCTGCACGCCCGAGTACGTTTCAGTGAACGGAATGGCCTGCGGCGAGGCGCCCATCGAGGCCAGCGTGCTGATAAATATCTGGCTGCCGGGCACACGGATCTTCAAACCATCAAGATCTGCCGGGGTCTCGATGGGCTTGTTTGTGATCATGTGACGGAAACCGAACATGTAGTCGGCGTTGATGATCTTGATGCCCGCTTCTTCGGCCTGTGCTGTCAGATCAGCGACGAGGTCGGTATCCATCATCGCCAGATATTCGTCATAGCTGTCGTAGAGCATCGGGCCAGCAAGCGCGCCAAAGTTCGGGACGTAGTCGCCCACATAAGTCAGGTCTTCTACGGCGATCCAGTCGGCGCCGTTTACGACCTGCTCGAGGTTATCCTTGTAGGTTGGCAACTGACCGCCGGGAAACACCTGGATGTCCACATCGCCGTCTGTCCGTTCCCGGATTTTGTCGGTGACCTTGATAAGTTCCTGGGTCAGCAGCTCAGAGTCCTGGAAGATCAGGCTCATGTTGATCTGGATTTCGTCGGCAGCAGCGACTTGTGCGCTCAGTAGAGCTCCAAATGCGACTGCAGTGAGTTTCTTGAACATCTCAGTTTCCTCTCCGTTTCTCGGCTTGCCTTCGAGCCAGCCCTTCTTTGATTCTAACGAGTTGCGATAGCTACGTGACTAGCGTCAGGTGCTCGTGTTTTTTTGGTCGAGGATACTTGCCAAGGCTGATCCGTGCTTGTCGCAATAACCCATTCGAGCAGTCACACAGCCTAAGACGCGCGCACAACATTTTTGCGTCGTCCTCCTCCCGATGCAATCTTCAACCATTATTGTGTCAAAGTGCAAGCTGGTATTGACGTAGCGGAAGTGTGGCAGGCACTCGCCTTTCATCAGCACGCCAGCAACCGAGGAACAGACCGGGCGAATGCACAACGCCACCGGCATTTTCAAGCGATATCAAACTGTTCGGAAACGGCTGCTAATGGCGCAGTTTTACAGCGGACCGTTGCATGTGACTCTCTACCGAAGAGAGCAGGCGAAATCGACCCGTTCGTCTTCGATACGCCGGGTGTTTGGATTGATGGCCAAGCCCCAATACCCAGGCCCTGCAAGACGGTTTAACGAGATGCGCGTTCCGCAGGTGGTCAAATGTCTTCTCTGCGGGACAAAGTGAGCTTTCGCGGCGTCTATACCAACGACCGGTTTAGACGGTTTCGCACAAGTTGAGTGGCCATGAACAACAAAACCCGACAGTGAATCATATTCAGGCCATGGAGCGAAATTCAATCTACCGACATCGCTGTCTTTCGAAAGGCCAGCAAAGCCAATATGCAAATACTCATCATCCCCATAGCCAATAGAAAAGTGACGTTCACATTCTGCATTTGATCCGCCAGTGCGCCTGCCGTTGGCGGCGAAACCATCATGACGATATAATACATCGAATAGTAGACGCCTGTGCCAAAGGCTCGCGCATGGGCCGGGAGTATCTGCGAGGTCATACTTACAATCGCTCCGGGCGAGAGTCCGATTAGGAACCCGGCCAATGCAAACACGATCCATGCAGTCGATGCAGTAAGATAGAGCATCAGCGGAAGCAAAAAGACTGCTGCAACCAAAGTAAAAAGGACTAGAGCATCTCGACGGCCTGACCTGTCAGCAACCCATCCCCCCAAAGGTGCGGCTATGACAATGGCGAACATGAAGAGGCTCGTTGCGGTGCTTGCTCCGGCAACCGAAAGACCGTTATCGACCAATATTATCGGGCCAAAGCCAAAGACCATAGCGAGTGCCGCGTTGTAGAAGCCCCATATCAGTGCTGCGAAGGTCAGTGGCACCCACGGCAGGTCAACTAAAACAATGCGTCCATGTGCAACGGCCGCTTCTGGCGTCTCGTAGGTCACCCAGAACGAGGCCAACGCCACCGCAATCACCAACGCGACACATGCCCAAGCCCAACCCAAGCCACCTTGACCAGCGAGCCATGGCAGGATGACCAGTGCCAAGCCAATCCCCATCGGCCACGAGCTAATAAATATTGCCATAGCGGCCGCCAGGTTACGCCCGGCAAACCAATCAACCACCATCTTCGTCATCAGGACATTGACGACCACGCCTCCGATACCCGCCATGACGCGCCCGGCGACCAATCCGCTAAATGTCGAGGCCTGCAATACGAGAATGCTGCCCACAAGCATCAAAATGAGGCTCACTACAACGACACGCTTGTCACCTAAAACAGATGCAACTGATCCCCCAAGGATCGCCACTATGATACCCGGGCCAAGGTAAAGTCCGATCAACAGTCCAATCTCAGTGATCGACAGCAGTAAGCTGTCGATCATAAGCGGAGACAACGCCGCTACCGATTGGAACTGAAAAGCCATAGTCGTTCGCGCAAAGAACAACACAAACAGTATGACCCAGCGATTTCGCAAAAAACATGCTCCGAAGCAGGAATTTCAGACCCGCAAAATGCATCGCCGGTCACCAATGGTAGTCATACCGATTGTTATTCGGCAAGGATAGTTCGTAGCGCAACGTGCTCGGTTCGCTTGCCGCTTCAAACCGGCCCTTCGACGAACGACGACAAGTCAGCACACAGGGCTCCAATCAGCCATTAGAAGGAAAAAGTAAATTTGAAGCCTGGTTCGCCTTGAGCGAAGTACCGGTCAATCAAGAAAAGGCCCACGCGCGTAAGCGAGCAGGCCTTGAAAACTCAGTAACCGGCAAACCGATCACATCCGCGACGCGACGTTCTCCCAGTTCACCAGATTGTCCAGGAAGTTCGACAGATAGGCCGGACGCTTGTTGCGGAAGTCGATGTAGTAAGAGTGCTCCCACACGTCACATCCCAGCAGAGCAGTCTGACCGAAGCACAGCGGGTTCACGCCGTTCTCGGTCTTTGTCACGGCCAGCGACCCGTCCGCGTTCTTGACCAGCCAGGCCCAACCCGAGCCGAACTGCCCTGCACCCGCCGCACTGAACTGCGACTTGAATTCGTCAACCGAGCCGAAGCTATCGGTCAGAGCCTTCTCCAACTCACCGGGCATGGCGTTGTCCCCGGGGCCCATCATCTCCCAAAACTGGTTGTGGTTCCACAGCTGGCTGATGTTGTTGAAAATACCGTTCTGCGCCACGGCACCCGCGTCATAGGTGCCGGTGATGATCTCTTCCAGCGACTTGCCGTCCCATTCGGTGCCGGCGATCAGCTTGTTGCCGTTATCGACATAGGCCTTGTGGTGCAGGTCGTGGTGATATTCCAGCGTTTCCGCGGACATACCCTTGGCTGCCAGCGCGTCATGTGCATAAGGAAGATCAGGAAGTTCAAAAGCCATGTCGGCCCCCTGTTGAAAATGATTGTTGCGGTTCCAAAGGTTAAATGCTTTGGCAACGGCCATAGGTCAAGGGCAGAGACAAGAAAACCCGGAGGTCCGCGATGCTGACACAGGCGCGCAAGATGTTCTACCGCGCCCGCGGATATTATGCTGGAAAGCTGAACGGCGAACCTTTCCGGCTGGACCCGTATCACTCCAAATTCTGGCGTAAGGCCTCAGAGGGTGCGTGGGAACCTGAGACCTTCGCCGTATTGGACAAATACCTGTCGCCCGACCGCGATTATCTGGACATCGGCGCATGGATTGGCCCAACCGTCCTCTATGCCGCCCGCCGCGCCCGCCACGTCTGGTGCTTTGAGCCTGATCCGGTGGCCTATCGCCATCTGGTGTGGAACCTCGAACTCAACAACATCCGTAACGTATCCGCATTCAGCATCGCCTTGTCAGACGGTTTTGGCGTGACCCGAATGGCCTCGGCTCACGGCGAGGCAGGCGATTCCACCTCGTCGCTTCTTAACGACGGCAGACATGGCACCGACGCCCTGACCATTGGCTGGGATCAATTCGCAGCTTCGGTTGATCTATCCGATGTGTCTCTGGTGAAGATGGACATCGAAGGTGCCGAATACGCGGTTCTGCCTTCACTGGTGCCCTGGCTGCAAAAGGCGCGTCCTGCCTTCTTTCTCTCGACGCACGCGCCATATCTCGCGGCGGAAAACCGCGAAACCGCGATGGCGAAACTCGCAAACGAACTCGCCTTCTACCCCCGATGCCGGGACCCGCTCACAGGTGAAACCGGAACAGCGGCGCTGATCAGCCAGCGCGGCCTGACCCAATTCCCCACCTACCTGTTCAGCGCGGACGGCTAACGCCCGCCGCACCCCATCCAAACTTCATCTGGCCAAAAATATCCTGGGGGTGAGGCCGCAGGCCGAGGGGGCAAAGCCCCCTTTCCCAGTTTGCCTCTAGCACGCGCCTAGTAGTAGCCGACTTCGCTACCCGGCTGTGCTGCAACCTTCAAAAGCTTGAAGACATAGTCGGCGGCCGAGCGGAAGCAGACCACACGAAAGGTATCGCCATCATCCATCCAGAACGCGCCCGCCACCTGCGCCAGACGCGAGCGGCGGATTTGGCCCGGCTGGAAGGCCTCCGCCGACAACTCGACCGGGGCAACCTTGCCCAGCATCTCCCGGGCGCTACCACCCGAGACGCGAAACACCGCGCGGGCGTCCGAGACATTCACCACCAAAGCGTGGATGCCGCTGAGCGCGCCTGCCAGATCGGCCAGCTTGGCCTCGACCTCGGCATAAGGCACCAGCACCAGCAACTCATCCGAGGACATCCAGCAGACACCGGTGTCGCCCTTGACCAAAGCCTCGCGCTGGCCGGGCACTTTTTGTCCGGTCGCGTCCTTGACCGCCTTGGCCAGCACCTTGTCCGACAGATCGCCGCGCAGGGTGATCATGCCCTGCAGGCCGCATTCCTCGACCTTGGCGATGCCCTCATAGCTCGCGTGGTTCAGTGCGCTGATGGGTTCAGACATTCTGCTTCTCCCCGTCCTTGTCGTAAAAGATCGGGTCTACGATCTTGGCTTTGTAGATTTTATCATCGGTCCCCGGGAATTCGACGATCTCACCCATGCGATCCGGGCCGTGCTTGATCAGACCCATGGCGATGCCTTTACCCAGATTGGCCGAGTAATAGGTCGAGGTCACGCGCCCGATCATATTGCGCTGACCGTTGGCATTGACGCCCTCGCCGACCGCATAGGCACCGTCCGGCAGAACCGAACCATCCACAGTCTCAAGCCCGACCAGTTTCCAACGCTCAGGATCGGCCATGTGTGTCCGTGAATGGGCGCGTTTGCCGAGGTAGTCCTCTTTCTTTTTCGACAGCGCCCAGTGCAGCCCCAGATCCTGCGGGATCACGGTGCCATCGGTCTCGTCGCCGATCATGATAAAGCCCTTCTCGGCCCGCAGGATATGCAGACATTCAGTGCCATAGGGCATCACGCCGAACTCCTGACCTGCATCCATCAAAGCGTCCCAGAACGCCTGACCCTGCGACGCAGGCACGGCGATCTCGTAGGACAGCTCACCCGAGAACGAGATGCGATAGGCCCGTGCGTCAAACTCACCGATCTTGCCGTCACGCCATTCCATGAAGGGCAGCGCCTCTTTCGACAGGTCCATGCCGCCGCCCGCTTGCGCGTTCAGTTTGTCCAGCACCTTACGGGCGTTGGGGCCGACCACAGCGACCTGAGCATATTGCTCGGTCACATTGGCGACGTAGACTTTCCAGTCCCACCATTCGGTCTGCAGCCATTCTTCCATGTGGCCATGGATACGTTCGGCTCCGCCGGTGGTGGTGTGGCACAGCCATGTGTCCTCGTCGATACGAGCGACAACGCCGTCGTCGATCAGGAAGCCATTTTCTGAACACATCAGGCCATAGCGGCATTTGCCGACCTTCAGCGTGGACATCATGTTGGTGTACAGCATGTCCAGGAACTTGCCCGCATCCGGGCCCTTGACGATCAGCTTACCCAGTGTCGAGGCATCCAGCAGGCCGAGGTTCTCGCGGGTGTTCTTCACCTCGCGATTAACCGCGTCATGGACGGATTCACCGGGACGAACATAGGCATAGGTCCGGCGC
The DNA here is from genome assembly GCF_056540905.1 of Ruegeria sp. AL1. Classification (NCBI taxonomy): domain Bacteria; kingdom Pseudomonadati; phylum Pseudomonadota; class Alphaproteobacteria; order Rhodobacterales; family Roseobacteraceae; genus Ruegeria; species Ruegeria sp. AL1. Next base: position 515,710 of record NZ_JBQFXP010000001.1, read on the forward strand.
CAGTGGCCGACCGGCTCCCAATCGGCGCCGTTCTTGTCGTGCCAGTCATGCATCGGTGTTTGACGGATCGGCTGGAACACCTCACCGCGCGCCTCGCCGCCAATCGACGCCATCGAGATAGGCGTATAGGGCGGACGGAATGTCGTGGTACCGACCTTCGGAATCTCCGAGTCCAGCGCATCAGCGAGGATTGCCAGACCATTGATATTGCTCAGCTTACCCTGATCAGTCGCCATCCCCAGCGTGGTGTAGCGCTTGGTATGCTCGACGCTTTCATAGCCTTCGCGCGCCGCCAGTTGAACGTCCGAGACCTTGACGTCGTTCTGGAAGTCCAGCCACGACTTCATGCGCAGTTGAATGTCCGCATTCGCAGGCATCAGCCAGACGGCGGCCATCGGCGCTTCGTCGGTGTTCTCACCTGCCGGAGCCTTGGTGGCCTTCGACTTATAGCCCGCAGCCTTGGCCGCTGCCTGGCCTGTCGCGTGCGCATCGGCCAGCACCGCGCCCAGTGACAGAGGTCCGTTCGCGCTGCCAGCAGCCAGAACAAAGCCCTCGCCATCCGCACCCAGCGGAGGACGCGACGGGTCGGGACGGAAATGGGCGTTCGCCTCATCCCAGATCAACTTGCCGCCGCAATGCGACCACATGTGCACGACCGGAGACCAGCCGCCCGACATGGCGACCGCATCGCATTCGACCTCTTCCCGCGCGCCGCCGATGCCGTCCTGATTGCACAGCTCGACCTTTTTGACGCGCTTGCCGCCTTTGACTTTGGCAATCGCCTTGCCGGGATCGACACGGATGCCCAGTTGCCGCGCTTCCTCGGCCAGCGGTCCAGCAGCGTCGCGCGCATCCACCACACGCAAAACATCCACACCGACCTGTTTCATTGCAATCGCGGTGCGGTACGCGTCGTCGTTGTTGGTTGCGACGATAACCCGATCACCCGGAGTGACGCCCCAATTCACGACATAGTCACGCATGGCCGCAGCCAGCATCACGCCCGGTACATCGTTACCCGCAAAAGACAGTGGGCGTTCAATTGCACCCGTTGCGGTAACAATCTGTTTGGCCCGGATTCGCCACAGGCGATGACGGGGACCCTGAAGGCCGGGCTGATGATCGGTGATACGCTCGTATCCCAGTACGTAGCCATGGTCATAGACCCCCGCACCCATGCAGCGATTGCGCATGATCACGTTGTCCATTGTTTCCAGTTCGGAAACCAATTGTTCCACGAACTTATCCACAGGCTCGCCGTCAACAGTGCCGCCATCAATCGGCGCGCGACCGCCCCAATGCGCGGTTTGCTCGATCAGCAGAACCTTGGCACCCGATTGCGCGGCCGCTTTGGCAGCTTGCAAACCGGCGACGCCGCCGCCGATGATCAGAACATCGGTGAAGGCGTAGAAATGTTCATAAGTGTCCGCATCGCGACTGTCCTTATCCGGCGCTTTGCCCAGACCGGCGGACTGTCGGATGAAGGGTTCATACACATGTTTCCAGAACGGTTTCGGATGGATGAACATCTTGTAGTAGAAACCAGCGGGCAGGAACCGCGACAGATGAGTGTTTATCGCGCCCACGTCAAACTCCAGGTTCGGCCAGTGGTTCTGCGATACAGACGTCAGACCATTGAACAGCTCTGTCGTCGTCGCGCGCTGGTTCGGCTCGAACCGGTTGCCCTCGCCCAGACCGACCAGAGCGTTCGGCTCTTCCGCGCCGCTGGCGACAACGCCGCGCGGACGGTGGTATTTGAACGACCGACCCATCATCATCTGATCGTTAGCCAGCAGAGCCGAGGCCAACGTATCGCCCTCAAACCCCTGCATCGACGTGCCGTTGAAGGTGAAGGTGATTTTTTTTGACCGATCGATCAGACGGCCTTGTTTTGCGAGACGGGTGCTCATGGTGCGGACCTTTCGCATGTGGAGGCGTCGGAGCCTCCGGCGGGAGTATTTTTGAAAAGATGAAGCATCAGGAGAACTCTCTCCATGCCCATCCCGGGCGCTTGGCGGTGATAGCGTCCTTGATCTCTTGCGGTGGTTCGGTGGTCTGGGCGGAATAAGTGCCAAAGACCTCAAGCGTTTGCGTGCAGCGCGCGGCGTGGAACCACTTGCCGCAGCCATTGGCGTGACGCCAGCGTTCGAAATGAACGCCTTTGGGGTTTTCGCGCATGAACAGATAGTCGTGGAACTCATCATCCGATGAGCCTGGGCCGAAACGCTTCAGATGCGCCTCGCCGCCAGCGGCCAGTTCGGTTTCTTCGGCATCAACGCCGCAACAGGGGCAATGCAGGATCAGCATATGGTCATCCTTTCTGCAGCAGGCGTGCCGAGGCGGCCTGCGAGATCTTTGTGACGGGGCGCGAGATTTTTCGACGAAAAATCTTCATCAGTGCGCCACCCCGGCGGCGACGCTTTCGTCGATGAAGCGACCCTCTTTGAAACGGTCCATCGAGAAGGCCTCGGTCAGCGGCGAATGGCCCGTGGCCATCAGCTGCGCCATGCCCCAGCCAGACCCCGGAATGGCCTTGAAGCCACCGGTGCCCCAGCCGCCATTGATAAAGCAGCCCTGCAGCGGGGTTTTCGACAGAATCGGAGACCGGTCGCCGGTCATATCCACGATCCCGCCCCACTGGCGCAGCATCTTCAGGCGCGAGATCATCGGGAAGGTCTCGACCAGCGCGCGCACGGTTTCCTCGATATGATGGAACGATCCGCGCTGGGTGAAGTTATTGAACCCGTCCGTGCCGCCGCCGATGACCATCTCGCCTTTGTCAGACTGAGACATATAGCCGTGTACGGTGTTGGCCATCACAACCACGTCCATACATGGCTTGATCGGCTCGGACACGAGCGCCTGCAGCGCAACAGCCTCAAGCGGCAGACGGAAGCCCGCCATCTCGGCCAGTTGGCCGGAATGTCCGGCTACCACAATACCCAGCTTGTCACAGTCGATGGCACCCTTGGTGGTGTCGACGCCAACAACGCGGCCGTTTTCCTGACGCACGCCGGTGACTTCGCATTGCTGGATGATGTCCATGCCCATCGACGAACAGGCGCGCGCATAGCCCCAAGCAACCGCATCGTGACGCGCAGTGCCGCCGCGTTCCTGCCAGAGGCCGCCCAGAACCGGATATCGCGGACCGTCGAGATTGATAATTGGAACCAGCTCTTTGACGCGCTCGGGGCCGATCCATTCGGTCTTCACGCCCTGCAGCGCGTTGGCGTGTGCGGTACGCTGATAACCGCGAATCTCGTGCTGGGTCTGCGCCAGCATGATCACACCGCGCGGGCTGAACATGACGTTGTAGTTCAGGTCCTGGCTGAGGTTTTCATACAGGCTGCGCGCCTTTTCGTACATCGCCGCCGAAGGGTCCTGCAGATAGTTCGACCGAATGATGGTCGTGTTCCGACCGGTGTTCCCACCACCCAGCCAGCCTTTTTCAATCACCGCGACATTCTGGATGCCGTAGTTCTTGCCAAGATAGTAGGCTGTCGCCAGACCGTGGCCGCCCGCACCGACGATGATGACATCGTACCGCTTCTTGGGTTCGGGCGAACGCCAGGCGCGTTCCCACCCGGTGTGATAACGCAGCGCCTCACGCGCCACAGCAAAGGCTGAATAGTGTTTCATGTGCGAATCCGTCCGGTCTTCGATGATTGGGCGCAGATATGCCGTGTCGTGGCATTCTAACCCTGCCATGCAACGCCGCAATATCGCACTATTGCGACATGACGCCCATTCGCGGCCATTTGTCCCTTTTTTCCGTGCTCTGACAGGTCTAAGTCAGGGCAACACATTCGGAGGGACCATGACGTTCTGGGTTCTCATCATCCTCATCGCGCTGCTGATCGCGGTTTTTCTTGGTTTTTCCATGTTGCGCCGGCGTCAGGGCCACACGCCGGCGGCGGCATATGACCTGCATGTCTATCGCGAACAACTGGCCGGCGTCGATAAGGACCTGGCGCGCGGCGTGATTGCCGAAGCCGATGCCGAGCGTATTCGCACCGAGATTTCGCGCAGGATCCTGGCGGCAGATGCCCAGATGCGGGGCGAAGGCGAGAAACAGGGACCTTCACGGACGGTTTCAGCCATCGCTTTACTGTTAATTGCCATTTTTCTGGTGGGCGGTGGTTTCCTGATGTATCGGCAAATGGGTGCGGCTGGCTTTCCGGATATGCCTCTGACAGCCCGGATAGAAATGGCGGAAGACGTCCGTCAGAACCGTCCGACACAGGAACAGGCAGAGGCGCAACAGGCCCCGACACCGACCCCGCAGTTGGAAAGCAACTACGCCACTTTGCTGACGCAGCTGCGCGACACGGTGGCCCAGCGGCCCGATGACCTGCAAGGCCACATTCTGCTTGCCCAGCACGAGACCAATGCGGGAAACTTCAAAGCCGGGTACGCGGCCCAGAAACGCGTCATTGACCTGATGGGGAATCAAGTCCCTGCCGACGCCTATTCGGATCTGGCCGAGATGATGATCCTTGCAGCTGGTGGCTATGTCTCGCCCGAGGCGGAAGAAGCATTGCGGCAAGCGCTGGAGCGTGATCCGGGGTTTGGGCCTGCACGTTATTACTGGGGTCAGATGCTGGCGCAAATCGGCCGCCCCGATCAAGCCTATCGCGTCTGGGTCGAAGTGCTGCGCGACTCGCCGGCTGACGCGCCATGGGTTCCTGCCATTCGTGCCCAGTTGGACGAACTGGCCTTTCGCGCCGGTGTCTTCAACGCGCCCGATATCGCGTCCGCACCTTCCGGACCAAGTCAGGACGATGTGAACGCCGCAGCCGAACTGTCGCCTGAAGAACGGCAGGAAATGATCCGCGGAATGGTCGACCGCCTCTCAGAACGACTGGCGACTGAAGGTGGCGCACCCGAGGAATGGGCACGCCTCATCGCGGCATTGGGCGTGTTGGGAGAGGGGCAGCGCGCCATCGCCATTCGCGATGAGGCGATGACGGTATTTGCAGGCAATGCTGCGGCGCTTGAGATGATTGATGCGGCGGCCCTGCAAGCCGGGATCGCACAATGATCCATGACGCCTTTGAAGATTTCGCGGCAGCCTTGTCACCGATGTCTGCCCTGATGGGGCTGGATCTGGGTGAAAAAACTATCGGTGTGGCCGTTTCGGACCGGATGCGTGGCGTCGCTACCCCGCTTGAAACGGTACGGCGCAAGAAATTCACACTGGATTCCGCCCGGTTGATCGAAATCGTGACCGAACGCGAGATTGGCGGCATCGTCCTCGGCCTGCCCCGGAACATGGATGGCAGCGAAGGACCCCGATGCCAGTCCACCCGTGCGTTTGCGCGCAACATGACGCGCCTGACCGATCTGCCAATCGGTTTCTGGGACGAACGGCTAAGCACGGTTGCGGCAGAAAAAGCACTGCTTGAGGCGGATACGACACGAAAACGTCGTGGACAGGTTATTGATCACGTGGCAGCCGGTTATATCTTGCAGGGAGCGCTGGACAGGTTGCGCTTTCTGTGACGGAGCGGGCAAAGCCTATGACAAACATGGTTTGGAAACGGAACGAGGTTGAAAGCCCTTGCATCCAGATTTGCGTCGTCCACCCCACCGAACGCATCTGCACAGGCTGTTATCGCACCATTGATGAGATTTCGCGCTGGTCCAAAATGGACAGTTCCGAACGCGCTGAAATCATGCAGGACCTGCCCGACCGCAAGCCCCGGCTGACCAAGCGACGCGGCGGGCGCAGCGCGCGGCTGGATCGGGGCTAATCAACGGCGCACCTGATCCGGGGTCTTCGACCGCTTTTGGTGCAATCTTGGGGCGCGCGACAGGTCCTGATGAAACAGCGCCATGAATTCAGCCTTTTTGACCCGGCTGGAATGCGCCGCATCATCGTCTGTAGCCTCTGGCAGTTTTCCCGGGCCGGGGATGCGCCAGGTCGTGCCTTCAAGAACACTGGAAAGAAATCGTCTTAGAACCATCTTCTCCTCCAATCCGCATTTTTAAAACACGTCCATGCGCCATCCCCGAACCAAAGGGAAAGCGATGCAAAAGACCTGCCATCTTAGGTTGTGTGCAGCAATGCGGTGCATGTATAGAAGGTTGTAAAAAGAAAAAGGGGGGAAAAACTGCGCCGATTTTGCAGAAATCCACCCCTGACAGATTTTCTTCCGAGTCTCCGGCACCTTGCCGGATACGCGGGCCCGGGATGGACCGTTTTTGTAACGCGACGTCACGAACACCGTGCCCTTTTGCAAGGCTCGTCCGTGCCCTGCCTCAACCGGCGGCAAGCCAGGACTTGGCGTTCTCGTATTCCTCAGCCGGGAAGTAATGCGTGCGTGTGCCCAGCACGTGGCTGGCCATCCGTTGCGCCATCTTCTGCCAGGTTTTGTCTCCGACAATCGCCGCGCGGTCGAGCAATCCGATATGGCCTGCCGCCAGCCGGAAATGCGCGCCCATGGCCGTCAGCCCCTGCCATCCGTCGAATTCGCGCAGATCAATCAACAGCCGGAATCCTTCGCGATTGTGCAACATAGCATCCAGATCGAGCTGTGCCTGTTTGTATTCTTCGGAATCAAGCTTTCCCATCAGGCTGATCTGAACGCAGGGTCCACCCAGATCGGTCACATGGATCGCGCCCAGCGACTCACGCATCCAGCGGCGCGCGGATTCAAGCTCTTCCATGTGGAAGACATTCACAGGACAGGGCAGGATCGGCGCAGCCAGCCGAACGCTGGTCTGGACCCAGCCCTGATCGGCCACCACTCCGATCCGATCAAAGCCGCGCCAGTGGCTGAGTCCCAGCTTGGTATCCGACCATGCCGCCCCCAGATCATATCCCTTAAACTCGCCGTCAACGATGGCCAGCAGGCGAACTGTGTCATGATCTTCCAGCGCGGCTTCAATTGCAGGCACCAAAGTGGTGGCATAGTCGGCGCTCGTGACCTGACCGGATAATTCCACCTCGATCAGAGTGCCGTCAGAATTTGTGTGAACCGTAATCATTGAACCAAACCTCCGAAGCCAAATAATGGCAAGAGGTTATGGAGTTTTAAGCCATTGCGCTACTCCGCCCGGCAAGTCGGGGCGGAAATACGCGATCATCCGTCCATCCGGCCCGGCCTGCGCACCATCGGCCCAAGGGGCAACACCATGCAGGCAGTGGCGGTGCAACAGATACGACTCGCCGGGGCGGGCAGGCAGCTCGATGCGCGGGCAGGTCTCGAACACCTCACGCCGGGCGGACTGATAGATATCGGTGACATCGACACTGGGCATGTCTTGCGGCGGTACGTCCTGAAAAGCCTTGCGGAATGCGTCGCCCAAAATCCTGTGACTGCCATCCCAGACCACCATCGGCGCGGCATTCGCGCTGGCTTGGGTCAGCGGGATGCCCAGAATCCAGGCGTGGGGCTCATCCACCCGGCGCCGCCGGTCCGGCCCCATTGGCTTCAACCCATCCACATGCGCCGCGTCCCGATTGGAGCGATACCGGGCGGCCGCTTCGTTCTCGCCACGTCGGGGCCTTGGATATCCGGGATAAACCACCGAGACCTGCCCCCTGTGCAAATCAATCGGACCGAACAGAGCATGGGCAAGCGCGATCGCCGCCCCGCTCAGCGCGGGTGAACCGGCTACCCTGCCCTGCGCGTCATTGTCCAGCGCATCAACTCCGATAAACCACGTGCCACCGCAATCGTGCCATTGCGCGTGCGCAGGATCGTCGATCGACGCCCGCGCCGCAGGCAGAGCATGCGCCACCCAATCCGCCACAGCCGGATCATGGGGAAACTTCACCCAACCGCGCGCGTGATACGAACTTACCATCCCAAGGCCTTTCTCAGCATGTTCAGCGCGACCAGTATCAGAAAAACTGCAAAGACCCGTTTCAACGGTTTCGGGTCCATCGCATGAGCCAGCTTAACACCCCACGGGGCAGTAATCATGGTCATCGCCACGACAATGGCAAAGGCCACCAGATTGACCGCACCGATTGTCAGTGGCGGGCGATGCTCGGGCATGATGTCCAGAAACAAAAAGCCCAATACAGAAGGCACCGCAATAATCACGCCAAACCCTGCGGCCGTGGCAACCGCGCGGTGAATGGGGGTATTGTAAAGGCTCATAAGCGGCACACCGAAGCTGCCGCCACCGATCCCCATCAGGACCGACAAGAACCCAACCGAGGGCGACAGGGCCGCGCGGCGCAAGCCCTTCGGCATCGCGTCTCCCAAGCGCCAATGCGATTTGCCAAGACCAAGATAAATCCCGATCACCATGCCCAGCACTCCGAACAAAGCCTGCAGAAACTCGGTTCTGAGCGCCGACGCCACCAGAACGCCGACCACCGCGCCCGCAGCGATCCCCGGCCCCCAACTGCGCAGGATGTCCCAGTCCACTGCACCTTTCTTGTTATGGCTCAGCACAGACCGGATCGATGTGACAATGATTGTCGCCAACGAGGTGGCTAGGCACAGCTGCATCAACTGAGGCCCACCATAACCAAGCGTCTGGAAAGCATAGAAAAATGCAGGCACCAGAACGATGCCACCGCCCACCCCCAACAATCCGGCCAGAACCCCGGCAAACGCGCCGATCACAAGCAAAAGGCCCAGCATCTGGGCCAGCAACATTGTCTCGGGCATCATCCCCCCATACCGGCCCGGGGCCGAGTCAAACCGCCTGCTCTACCTGCGACAAGGCCCGGACAGAGTCCAGCGCCTGCAAGATCACCTCGGGGCCTGCGTGGTCGCGCACGGCACCTTCGGACAGTATCCTGCGCCAACCGCGCGCGCCCGGACGCCCGGCAAACAGGCCCAGCATATGCCGGGTGATCTGGTGCAACCGCCCGCCTTCGGCAAGGTGTGCCTCGACATAGGGAAGCATTTTTTCGACCACATCAAATGGATCGGCGACCTGCCCGGTTTCGAAGATTTGCGGATCAGCGGCGGCTAGGATTTCCGCTGGCTGATGATAAGCTGCGCGCCCGATCATCACACCGTCCAATCCGGCCTTCAGGTGTTCTTGCGCCTGTGCGAGTGAAGTGATGCCGCCGTTGATCGAGATATGCATATCCGGGAAATCCGCCTTCATACGATGCACCAGATCGTAGTCGAGCGGTGGAATATCCCTGTTCTCTTTCGGACTTAACCCTTGCAACCACGCCTTGCGCGCATGGATTGTGACACGCGCGCACCCTGCCGCGCGGATCTGGTCGAGGAACGCGGGCAGAACCTCGGCAGGCTCCTGCTCGTCCACCCCGATGCGGCATTTCACGGTGACCTCGACACCCACCGCCTCACGCATCGCCGCAACACAATCAGCGACGGTCTCAGGAGACCGCATGAGCACCGCGCCAAAAGTACCGGACTGCACCCGGTCCGAGGGGCAGCCGCAATTCAGGTTGATCTCATCATATCCCGCATCCGCCCCCATGGCTGCAGCCTGTGCCAGCTCCTGCGGATCCGAGCCCCCAAGTTGCAACGCAACGGGATGTTCGTGGGGATTGTAGTCCAGCAGATGAAGCGCGCCACCCCGCACCAGGGCGGGCGCAGTCACCATCTCGGTGTAAAGCAAGGTCTGCGCGCTCAGCAACCGATGCAGATAGCGGCAGTTTTTGTCAGTCCAATCCATCATCGGGGCGACAGATAGGCGCGCGCTTTTGCGAATGTCCAAGGTGTTCTGGTCCGACATTTCCTAATACACCTTCAAGATGCGGTTCGTGATACACGCAAGATCAGCTTAAAGCCCTGTAGTCCGTCAACCGTCCAAATTCGGGAAGATGGTACCGCCTCCCTGGCTTGAACAGGGGACCTCTGGATCCACAATCCAGCGCTCTAACCAACTGAGCTAAGGCGGCACTCGTGAGGGGCGATGTAGCGAACACGTGCAGGGATTGCAAGAGGATTAAAGCCGAATTCGCCAGCTTTGTTCCACCAGATCGACGCCAAAAGAATGCACCGGTTTGCTGCCTGTCAACTGCCACCCGAAGGCGCGGTAAAGTGCGCAGGCCGCGGTATGGCTTTCATGGGTCCACAGCACCATGTCCTGATAGCCCGCATCGCGTGCAAAGCCCATGCAGGTGCTCAGAAGGCGCTTGCCGACCCCTTGCCCGCGCGCCTCGGGACACAGGTAGAACAGGCGCAACTTGGCGGTTTGCCGATCCTGGGAGACGCAAAAGATACTGCCCAGAGGGCGCCCGCTTCGTTCAGCGATCCAGCCGCGCTCTTTCACGGGGTCGTTTTCCGCAATAAACGCGGCAAGGATGTCCGCGACCAGCACACCAAAGCTGTCATCGAAGCCTTCCACGTTGGAATAGTGATCCGCGTGCTGTTCCACCAGCCAGGGCGCATCATCGGCGCGGAAGGGTCTGAGTGTGATCGCGTCCATGCCGTATTGAAGCGTATTGCTCGCTTGATTCTCAACCCTTTGCACGGTAGCACCAAGGCGCATTTCCCGGAGGCGTACATGGGCATCAACACCGAACGCGATATCGAAGCGAACCTGCAAATCGGTCCGACCGATCAGGGCATGGTGCGCCTGTTCATCGAAGGCGCCGGGATCGAGATTCCGATGGATTTCGACCCGGAAGAAGCCGAAGAAATCGCCGAGGAGATCCGCGCCGCCGCCGAAGCCGCGCGCGCCGTCAAAGGCTAAAGTCGGGGATCGCGCAAGGCCTGCAATCTGCGGGCGGCATCCACGGCAAACTTCTGGATCATCTTTTTGCGTCGCGCCGGGGCCAGCTTGCTTTCCGGGCTCATACGAATGATTTCGGCATCATAGGCATCTGCGATGATCAAACCGGTTTCCGGTGGCAGCAACTCGGTCGGAAAGTCGGTATCGACTGCCCAGAAGAATCGATCGCACCACTCCAGATAGCCCTGCCACTTGGCATCCGACTGATAATCAGCGCGGCTGGACTTGCATTCGACCACCCATAGCTCGCCCCTTGGGCCTAATCCCATAACGTCGACCCGCAGCCCTCGGGCGGGCACGAATTCCTCAATTGAAACATAGCCATGGGTCACGAGATGCCTTGATACGCCTCGGGCCAGTTTTTGTCCGGGTTGCAGTTCCAGTGTCATTTCCGAAATGTGAACAATTCGTGAACAAAAATCAAGCTTCTGCTTTTTATTGACATGATACCATTTGGTATTGCAATAATATGAAACCAAATGGTATTGAATGGAGTTTATCATGAACTCGCAAACTCAAAATGCGTTCCGGGCGCTTGCCGATCCGACCCGGCGGGACATTGTTCAGATGCTCGCCGCGCAAGACATGACGATTGCGCAACTGACCGATCTTTTCGACATGACCCGGGCAGCGGTCAAAAAGCACCTGACCGTCCTGTCAGACGGTGGCTTGATCACTGTCGAGGCCCGGGGACGCGAACGCATCAACCGGCTTGAACCTCAGGGGATGGCCCCGGTTCTGGACTGGCTCAGCTACTTCGACCGGTTCTGGGATGATCGTCTTGCCAATCTGAAAGAAGCTATTGAAGGGAATAAGAAATGACTGACGCAGTTTTGCAGAAAACCATCTTTCTTCGTGCGACGGCGGATGTCGTTTGGGACTATCTGACCGAGCCAGACAGGCTGGCCGAGTGGTTCCACAAGCCCGAACGGCCCCTGGCTGCGGGCCAAAAGCTTGAGATGTTCGGGACTACCAGCGGTGATCTTCTGATCTGGGGCGAAGTACGTGAGGCGCGACGTCCGGAGTATCTTGAGTACACCTTTACCGTGAAACCGATGGGGGACGCTGTAAGCGTCGTCAAATGGACACTGGAACCCGTCGCCGGGGGCACTCGCCTCAGCTTGGTGCATGAAGGTCTGCCACAGGGTGCGGACGCCTTCGGCCTGATCCTTGCGTTGGACAATGGCTGGGACGAGCATTTCGGCAAGATGCGCAAAGCGCTGCACGAAACTGTTGACGCCTGACACCCAATGAACCCCTTGTGCGAACCCGCTTTAGGTCCTACTTAGGCCCGTGGCGGGTTCTGCCCTTCTTGTGATTGGTAGCATTCTGGTGGCCTTAAGCAATTCCGAGGGGGCTGGCTCTGTTCAGGTCCTGGCCTGATTACCTGGCGCCCACCTGTACATACAGGTCCTCGGGAATCACACCGCACGGTTGACTGGTGGTCCCGCCACACATTTCCCTGAAATATCAGCGCCCTGCGCGAGCTTCCTGCTTGATCACCGCGGGCTTAAGCCCATGCGCAACCGGCGTTCCACCGCGCGGTTTGTTTGGCTTTTCGGCCATGCTCATGATCGCGTAGGCAAACTGCACACCCGCAAAGACAATGCCGTTCATGAACCAGATCATGAACAGTGCGATCAGGCCGATTTCAGAGCTTGAAATCAAGTGACGCAGATTGGCCACGTTAGAGGCCAGAAGCACCCCGACAAAGACCGCAGAGATGACAAACCCCCAGGCGACCTGAGTGATGTAAAGGCGGATCAGTTTGGGCATGGCGGACCTCGTTGCGCTGATACAAGAAGTCTAGCGCAGGTCCGGGCGGCGTAAAGGCGTCAGAACGCCTCGGGCTGGGCCTCGCGCGCCATGTGGTCGAGAACGGCGTTGACGAATTTGGGCTCTTTGCCTTCGGGGAAGAAGGCGCGGGCGACATCGACGAATTCGGTGATGACGACCTTGGGCGGCGTGTCGCTTTGGGTCAGTTCGGCCCCGGCGGCGCGGAACACAGCGCGCAGAGTTGGATCGATCCTGGCGATGGGCCACTTCGCCACCAGCGCGCGATCGGTCATCTGGTCGATGGGGGCCTGATAATTCACCGCATCATCCACCAGCTTGCGAAACACGCTGATATCGCCATCAAGCATCTCCGCGCCCTCATAGACCGCGCCAAACCGGTGATCCAGAAACTCATGCACAACCGCTTCGGTCGTCTGGCCTGATTGCTCCATCTGAAACAGCGCCTGCACGGCATAGAGGCGCGCGGCAGATTTCATCAGGCGTTTCTGGTTGGCCGGTTTCGGCGCGTCGGTCTTTGTCATGCTGTCGAGGGTCCGTTGCTGTCGCCCGCCACAAGGATGGACTCGGACGGCGGCTTGAAACCGACGCCCTTTTGGGAAGAGCCCCACTTACGGCTGAGCGCGATCAGATGCAAGGCCGCAGCGGCCGCTCCGCCCCCTTTATTCATCTTTTCGGGATTTGCGCGGACCTCGGCCTGTTCGTCATTTTCGACGGTCAGGATGCCGTTGCCGATCAGCAGGCCCTGCAGGCCCATCAGTTGGATCGCGCGACTGGAATCGTTACACACCGTTTCATAATGCGTGGTCTCGCCACGAATAACGCAGCCCAGCGCCACATAGCCGTCATAGTTGCACTGCCGGTCAGCCATAGCGATGGCGGTCGGAATTTCCAGCGCGCCGGGCACTTCGACCACGTCGCAAGTGCCACCTGCGGCCTCGATCTCGGCCTTGGCTCCGGCGACCATGTTGTCAGCAATGGCGCGATAGAACGGGGCCACCACCAGCAGCAGTTTCACCGGCTTGTCGAAGGTTGGGGTCGGCAGGACGCCATGTTTGTCTTGTTCAGCCACGATCAGTCATCCTTGAGAATGGAGCGGGTGCCGACGATGGACAGGCCAAACGCGTCGAGACCCAGATATACGGTTTCGGGCGAGTCGGTCAGCAGCACAAGCTCCTGAATGCCCATCTTGGACAGAATCTGCGCGCCCAGACCGGTTTGCTTGATGGTGCGCGGTCCCTCTTCATCGGCCGCATACAATGAATTTCGCGGTTGGCGGAACAGGCAGACAACGCCACGGCCCTCTGCGGCAATCTTTTCCATTGCACGGGGCAACTCGCGCGAGGATTTCGGGCCAAGACCCAAAATATCGGGCGCTTCATGCAAGGCATGGGTCCGGGTCAGTACCGGCTCGGGCGTGGTGATATCACCTTTGATCATGACCACATGCTCGATGCCATGGGTCTGGTCGGTGAAAATCCGCATCTCCCACTCACCGCCATATTCCGAAGTCACCGACTCGCGCGAGGTTTCGACCACCAGGTTGTCGTTGCGCGAACGATACGCAATCAGGTCACTGATGGTGCCGATTTTCAGATTGTGCGTTTTGGCGAATTCCACCAGATCCGGCAGCCGTGCCATGGTGCCGTCGGGGTTCATGATCTCGCAGATCACCCCGGCGGGCTTCAGGCCGGCCAGGCGCGAGATATCCACCGCCGCTTCAGTATGCCCGGCCCGCACCAGCACCCCGCCCCGTTTTGCCCGCAGAGGAAAGACATGCCCCGGCGTGGCGATATGAGCCATGGTGTTCTGTTCGTTGATCGCGGTCGCCACCGTCAGCGCCCGGTCCGCAGCCGAGATACCGGTTGAGACACCTTCCCGGGCTTCGATGGACACGGTGAACGCGGTCTCATGCCGGGACGAGTTGTTCACGGCCATCATCGGCAGACCCAGAGCCTCAATCCGCTCGGCCGTCATCGGCAAGCAAATCAACCCGCGCCCATGCGTGGCCATGAAATTGATCGCTTCGGCGTCGGCATATTCGGCGGCGATCACCAGATCCCCTTCGTTCTCGCGATCCTCATGGTCAACCAGAATATACATCTGACCGTGACGCGCCGCTTCGATGATCTCTTCGATCGGGCTGATCGCGTCGCGCAGCTTCGCCTCGACGGGTCCGGGGGTTTCAAAGCTCATGGGGCAGCCTTTCACAGAGCGTTATTGTAAGGCGGGATAGACCAGCGCGGTCGCGATTACCAGAGTGCAACCACAAGGTTTCAACCGTATTCGGGGCTTTCACTGCCGCGCAAGGCGCCCCGAGGCGATGGGTCGGTCGGCTTCCTTTGTCAGGTCGGTTTTGCCATAACGACTCAATTGTTCACTCAAAAGGAAATTTCACGTCAAACCGGCGGGCATTGTCCGCAAATTGCCCAATTCTGGCCTTTGGGTGGCCTCAGACTGAATCCAGCCAGAATATGCTGCGCACCATTTAACGAGAGATTTACCAACAGTGACGTATTCTTCCGAATTACAGGTCAGCAATTTCAAGCTATCCGGAACAATCAGACGAAACAGATTGTTGTTTTCAGTAATGGGCTTACACGTGATCGGAGGCATCGCGGTCAGCCTTTATCTTGGTCAATCGTTTTGGACGTCAACGGCGCCAAAAGTCTTCAATTCCTTCCGTGTTCTCACCCTGTTCATGATCGCCAATTTCTTTCTTTGGCGGTTCGCTGTGGCGGTTTTCAAGGTTCGGCCACAAAAGCCGATCCAATGGATGATCAATGATGCCCGTTCCATCCTGTCGCATCGCGACAGAAACCTGGATTTCGCAGCCGGGTACCTGAGCATAGCCGTGCTGATATGCACATTTTCATACATAAAGGACGTCATCCCGGAAGTTAATTTTTACTCGTGGGATCCGTTCTTCGCCCAGTTAGACCGCAGCCTGCACGGCGGATACGACGTTTGGCAGATTTTGCATCCCGTACTGGGCTCGCCGTACATCACAACCCTGATAAACATGGCATACCATGGCTGGTTCATCCTGATCTACATGGCCGTTTGTCTGGCTTGCATTGACCGGAGAGACCCTAACCGCAGCATGGTTTTTCTTGTGGCTTTTGCGATGTGCTGGTCAGTTGGCGGGAACCTTCTGGCAATCATTTTCTCATCCGTCGGACCAGTCTACTATCAGGCCTTCGGGTTCGGAGACCTCTATGTCCAACAATTGGAGTTGTTGGAACAGTCTCATGCAATCAGCCCGGTCTGGGCCCTGGAGTGGCATCAAAAACTACTGGACGGTCACTTTAACGATGGGCCGATCAAAGGGATTTCGGCAATGCCGAGTATGCATGTCGCAACCAGCGTTGTGCTTGCCCTGTATGGGTTTACATATTCACGCTGGCTGGGCTGGGCGCTGACCGCTTTTGCAGTTGTCATTGTGTTGGGATCGGTACATCTGGCATGGCATTATGCCGTCGACGGCTACGCCGCAACCGCGCTTGCTGTCCTTCTCTGGTGGCTGGCCAAAATGCTGACCGCGCGTTTCGGGCCAACGACCTGAGCGTCAGGACATTTCCGCCAGACGCGCCACGTATCGCGCAAGGGTGTCAATCTCAAGGTTGATGCGATCACCGACGGCGACATCACCCCAGGTCGTGACCTCTTTGGTGTGCGGGATGAAGTTGATGCCGAAATCGCACCCATCCACATCATTCACGGTCAACGAAGTGCCATTCAGCGCAACCGAGCCTTTGGGGGCAATGAACCGCGCCAGATCACGAGGCGCACGCAAGGTCACGCGTGTGCTGTCGCCCTCGTCCTGCACTGCGATGACCTCTGCCACCCCGTCCACATGACCCGATACAATATGTCCGCCCAGTTCGTCGCCCACCTTCAGCGCGCGTTCAAGGTTAAGGCGTTTGCCAATGCGCCATGTGTCGAGATTGGTTTTCGACACCGTTTCAGCACTGATTTGCACGTCATACCAATCGTGCCCCAATGCGATCACGGTCAGGCACACGCCGTCGCTGGCGATCGAGGCCCCGATATCAATGCCGCTGGTGTCATAGCTTGTCTTGATCCGCGCCCTCAGGTCGCCCTGTTGGTCAAGCTCGGTTACTGCGCCGATATCCGTGACGATCCCTGTAAACATCTGATTAACCCTCTGCGCTTATCTTCGTAAGCCGAGGTAAAGGTCCGTGCCTCAGGCGACAAGCCCTGGCTTGCCCGGAATGCACCAAAAGGGCATATTTTTGAAACGAAACGCAGCGACAAGAAAACGAGCAGCCAGAATGGCAATACCCTCAACACAGCCCGTCCCTCGGGCGTTTCTGTTTCTTCAGGGACCACACGGGCCGTTCTTTCATCGGCTTGGCCGAATGTTGCGTTTTGCGGGCTGCAAGGTCTGGCGCGTCGGCTTCAATGCCGGGGACCAAGCCTTTTGGCGGGACCGCGGCAGCTACATTCCCTATCTGGGCAGGCCTGACGCCTGGCCGGACACGTTTAGTGGGTTACTCGACACGCACCAGATCACGGACATCGTTTTGTATGGCGACACGCGCCCGGTCCATGCACAGGCAATCAGAATTGCGCGGGCGCGTGGTATCACCGTGCATGTTTTTGAGGAAGGATATCTGCGCCCCTGGTGGGTGACGTATGAGAGAAATGGCTCAAACGGCAATTCGAGACTGATGGACCTGGATGTGTCCCAGATGCGGGCCGCGCTGGAACAGTCGGAAACCCCGTCGGCACCGCCCCCGTCCCATTGGGGGGATATGCGCCAGCATATCTTCTATGGCGCGGCATACCATTGGTTCGTTCTGTTTCTGAACCGGCGATACCGTAATTTCCGCACTCACCGCGAGCTGTCAGTCGGCCGGGAGTTCCAGCTATACTTCAAACGCTTATGCTTGATGCCGCTACACAGAATTCAGCGGGGCGTGGCCACTGCTCGGGTCCGGCGTGGCGGATTCCCGTACCATTTGGCGCTGCTGCAACTGGGGCATGACAGTTCGGTTCAGGCGCATTCCGACTATAGCTGCATGGGGGATTTCGTCGATGAGGTCGTGAAAGGGTTTGCCCGGGGTGCCCCCGCGCATCATCATCTGGTGATCAAGGAACATCCTCTGGAAAACCATCGCGAGGCATTGGGCCAAAGGGTTCGCAAGGCTGCGCGACAGCTGGGCATCGCGGACCGGGTTCACTATGTCCCGGGCGGCAAACTGGCGAAATTGCTGGATGATGCAAGTTCAGCCGTGACGATCAACTCCACGGCGGGGCAACAGGTGCTGTGGCGGGGTATCCCGTTGCGGGCATTGGGGCGGTCGGTCTTCGGCAAGCCCGAATTTGTGTCCCGGCAACCAATCGATGCGTTCTTTGCTCAACCAATAGCGCCAGACAAATCCGCGTACCGCACCTATCGTCAGTTTCTGCTGGAAACGAGCCAGGTGCCCGGTGGTTATTATTCGTGGCGCGGACGGCGCCAGTTGCTGCGGCGGGCCGTCGATATGATGCTGCAGGAACAGGACCCCTACCAAACCGTCCTGACGGGGACAGAGGCTCCAGCGCCACAGTTACGGGTGGTCCGATGAGCGTGCCCCACCTGTCGCTGGAAGTTATCCGGTGATCGGGCTAACATGCGAAAAACAAAGACGACTGAGGTAAATCGGCAGTGCAGTGTTTTCCAACCCGATGGATCCGGGGGGTTACCCTTGTTGCGTCCCTGTGCGTACTGGCAGCCTGCCAGCTTCCGAAATCCGGTCCGAACAAGAACCAGATCCTTTCCGGGTCGGTAGAAAACGGTGGAAACGCTTTTGTGGTCGAAGTGGATGACCGCGTGACCCGCGCGACGTCCTCGGTCCCGCAATTTGGATTCTCGCAGACATTCCTAGGCGCACAGAGCGTGGCCTCTGACACCGTCCGCCCCGGTGATGTGCTGGGTCTGACTGTCTGGGAAAACGTGGAAGACGGGCTTTTGACGACGGCAACAGGTGGCGCGACCAATCTGGACGAAGTGCAGGTAGACAGCGAAGGGTATATCTTTGTCCCTTACGCGGGTCGCTTGCGGGCGGCGGGGAATACACCCGAACAGCTCCGGGCATTGATCTCAGCCAAGCTGGAAGAACAGACGCCCGATCCGCAAGTGCAGGTAACGCGTGTGGCGGGCGATGGCTCGTCGGTCTCACTGACCGGTACAATCGGCGCGCCGGGCATTTACCCGATCGAGCGTCCGACCAGTACATTGTCGACCATGCTGGCCAAGGCAGGCGGGGTTTCGGTTTCGTCGGATATCGCCATGGTCACCGTTATCCGCGGCAGCAATCGCGGAACCGTCTGGTACGAAGATCTGTTCCGCAAGCCCGAGACTGATATCGCTCTGCGCGGCGGGGATCGCATTCTGGTCGAGGAAGACAGCCGATCCTACGTCGCACTTGGGGCGACCGGCGGGCAATCCCGCGTGGCGTTTGACAGTCAGGACCTCTCGGCGCTTGAGGCTTTGGCGCAGGTCGGCGGGCTGTTATCCCTGTCATCGGATCCGACCGGGATATTCATCCTGCGTCGCGAACGGCAGGACATCGCCCGCACGATCATGGGACGGCCCGACCTGCAAGGTGACCAGCGCATGATCTACCTTCTGAACCTGACGGCCCCCAACGGCCTGTTTGTAGCGCGCGATTTTGTCATCCGCGATGATGACACGATCTACGTCACAGAAGCGCCTTATGCTCAGTGGAGCAAATCGATTTCATTGATCGCAGGCGGCCTGACCCCGTTTGCCAATGTGGCCACGTTGACGGGCAATTGATGCAGCACGCTGAAACGGAACAATTGGCCGGGGGTGCGCGCTCCCGGCTTTTTGTTTACAACGGCGGGTTTCTGACAAACCGCAGGCTGCGCCGCATTCTGTCGCTGAAGGGCTACGACATTCGCCTCGGCATGCCAAAAGCCGGTGACATGATCGGAGTATGGGGCAACAGCCCGACCGCGCATCGTGGCTTGCGCATGGCCGCAAAACACGACCTGCCCGTATTGCGGGTCGAGGATGCGTTTCTCAGGTCACTTTACCCCGGTCGACAGGGCGAAGCGCCCCTGGGTCTGGTGCTCGATCGCACCGGGCTGCATTTCGATCCCTCCTCCTCATCCGATCTGGAACATCTGCTTGGCACGCACCCGTTGGATGACACCGCGCTTTTGAACCGTGCGCGCGGCGGCATCGCCCGGCTACGCGACCTGCATCTAAGCAAATACGCCGCTGTCGATACTGATCTGGCCGCTCCTGATCCCGGCTATGTTCTGGTGATCGATCAAACACAGGGCGACGCAGCGGTCGCGGCCAGCGATGGTGATCTGGCAAGGTTCCGAGAGATGCTGGTGATCGCGCAAGAGGAAAACCCAGGCGCGCGGATCATCATCAAGGCGCATCCCGAGACGGTCGCCGGGCATCGGCGCGGGCACTACTCGGAACAGGACGAAACCGACCGCATCACCATCCTGCGCGATCCGATCAGCCCGTGGGTTTTGCTGGATGGCGCGATCGCGGTGTATACCCTGTCATCCCAGCTTGGATTCGAGGCCATTCTGGCCGGGCACAAACCCCGTGTTTTTGGTCAGCCCTTTTATTCCGGGTGGGGCTTGACGCAGGATGATGTCCCTTTGACCCGGCGGCAGAGAAACCTGACCCGCGCGCAGTTGTTTGCCGCCGCGATGATCCTTTATCCGACGTGGTATGATCCCTATCACGACCAGCTTTGCGAATTCGAAAGCGTTTTGAACACGCTTGAGGCGCAAACCCGCGCGTGGCGGCAAGATCGGCTGGGCTGGACGGCTTCGGGTATGCGGGTGTGGAAACGACGGCATCTGCAGAAGATGTTCGGGCGCTATGGCAAGATGACGTTTACGGAAAACCCTCAGCCAAACCGTCCGACGCCCCATATGGTCTGGGCCAGTCGCGCAGGTGCGGCGCCGGATGTCATTCGGGTTGAGGACGGCTTTGTAAGGTCGCGGGGTTTGGGCGCAAATCTCGTGCCGCCGCTGTCGCTGGTGACTGATGATCTGGGTATATATTATGACCCGACCAAACCCAGCCGGCTGGAGGAATGGATCGCAACCCGCGAGACCCTGCGCCCGGATCAGGAGTTGCGCGCGGACCAGTTGAGACAGCGGCTCATCAGTAATGGCATCAGTAAATACAACGCAGGCGGCGATGCCCCCGACCTGCCCAAAGGCTATCGCATTCTTGTGCCGGGACAGGTCGAGGACGATGCCTCGATCCGGTTGGGCACCAGCACGGTGCGCACCAATCTCGACCTGTTGAAAACCGCCCGTGAAACCAACCCACACGCCATTCTGATCTACAAACCGCACCCGGATGTCGAGGCGGGTCTGCGCGAAGGACACGTGGAGGCGGACGGGCTGGCGGACGTCATCGCCTCGGCCACAGACCCTGCCCGGATTTTGGCGCAGGTCGACGAAGTGTGGACCATGACCTCGCTTCTGGGCTTCGAGGCCTTGCTTCGGGGTATTCCGGTGACAACGCTGGGTGCTCCGTTTTACGCTGGTTGGGGTCTGACGCGGGATCTGGGAGCTGTTCCCGCGCGGCGCGGGGCGCATCCGTCGCTGTCGGGCCTGGTTCACGCCACCTTGATCGACTACCCGCGCTATTACGACCCCGTCACGCAATTGCCCTGCCCGGTCGAGGTCGTCATTGACCGGCTGGCCACGGGAGATGTGCCGCCATCAGGGCGACTTAACCGGGTTCTGTCAAAGGTGCAGGGCGCGCTGGCCTCGCATGCCGGTATCTGGCGCTGAGGTTATCTGGTCGAACGCCGCCACCTGTGCAGAACATCCTTACCGACGACCTGCGTTTCAATCAGATCGAACCGTGGCGCGTCGGTCAGGGTTTCCAGTCCAAGGGCCCCAATCGCCGACAGGCCTTCAGCCCCGATGGTCAGACCTGCGGTGAAGCCCACAAGCTCGTCAACCAGATCATCCGCCAACAAGGATGCCGCCAGAGCCGAACCGCCCTCGCAAAACACGCGGGTCAGGCCCGCATGCCCCAATTGCTGAAGCAAATCTGCCGCGTCAATCTGATGATCGCGCAATGCACATGGGATCAACCGTGCGCCCAAGCCCTGCCAGGTTCGGGCACGCTCGGCATCCGGGTGCGGGCCATGGCACAACCAGACGGGAACGTCAGATGCGGTCCGCGCCAATTGCCCCAACAGCGGAATGTCCAGATGACGGGACACCACGACACGCACCGGTTGCCGGTCGATGCCAAGATCGCGCACAGTAAGTGATGGATCATCTGCCCGTGCCGTTCCGGCCCCTACAACAACCGCATCATGTCGGGCCCGCATGGCATGAACGGCACGCCGCGCCTGAGGCCCCGTGATCCACTGGCTATGCCCGGTTTCCGTTGCAATCCGGCCATCAAAGCTGCTGGCCAGTTTCAAGGTCACAAAGGGGCGTCCCTGCTCGATTTTCAGGAAGAAACCGGCATGATCGCGTGCGGCTTGATCCGTCAAAACTCCTGTCGAGACCTCGACCCCCGCCATGCGCAACATCTGAAAGCCCTGCCCTGCCACACGTGGATCACTGTCTTCCATCGGTGACACCACACGGGTGATCCCAGCGTCAATCAAAGCCTGCGCGCAGGGCGGCGTTCTGCCATGATGTGCACAAGGCTCCAACGACACATAGGCGGTTGCTCCCTGTGCGGCCTCACCAGCCTGCGCGAGCGCCTCGGTTTCCGCGTGCGGGCGACCACCCGGCTGGGTCCACCCACGACCGACAATGCGACCGCCGCGCACCACGACACACCCGACAGACGGGTTGGGCCAGCTTTGCCCCTGTCCACGCCGCCCCAAAGACAGGGCCAGCGCCATATATCGCTTATCTGTTTCGCTCACTCATCCGTCGAGGGCTGCGGCGGGCGCAACTCGTGGACAAACTCCTCGAAATCATCGGCCGCCTGGAAATTCTTGTAGACACTTGCAAAGCGAACATATGCAACCGTGTCAATCCGGGCCAGCGCCTCCATGACGATTTCGCCGATTTTGTTGGACGGGATATCCGTCTCACCCATGCTTTCCAGACGCCGCACAATGCCCGAGATCATCTGGTCGATCCGATCCGGTTCGATGGGCCGTTTCTGCATCGAGATGCGGATCGAGCGTTCCAGCTTGTCGCGGTCAAAATCTTCGCGTTTGCCATTGGTCTTGATCACCACCAGATCGCGCAGTTGCACCCGTTCATAGGTGGTAAACCGGCCGCCACACGCGGGGCAGAACCTACGCCTACGGATTGCCACGTGATCCTCCGCCGGGCGTGAATCCTTGACCTGAGTGTCGATATTTCCGCAAAACGGGCAGCGCATCCGCCGTCTCCTCGTCCCTAGCTCACCTCTTTTTGTAAGCGCTGTGGCCTACTTATCCACAACTATAGGGCAGCCGCTAGGGTTTGGGTAGTCGGAATTTCCCACCGCAAAATAAAGGGTCAGCCAAAATGCGCTGCAATCTTGCGGATATGCGGGGCAGTGCGGTGTTCGAAAAGGTAAATGCCCTGCCATGTGCCCAAAGCCATCTGGCCGCCAGATACCGGGATCGATAAGGATACCGGCATCATGGCGGCCTTGATATGTGCAGGCATGTCATCGGGGCCTTCATAGGTGTGGCGCAGATACGCCATGGCCGGGTGGGTCGAGGGGGGCACCAACCGATCAAAGAAAGCCCGCAAGTCTGTCTGCACTTCGGGGTCCGCGTTTTCCTGTATCAAAAGCGAACAAGATGTATGGCGGACAAAAAGGGTCAGCAGACCGTTGCCATCGACCGGCGCAAGCAAACGCCAAACGTCCGAAGTGAACTCATAAAGTCCGGGCCCATTTGTCGAAACAGAAAGTTCAGTCTGCAATGCGTGTATCGCCTTTAGTCACTCAAGATAAGCCGGCGGTCGCAAAAGCTTGTGGCTTTTTGGACCGTCATGCTTTGCCCCGGTTTAAAGCCGATCTCAACAAAACTGGTGGATTGCGGCACGTCTTTCGGAGGCACGATTGAGAATTCGACCGAAGTTCGCCGACCAGTCGCCTTGCTGGGCCCGTATCCGCGTACCACATAGATGCGTTGTTTCCAGCCCGCACCCAATGCTCGACGCGCGTAGTCCGCTGCCGCGCACCAATACCCGTCCACATCGCGTCGCGAACGCGGAATAACCTCGAACTCGGTCGCCGTCAGGCCAACTTTCTGAAAGCCAAATCCAAAAGTGTTGGCGGCGGCGGGAGTGCTCAGCGCCAATGCGGCGATTAACGCTCCGAAAATCTTTTGTTTCATCGTTAACATCATCCTGTATTACCTGATCTGAAGATAGGACTTCTCACCGTAGGAAACACCAATACTCACGCTCAATTCAGGTTGGTCATGTCAAGACGTGAGCGGGCGTCAGATATCAGGAAAACCTCGTGAACACCCGCCCTTGACGTAGTTTGCACGGCTTTCCAGCCGATTTCAAACCACATATTGCGAGCCGGGAAGAGTAAACTGGACACCGTCAGAGATTGCGTGTCGGGGAACCTTTCGGCGCGGCTTGGTGGACCGTCCCGCTCCGGCTCTGACCGCATCCCCATCCGGCATTGACCCGACACCTGCTGTAACATAGCCAAGCGTCCGGTCAGGGTATTGTGCGTTTCAGCCAGTTTTTTGCGAACTTCAGACAAATGTCCCGCAACTGTTTTGCGCAGCAGGCGGTTCGTCGTATAAAGTGGCATGTAATCAAAGAGATTTTGGACTGATCAGATCGCCAGGTGGCCTAACAAATGGACGTCGATATTTCACGAGTGCAAGTTTTGGCCAAGGCGTTGGAGCAGCAAACAGGTGATCCCCCGGCCGTGGATCGCGCGCTGGACAGCGCCGGGCTGTCCCGCTCTGACCTGACACCTCCGACGACCCATTGCAGCATTCATAACGAAGCGCAGTTTGTGCGCTATGCCTGCGACATTGTCGGGGACGTAACGTTTGGCGCTCGGGCAGGGCTTGAATTCACATATTCGTCCAGCGTGACGGCCTATATCAGTAAATACTCGCGCGACCTGAAACAGGTCCTGGAAAACACAGCCCGCTTTCACGGCATCATTGATCCAGCGCTTGCCTTCAGCCTGAACATCTCGGGAAACGCGGCGACGCTTGAGGGGCGTTGGAAAGATCCCGGCTTTTCACGCTATCATCGCCGGACCGAGTTCCTTCTGTTCGCAGGCGTCGCCCGGATGCGCGCGCTCACGCAGGTCAACTTGCATCCGATCGAAGTACGATTCCAGCACGAGGTCGGGCAACATGCCATAAAATATGAAAAGATCGGCGGGTTTCCGGTAACCTTCGGTGCGGAGTGCCCCGAGATCATTCTGTCTCTGCCCTCTCTCGACTTGGCCGTGCCCACCTTTGATCCAAGTCTGCGGGCCCATCTTCTGGAATATGGCGAACGGTTGCTGGCTGATCGCAGTTCACCAAAGCTAAGGACATGCGGTAAGGTCGAGGGCCTGATCACGCGATCCCTGCCCGGTGGCATCATTCAGGCCGAAGAAGTAGCTGCAGAACTGGGGCTGAGCCCACGCACCCTGGCACGTCGTCTGGCTGATGAAGGCACCAGCTATCGCGCCATCGTGGATGACCTGCGCTGCGATCTGGCGCAGACGTTCATCAAGAACGGCATGAACCTGTCCGAGATTTCCTACGCTCTGGGCTATGCCGATCAGGCTGCGTTTTCGACCGCTTTCAAGCGTTGGACCGGACAGGCCCCCAGCAATTTCCGCAAACGCGTGGATCACCCGCTGTCTTCAGAGTGATGGTGGCCGGGGGTCATCAGTAATTCACCTCGCCCCGGCCTGTCCCGTGAGTGGACATCTTGCATATAGAAGGCCCCACTCTTTGCACCTTGTGACTTCTCGCCAATTTGATCCGAGGTTCCGCCAACGTGAACATGCGTGTTGGTTTGTCTACACCATAGAAAAAGGCGCCCCGACCAGAGGCGCCTTTTTCAACATGTACCGAGCCTACTGATCCAGGAAGGATCGCAGTTTTCGCGACCGGCTGGGATGTTTCAGCTTGCGCAGCGCTTTCGCCTCGATCTGACGGATACGTTCGCGGGTCACGCTGAACTGCTGGCCGACCTCTTCCAGCGTATGGTCGGTGTTCATGCCGATACCAAAACGCATCCGCAGAACCCGCTCCTCACGCGGCGTAAGCGAGGCCAGAACGCGGGTCGTCGTTTCCTTGAGGTTCTCCTGAATGGCGCTGTCCAGCGGCAGCACAGCATTCTTGTCCTCGATAAAATCACCCAGTTGGCTGTCTTCCTCATCGCCAATCGGCGTCTCAAGGCTGATCGGCTCTTTGGCGATTTTCATCACCTTGCGCACCTTCTCAAGCGGCATCTGCAGCTTTTCAGCCAGTTCCTCCGGCGTCGGCTCGCGTCCGATTTCGTGCAGCATCTGGCGACCGGTCCGCACCAGCTTGTTGATCGTTTCGATCATATGAACCGGAATACGGATGGTGCGCGCCTGATCCGCGATAGACCGCGTGATCGCCTGACGGATCCACCATGTCGCATAGGTCGAGAACTTATAGCCACGGCGGTATTCGAACTTGTCCACCGCCTTCATCAGGCCGATGTTACCTTCCTGAATAAGATCAAGGAATTGCAGGCCGCGGTTCGTGTATTTTTTGGCGATTGAGATCACAAGACGCAGGTTGGCTTCGACCATTTCCTTCTTGGCCTGCCGGGCCTCTTTCTCGCCCTTCTGAACCTGCTGCACGATGCGGCGGAATTCAGGAATATCCAGACCCACATATTGCCCGACCTGAGCCATATCGTTGCGCAGTTCCTCAACCTTGTCGGTTGAGCGTTCGATGAACATCTGCCAGCCCCGGCCCGGCTTTTCCGCCATCTCGGACAGCCAGTTCGGGTCCAGTTCGCGGCCACGGTATGCGTCGATAAACTCGCGACGGTTGATACGGGCCTGGTCGGCCAGTTTCACCATCGCACTGTCCAGCGACATGACGCGGCGGTTGATGCCATAGAGCTGGTCAATCAGAGCTTCGATCCGGTTGTTGTGCAGGTGAAGCCCGTTCACCAGTTCCACAATCTCGGCGCGCAGTTTCTGATAGGTCTCTTCGTCTTTTTCGCTGAACGTGCCGTCTTCGTTCAGGGTGGCCGAAATCCGGCTGTCCTGCATTTCCGACAGCATTGCAAAATCGGTCGAGATTCGTTCCAGCGTTGTCAGTACCTGATCTTTCAGGGCAGCTTCCATCGCGGCCAGCGACATATTGGCCTGATCGTCTTCGTCATCGTCGTCGTCGTTGGCAATCGGATTGCCGTCGGCGTCCAGTTCCGGGCCAGTGTCTTTTTCCGGCTTCGCCGCCTGAACGGCCGAGGTGTCAACGACCGGCTCCTGCACGTCGCCATCTTCGTCCATCTGGTTGCCAAAGGTGGTTTCCAAATCGATGACATCGCGCAGCAGAATGTCTTCGGACAGCAATTCGTCGTGCCAGATGGTGATCGCCTGGAAGGTCAGAGGGCTTTCGCAGAGGCCCGCGATCATCGTGTTGCGACCCGCTTCGATCCGCTTGGCGATGGCAATCTCGCCCTCGCGGCTCAGCAGTTCGACCGATCCCATCTCGCGCAGATACATGCGCACGGGATCGTCGGTGCGATCCAGCTTTTCGGTCTGCCCGCTCGACAGCGCAACCTCGCGGTTGGTGTCAGTGGTGACCAGTTCGGTCGAGCCTTTGTTCTCTTCTTCTTCGGCTTCTTCATCTTCGATGATGTTGATGCCCATCTCGGACAGCATCGACATCACGTCCTCGATCTGTTCCGAGCTGACTTGATCAGGCGGCAGCACCTGATTGAGCTGGTCGTATGTGATGTAGCCTTTCTCGCGAGCCTCGGCGATCATCTTCTTGACCTGGGCCTGGCTCATGTCCAGTGAGATTTCCTGTTCCTGCTCGTCGGATTTGCGGTCTTCGTTCGTATCCTTGGCGGCCATTCAATGCTCCTGCAGGGATGGGTGATTCGTTAGAGCCGAATCATTAGCGCGTAGAAGTGATTCGGCCACCCGTTTACCTGTTTTTCTTCTCCAGTGCCTTACGAAAACACCAGTTTACCGGCGTTTCCGCTCGAAATTAATACCAGACATGATGGCCTCAAACGCGTCTTTCTCGTCGCGGTTGATTCGCGCACCATTGTCGGCGATGTCGAAAACGGCCCTGTCCTCATTCTGGCTTCGGCTTGTACGGTTGCGCTCTTCGGCGGCTTGTGCCAGCCGATATGTCAGCGCCTCATCGGCCAGATCAGACAACTCCTCCGCCGCTTCGGCAATCTCAGCATCCAACCCCCGGAGCGCTTTGATCTTTGCGAGTTCCTCGGCCAGCGTCATCTCGGCCTTTTCAACGTCGCCCGGTTTATACACACAGGGGATCACTGCCACATGGCGAAGGGCCAGCAGGTTTTCAAGGGGTTCAGGCCCCAAAGTTTGCATGATGTGGTCTTGCAGGTTTTCGGGATCGTCAATCGCGTGCCGCAGGATCGCGCCGCGCAGCGCCGCGTGGTCGGGATCGTGGCACTCCATTTCTTCCAATTGGGTTTCGAATTGCACCACAACCTGCGGATTTAGAATGGCAATTGCCAAAATGGCCGCTTCGCGCAGTTGGATATCCGCGTTCTCGGCCGAGGCCAGAAACGACGCCCGCGCGCCCGGTGTCGCAGGCTGCGCCTGCGGTTGCCACTTGCCACGCGGCTGCCATTGGCGATTTGACGATTGTCGCTGCGGGCGAAACAATTGCCAGCGCAAGTCCTTAATTTCCTGCCCGTAATGGGACCGGATTGAGGGATCGCGGATCAGCTTGATCTTCTCACGCAGCGACTTGTCCAAAGCCGCCTTGCGCTCGGGGCTGTCAAAGACCTTGCCGTCGGTCTCACGCTGCCACAGCAGCTTGACCATCGGTATCGCGCCTTCCAGCACCGCTTGTACCGCCCCCGGCCCATCGGCGCGCAGCAGATCGTCCGGGTCCTTACCTTCGGGCATCAGGGCAAAGCGTAGGGACTTGCCTGCCTCTAGCAGCGGCAGGGCCAGATCGACCGCCCGCATCGCCGCGCGTAGCCCTGCGGTGTCACCGTCCAGCGCAATGATCGGCTCATCGGAAATCCGCCAGAGCAGTTGCAACTGATGCTCGGTAATCGCGGTTCCCAACGGAGCGACCGACGCGCCGAACCCGGCTTCGGCCAGTGCGATCACGTCCATATACCCTTCGGCCACGATCAGCGGCTGTCCTTTGCCCGCCGCCTGCCGCGCAGGGCCGTGATTGTAGAGGCTGCGGCCTTTGTCGAATAACTCGGTTTCGGGTGAGTTCAGGTATTTGGCGTTGTCATTGGGGTCCATCGCCCGACCGCCAAACGCGATGCACCGCCCGCGCGGGTCGCGGATTGGGTACATGATCCGGTTGCGGAACGTGTCATAGGGTTTCTTGCCCTTGTTCGATGGCTTGGCCAGCCCCGCGCCTAGGATCAGGTCCTCGGCAACATTCTTGCCAGTCAGATGATCCCACAACGCCTGCCAGCCATCCGGGGCAAACCCGATCTCCCACCGATCCAAAGCCTGCACATCCAAGCCCCGACGCGTCAGGTAATCGCGCGCCGCAGCCCCTGCCCCGGTCTTCAATTGCAGACGGAAGAACTGTACCGCCTGTTCCATCACCTCGGCCAGTTGCGCACGGCGGTCTTGTTTTTCCTGCGCCTTGGGGTCGCGCGCGGGCATCGGCATCCCGGCCTCGCGCGCCAGAATCTCAACCGCTTCGATGAACGAGACATTCTCGGTCTCTTTCACAAAACTGATCGCGTCGCCTTTGGCATGGCAGCCGAAACAGTAGTAAAATCCCTTTTGGTCATCGACATGGAACGACGCCGTCTTTTCGTGGTGAAACGGGCACGGTGCCCACATATCGCCCTTGCCCTGATTGGATTTGCGCTGGTCCCACATGACCTTGCGCCCGACAACCTGAGACAGGCTGAGGCGCGTGCGCAGTTCATCCAGAAATCCGGGGGGCAGCGACATATCAGTTGTTGAGGTTGTTTTTCAGGGCCTGAATCTGATCCCAGTTATCGACGCACTGC
This sequence comes from Ruegeria sp. AL1, assembly GCF_056540905.1. Lineage (NCBI taxonomy): Bacteria > Pseudomonadati > Pseudomonadota > Alphaproteobacteria > Rhodobacterales > Roseobacteraceae > Ruegeria > Ruegeria sp. AL1. The sequence continues at coordinate 545,338 of NZ_JBQFXP010000001.1, forward strand.
TGATACAGCACGCCGCCAAAATCCGTCTTGCGCAGGTCCCGCCGTTTTTGCTCATAAACCCACGACGTCAATTGCGGGATCGCCGCACTGTAATTGGACGGCCATGCGGGATTGCCAGAGGCGATTGTCGCCGCAACATCCGCCTCTTTGACCCGATCCAGTCGCGCCTTCTGAATCGCACGAACGACGTCAGCCTGATAGCTGCAGCTTTCCTCTTTGGTTTCCTGCGCAAAGGCGGGTGTCGACAGAAGGATCAAGGCAAGCAATGGGCGAAACATGGCGCGGCTCCGGAATCAGTTGAGTTCCGTTGATCCTACCCGCGCGACGCAACACCTTCCATCGCCCTTTTCAGATCATGCACCAATGTTTCAGCCATCGACCGGAACACCATGATCTGAAATACACCTTCTCCGACACGTGTGACCGAGACGGCCATGTGGAACAGCAAAGTCCTCGCCGTGTGGCCACGTTTGAATTGCGCGGGCCGCATATCAAGAGGGACAAGCCGCGCCAGAACGTCCTCGGCCCCGGCCCCCTGCAGCCGTACGATGGTCCACGCGTCGGACTGATCCACAATCGCCGCATGGTCTCGCAGCGCCGCATCCGGTTCCGGCCCCATCAGCAGCGCCTGCGCATAACCGAACCAGACCGCCCGCGCGCCCGCCTTACCTGTTGCCCTGTTGGCCGCCGGATAGGTGATCCCATGCGCGACCTTCATTGCATCGGACACCGCCTTTTGCTTGCCTTTGAAAGGCGAGATCGAATGGATCGCGCCCACGTCTTCTTCGCTGAGCGCCACCGAACCGACTGTCAGCGGCAGCAATCCGTTGCAGGGGGTTATCGCAATCAGCTTATCCACGCACACGCCCTCCTTCGGGGTCAAAAAAGGCCGGATTCACCACTTCGCACAGGGTCGTCACGCCGCGCAGGTGATCGACCATCTTCACGATTTCCCCGTACCTGTCCGGCCCGTCCGCAAGGAAACCCAGCCCCAGCATCGACTGCAACGTCGGCGAATAGCAGACCGAGGTCAGATAGCCCTGATCATTGGTGCGCACCGGCTCGGCTTCCTCGTCATATAGATGCGCACCGGCCAGTAACTCCTTGCTTTCCCCGATGGGTTTCAGCCCGACCAAGCGTTCGCGCCCGTCCTCTTCCAGCCCGGGACGTTCAGACATGGTCTTGCCGATACAGTCTTTCTTCTGCGACACCATCCGCCCCATGCCGATATCATACGCGGTTGTCCGACCATGGATTTCGGAATGCGTGATAAAGCCCTTCTCGATGCGCAGAACGTTCAGTGCCTCCATCCCGTAAAGACCTCCGCCCAGCGCCTCGGCCCGTTCGGTCAGAATATCGAACAGGCTCGCGCCATAGCGCGCGGGCACGGCGATCTCATAGGCATGCTCGCCCGAAAATGAAATCCTGAACAAACGCCCCGGAACGCCCAGCACCGAGACCGGCCCACAGGCCATGAACGGCCAGTTGTCATCATCCAGCGGGGTATCCAACAAGCCGTTCAACACCTCGCGCGATTTCGGCCCGGCCACAGCGAATTGCGCCCATTGCTCGGTCACCGAGGTGAACGAGACATCCAGATCGGGGCGCAGGCCCTGATGCACAAACTCCAGATGTTTCATCACCTCGCCCGCCGCAGCGGTGGTCGTGGTCATCAGGTAATGCGTCTCGCCCAGCCGCGCGGTGGTGCCATCATCCATGACGAACCCATCCTCGCGCAGCATCAGGCCATAACGCGCGCGGCCAACCTTGAGGGTCGAGAACATGTTCGTATAGACGAAATCCAGAAACGCTCCCGCATCCGGCCCCTGAATGTCGATCTTGCCAAGCGTCGATACATCGCAGACCCCAACGGCCTGACGCACCATATTGACCTCACGGTCACAGGATTGCCGCCAGTTGGTTTCCCCGTCCCGCGGGAAGTAACTGGGCCGGTACCACAAACCCGCCTCAATCAACGGAGCCTTCCGCGCAATGGTCGCCTTATGCGATGTGGTAAAGCGCTGAGGTTTGAACCCCTTTCCTTCCGCACCGGCACCCAGCGCCGCAATGGCAATCGGGGAATATGGTGGGCGGAACGTGGTGGTCCCGGTCTCGGGTATCCCCCGCCCGGTGGCATCGGCCAAAATGGCCAGCGCCGCCACGTTCGAGTTCTTGCCCTGATCGGTCGCCATGCCTTGCGTCGTGTAACGCTTCATATGCTCGACGGACCTGAAGTTCTCGGTCGCGGCCTGCTTGACATCTTTCACCGTCACATCGTTCTGGAAATCCAGCCAAGCGCGCCCCTTGCCGGGAACGGCCCAAAGCTGAGTAATCTCATAAGGCGTATCCTCGGCCTGCGGCAGAACGGTCTTAGGCGCTTTCAAACCCAGATCAGCCAGTACGCCTTCAGCCGCCTCAACCCCTTCGCGCAAGCAAGACGCGGTCGAGAACGTGCCGTTGCAGGCCCCTGCCGTCACCATACCCGGAACAGCGCCGGGTGTGGGCACAAAGCCTTCGATCTCACGCTTCCAAGTCGGGCGGCCATTCATGTGACAGGTCAGGTGGACCGAGGGATTCCACCCGCCGGTCATCGCCAGACAATCCGATTGAATACGTTCTTCGCCGCTTGGACGCCGCACCGTGATCGATTCCAGCCCCTTGCGACCGGAACTGCCACAGACCTGAGCACCGCGCAGCACTTCGTACTCATCAGACAAAGGCGCATCATGGCGGCTGTCGATCACTGCGGCGACATGCACACCGGCGTCCAGCAAATCCCGCGCGGTTCGGTGGATGTCATTGGTGTTGCCAAAGATGGTCACGTTCTGCCCCGGGCTGACGCCCCAGCGGTTCAGATAGGCCCGCACGGCCCCGGCCGTCATGATCCCCGGACGGTCATTGTCGCGGAAGGCGACCGGGCGCTCCAACGCCCCTGCGGCCAGAACAGATCGCTTCGCCACGATCCGCCAATACGTTTCCAGCGGCGCCCCATTCGGGCGGCGATCCGAATGATGCAGCACCCGCTCCAGCGCCGCATAGGTGCCCTGATCATAGACACCCGCGACCGTGGTGCGGGCCATCAAGCGCACATTGTCCATGCTGCTGAGTTCGGCCAGAACCTCATCCGCCCAGGCAGGACCCGGCTTGCCATCAACCTCATAGGTCTCGGCCAACAACCGCCCGCCCATCCGCGCGTTTTCATCCGCCAGAATAACATCCGCCCCGGCGCGCGCGGCGGTCAATGCAGCCATCAACCCCGCAGGCCCGGCACCAATGACCAACAGATCACAGAAGGCATAGGCGCTTTCGTACTTGTCAGCATTATCCTCCCCGGACAGCGCCCCCAGCCCGGCGGCGCGGCGGATCACAGGTTCATAAAGCTTTTCCCAAAAGCTTTTGGGCCACATGAAGGTCTTATAATAAAACCCCGCGCCCAGAAACGGCGCGGCCAGATCATTGACCGCCATCACATCAAACCCAAGACTGGGCCAGCGGTTCTGGCTGCGCGCCTCAAGCCCAGGGTAAATCTCCTGCATGGTGGCACGCACATTGGGCTCTTGCGCCGCCCCGTGGCCGACCGTCACCAATGCGTTGGGTTCCTCACTGCCCGCCGTCAGCACCCCGCGCGGGCGGTGATATTTGAACGACCGCCCGAAAAGCCGAACGCCATTGGCCAACAGAGCCGAGGCCACTGTGTCGCCCTGAAACCCTTCATAACCGACGTCATCAAACACAAACGGCACCGTTTGCGTCCGATCAACCAGCCCCTTGCCCGCGACCCTCATGCCTGCACCTCAGACGCCAGTTGCGAGCCCAACATCTCATGCGTAACCGTATCGCGCGTCACGACGATCCAAGCGCCGCAGCCACCTTCGTGATACCAAAGCTCCCGCGTCGCGCCCGCCGGATTGTCTCGCAGATAGACAAAATCGTCCCAAGCCTCAGCCCCGGCATCCGGGGCGGGACGGTCCAGATCGACGGCCGCACCACGACAATAAAACTCGCGCCGGTCGCGTTCACCACAATAAGGACAGGTAATCCTCATACCCGCATCCCCTGCTTCATCTTTTCAAAAATACTCAAATCCAACATCGCCACCCTCAATGCAGATTGTGTTGAGAGCCCTTGCCCTCTTCATCAATAATCCCGCGCCCGGTGCGGAAGCGATCCAGACGGAACCCGGTCGCGTTCTCATAGTACCGATCCGTCGCGATCAGATGCGCAAACACGTTGCCCGAACCCGGTACCGCCTTGAACCCACCATAGTTCCAGCCGCAATTCAGATAGAGCCCGTCGATATCCGTGCGATCAATGATCGGAGAGCCATCCGGCGACATATCCATGATCCCGCCCCAGGATCGCAGCACCCGCGCCTTGCCGATCATTGGCATAAGGGCGACCCCGGCCTCCATCACGCTTTCCACCGTGGGCAGGTTTCCCCGCGCCGCGTAAGAGGCGTAGAAATCCAGATCGCCGCCAAACACCAACCCGCCCTTATCCGACTGGCTGATATAGAAATGCCCCATGCCAAAGGTCACCACATGGTCGATGCAGGGCTTCAACCCTTCGGTCACAAAGGCCTGCAACACATGACTTTCAATCGGCAGCCGCATCCCGGCCATCGCCGCCACCTGCCCGGATCGGCCTGCGGCAACCATGGCCACTTTCTTCGCCCGGATCGGCCCGCGTGATGTCTGCACACCCCGCACTGAACCGTTTTCGATATCGATCCCGGTGACTTCGCAGTTCTGGATCAGATCCACGCCGCGCTGATCCGCTCCACGCGCATAACCCCATGCCACCGCATCATGCCGCGCCGTGCCACCACGCGGATGGTACAACCCGCCATATAGCGGAAACCGCAGATCGTCGTAATTCAGATAAGGCAACATCTCTCGCAACTGATCCCGGCTCAACAGGATCGCGTCATCGCCCTGGCTGATCATCATATTGCCCCGCCGCGCGGCTGCATCGCGTTGCCCGTCCGAGTGGAACAGGTTGATGATCCCGCGCTGCGAGTGCATCACGTTGTAATTCAGGTCCTCCTCAAGACCCTCCCACAGTTTCAGCGAATGCGAATAGAACTCGGAATTGCCCTGCAGGAAATAATTGGCCCGCACAATCGTCGTGTTGCGCCCAACATTGCCTCCGCCAATATAGCCTTTCTCCAACACCGCAACATTGGTCAGGCCATGTTCCTTGGCCAGATAATACGCCGTGCTCAACCCATGACCGCCGCCGCCGATGATGACGATGTCATACTCGGGTTTCGGCGCAGGATCGCGCCAATGAGGGGTCCATCCCTTGTTGCCGGTCAGTCCTTCTCTGAGAACCCGAAACCCGGAAAACCGCATTCGCCCCTCCTTGCGCTGCGCTGGAACCTGCTCCAGTCAGATCAGAGGTACCCGGACGCAGGCCCGATGCCGCCTCTGATTTCGACAAGAACTTGCCACACAGCGACACATAAAGAAGGCGTGACGACATCGCCACGCCTTCCATTGCTTCTCCTGCCATTCTGGCGCGGCGTTTACAGCCCCTTGGCGCGATAGCTTTTTGAGACGCGATCAATCGCCACGATATAGGCCGCGGTGCGCAGATCATCCACATCCGCACGGTCATGCCAGACCTCGCTCATCGACTGATAGGCGATCCGCATCGTGTCATCGAGACCCGAACGCACCAGCTCAAGCTCATCCGCACCCTTGAGATACTTGGCCTTGAAGTCCGGTGACATTGACCAGGCATCGCCCAGGTAGCGATCCAGACGCTCCAGTTCGCTGACGATCAACTCATGGCGCGCCTCTTCCTGACGGCGCTGCATCCGGCCAAAGCGGATATGGCTGAGGTTCTTGACCCATTCGAAGTAAGACACCGTCACACCGCCCGCGTTAGCGTACATATCCGGGATGATCACGGTGCCCTTCTTGCGCAGGATCTCATCCGCACCTGCCGTCACCGGACCGTTCGCAGCCTCGATGATCAGCGGGGCCTTGATCCGTTCCGCGTTCGACAGATTGATCACACCTTCCAGGGCCGCCGGGATCAGAATATCGCATTCTTCTTCCAGAACTGCAGCACCTTCCGCCGTATGCGTTGCATCCGGGTAGTCCTTGACGCCCCCATGCTTGACGATCCACTGGCGCACAGCCTCAACATCGATGCCGTCAGGGTTGTACAGCGCCCCGTCCCATTCGATGACCCCCACAACGCGCGCGCCGTCTTCCTCGCTCAGGAACTTGGCGGCGTGGTACCCCACATTCCCCAGCCCCTGCACGATGACCCGCTTTCCGTCCAGAGAACCGGACATCCCGGCCTTCTTGACGTCCTCTGGATGGCGGAAAAACTCGCGCAGTGCATATTGCACGCCGCGCCCTGTCGCCTCGACCCGGCCCGAGATGCCACCCGCATTCAGCGGCTTGCCCGTCACACAGGCGCGCGCGTTGATATCCCGGGTGTTCATCCGCGCGTACTGGTCGGCCATCCAGGCCATCTCACGCTCTCCCGTCCCCATATCCGGGGCGGGCACGTTCTGAGACGGGTTGATCAGGTCGCGCTTGGCCAGTTCATAGGCGAACCGGCGGGTGATCTGTTCCATCTCATGTTCTTCGTATTGGCGGGGATCAATGCACAGCCCCCCTTTCGAGCCGCCAAAAGGTGCCTCGACCAGCGCACATTTATAGGTCATCAGCGCCGCCAGCGCCTCGACCTCGTCCTGGTTCACTGCCAGCGCATAGCGGATTCCGCCTTTCACCGGCTCCATGTGTTCTGAATGGACGGAACGGTATCCGGTGAACGTTTGGATCTTTCCGCGCAACCGAACACCAAAGCGCACGGTATAAGTGGCATTACAAACCCGGATCTTTTCCTCCAGACCGGGCGGCAAATCCATCAGGGACGCCGCCCTGTTGAACATCAGATCAACACTTTCGCGAAAGCTGGGTTCTTTAATGCCGGTCATACAATCCTCCGTGCCACTTAATGACGAACTCCATGGCGTTTTGTCGCACCACTGAACGCGGGCTGCAATCACCAACTGCACTTTTTTTCATCATTTTATGAACGGCGGATGTAGGGGGCCGAGCTGAGTCGTCCTCATTGGTCGAATTCGCGACTATTGTTCCCAATGCGACAACAGATCACCTGCAGACGTCCGAATTATAGCGCAGATTCACCTAAACCGGCCAAAACCAAGCCAATTTCGCCCAATTCCCGCCACGTTTAAAAATTAACCTTATTATGTAGTTTTTTCCATGGCGGCTTTACTCGGCCTGCTCAGCGGAGTCTTCGAAATGAAAACACACGTGCATAATAAAGGCGGCTGCTCGCCTACATACAAGTCTATTAGTCTACGGCGATTTGCTGAAAAAGAAGATGGGACTTTCACGATCTTTGTTCTGATCGGGTTTCTTGCAATGCTTGCTGTCACAGGCATTGGCGTTGACCTGATGAAGTTCGAACGTGATCGTGCAACCCTTCAGTCCACTCTTGACCGGGCGGTTTTGGCCGCCGCGGACCTGGACCAGACGGAATCGCCTAAAACAGTTGTTGAGTCTTACCTGGACAAGGCTGGGCTTCTTGAAAAGCTCAAGGATGTGAAGGTCGAAGACAGCTTTGGGTCAAGAAAGGTTCTGGCAACGGCTGAATCTGTTATCCCGACCAACTTCATGAGCTACTATGGCATCCTCGATATGACGGCCACGGCGACCAGCGCCGCCGAAGAATCGATCGGTGCTGTTGAAATCTCGCTGGTTCTGGACATTTCCGGTTCGATGAGATGGGCATCGGCGGATCGCACAAAATCCAAGATCGAAGTTCTGAAGAAATCGGCATCCGACTTTGTCAGACTCATGCTGGACAAAGAAGGTGAGTCGCAGATTTCGATCTCGGTCATCCCTTACGCAACGCAAGTCAATGCCGGTGAAACCCTGTTGAACAAGTTCAATGATGTCACCAGCGAGCATAACTACTCGCATTGCGTGAACTTCATCCCGGAACAATACAGCGATTCGGATCTGGAGCGTAATGACCGGTTGGAGCGCACCGCGCATTTCGACCCCTTTACCTATTCCGAGGGTACAATCGATACTCCGGTATGCCCGGTTCGCCCCGGAAGTGCGATTACGCCTTTGACCGACAACATGGACAAGCTGTTGGCGGAAATCGGAAAAATGACTCCGAAGGGCAATACTTCTATCGACGTTGGGATGAAATGGGGTGTCGCCCTGCTGGACCCCAGCATGCGCGGGATTGTCAAAGACCTTTCGGCGGAAGAAGACCTGCCCTACTCGCCTAAGAAGATCGTTCCAGCGAAGTTTGCTAACCGTCCGTCCGATTACGGCGGGGACGTTCTGAAAATCGCAATCGTGATGACCGACGGCCAGAATACGGATCAGTTCATGCTGAACCCGTCACTGCGGGAAGGGTATTCCGACGTCTGGTACAATGCGGACTCGGGCGCCAACCGGTATTGGTACGACTACTATACCGGGCGGTATCACATTGTTTCTGGCGACTATTCTGTGTTCCACTCGGAAGGCAACCCGCACAAGTTCATCTGGCCGCAACAAGGCCGGGGCGTGAACCAGGTGTGGAATGACCATCCCTATGGCAGCCCCAATCCGGAAACCGCCTCGAACCAAGAGCCCGGGACTGCAATTCGACTGACATATCCCGAGCTTCTGAACCGTGCGTCACTCGAATGGATTGCCGAGTATAACTACCATTGGCAACCCAGCGCGCAGGCGGAATGGACCGACAAGGCCTATGCGAAGGTTGAAACGGCTGCCAAGAACCAGCACACCAAGCATGTCTGTGATGCCGCAAAAGATCAGGGCATCATCGTGTACGGTATCGCATTCGAGGCACCCAGAGCCGGCTATCGAACCATCAAAGACTGTGCGAGCTCTGCCAGCCACGTATATGACGTGAATGGCCTGGACCTTGAAGACGCCTTTGCATCGATCGCTTCGTCAATCCGCAAACTGAGGCTGACACAATGATACTCAAAGCCCTGTCAAAACTACGGCGCTTCAGAAAATCGGAAAAAGGAAGCGTAACGGTCGAGTTCTGTCTCCTTTTCCCGGGCTTTATGTTCCTAGTGCTTGGCGGGATTGAGCTGTCATTGGTGACGATGCAACAAGCCATGTTGGAGCGCGCGGTCGATCTGACCGTGCGCGACATCCGCCTGGGAACAGGTACCAACCCGCAGCATGACGACTTGAAAGACGCCATCTGCCTGCGGGCAAACTTCATCAAGGAATGCAATGATAACCTGCGTCTTGAGATGATCCGTCAGGATGCATTTACCGGTATTGTGCTAAGCACGACTCCGGATTGCACGGACAAGTCGGAAGAGGTGAAACCGGTTCTCAACTTCACCAACGGTCAGGAAAACGAACTGATGATCCTGCGAGCCTGCGCCCGTATCGATCCTGTCTTCCCAACCTCGACAATCGGTCAGGCCCTTGTCGATGACACCGGGCAATACGCTCTGACGGCGACCACCGCATTTGTTCAGGAGCCTATCTAAGATCATGAAACTGAATGCAAACCCGTTCAAACGCCTGAGAGCGTTTAAAGAGGACGAAAGTGGCGTCCTGACTGTCGAAGCCATTCTGATCCTGCCCATGCTGCTTTGGACCATGATGGCAACCTTTACCTTTTTCGAAGGGTTCCGTCAGAGCTCCTCGAACCTCAAGGCGGCCTATACGGTCAGCGATCTGGTCTCGCGAGAAACGCAAACAATTACCGATACCTATGTCGATTCCCTGCAATTGCTGATGCAAACCATGGTAAATAATGGCACACCGATCAGCCTGCGGCTGACATTGATCGCCTTTGACGCCCAAGACGACCGCCACTACGTACGTTGGTCCACTGCGCGCGGCTTCGCGAACGAGTGGGATAATGGCAATATCGATCAGTTGCGATCCAAACTGCCGCCTATGCCCAATCAGGACACGTTGATTATCGTCGAGACATCGAACCGATATGATCCGATTTTTGCGGCGGGCATTCCCTACTCAGTCACTTTTGAGAACTTTGTTTTCACGCGTCCTCGCTTCACAAACGAGATCGACGGAGCCGTCTGAGCCTAGCTTCGTTCGCTCAGCATCGCTGTCAGCACCTCTGACATGAACTTGGTTTCGGCGGCCGCTGTCATGCCGCCGATCCCGATGCGATGTCCGAACCTCCACCACAGGCCCGGAGCCCAAAACCGCGCATAGGGTCCTTTCGTGCGGACCAGGAAACCATTGGATGGTTTGAAGGCGAACACGCCGCGGTCCACCGACTCGATATCTTCCACCGAACAAATGACCTGACCCGAACGCGTGCGCAACTCGGATTGGGTCAGTTCGATTACATCTTCGGTCGCGGTCCACATGCGGTGCGACAACCAGAGGGCCCCTGCCCCGACGATCAGCAGGAAAATCTGCCATTCCGGCTCAGGCGGGGACGCCAGCGCGACGTAAACCACCAATGCGCCAACGCAAATCAGCATGCCAACTCCAAGCCAGCGCCGTGGGGTCGAGGCGCTTACCGTGGCCAGAACGTCTTGTTGCATGTCTTCCTCCTGCCTGTGCGCCCTGTCTATCCGCAACATCGGGCAAGGAACAAGCACCTCTGAGCACCGATGCACAGACCCGGTGTTTCTGCGCAAATTGAACCCATGGGGACGCAGGCTAAGTTCCAGTCAACAAATCAGGAGGCTCCCATGTCCCTCAGACCCACATTGGAAACGCGCAAGGCCGTGCCCACGATGGAAGGTGCCGGAGTAAAACTGCACCGGGCCTTCGGGTTTCAGGACCCGTCCGAGTTGGATCCGTTCCTGCTGTTTGACGATTTTCGAAATGAACGGCCAGAAGATTATCAGGCGGGGTTTCCCTGGCATCCGCATCGCGGCATCGAGACCATCACCTATGTGCTGTCCGGCACCGTGGATCACAGCGACTCGCTGGGCAATCACGGGACTTTGGGTGCCGGAGACGTGCAGTGGATGACCGCCGGGTCTGGTATCCTGCATCAGGAAATGCCCAAAGGTGCGGCGACCGGCCAGATGCATGGCTTTCAGCTGTGGGGGAATTTGCCCTCTGCCCACAAGATGACCGCGCCGCGCTATCAGGATGTTCAAAGCACGGAAATCCCCGAGATCACGGATGATGACGGCACAATCGTTCGGGTCATTGTGGGTGAGTTCTGGGGCAAGACAGGGCCTGTTGATGGAATTGCCGCTGATCCACAGTATCTCGACATCCATATCCCGGCCGGCGTCAGAAAAACCTTTCGCATCGACACGTACCGCCGCGCGTTTGCTTATGTTTTCGAAGGTCAGGCGGCCTTTGCGGATGCGTCGCAACCCACAGGGGTCCTGTTGGAAAAAGAGGTGGCGGGGCAAGAGGTGAACATCCGCGACATGTCCGGCGACAGAACCCTCGTCCGGTTCGGCACGGGCGACGAGATCACGGTTCAGGCAGGCCCCGAAGGCGTCCGGTTCCTGCTTATATCAGGCGCACCGATCAATGAGCCTGTGGCATGGCATGGCCCGATCGTCATGAACACGCAGGCCGAGCTGCAGCAAGCATTCAAAGAACTTCGCAACGGAACATTCATTCGGCCCGCCCACTGACCTGATCGGCGAGGCTCAGCCCGAAACGGCCTTGCGCACCATGTCCCAATAGACCTGCTCGACCTCGTCCAGCGACAGCCGTCCGCCCGCACGGTACCACGTCATCACGCCGTTCAGCATCGCAATGACCGCCAGCGTGGTGATCTTGGTGTCGGAAACCGAGAACTCTCCGCGTGCCTGTCCGGTTTGCAGGATCGCCTCCAGCGCGTTTTCATAGCGGCGGCGCAAGGCCTCGATATCCGCGAAATTCTCGGGCGTCAGGTTGCGCAGTTCCATATAGGCGATGAAAACCTCATCCGGGCGCTGCAGGTGAAAGCGGATGTGAAAGCTGACGAACTGGCGGAGCGCGGCCTCGGGGTGGTCGGGCGTGTCCAGCGCGTCATAGGCTGTCATAAGGTCCTGCATATGTTCGCGCATCAGGTGATACAGCAGGCTTTGCTTGTCCGGCGTGTAGTTGTAAAGCGCCCCGGCCTGCACGCCCACGTCCTTGGCAATCTGACGCATCGACACCGCAGCGTACCCATGCCGCGCAAACAGGCTAAGCGCCGCTTTGCGGATACGGGGGCCGGTGATATCAGAATGGGAACCTTGAGTGCGCGCCATGGCGTCACGATATATGAACAATCGTTCATATAGAAGCCCCGCTTGATCCGGGCCAGCAAAAGGTGCATCACAGTCACCATAGCGCAACCGAAAGATGCCCGATGAAACCGTTGCCTTTGATCGTTCTGATGATTGCCTGCGCCGGCTGCGCCGACATCCCCGAGCTTGAGGGGCGCGAGGCGGCATCGCTGCGCAAAGCCCCTTACCCGCGTCTGATCCCGCTGGATGAAACGCTTGGCGCGCCCGTTGATCCCATCAATGAGGCTGCGGAAGTCGAGGAAGAGCTGACGGCACGCGCCGAGGCCCTGACAAAACGGGCCGAAGCATTGCAGAACGCACAAACCAACTAGGGTTTCGCCACTAATCTCTGCCGTTCATGTGATCAGCGGCGCGACTCGGATTGCGCCCCTGCGCCGAACCCGCTAAGGCAGCCGACAAAGGACATGGTGGTGCTGCGTGCAGCACATTCGAGCGGAAAGGACCCCACGGGATGACACAGGCGCTGCGGCTTGGAATTGCAGGTTTGGGCACCGTTGGCGTGGGTGTCGTCAAGATCGTCCGCCGTCACGCAGACTTGCTGCAGGCTCGTACCGGTCGCCCTATCGAAATCACCGCTGTTTCTGCACGGGACGCAAGCAAGGATCGGGGTGTTTCGCTGACCGATTACGCCTGGGAAACCGATCCGGTTGCCCTGGCCAGTCGCGATGACATCGATGTTTTTGTCGAACTTATGGGCGGCGAAAACGGCCCGGCCAGGGCCTCGGTCGAGGCGGCGTTGGCCAGTGGCAAGGATGTTGTCACCGCCAATAAGGCGCTGCTGGCCATTCACGGTCAGGAACTGGCCGAAAAAGCCGAAGCTTCCGATCGCGTGATCCGGTTCGAGGCCGCTGTGGCCGGGGGCATCCCGGTCATCAAATCCCTGACCGAAGGGCTGGCAGGCAATGAAATCACGCGCGTCATGGGCGTCATGAACGGCACCTGCAACTACATTCTGACACGGATGCAGTCGCAGGAACTTGGATATAACGCCCTGTTCGAGGAATGTGCGCTGTTGGGCTATCTTGAGGCTGACCCGAACCTCGATGTCGGCGGTATCGATGCAGCGCACAAGCTGGCGCTGTTGTCTTCCATCGCGTTTGGCACCAAACCCAATTTCGACGGGATCGAGATCGAAGGTATTCAGCAGATCAGCCTGGATGATATCCATCAGGCTGCCGACATGGGCTATCGCATCAAACTGCTGGGCGTGGCACAGCGCACGGCTCGTGGCCTTGAGCAACGGATGCAGCCTTGCCTGGTGCCCAGTGACTCGCCGCTGGGTCAACTGGAAGGCGGCACCAACATGGTTGTGCTGGATGGCGATGCGGTCGAACAGATCGTGCTGCGCGGGCCCGGTGCGGGCGAAGGACCAACAGCCAGCGCCGTGATGGGCGATGTCTGCGATCTGGCGCGTGGGCTGCAAATCCCGACATTTGGGCGCCCTGCGGCATCGCTGGAAGAGGCGAAGCCTGCCGTCACCGGCCTGCCCGCGCCCTATTATCTGCGTCTTGGTCTGCTGGACAAACCCGGAGCGTTGGCCAAGGTGGCCGCGATTTTGGGAGATTCTGGCGTATCGATCGACCGGATGCGTCAATACGGCCATTCCGAGAGCACCGCCCCTGTGCTGATCGTGACCCACAAAACCACCCGCACAACACTGGACCATGCGCTTGAGGGCTTGCGCGCCACGGATGTGGTGGCCGGAGCGCCCGTCGCGCTTCGCATCGAGCAGGTTTGACCCCTTGCGGGCAGCGCGCCGCGCAGGCTATGCCGGATAAAACGCCAGAACTGACCAAAGGATTACGGGACATGAACGCCGCCAAGACCGATTTTAACGACCGCCTGCTGTCTTTGGGCCTGGCCCGGGTGGCTGAACAGGCTGCATTGGCCTCGGCCTCGCTTGTGGGGCGCGGAGACGAGAAAGCCGCCGATCAGGCCGCAGTCAACGCGATGCGCGAACAACTGAACCTGCTGGATATCGCAGGCGTGGTCGTCATCGGGGAAGGTGAGCGCGACGAAGCCCCGATGTTGTTCATCGGCGAAGAGGTCGGCACCGGTGAAGGCCCCGGCGTGGATATCGCGTTGGACCCGCTGGAAGGCACCACGCTGACCGCCAAGGATATGCCCAACGCGCTGACCGTGATCGCCATGGGCCCGCGCGGATCCATGCTGCATGCGCCGGACGTATATATGGACAAGCTGGCCGTTGGGCCGGGATACCCCGACAACGTCGTCAATCTGGACATGACCCCGCGCGAACGCGTCGAGGCGCTGGCCAAGGCCAAAGGCTGCGAACCTGCTGATATCACCGTCTGCATTCTGGAACGTCCGCGCCACGAGGCGATGATCGCCGAGGTGCGCGAGACCGGTGCCTCGATCCGTCTGATCACCGATGGCGACGTGGCCGGTGTCATGCACTGTGCCGAAAGCGAAGTGACCGGCATCGATATGTATATGGGTCAGGGTGGCGCGCCTGAGGGCGTGCTGGCGGCTGCGGCTCTGAAATGCATGGGTGGCCAGATCTTTGGCCGGCTGTTGTTCCGCAATGATGACGAGCGCGGCCGCGCCACCAAGGCAGGCATCACCGATCTGGACCGCGTTTACGCGCGCGACGAGATGGTGACCGCCGATGTGATCTTTGCCGCCACTGGCGTGACCGGAGGCTCGCTGCTGCCGCGCATCAAGCGGGAACCGGGCTGGGTCGAGACGACGACGTTGTTGATGCGGTCCAAGACAGGCTCGGTCCGGCGCATGTCCTACCGCACGCCGATGTGGTCGCATACCGACGCATAGCGGCTTGCGCCGCTGCCTTCGGCGAGAGTATTTGTAAAAAGATGAAGAGGCCGGGTCCGGATGGGTCCGGCCTTGATGCATGAGGTGAGATGTGGCGTTTCTGGGTATTGAGCAATCGTTGAGCGGGCGGCGCTGGGTTGGACCGGGGGTCGAGGTCGAGCGGGCAACGGAGATGATGGCGCAGCAGACCGATTTACCCCGTGCGGTCTGTCAGGTTCTTGCGCGGCGCGGTGTCCCGGCGATGGAGGCCGCGGGGTTTCTGGAGCCCAAGCTGAAAGAACTGCTGCCTGACCCGCGCGCATTGCGGGATATGGAAGTTGCTGCGGCCCGGTTTCTGGAAGCTGTGCGCAAACGGCAGAAAATCGCGGTGTTTGCGGATTATGACGTGGATGGCGGATCTTCGGCGGCGCTGTTGTTGGTGTGGCTGCGCCAGATGGGATCGCCCGCAACGCTCTACGTGCCCGATCGGATAGATGAGGGCTATGGGCCCAATGTGCCCGCCATGCAGGAACTGGCGGAAAGCCATGATCTGATCATCTGCGTGGATTGCGGAACGCTGAGTCACAAACCCATTGCTGCGGCCAAGGGTTCGGATGTGATCGTGCTGGATCACCATCTGGGCGGGGAAACCCTGCCGGATTGCGTGGCCGTGGTGAACCCGAACCGGCAGGATGAAAGCGGCGATCTGGGCTATCTCTGTGCCGCTGCGGTGGTGTTTCTGATGCTGGTCGAGGCCGGGCGGCAGCTACGCGAGGCCGGGGCCAAGGGGCCGGACCTGATCCCTCTGCTGGATCTGGTGGCTTTGGCCACGGTTGCGGATGTGGCCCCATTGATCGAGGCCAATCGCGCGCTTGTCCGGCAGGGTCTGAAGGTGATGGCGCAGAGACAACGACCCGGTCTTGTCGCGCTGTCAGATGTGGCCCGCATGGATACGGCACCGAACAGTTATCATCTGGGGTTTTTACTGGGTCCACGTGTCAATGCAGGAGGGCGGATTGGTCAGGCCGATCTGGGCGCGCGACTGTTGAGCACGGGATCGGTCAGCGAGGCTGAAGCACTTTCTGAGCGGTTGGACGCGTTGAACACGGAACGGCGCGAGATCGAGAATGCCGTGCGCGCCGCAGCCATGGCGCAGGCAGAAGAACGGGGGCTCGATGCGCCTTTGGTCTGGGCAGCCGACGAGGGCTGGCATCCCGGTGTCGTCGGGATCGTTGCGTCGCGCCTCAAGGAAGCGGCGAACCGGCCCGCCATTGTGATCGGGTTTGATGGTCACGAGGGCAAGGGGTCTGGCCGGTCGGTGTCGGGTGTTGATCTTGGCGCGTCGATCCAGCGCCTGGCCTCAGAGGGTCTGTTGGTCAAGGGCGGCGGGCATAAGATGGCGGCGGGCCTGACTGTTATGCGCGATCAACTGGAACCTGCGATGGCGCGCCTGTCCGAGCTTTTGGCCAAGCAGGGCGCAGGACAGGTTGGCCCGGCTGACCTGAAGCTGGACGGCGCATTGATGCCCACTGCGACGTCGGTAGACCTGATCGAGCAGATAGAACAGGCCGGACCTTTTGGGGCCGGTGCGCCCGCGCCACGTTATGCCCTTCCCGATCTTCAGGTTCGCTTTGCCAAACGGGTGGGCGAAACACATCTGAAACTGTCCTTGTCTGACGGCATATCCGGCGGATTGGATGCGATCGCCTTTGGCGCTTTCGAGGGACCTCTGGGCGAGCGGCTATCCAATCATGGTGGTGCGCGCTTTCATTTTGCCGGACGGCTTGAGTTGAATTCCTGGGGTGGGCGTCAGAGCGTTCAACTGCGTCTGGAAGACGCTGCCGAGGCGAATTGACCCGGTTTTCCAACGGGCCGGAAGGGTTTCAAAAAAGTTGCCCTGCGTTACGTTTTTCGGCTTGCGGGGGGGGAAGGTAGGCCGTAAAAGGCCCTCCACAAGCCAGCGTGGCCCGTTCGTCTATCGGTTAGGACGCCAGGTTTTCAACCTGGAAAGAGGGGTTCGATTCCCCTACGGGCTACCATTTACGCTTGCAAGGTCCAGATGGCCCGTTCGTCTATCGGTTAGGACGCCAGGTTTTCAACCTGGAAAGAGGGGTTCGATTCCCCTACGGGCTACCATTTTTCTCGAAAAACCTCGCAATCCACGGCGCAGTTGTCACCGCTCGTACAGCTTGTGCGACAGCAGTGCGCGATCCGTAAGGCAGAGGATTGCACGGGCCGCTACCGCGGCATGGCGCGTTCGGGAAATGCGACGGCGGTTTCGGGTGTTCGGCAATCAGCTCAGATGCGCAGTTGCCTCGATTTCGACCAGCGCTTCATCTTCGACCAGTCCGGCCACAATGATCATAGACATGGCCGGAAAGTGCCTGCCGAACACCTCGCGATATGCGGCGCCGACCTCGGCCTGCCGGGCCAGATACTCGCTTTTGTCGGTTACAAACCATGTCAGGCGGGTCACATCGCTGACCTGCCCGCCCGCCTCTTCTACAATCGCCGCGATGTTGCGCAGAGCCTGTTTCATCTGGCTGATGAAGCCGCCTTCGACAAATTTCTTGTTGGCATCCCAACCGATTTGACCGCCGATATGCAACGTGCCGTCTTTGGTCAGCATCCCGTTAGCGTATCCTTTGGCGGGCAACCAGCCGGTCGGGTGGATAGTGCGATGGCTCATGTCTGAGGGTCCTTGAATACAGTGAGGTTTTCGCGAAGCGCGTCCGGCCATGGGGTTGGGCGGCCTTGTCCGTTGACGTAGACAAGCGTGGCCGTTGTGGTGAACCGAAGCGTCTTCTGGCAATGGGCCGTCATGACATACGCGGCCGAGCTGCGGCCGACTTTTTTTATCACGAGGGCAAACGACAGATCATCCCCATGTCGGCTGGGCGCTGAAAACTGGGTTTCGATCTGGGCCGTCGGGATCGCAGCAGTTTTGTGCAATTCCTCAAGTGGCGTTTTCAGGGCCTGATCAAAGAATGCCTCGACACAATCGTTCATCATTTCGAAATATCGGGGGTAGAACACGATCCCTGCAGCGTCGCAGTGTCTGAACAGCACTTTCTGATGAAACTCGAACGCCATCAGACCCCCACATATCTTTCTGAAATGTCCCGGGTCAGGTCGGTCATGGCACCAGACCAGACGGTCTTGCCCCGTTCCAGGATCACAGCCTTGTCCGAGACTGCCGCCAGTTCTTTCAGCGACTTGTCGATCAGCAGGATCGAAACTTTGGTATCCTGTTTCAACCGGCGCAGCGCCGCCCAGATTTCCTGCCGGATGATCGGGGCCAGACCTTCGGTAGCTTCGTCCAGGATCAACAGGCGCGGATTGGTCATCAAGGCACGCCCGATGGCCAGCATTTGCTGCTCACCACCAGACAGAGACACCGCACGCTGGTCCTGCCTTTCAAACAATCGGGGAAACAGATCAGATACGGTTTTCAGGGTCCATGGCCCCGTACGCGCTGCGGCGACCAGATTCTCGCGCACCGTCAGGTCGGCAAAGCATCGCCGCCCCTCCGGCACCAGCCCGACGCCTCTCCGGGCCACTTTGTGGCTGGGCAGCGCCTGTAGGTTCTGGCCGTCCAGCGTCAGAGTCCCCTCGGACCGGATCATCTGGCAAATCGCCTTGACCGTCGTTGTCTTACCCATCCCGTTGCGCCCCATCAGCGCGGTCACCTCCCCCTCGGCCATGGTCAGATCAACGCCGAACAGCGCCTGACTGACGCCGTAGCTTGCGGTGAGGTTCCGGATCGTGAGAAAGCTCATACCTCATCCCCCAGGTAGGCTTCGCGCACCTCGCGGCTGGCTCGGATCTCATCCGCGGTGCCGGTGGCGATCACCTTGCCATAGACCAGAACGCTGATCCGGTTGGCCAGCGCAAAGACCGCATCCATGTCGTGTTCAACCAATAGGATCGGGGCTTCGTCCCGCAATCCGTCCAGAAACCCGGTCAACCTTTTAGAGCCTTCGGCCCCCAGCCCCGCCATGGGTTCGTCCATGATAAACGCGCGCGGTGACAGGGTCAGCGCAACTGCGACCTCCAATTGGCGGCGCTGCCCGTGGCTGAGGTCGGCGCATCGCATGTCGCGCTCGGCGCTCAGACCGACCCGCGCAAGCGCTGCCTCGGCCTTATCGCACAGGGACTTTGTCTTTAGCGCGCTGCGCCAGAAGCGCCAGGCTGCCCCTTCGGCACCCATGGCACCCAGTACCGCGTTTTCCAGAACGGTATCTTCCATACACAGGTCCGAAATCTGGAATGTCCGCCCCAGCCCTGCCCGCGCGCGCGCTTGCGTGCCAAGGTCCGAAACGTCCTGCCCGCACAAGATGACCTGCCCGGCATCCGGCCTCAGCCCGCCGCAGATTTGTTTGATCAGAGTGGACTTGCCCGCTCCGTTCGGGCCGATGATGGCGTGGATTTCACCGGGCCGCAGGTCAATCGACACGTCGTTTGTCGCGATCAGTGCGCCGAACCGTTTGTTCAGGCCGTGGGTTGCAAGAACAGGCTCAGACATGCGCGCCCTCCTTACCCGTCAAAAGCCCGATCAGACCGCCGCGCCCGAACAGGACGATACACAGCAGGATGATGCCAAGATAAACGTGCCAGAACTCGGTCAACTCGCCCAAAAAATGCTCCAGCGCGACAAAGACACAGGCCCCGATCACCGGCCCCATCAGGCGTCCCACGCCACCGATGATGATCAGCACGATCAATTCACCGGACAATTGCCAGCTGAACATGGTCGGGGATACAAACCGGTTCAGATCCGCAAACAGTGCCCCGGCCAACCCCGTTATCGCCCCCGAAAGCACAAAGGCCAGCAGCTTGAGGCGCATCGGGTTGAGGCCCACGGTTTCGACACGCGCATCGGTCTGGCGCGCGGCGTTCAGCGCCAGCCCGAATGGCGACGCCTGCAGGCGCGCAAACAGGAATAATGTGGCACACAACAGAGCAAAACAAATGCCAAAGAACTGGATCGGCACCAGCGTATTCAGCCCCGGAAAACCGTTGCGAACATAGATCGACAACCCATCCTCGCCACCATATTGCGCCCATGAAATCGCGAAGTAAAAGAACATCTGACCAAAGGCGAGCGTGATCATGATGAAGTAAACACCCGAGGTGCGCAGCGACAGAAGGCCGATAAAAAAGGCCACAATTCCTGACGCAATCATCGCCACCAGCCAGATGATCGGCATCGAATTGGTGCCATCGGTCGCGAATATCCCAAGGTCCAGCGCGGTATAGGTCTGCGCATGGTAGGCCAGAATGCCCATGGAATAGCCCCCGATTCCAAAGAACGCCGCATGACCAAAGCTGACCATCCCTCCGATCCCCAGGATCAGGTTGAGCCCAACAGCCGCCAATGCAAGGATGACCGCGCGCGTCACCAAAGTGATGGTGAACGGCTGGTCCATCGCCATGGCCCATAGCGGCAACAGCAGCAGACCACCTATGACAAGGGCGTTGATCAGTCTTTCGTTTATCCTCATGCCCGCGCTCCGAACAGGCCGGTGGGACGCCAGATCAGAACCAGCCCCATCAGAATGTAAATTCCCATCGAAGCAATGGCCGAGCCGCTTTTCTGGGCCGCACCGGTGTCCATGAACAGCTTGAACAACTCGGGCAGGAACACACCGCCCAGCGTATCCGTCAGGCCAACCAGCAGCGCACCGATGAACGCCCCGCGGATCGAGCCGATGCCGCCGATGACGATCACGACAAAGGCGAGGATCAGCACAGGCTCTCCCATGCCCACCTGCACCGACTGGATCGCGCCAACCAGTGCCCCGGCCAGACCGGCTAGCGCTGCGCCCAGCGCAAAAACCAGTGTGTAGAGCTTTGAGATGTCGACGCCCAAAGCGGCAATCATCTCGCGGTCATTCTCACCCGCACGGATTTGTATGCCCAGCCGTGTCCGTTCGATCAGCAGCCACAACCCGACAGCAACCGCCAGTCCGACTCCGATCAGAGTCAGGCGGTATAGCGGGTACTCTATCCCACCGGGCAGCGTCACCGGCCCCGACAGCATCTCGGGGATGTTCAAAAACAGCGGAAATGAGCCAAAGACCCACCGCGTGCCTTCCGAGAAGATCAGGATCAGGGCAAAGGTCGCCAGCACCTGATCCAGATGCGCGGCGTCATACAGCCGCCGGATCACCACCATTTCGATGATGGCCCCCGCCAGCGCAGCCGCTGCCAGCGCCGCGATCAGACCCATGAAAAACGATCCGGTCGCCCCCGCAACGGCAGCAGCGGCAAACGCGCCCACCATATACAGTGAGCCATGGGCAAGATTGATCAGGCCCATTACGCCGAAGATCAGCGTCAGACCGGCGGCCATCAAAAAGAGCATGACGCCGAATTGCAGACCGTTCAGGATCTGCTCGATTATCAGGATCGATGACATGAGAACTCCGGGTATCTGCCTGCCCCGCAGATGAGGGCAGGCAGAAATCGCTTACATCTTGCAATCAGCCGCGTACGCGTCCGAGTGACCTTCCAGCGCGGTGCCGATGATCTTGTTGGTGAAGACGTCACCTTCCTTGATCACCTCACGTGCATAGATGGTCTGAACCGGGTGATGGTTCGGGCCGAACGAGAAATCCCCGCGTGTGCTGTCAAATTCCGCAGCCCGCAGCGCCTCGCGAAACGCGTCGGCATCCGCCGGATCAGCCTTGTCCAACGCGGACAGCAACAGGTTCGCGGTATCAAATCCCTGGCTGGCATAGAGCGACGGGAGGCGTCCGTATTCCGCCTGGAAACTTTCCACAAACGCCGCATTGGTCGGGTTGTCGATATCCTTGTTCCACTGCGAAGTGTTCACCACACCCATCGCCGCATCGCCGACCGCCTGCAGGATACCCTGATCGAAGCTGAACGCCGGGCCAACCACCGGCAGGTCGATACCGCTGTCGGCATATTGCTTGAGGAAGGAAATCCCCATCCCGCCGGGCAGGAAGAAAAAGACGCTGTCCGCGTCGCTGGCCCGGATCTGTGCGATCTCGGCCGCGTAATCCGTCTGTCCCAGCTTGGTATAGACCTCACCGGCCAGATCACCCTCGAAGAACCGCTTGTAACCGGTCAGAGCATCCGTGCCAGCCGGGTAGTTCGGGGCCATGATGAACGACTTTTCGTATCCGACGCCATTTGCATATGCGCCTGCCGCCTCGTGCAGATTGTCGTTCTGCCAGGCCACGTTGAAGTAGTTCTGATGACACCCCTTGCCCGCCAGAGGAGACGGCCCCGCGTTGGGGGACAGATAAAACACGTTCTGATTCACTGCCGCCGGCACCACCGCCATAGCGAGATTCGACCAGATGATGCCGGTCATCACGTCCACCCGCTCGGACTGGATCATCTTGTCCGACAGTTGCACCGCGATATCCGGCTTGCGCTGATCGTCTTCGATGACAACCTCGATATCGTCACGACCTGATTGCGCGATGGCCAGCATGAACCCGTCCCGGACATCAATACCCAGACCCGCGCCGCCGCCCGACAATGTCGTAATCATCCCGACCTTCACCTCGGCAAACGCACCTGACGCGCACAGCGCCGAGGCCGCAGCGGCCAAAAGAAGCTTTTTCATGTGTTTCTCCCTAGTTGGTCTTGTTATTTCAAACAAATATCAGCCGCCCTGACCACCCGTTTGCGACCGGCTTTTTCGTTCATTTCCCCTCGCGAAGCCTGAAACGCTGAACCTTGCCCGTCTGCGTCTTGGGCAGTTCAGTACAAAAGCGCACGGCCCGCGGGTATTTGTATGGGGCGATGACGGACTTAACGTGTTCCTGAAGCCGCAGCACCATGTCCTCTGATGCCTCCGCCGAGTTGGTTAGAACCACATGGGCTTCGACGATATTGCCCCGCTCGGCATCCGGCGCGCCGATGACGGCGCATTCGGCAATCGCGTCATGAGACAACAGTGCCGCTTCGACCTCGGGACCGGCGATGTTATAGCCCGATGACAGGATCATATCGTCATTGCGCGCTGCAAAGTGATACCGACCTTCGGCATCGCAAAAGAAACTGTCGCCGGTGACATTCCACCCACCCGACACATAATCCGCCTGCCGCGCATCATTGAGATACCGGCAGCCCGTTGGTCCGCGCACGACCAGCCGCCCGATTTCGCCAATATCAGCCTCGCTGCCGTCATCCTTCAGCACTTTGGCTTCATAGCCGCTGACAGGTTTGCCGGTACAGGCCGGATGATGGTCGTCAAACCGGTTGGAAATGAAGATATGCAGCAATTCCGTCGCGCCTATGCCGTCCAACATCGGCTTTCCGGTCCGGGCCATCCAGTCGTCATAGATCGGTTTGGGCAGGGTCTCACCCGCCGACACTGCAGCCCGCAGGCTGGACAGGTCCGCGCCCTCGTCCATCGCCTGCAGCATCACGCGATAGGCCGTGGGTGCCGTAAAACACACAGTCGCGCGGTATTTTTCGATAATTTCGATCATACCCGGCGGTGAGGCCTGTTCCAGCAACGTGGCAGTCGCCCCGAACCGCAACGGGAACACGGCCAGACCGCCCAGCCCGAAGGTAAATGCCAGCGGCGGCGAGCCGACAAACACATCCTTCGGTGTCACGTCCAGAACCTCGCGCGCGTAACCATCGGCGATGATCAGCAGATCGCGATGAAAATGCATCGTGGCCTTGGGTTCTCCGGTTGAACCGGAGGTAAAGCCCAACAGCGCCACGTCGTCCCGCCCGGTTTGTACGCAGTCAAACTTTACCGGCTTTTCCAAAGCCATCCGGTCCAGATCGGCATCGTGGTTCGACGTGCCGTCAAACCCGACCACCCGGGTCAAAAACCTGCTGCTCTGCGCGCACAGCTCTATTTCCTCCATCAGACGCGTATCACACAGCGCGAACTGGATTTCCGCCTTGTCGATATATTTGGTCAACTCACCGGCACGCAGCATCGGCATGGTGTTCACGACAACCGCACCCACCTTGGTTGCCGCAAGCCAGCAGGCAACCATGGCCGGGTTGTTGGCTGACCGGATCAGCACGCGATTGCCGGGTTTGACTCCCAGATCCTCGGCCAGCACATGGGCCAGCCTGTTTGTCCAGTCCGTCAACTCTTTGTACGTGCGCTGACGCCCGTTGCCGATCAAGGCGGTGTTGTCGCCAAAGCCCTTTTCGACCATGGCATCGGTCAGTTCGAAAGCCGCATTCAAAACTTCCGGATAGTCGAACCCATCCAGCAGAAAATCAGGCCATTGATCGGCAGGAGGCAGGTTATCCCGGGCAAATGTGTCGATATGAGCGGATTGGCCAAGCATCACAAACCTCCCTGATGCGCCATCATGGCTTGCCGCGCGATGATGACCTTCTGCACATCGGACGCGCCCTCGTAGATGCGCAGCGCACGGATCTCACGATAAAGCGTCTCGACAGTGCTGCCGGACCGCACCCCGTCGCCACCGAACAGCTGCACCGCCTTGTCGATGACCTGCTGCGCCTGTTCGGTCGAGAACAGCTTGGCCATGGCCGCTTCGCGGGTCACGCGGGCAGCGCCGCTGTCCTTGGCCCAGGCCGCGCGATAGATCAGCAGCGCGCTGGCATCGATATCCAGCGCCATGTCAGCGATATGTCCCTGCACCATTTGCAGATCGAACAGCGGCGCGCCCTGAACCTGCCGGGTTGTCACCCGGGTCAGTGCCGCGTCCAGTGCGCGGCGCGCAAACCCAAGCGCCGCCGCCGCGACCGTGGACCGAAAGACATCCAGCACGGCCATGGCAATGCCAAACCCCTGCCCCGGCGCGCCGATCATGGCCGACGCCGGAACACGCACATCGTCAAAACGCAGTGTCGCCAGCGGATGCGGCGCGATCGTGTCCAGCCGTTCGATGACCTGAAATCCGGGCAGATCGGGCGTCACCACAAAAGCCGACAGCCCCTTTGCCCCCGCGGCCTCTCCGGTACGGGCAAACAACGTATAAACATCGGCAATTCCCCCGTTCGATATCCAGGTCTTGTCGCCATTCAGCACATAGTGCTCGCCATCCCGCACCGCAGTCATGGTGGAACTGGCCACATCCGAGCCCGATTGCGGCTCGGTCAGGGCAAAGGCGGATATCGCCTTCCCGCTGCGGGTCAGGGGCAGCCACGCCGCCTTTTGCGTGTCTGTTCCGAACAGCGAGAGCGCACCGGTGCCCAATCCCTGCATCGCAAACGAGAAATCCGCCAACCCGTCATGGCGGGCCAGAATCTCGCGCGCGATACATAGCTTTCTCACATCCAACACGCCCGTCTCATCGGCTGTGGACTGCAATACCCCGGCATCCCCCAGCGCACGAACCAAGGCGCGGCACGCCGCATCCGTGTCCGCGTGGTCGATCTCCAACCCTTGGGCCACGTCCTCGACATGCGCCGCCCAATCGCGGTGATGCGGGTCGAAGAACGGCCAGGACAGGAAGGTGTGATCTGCCATCAATCGCCCTCGAACACTGGATTATCTTTGGCAACGAACGCATTGTAAGCACGCTCAAAATCGCCGGTTTGCATGCAGATGGCCTGCGCCTGCGCCTCGGCTTCGATGGCCTGTTCGATGGACATCGACCATTCCTGCGCCAGCATGGTCTTGGTCATCATATGTGCGAAATTCGGGCCCGCCGCGATGCGTGCGGCCAGCCCTTGCGCTTCGGCTTGCAACTGATCCGCCGCAACCAGCCGGTTGTAAAAGCCCCATGCCGCGCCTTCATCCGCGCTCATGCTGCGACCGGTGTAAAGCAACTCAGCCGCCCGCCCCTGTCCGATGATCCGGGGCAGAATGGCACAAGCGCCCATGTCGCATCCCGCCAGCCCGACCCGCGTGAACAGAAAGGCGCATTTGGCCTGCGGTGTCGCGATACGCAAATCCGAAGCCATCGCGATGATCGCCCCGGCACCCACGCAGATGCCATCCACCGCAGCGATCACCGGCTTGCCGCAATTCACCATTGCCTTGACCAGATCACCGGTCATCCGGGTGAAAGTCAGCAATTCCTTCATGTTCATCCGGGTCAGAGGCCCAATGATATCATGCACATCCCCGCCCGAGCTGAAGTTGCCCCCGTTCGACGCAAAGATCACCGCGTCCACGTCATCGGCATAGGCCAGATCGCGAAACCAGTCGCGCAGTTCGGCGTAGCTGTCGAATGTCAGTGGATTCTTGCGATCCGGCCGGTCCAGACGCACTGTTGCGACCCGGTCCTTGATCTCGCATTGGAAATGAGTGACATCACTGCGCATCTGGCCCCTCCGGCAAGCTGAATTCTGTGGTGATCGCGCGGGCTTCTGCTGCCGAGAACTGCCCCAGCATATCGTTGATCCATACCTCGTGCGCGGCGGCCTGACGGGCGAATTCTTCGCGACCCTTTTGCGTCATACGAACGCGGTGGGCCCGCCTGTCACCCGGCACGGCCTGACGCACAAGAAAGCCGTCTTCGGCCAGGCGGTCGACGATACCGGTGACATTGCCATTGGACACCCGCAGCGCGCCCGAAATTTCGCTCATTTTCAACCCGTCCTCATAGCGCGACAGGGCCGCCATGACATCGAACCGGGGCAAAGTGGTTTGGAACTGATCGCGGAAATTCTCGCGTAATGTCGCCTCGATCACGCGTGTTGTTTTCAGCAGACGCAGCCACAGCCGCAGCCTTTCTTTCGAGGCATCTTCCAACGGCAACTGGGCGAGGCTCTGGCTCATATCTCGCCCCCCGACAGGCTCAAAGTATGTCCGTTTACCGACTTTGCCGCGTCCGAGCAGAGCCATAGCACCGCGCCGGCAACCTCTTCGGTCTGGATGAAGCGCCGTTGCGGGTTTCCCTTGTTCATCGATGCTGCGGCGTCTTGCTCGCTCATCCCGGTTTTGCTGACAATATTTGCGATAGACCGATCAAGCATCGGGGTTTCGACAAACCCCGGACAAACGGCGTTTACCGTCACCCCCGTTTTGGCCAGTTCAATCGCCAAGGACCGGGTCAGGCCCACTGCTGCGTGCTTGGCCGCGCAATAGCCAGAGACATAAGGATACCCCTTGAGCCCCGCGGTCGATGCAATGACGATCAGTCTCCCCGCCCCTGCAGCTTTCATGTCCGGCAAGCCCGCCTGCCAGAGGTTGAAGACACCAACCAGATTGACCTCGGTCATCGCGCGCAGATCGTCAGGCCCCATCTTTTCGAACGGCACAGAGATTGCCGCACCCGCGTTGGCGATCACCGCGGTGATCGGGCCTCGCTCCGTGCGCGCTGCGGTCAACGCACTTTGCACTTGCGCTGCATCGGTCACATCGCACAGCTCATACGGTATACCCTGCGCCTGCAAGGTCGCCTCGCCGCGGCCCAATATGGTGACCTTTGCGCCTGTGCGGGCAAAGCTCTGCGCGATCTCTGCGCCGACGCCGGTTCCCCCGCCCGAGATCACGACATGGCTCATACCTTGCCCACCATGTCAGTGTCGCGATCCGCCAGACGCCAGGCCTGATCCCGGCCTGCTTCATAGGGTTTTGGCCAAACCTCCTGCCGATCCCCCAGCGCCGTGGCGGCGTGCAACGTCCAGTACGGATCGTTCAGGTGGGGTCGTGCCAGACACACCAGATCGGCCCGCCCCGCCATGAGGATCGAGTTCACATGATCGGGTTCATAAATGTTTCCGACCGCCATCGTCCTGATGCCACCTTCGTTGCGAATGCGGTCGGAAAAAGGGGTCTGAAACATCCGGCCATAAACCGGCTTCGCCCGGGTTGAGGTTTGTCCGGCCGATACGTCGATAATGTCCGCGCCCGCCGCTTCGAACATGGCGGCAATTCTGACGGCTTCTTCAGGTGTAACGCCATCGTCGCCAACCCAGTCATTGGCCGAAATGCGCACCGCGATCGGCCTGTGCGCAGGCCAGGCTGCGCGCATTGCCGCAAAAACTTCAAGCGGGTAACGCATCCGGTTGTCAAGACTTCCCCCATATTCATCCTGCCGCTGGTTCGAAAGCGGAGAGATAAAGGACGAGATCAAATAGCCATGTGCCGCGTGTAACTCGATCATGTCAAAGCCTGCCCGATCCGCCATTTCGGTCGCGGCCACAAAGCTGGCAGTGACAGTATCCATATCGCTGCGGTCCATCGCTTTGGGGGTGGCATTCCCGTCTGACCACGGAATCGCCGAAGCAGACAGCAGCGGCCAGTTTCCGACCTCAAGCGGCTGGTCCATCCCCTCCCATCCCACTCGGGTCGATCCTTTGCGGCCTGAATGGCCGATCTGGCAGCAAATCTTGGCCTCGGTCTCGGCATGCACAAACTGCGTCAACCGCCGCCAGGCGTCTTCATGTTCCGGCGCGTACAGCCCCGGGCAACCGGGAGTGATCCGTCCGTCGGGCGAAACACATGTCATCTCGGTATAAACCAGCCCGGCACCCCCCTTGGCCCGTTCACCGTAATGGATCAGGTGCCAGTCAGTGGGGCACCCATCCACCGCCTTGTATTGCGCCATCGGAGACACAACGATGCGGTTTTTCAGATGCATCTCGCGCAGCTGAAACGGCGCAAACATCGGTGCCCGCGCAGGCGCGTTGGCACCGTTGCCGGCCTGCTCCATGAACCACGCCTCGGCCTGCCCCAGCCACACGCCATCGCGTTCACGCAGGTTTTCATGACTGATCCGCTGGGATCGCGTCAGCATCGAATAGTTCAGCTGAACCGGGTCGAGGTCCAGATACCGCTCCACATCCTCGAACCATTCCAGAGAATTCCGGGCCGCGGACTGCAAGCGCAGGACTTCCAACCGGCGCTCATCTTCGTACCGGGAAAATGCGGCTTCCAGACTGTCCTCGCCGACGATGTAATCGGCCAGCGCAATTGCGCTTTCCATTGCCAGCTTGCTGCCCGACCCGATGGAAAAATGCGCCGTCGCAGCAGCATCGCCCAGCAAAACCACATTTTTGTAGCTCCACTTTTCGCACAGCACACGCGGAAAGCGCAGCCAGGCCGAGCCGCGGATATGATTGGCATTTGTCATCAGACTGTGACCGCCCAGATGGTCTTTGAAAATCTCTTCGCAGACCGCAATGGAGTCCTGCTGACTCATCTTTCCGAAACCGTAAGCGTCAAATGTGTCCTGCGTGCATTCAACGATGAACGTCGCCGTGTAGGCGTCAAACTGATAGGCATGCGCCCAGACCCATCCCTTGTCGGTTTGCTCGAAGATAAACGTAAACGCATCATCGAATTTCTGATGGGTGCCTAGCCACACGAACTGGCACAGGCGCTGGTCTATATCGGGCCTGAACACCTCGGCAAATTCCATCCGCGTTTTCGAGTTCAGCCCGTCAGCCCCGACAACCACATCATAGTCGTCCATATAAGATGACGCCTGCCCCACCTCGGTCTCAAAGCGCAGATCGACCCCCAGCTGGCGCGCCCGGTCCTGCAGGATCAAAAGCAGTTGCTTGCGCCCGATGCCGCAAAAGCCATGACCCTGCGATACCGTCCGCTGACCCTTGTGAATAAGCGCCACGTCGTCCCAATAGGCGAAGTGTTCCCGGATAATGTCCGCGCTGACGGGATCATTCTGCGCCAGATTGTCCAGTGTTTCATCCGAAAGCACGACGCCCCAGCCAAAGGTGTCGTTCGGGCGATTGCGTTCGAATACCACTACTTCGGCGTCGGGATCGCGAAGCTTCATCGATATCCCGAAATACAGGCCAGCGGGGCCACCACCCAAACATGCAATGCGCATCACTGGCATTCTCCTGTCTGCGTCAATGCAAGAAGGTTAGGATGGTTCAACTAACGTTTCAAGCTAGAAAATTTTAAACTTAAAGCATCTACATCACAGCATGGGCCAACCATCCTGGTTTTTCTCCCACCAGGCCGGTCTTGAACAAAAGTCGCGAAGGCTGTCTTCTGAAGGCAGTTGCAGGACAACGGGGACGGACGATGGTCAAGCGCGAAAGCAAGAGCACGAACCTGCTTATCCTCGTCGCGCCCAGTTTCAACCTGTCCGCGACCATGGGTTTTATCGATCCTTTCCGAGCCGCCAATTATCTGGATGGGACATCGTATTTCAAATGGGAATTCGCGTCCGAAGCAGGCGGTTATTGCCCGGCCAGCAATGGGGCGGGCATCGAAACCAAATCGCTTGCTGATCTCTCGCGCGCGAATGCAGATATTGTCATCGTCTCTGCCAGTTGGGCGCCTGAAAAGCATCTGACGCCCGGCATTTCAAACGCGCTGCGCGGCTGGGCGCGCGGCGGGGCCACGTTGGGGGCGCTGGATACGGGCGCTTTCATTCTGGCTCAGGCCGGTTTGCTGACGGGTCACCAGGCTACGGTCCATTACGAACATATCGATGCGTTTCAAGAGCTGTATCCGGACGTGGACGTTGTTGAAAACCTTTATGTTCTGGATAGAAACCGCGTCACGTGCTGCGGCGGCGGCGCATCGGTGGATTTCGCGCTACAGATATTGCAAGGCATCCTTGGCAGCGCTCTGGCAAATGCGGCCGCGCGATATGTTTTTCATGACCGGCTGCGGGGGCCCTCCGCCCTGCAACAACCGGACGGGACCGAGCCATTGGGGGCGGTCGTTCCCGCAACACTCAGAATGGCGATACACATCATGGAGGCGCATCTGGAGCACCCGCTGCCGATCCCTGAAATCTGCAAGCAAGCCGGGGTTTCCCACCGTCAGCTTGACCGCTTGTTCACCACCCATATCAGGAAGACACCAGCGCTTTACTATCGCGATATCCGGCTGGACCGCGCGCGAGGGCTGGTTACACAAACCGAGATGCCAATCGCGGAAATCGCAATTGCCTCGGGCTTTGCCAGTCAGGTGCATTTCAGCCGATCCTATAAACAAAGGTTCGGCCTGCCCCCTAGCAAAGACAGGATCGAAGGGCGCGTGCCATTCGAATACCGGGCCTGGCCCATGCACCGGAAGGCCAGTTGCGAATGAAGCTGCGGCGAGAAAAGTACATCTGATGGCGAAAATTGTTTAGCTGATCATGCCCATTGCTATGATCATATGGCAATGTCCCACCTGCACGGGCCCTGCCCGCCGCCATAGCGGAGCCATAAATGAGCCAACTGCCGACCAAAGCGCAATTTGAGCGGATTTCCGACGGGTTCAGTCCCGACCCATTCAACACCCACTCGCTGAAGGCCGAAGCCTATGTCGATCCGGCCTGGCATCAGGTTGATCAGAATGAAATCCTCGCCAAGACCTGGCAATGGGTTTGCCATGTCGAAAAGTTGCGCGCGCCCGGATCGTATTTGACCGTCGAGATCGCAGGTCGCCCTATCGCCGTGATCCGCGACAGGGAAGGTGTTCTGCGCGCTTTCTACAATGTCTGCAAACACCGCGCTCATCACCTGTTGTCGGGCGAGGGTCAGATCACGCGGATCATGTGCCCCTATCACGCGTGGGTCTACAAGCTGGACGGTCAGTTGGTGCGCGCACCTGAGACGGAGAACCTCAGCAATTTCAGCACTCAGGATATCTGTCTGGATCAGGTGCAGGTCGAGGAATTCGCGGGCTTCATCTACGTCAATCTGGATCCCGATGCGCGCCCGCTGCGCGAGGTCTCGGGTGATCTTGAGACCGAGATTCGCCATTGGGCCCCAGATATCGAGAGCCTGACATTCGGCCACCGTCTGACCTATGACATCAAATCGAACTGGAAGAATGTCGTCGATAATTTCCTTGAATGTTACCACTGTCCCACGGCGCATAAGGACTTCTGCGATCTGGTCGATATGGACACCTACAAGGTGACCACATACGGCATCTATTCCAGCCATATGGCCGAGGCCGGTACGGGCGCGAACACCGCTTATGATGTGTCGAACGCCACGGTGCGGACCCATGCGGTCTGGTGGTTGTGGCCCACGACCTGCCTGATGCGCTATCCGGGGCGGTCCTCAATGATCGTGCTGAACATCATCCCCATGGGCCCGGACCGGACGCTGGAGACCTATGATTTCTTCCTCGAAACACCCGAACCGGATGCGGCAGAGCTGGAAGCGATCCGGTATCTGGATGAGGTCTTGCAGAAGGAAGACATCGACATCGTCGAAAGCGTGCAGCGCGGGATGAGCACGCCGGCCTTCACCCAAGGGCGGATCGTTCACGACCCCAGCGGTTCGGGCAAATCGGAACATGCGGTGCATCACTTCCACGGGCTTGTTCTGGACGCCTACGCAAAGGCGGCTCCGTGAGACGGCCCAACATTGTTGTGGTGATGGCCGACCAGCTGGCGCCGCAGTTCTGTGGCGCCTATGGGCATCCAACTGTGAAGACACCGCATATCGATGCTTTGGCCGCAAGGGGCGTGCGGTTCGATGCGGCCTATTGCAACTCACCGCTCTGCGCGCCGTCGCGCTTTGCCTTCATGTCGGGCCAGTTGATCAGCCGGATCGCCGCCTATGACAATGCCAGCGAGTTCCGCGCATCGGTCCCCACATTCGCACATTACCTGACGGCGCTGGGCTATCGCACCTGCCTTTCGGGCAAGATGCATTTCGTGGGGCCCGATCAGAAACACGGGTTTCAGGACCGGGTGACCACCGATATCTACCCCGCCGATTTCGCCTGGACCCCGGATTGGGAGGCCCCGGATGAGCGCATCGACAAGTGGTATCACAACATGCAAACGGTCAAGGAAAGCGGTGAGGCAATCGCCACCTTCCAGACCGATTACGACGACGAGGTCGAGTTCGCGGCCCGCCGCTGGCTGATCGACCGGGGGCGGGATCGGGCGGCGGGGGACGAGACCCCGTTCTGCCTGGTGGCCAGTTTTATCCACCCGCATGACCCTTATGTGGCCAAGCCGGAATGGTGGAATCTCTATTCCGACGCCGATGTTCCGATGCCGGACGTCACGCTGAGGCCCGAGGAACAGGACCCGTTCTCGCGCCGCGTCATGGACGGGATTGAGGCCAGCACGGTGCCGCTTAGCGAGGCGGAGGTGCTGCGCGCACGTCGGGCCTATCTGGCGAATGTCAGTTATTTCGACAGCAAATTGGGTGCAATTGCGAAGGCGTTGAAGGATATCGGAGAGCTGGACAACACGATCCTCATCGTCACCGCCGATCATGGCGATATGCTGGGTGAACGGGGATTGTGGTACAAGATGAACTTCTTCGAGCACTCCGCCCGCGTTCCCCTTGTGATGGCTGGACCCGGTGTTGCGCAGGGCTTTGCCGCCAACGCATGTTCTTTGATCGATCTACTGCCGACTTTCGTTGATATCGCAGGGGGATCGAATGGCATGCTGGGTGAACCCATCGATGGGCGCTCGCTGATGCCTTTGGCGCGCGGTGAGGATGATCCGGTGGATGAGGCAATCGGTGAATACTGTGCCGAGATGACGCCTTATCCGGTCTTCATGATCCGGCGCGGGTCGCTGAAATACATCCATTGCGACCCGGACCCGCCGCAGTTGTATGATTTGTTGCACGACCCGTTGGAGAAGGTGAACCTTGCGGGTGATCCGGCCCATGCGGATGCGTCAGCGGCCTTTGCTGACGAAGTCGCGCGCCGTTGGAACAGCGAGAAGCTGCGTGCGGACGTAATCGCGACTCAGAAATCCCGCCGTGCGCTGCATGCGGCGATGGAGGCCGGGGCGGGTGAGGCATGGGATTACAATCCGCCGCGCGATGCCGCGCAGGAATATGTGCGCAATCACATGGATTGGACCGTTGCGGCAACCCGCTATCGTTATCCCCCCTGGAAGGAGACTAAGGAATGATGCTGGACGGCAAAACCGCGCTGGTCACCGGTGGGCGCGGCGGGATCGGGCGCGCCATCGTTGCGCGTTTCCTGCGCGAGGGCGCCAGGGTCTATGCCGCCGACCTGACGCCCGAGGGATCATTGTCGTCGCATGACGATGATGGCAGCCATTTTATCAAGCTGGATGTCACGCAGGAAGCCGATGCCATCGCCGCGATGGCGCAGGTCGACCGCGAAGCGGGTCAGTTGGACATTCTGGTCAACGCGGCAGGGATCGAGATCGAAAAGACCATCGAGGACACCTCGCTTGAAGAATGGAACCTGTCATTCGCGGTCAATGTGACGGGAACGTTCCTGACCTCGAAACATGCCTTGCCGCTGATGCGCGCGGCGACCACATCGGGGTCCACGGCGTCGATCATCAATTTCGGCAGCTATGACGGTTTCATCGCTGACCCCGGTCTTGCGGCCTATTGCGCCACCAAGGGCGCGGTGCATGCGCTGACCAAGGCGATGGCTTGCGATCATGGTCCCGAGGGCATCAGGGTCAACGCGATCTGCCCCGGTTACGTGGACACGCCGATGTTGCAGAGCTTTTTCACCGGCGAGGGCTCAGGTGCAGGCGGCAAGAGCATTGATCAGTTGCAGCAGGCCGTACGCGATGTGCATCCGATGCGCAGCTACGGCACGCCCGAGGATATCGCCAATCTGGTCAACTGGCTGGCCTCGGACGAGGCGCGCTATGCCAGTGGTCAGCTTTGGGTTCTGGATGGGGGCCTGTCTGCGCAAGTGCAACAAATGCGGCTATGAAGCGACAATGAGGGATTTGGCGTTGGGCACTTATCTCCCCGCATATCATTTGATGGAGGGTTGTTGATGCGATTGGCAGGAAAGCGGGCGCTGGTGACCGGAGGTCGGCAGGGCATCGGGTACGGCATCGTCGAAGCCTTCAAAGGCGAAGGGGCCGATGTAGCGACCTGCGGGCGCGGCGACAGGCCCGAAGCTCTGGCGCAGGGTATCGCATGGCATACACTGGACGTCACGGACGTCGCGGCGGTCAATGAACTGGCGCATGAAATCGGTGAGATGGATGTTCTGGTAAACAACGCTGGTGTTCAGGTCGAAAAAACTGTGCCGGATAGCTCGGATGCGGACTGGGAAGCCGTGATCGGCACCAATTGTCGGGGCGTGTTCAACCTCTGCCGTGCGTTTATCCCGCGTATGTCCGAGGGTGGGTCGATCATCAACATCGGCTCCATTTCCGGCAGCGTCGCGGACCCATCCATGGCATTGTACAATGCGTCCAAGGCCTTTGTTCATGGTCTGACGCGCTCTATCGCGGTGGATCATGGCCCCCATATTCGGTGCAACGCGATCTGTCCCGGCTGGATCGAGACCGGAATGCTCGATGCGGCGTTCGATCTGGCGGCCGATCCACAGACGGCGCGCGGCGACGCTCTGGCGCGCCATGCGATGCGCCGGTTCGGCAGGCCTGCAGATATTGCCAGCATGGCGGTCTGGCTCGCCTCGGATGAAGCCGGGTTTGCAACCGGTCAACTGTTTACGATCGATGGCGGCCTGACGGCGGCTTCACCTCTGAACCCGAGCCTGTTCTGACTAAAGTTCAATACACGGTTCGGATGGTCGGGCGCCTTCTGCACGCCCGCCAAACCATTGGTGACGCTCTGGCCGGACGCGCCTAGGGCAAATCATCCAACAGCATCGGGTATAGCAGATTGCCCGCCGACGGCCCCGCCCCCAGATAGTCGACCCACTGATCGGTGGCCTCGTTATAGCGGCGGTAGCGTTCTATCTTGTCATAAAGCCCGTTGACGATGGTCTGCTGTTCCGAGATCGGAAGGCGGACCCAGTCATCCTCGGTGATCGACATGATCTGCGACTTGTAGGGCAGATCCGACAAATACTCGTCCAGCGCAACCGCCTCGGCGAGGCTTGGATCGGACTGTCTGGAGACCTTGTCGGGTCTGCGGCTCATGTCAGCGGCGACACCCAGCACCTGCGCAAAGAACTGGTCAGGATTGACCACGTTGCGCTCGGCCTGGTCCACAATGATCCGCAAGGCTTCTTCAAGGTTACTCAGATCGGCTTTGGAAATCAGCAACCGGATGGATAAGGGCTTCAGCCCGGTTCGGTCGAAATCCCGGTCGGCCACAAACGCCTCGAACAAGTCCGGCGCGCGGGCGTTTTCGGTCTTTCCCAGATAGGCCAGCTGCATGGTGCGCCCGGCAGCGTTCAACCCGCTGAACTGCCCGCCATCCTCGTTGATGATGGCGTCTTCGTTCAAAACGTCATCACCGCCGCTGCGCCGATATGATGATGTTTGCTGGGCAACGATCTGCCCCAGTTTGCGCGCCGTCTGCTGATAAATCCCCGGGTCGCCGTTCTCAATCGGAAAATACAGCGGTGCCGAATTCGGATAGGCGGTCAATTGTTTATACGCGGCCTCGGCAGTTGGGTGATCATTGGTTCCCCGCGGTGTGCGCAGATGCATGACCGACATCGCCCCACCAATCCGTTCACGGATAATCCGGTTCAGGCTTTCGGCGCTCAGACCCGTGGCCGAGTATTTGTCGTCAAACTCTCTCGGGCCCGCGTCGGTGACCAGCACGATGAACCGGGCACCGAACTCGCTCCAGTCCATGTCTTCCAAAGCATGCTCGATACCCCGATAGCTGTCTTCCCGGAAATTCTTGCTGCTGGTATCGGCTTCCTGCATCCGGTCAATGCCATCCAGAAAGTTCTGAACCGCCAGACCGTCCTGCAGGTTGACGAAGGTGCGGACGTCATAGCCCAGATCGGGGGCAGCCGACAGATTGTCCCGATAGCCGACCAATCCGAAACTGACCGCGTCCGCAGCATCCGAGCCTGCTGCCTCTTTATAGACTTCCTGCAAGGCCTCGCGCGTGGCGCGGATATAGGGTTCCATGGAAATTGTCGTATCGACAACAAACACAACGGCAGTTTTCAGATCGCCCGCATCCTGTGCCACTGGCAGGTTGGCAGGCTTGGGCGCATTGGCGCTGGCCACGGCCACCTGCAGCAGGTTGACGAAGGGGCCGATATCGAACACCGCCTCTTCTACGGAAAGGATCGGCATCACATACAGGTTCTGCCGCTGATCAATGACCTCGCGCGGGCCAAGGGCAATGACGGACTCTGACGGCGCACCACCCGTTTCCGCCTTCAGGGCATCATCGCGCGCGTCCTGCGCCATCCCGCCGGGATTTTCGCTTTCGATGATGTCATATATCGGATCCATATCATTGAAGAACAGAACACGACCCACATTGTCACTGCCTTCCAGCGTCGCCACGATATTCTGGTTCCAAGCGACCGAGGCCGTCTCGGGAATCCAGACCAAATCATCGCCCTGATCATTGGGGCCGATCTGCATCCAGTCGCCATTTCGGTCATATACAAAAAAGACCTGCAGCGGAGAAAGCGCTTGCCCGCCTTCCTCACTTTCGGGATCAGAGCGCGCCTCGATCTGCTCGCGTATAAGAACACGCTGGAACAAATTGGTCTTGCCCTCGATCGGCAGCGGAGACTTGTTCTGGGCGGCAACTGGCAGGGCCAGCCCCATCAACAATGCGCTCAGCAGGAAAATACGTTTCGACATGGTCTGACCCTCCTTACTCGCCCAACCGGTTAACCGCGTCCTGAGCCGGTTCCGACCCAAGATCAGCGGCGCGCCGGTAATACCGCAGCGCCGCCGCAGGATCGGGGCGCGGGAATGGCGAGGTTGTGGTGGTGTGCGTTTCCGGATCGTACATTTCAGCGATCATGACATTGGCGTCCGCCCGATCCTGTTCGGCAAGTTGCTGATCGTTGCTGATCGCCATCAACGCGCCCAGCGCGGCCTCAAGGTTTTGCGATCCGCCTTCGTTCAACAGGTTGCGCGCCGCCGTCAGAGGATCATCCGCCGCCACCGCTTCGCGCGCGACAACAACGGATTCGGTCACCTCGGCCGATGGCCCCCCTTCCCCGGACAGCATGTACCAGGCCCCGCCTGCAACAGCCGCCAATGCGATCACAGCCGCCGCGATCATTGGCGTCTTGCTTTTTGACTCTGGTTCAACTTTTGGCTGGGCCTTGACTTCAGGCACCTCTTTCGGACGCGCAGATGTGCCACCGCTTCCGCCAAGCGCTTTGCGGAACAGGGCCGGAAGGTCGGCGGGGCGATCCTTGGGATTGGCCCTCAACAACTGTTCCAGTGCCCATTTCAAGCCCGGTTCAACCTTGGACCCATCAATCATGACGTCCGATTTTCTGTCCTCGACAGCGGCAAAACCCTTGCCATCACCGGGCAAGGTCAGACCTGCCGTGCGCATGAGGACCAAGCCCAGCGCATAGGCATCCGTCGCCGTAGAGACATCCCCCCCGAACAGCCCCAACTGTTCCGGCGCGCAATACCGCAACTTGCCAGCAAAGCTGTCACCGATGATGGACTTGTCAGTGCCGACGCTGTCTGACGCCAGACCAAAGTCGATAAACTTGGCCTGATTGATATCCTCATGCGAAATCATCACGTTATCAGGTGCAACGTCCCGGTGAACGATGCCCAGTTTGTGAATGGCTTCCAGCCCCTCGGACAGACGCAGCCCAAGTTTCAGGACATCATCAGAAGACAGACGCGCGCCTTTCTTCAAATAATGCGACAGAGGGTGACCGGGCACGAACTCCATCACCAGAAACAGCCGGCCATCCTTGTCCAACATCGAAGTTTCGAACCGCACGACGGCCTCACTGCGGACGGTGCGCAACAGGTTGGCTTCGCGTCGGAACAGATCCACCGCCTTTTTGTTCTTGGCAAACTCGGGCGTCATCACCTTGATCGCCACCTCGTGCCCGCTGGCCCGGTTCAGCCCACGGAACGTGGCCCCCATTCCGCCCTCGCCCAGCAGCGACTTGATTTCATAAGTGTCTTGCAGAACGCTTCCGGGCCGAAGCCCAAGTACCGAATGTTCCATTCCCCATCACCTCCGGTTTTTCAGGCTGATTGCTGCGTGTTTGCTGAAAGTGCGGATATCCATGATCTGAAAGCAGATACCCGCGAAGACCAAAGACCACGTAATCCCAAAGACAACCGTCAGAAACGCCCCCACAATGGTCTTGAAGTCGGGGCCAAACGGGTTCAGCTGCAGCACTGCGATAGCCGCAATACAGAAGAACAAAATAAAGAACCCGGCTGCAATCCAGACCAGAACCTCCAGCGATTTGCTTAATACATCTCGCATCTCAAACCCCTTTCACAATCACTCCTGAACAAACGACAACGCAACCTGCTGGAAGTCGTCTGCTATTTCATCCAAATCCGAATACCCCGCCACACTGCGCGCGCCGATATGGTCCTGGACCATGGCCAGACAGGTTGCGCGCTCTTCTCCGCGCTTGGCTTCGTTGGGGTAGATAAAGTCAATCTGCTTACGCAGCAGAACCGGCGAATACTGGTCGACCAGACCCTCGATCAGGTTGGCATATTCAACAATATCGGCTTTGGCCTTGGCCTCCAGCTCGGCCAGTTTGGCCTGTGCTTCCTCTTTGGCGGCCAGCACCTCATCCAGAAAGGCCTGATCGCCACTTTCCCGCGCTTCGGCTTCCAATGCATCCAGCTCTGGCTGGATTGTCAGCGAGGAGATCAGGGCGTTCAAATAGCGACGAATGGCCTGCCCGCACACCAGCACGCCCGAGGTCAGGATCAGGCGAATGGACTGGTCGCGCTGCGCATTGCGCTCGACCCTGCCGCGGTTCAGCGTATCCTTGATAACCGCAAGCTGGGTTTTGGTTCGGTCAGACAGGGTTTCGGCCGAAATCTCATCCAGCAGGTCCATCGCTTCCTGCTCGCTTGCGGCAACGGCCAGTCCTTCATCCGGGCGGGCCAGTTGATCAAGACCATCGATCAAAGCCTGATCCTGATCTGCCGAGGTAATCGCCAGCCCCTGCAACACAAGCCGGGTTCCGGTGAAACGGTCTGCCGACGCGGTGTTGGACAGAATATCGAACGGCGGCACTTCGAACCGGGTGGCCGAGGTGATATCGGCCAGCGGCGTGCGCGCATCGCCGCCCCGCTTGACGAAACCGCCTGCCTGACCATGCAATCGACCATGACGTACCAGCGCAAACGGGTCGCCCACGATTTCCGCCGCATTGCCAAGCATATCGTGCAGACCCAACGGGTTGGGCTTCAGCGATCCGATGACCTGCACCTTACCCCCGGCCGAGGACGTCCCGCCATGCGCGATGTATTCATCCTGAGGCGTGCCTTCGGGAACAGGTGGCAAAGGCGAGCGGAACAGGGATTGATCGACCGCCAGACCGCCGCGCACCGAGTATTCCCATTCTTCCTCGGTCGGCAGTCGCAGATATCCGCGTGTGTCGCCTACGCGTGGCAAGGCATCCGGTGCGTTTTGCATCAGCCAAAGCGTGTAAACTTCGGCAAAACGTTGAAAATCCAACCGGGTCTTTTCGACCACCGGTACAAACGCACGGCGGCGCGGCTCCTTGTCCGGGCAGGCCTGAGCCATGATCACATCCCATTGTGCCTGCGCCAGCTCGTATTTGGCCATATAGAAGTAGCCTTTGGCCGCGCCGTCCTCATCCTCGAACGCGCCGGACACAAAAGCGCGCCGGAGGCCGTTCAGATAGGGCTGATCGCCGCCCTCTTGACCCAGAACAACGGATACATCTCCGATCACGCCATCGGTGTTGGGGGTCGCGACCTTGCGGAATGTCATGGCCCCACCGCACGGCATGGGCAAGGTCAGATCCCCATCAGCGGGTTGCGGGTTATAATACTTCTCGCGCCAGGTAATGTCCTGCGCCTGGACGGTCCCGGCCAGTGTCAACAGGCCGATTGCAAAGGCGAAATGAGTCAGTCTAGGCATGGGTCAACACCTCCTGCGGTTCAACGTTTCGCACGGCCATCACTGCCCAAAGGGCCGCCGTTACAGCCGTAATCGCGCCCAGCGCCAACGTCGCCAGAATGTCCAGCCCATAGAGGCGCGCAA
The DNA here is from genome assembly GCF_056540905.1 of Ruegeria sp. AL1. NCBI lineage: Bacteria > Pseudomonadati > Pseudomonadota > Alphaproteobacteria > Rhodobacterales > Roseobacteraceae > Ruegeria > Ruegeria sp. AL1. The sequence continues at coordinate 586,130 of NZ_JBQFXP010000001.1, forward strand.
CGGCCTCGCCAGTGGTGTCGAACGTCGCGTTGATCGCCAGCAGAAATGGCAGGATCACGATCAGCGTCACGACCACCCCTCCCAGAACCAATGCGAGGCTTTGGATCACGGGGATCAGGCCGCGTTGACGTTCGGGCATGGTCAGCATGGAAAACAGGCTGAAAATCACCCGCTGCCGTTCGACCATGCCACGCAGATTGGCGGACATTGCCGCCCAGAAACCGAACACGGCCAGCGCGGCGATGGCAGTAAACAAGATATTCAGGTTGCGACGGAACGACAGCAACAGCGCCGCATTCTCGGCCCGGGGGCGGGATTGCACCCCTTGCGAAGACAAATATGACGACAGGGTTCCGATGTCGTCCAGTGATCGCGCGTAAAGGCGATAGCTGGCAAAGGTCTCGGGCATATCGGTTTGACCTGTCCAGTTTTCGGGTGTCAGCGACAGGTCGTCCCGGAACCTCTCAACTGCCAGCAAATCCGGAACCGACAGGAAAATTGCCGCGCGGGGCCAGATGTCTGGTGGCAACACACCGATCACCTGCAGATCGCGGCGCGCGTTTTCTCGGTTTCCGTCAACCTCGCGCCCGATGATCATGTCCAGCGTGTCACCGGGCGAAACGGCCAAATCTTCCGCCAGAATGGCTGAGACCCAGACCCGTCCGGGCACCACGGCTTCGCCGGTAATCAACGGGTCGCCTTCGGCAGAGGGGATCAGAGGCACCGCGCGTTCCAATTTGCGGGCGGCCTCGTGGCGAACGGCATTGGCCGAGGTGTTGATCGACCGGGTTGCCGGGACAATAAACGCCACATCCTCGCGGGCACCAAGGGCTGCGAAAAACGCCGCATCATGCTGACCCGCGCCTATGGCCAGAATCTCGCGGTTCGAAGGATCTTCGATCAGGCGTCCAACCATCGTTCCGATAATGCCGTTCTTCAGTGCCAGTACGATCAGCAACGGCCCAAGTACCCCGGCCAGGGCCGCGACGAAACACAGCGCCGACTGCCAGTCGTGCCGCAATTCCCGCAACGCCAATTTGACCGGTATCTGCATCATCATGCCACCTTTGCCGCCGCGCGGCCTGCGGTTGAAAAGATCGAATACGACTGTCCCTCGTGATCCATGACACGATGATCCGCGCGCGGAGTGTCCGCGAATTCGCCGGTCTGTGCCTGATGGCTGGCCAGTACCACCGCAGATCCGGCCTCGGCCGCAAGATGGACGATCAGGGCTTCGACCTCGGTCACATTGGCCGGATCCAGCGCAGACACAGGCTCATCCAACAGCAGCAATGCGGGTTTGCCCAGCAAGGCCCGCGCAACCGACACGCGCTGGCGTTGACCGACCGACAATTGACCCGGTTTGCGATGCGTCAGATCACGCAGGCCCAGCGCGCGGATCAGATGATCCACCCATTCCTCATCCGGGACGCGCCCGGCGACCTGCATCGGCAGCGCCACATTCTCGGTAAGAGTAAGATAGGGAACCAAGGTGTTGGTTTGCAGGACAAACCCCAGTTTGTCAGGCCCGGCGAATTCGGACCGGGGCATATCCGGTTTCACATCTACGCCGTCAATAGAATGCCGAATGTCCGGCAACGCGGCCAAGGGCAAAGCACCTGCGATCAACCCCAAAGCGGTGCTTTTTCCCGCGCCGCTTACCGCATCCAGAACCACAGACTCACCGGCGCGCAAATCCAGTTCTTCGATCACGACGAAAAAGCCCGGGGCGCGTTCGATGCCCAGGTTGCGGATCGACAGAACCGTGCGCGCGGTGTCAGGTTCGGCTGAGGTCAAGTCTGATCCCCCCTAGCGTGACATTCGATTTGGTGTTGATCTGAACAGGTTTGTTGGGCTTCAGGCGCGCGCCATCAACCTTGGTGCCGTTCGAGGACCCCAGATCGGTCAGCATGATTTTCCGCCCCTGCAACGACAGGTTGGCGTGTCGGCGGCTGAGATTGCGATCCGTGACGGTCAGCGTATTCTCGCTGGCCCGCCCGATTGTCACCCCAGAGCGGAGCTGCGCCGCGGTCAGGTTCAAGTTGGTCCCCGCCATGGACAGAGCCAGAACAGCTCCGCCCGAGGGCGCAGCGGCACCTGCGTTTCGGGATTTCAAAACGGGTTCTGCACTGCCCTTTGAAGCGACAAAGTACATGCCACCCACAACTGCGGCTCCTGCCCCGCACACCACGGCCAGAATGACCCAAAGGTTGTCATCTGACTGACCAGCTTGAACAATTTTGGGATTGTCCGGGTCGCAGGCTTGCGAATGCGTGGTGAAGGGGATGCTGTTATCCCGCAGATATCTGCCAATTGAATTGGCCGACGATGCAAAGAACGTGTTTTGGGCCACCGACGTATTGAGCCCAAGCGCCGAGCCGCAAAAGTCGATCATTGGGCCGCCGGAATTTCCTTTGTTGATTGTGGCCGTGTGCTGGACGATTTCCTGAATACCGCGTTTTGGCATCGTCGAACCTTGGGAAACCTTGCTGACATTGCCTTGCGTGAACGTTGTTTCGAACAAGGCCAGCTCATTCCGACCCTTGTTGGACAGATCGGAATTTCCGGGAAAGCCAACCGCGGCCACGGGTTCTCCCTTGGTGATTTCTCCTTCGCGGATCGCCATCACCCGGGGTTTATGGTCAAAGTTCTTTCGGGGCCGGATTTCCAGCACGGCCATGTCTTTTTCGAAAGACGAGACGGCGACCTTGACGTCATACTTGAAAATCGTGTCGCCGCGTTTGAAACCGACATAAGCACTTCGACCACCTTCGATGACGTGTTGATTTGTCAGGAAGTAAAAACCATCCCCATTCGGCAGCGGCGCCAGCACAAACCCGGAACCAAAAGCGCAGCAACCTTCGTCTAGGGTCACCATAACCCGGCCCACCGCAGCGTCTGCCAACGCGACAACTTCCTTGTCGACCTGTGCCACGGCCATTTTGGGCCCAAATGGCAGGACCAACAACGCGGCAACCAAGAAAACACGTATTGAAATCATAAACTTCACATTGAAATCCCATATGCAATAACGGCGCCGGCCAGCGCTATGATAAACAACAAGACCAAAACCGACGGTCTGAGACGGGGCCGCGATCCGGATGCGCTGACTTTGCGTTTTCCCTCGGCTGGTTTGACTTTCCGACGCTCTGGTTGTTGCGACGGGTTGTTTCTGTCTGTCAGAGTAATTCCCGCCGCATGCGCGAAATCCCGGGCGGATTGGATGCGGTCGCGAGGCAGCAAACTGCAGCCTGCATCAATGACATCCAGCAAGTTGCTGTCATACTTGGCCGTGACCCGATTTCGCGCCAGATTCCTGCGCACCGGAACATAGGGATCACGGCCGGATTTTCTGACCTCGCGCCACCGCTCTTCAGCGTTCGGAGGCAGGCTCTGCGAAACCATCTCGTACAGGATGACCGACAAAGCGAACAAATCGCTCCAGGGTCCCTCCTGCACATTGCCGCCCAGCCCGGTTTTGTCCGGTGGGAATTGTTCGATCGCTGCATATTTGCGCGTGAACATCGAACCGGCTGCGCCCGCTTTGCCCATCTGACGCGCCGCACCAAAGTCGATCAGGATCGGTTGACCATCTTTGCGGATCATCACGTTGGCCGGTTTCATGTCGCGATGGACGACACCTACCTTGTGAACGGCATCCAGCGCGCCCAACATGGATTGCAAAAAGGTGACGACCAGGTCCTGCGGCACATATCCCCGCGCATCGACCATGCGCGCCATCATCCGGTCCAACGGATCGCCCTGAATATACTCCATGACGCAATAGGCGGTGTCGTGCTTCTGAAACGCCGCCCGCACGCGCATCAGGCCCTGCTGCGACGGTAGATCACGCAGCAGCTCGGCCTCTTGCAGGAAAGCGTCCAGTCCCATGTGAAAAATCTGCGCGCCTTCCCGCGTCGGCGAGACTTTGTTGCCCGGTCCACGTTCCGCATAATCGGCCGGAAAATACTCTTTGATCGCAAATTTCTCGCCTGTTTTGCGATTGCGAGACTGATAGGTGATGCCAAACCCACCCTGCCCCAGCACGCTGCCCAAAACGTAGCCGGCAAAGGTTTCTCCCTTTGGCAGGTGAATAGACACGCGCGGGCTTACCTTTCGTCTTCAAGCGATTCACTGGGCGGTTCCTGATCAGCGTCGGGAACCGTTTCGGGGTCTGGCGGCGCCGCGTCGTCGGGCTCGGTCGTGGCGGGCGGGTCTTCGGCGGGTGCATCCGGGGCCGCTCCGGTATCGGCCTCGGTATCCTCTGTCCCGGGCTCGGTCACTTCCGCATCGCCATCACCGGGCAGCGGTGTCGCGGGTTGTTCGTTGACAGTCGGGTCTTCGATGTCTCGCTCAGGCGCGGGCTCTGTGGAAGAAGGCGGCACATCTTCTGTCGCTGGCGGCTCGTCACCGCCGGACCACGACAAGGCCCCAACCGTGGCCCCTATGGCCAACGCGCCCAGTGCAATGGACGCGTATTTCAACACCTTCTTGTTGTCTTTCCTGCCCTCACCAAACGCCCATTGGCTGCCGCGCAACAAGCTGCTCATGCCTTCCTCGACATACACATAAACAACCACAGTCGTGTTGTCCTGTTTGGGCTTTCCCTTTGCCTCGACCGCATTCAGCAGGTCCGACGCCACACCTCTGACATCGTGCCCCGCACCCTTTTTCAACACCGACGTGATTTCTGGTTGAGACAGCGTGTCCAACCCATCCGAACACGCAAGCACCACATCCCCGGGCTTGAGGTTGATTGCGTTGACATCAATCAGCGAAATCTGCTCACCCATCAGGGCCGAACGCAGGGCATTCCGTCTGGGGTGATTGTCCGCATCCTCCTGCGTGATCGAGCCCGTCGCCACCATCTGCAGCAACTCGCCATACAAGGAATGATCGGCGTTCAGCTTCTTCAGACGTCCATCGCGCAGTAAAAACAAGCTGCTGTCACCGACCGAGACCCAAACCAGGCGATCACCCAGTTTCAATGCCGCGATCAGCGTACATCCCATGCCCTTCAGGTCGGGCTGGCTGGTGATCCGTTTGCGAAGCGCGTCATTGGCGGCGTGCAACGACTCTTGCAACCTGTCGCGCGGGCGTGGCGCGCCCGAGCCTTCGACGAAGTGCTTCTTAAAGGCCGAAAGAGCCAGATTTGCAGCGACTTCACCGCCAGCGTGCCCCCCCATGCCATCCGTAACCAGCATCAGAATATCCGATTTCGGATCGCGCTCATTTTGAAAAACGACGTCGAAGGCGTCTTCCTGGTTTTCCCGCCGCCCCAGGAGCTGTTTGCCGCTAATGACCGCCATCTGGATCAGTCGTCAGTGCTTTCGGCCAGTTCCGACCAGTCAAAATCTTCATTGCAGAAGGCGACAAACCTTGCATGCGTCTGCTTTGACAGCTCGATCAGGGCATAGTTCTCCAAGGGCATCGTTGTGGCCACGATCTGATTGTTGATCCGGCTGATGTTTCGCCCGGTACCGGGCGCAGCAAAGAACACCCGATTGGCGTCATCGAAAATGATGCGCAAATGGTCCTTGCCCGAAATCATCTTGTCACCAAAGTTCAGCGCAACGCGTTCATCCGCATCCCTGCCCAGCGTGTTCATGCCCGAGCCCAGATTGACCGACTGGCCCAGACCCGGCCCTTTGACAACGACCAACCACCCGGTGATGGGATCGACCATCGGATCAAACTCGGCCTTTCCGGCAAAATTCTTGGCCAGACCACCGTGGTAGATCTCGGTTTTGTCGGACTCGACATATTCGGTCGGTGCTTCGCTAAAAGACCCGCCACCGATGGCGTGAGTCGCATCGTTGTCCGACGGTCCAAGGCTTTCGGTAAACGCATCGTCCGCGCCGAAATCCAGATCGTCGCTTACGTCTTCTTCGTCTTTGTCAAACAACCAGCTTGTCTTGTTGTCGTTTCCCATGACTATACCTTTCCTGTGCAATTGGTCGCGGGCTTATGCCCGCACCAGTTTCAGGCGTACGGACCCAAGGCCCACAATGTCACCCACGTTAATGCGCTGCGTTCCCTTGATCTTGCGATCATTGACCAGCGTGCCGTTCAGACTGCCCAGATCATTCAGCGTAAAGCGGCCATCCGGCGAGCCATTCAACTCGGCGTGGACACGAGAGACCCCGCCATCCGGGATCACGACCGCGTTTGAGCCGCTGCGGCCCAAGGTGGCGCGCCCGGTTGCCACCGGGAACCGGTGACCATTGTCCTCGCGCACCAGAAATGCAATCGGCGGGACTGGTGCAGCAGCCGGGCTACGGACCGGGCCGGGATCATCCAATTCGCTGGGCTCATCTTCAAACACCAGTTCGTCGTCATCATCGCCCGACCCACGGCGCAGCATCATGACAGCCAACAGCAGAAGCAACAGCACCAGTACCCCCGCCCCGATATAGACATAGAGGGCGTCGATCCCGAAAATCTTGTTGGTCTCAGGCTCGGGCTCAGGAGCCGGTTCAACAGGCGGAGGAGCCAGCGGCCTGAACTCGGCCGAATAAGTTTGAGTCTGAGTCTGCCCGGGCTGGCCAACCACCGGCTCGATCATCTCGATATTGATCCGCGCCGAGACCGGGCTCCCAACCGGAACAATCAGGCCCGACCCGCGCACCGCATTCCCGTAAGAGCGGATGAAATCCGAAACAACCGCATTCACTGATGCCGGGTTCTGCAAGAAGACCTCTTCCATCAGCCCTTTCTGAGGATCCGTCAGGCGCTTCAGCACGTCGATACCGCGCGTTGTGCGCTCATTGCCTTGCGCCCGCCAGAACATCCCCAAAGCAGAAAGCGACACCCCGGCCTTTTCGGCCTCTTCCGAGATTTCTTCGACGGTGGCCAACCCCTCTTCGTCGCCATCAGTGATCAGGATGAGGTTCTTCAGCAGAACATCGTCCTGATCATTCAGCAGTTCAATGGCGCGGGTCGCGTTGGCGACAAGACGTGTGTTTTGTTCAGTGATGTTCAGGCTGTCGATGACATCTTCCGCGCCGGAACGGTTGGTTGAAAAAGGCGACAGTTCGACAATCTCGTTTCCAAACCCATAGATTGCCACTTTCTCGCCGGACGGAAGGTTGGAAACCACCTGAGCGATCAGGTCACGCTCGCGGTTCCAGGTGCCCCGTCGACCACCCTGATTGCCAATGGACAAATCAATCAGGACCATGGTCGCGGACAAGGTTAGATTGCCCGGCACCTCATCCAGAGACTTCAGCAGCTTGAACTCGGCATCCTCTCCGCCCAGCGAGCTAAAGCTCATTCTGCCGCGTTCGTTGCCCGATGGAACCCGCAGCAGACAGCTATCTTCGGGTGCTGGCGCGGCTGGCGCGCAATCCAGAATGGCTAACCCGGTGGCTGGCGCGCGGGTCCGACCCTCTTGCGCCTGTGCAGTTCCCGTTACGACCAAAGCCGCAACGGCGGCCATTACAATTCTTGAAATCCCGTAGGTCACAATCCCAAGACCCCCCTCAGGTAAAATGTCCGGACCGGCACCGGCCTAAGCAAGCGCCAGTCTAATCCTTCGTCTTTTGTTAGATCGACAGCGCGCGGTAGGCGGCTTTGATGTTGTTCAATTCCGACCGTGCCGCCGAGGCGTTGGCCGTTCCGCTTGAAACCTCGCGCTCGACAGCCCGTAGCTGACTGTCCAGCGCATTGACCTGCTGCAACCGCTCTGGGCTTGACGCCGATGCTGTCCGCGCCTTGGCCCCTTGCGCCTTCACATCGGCAATCTGCTGGCGCAGCGCGTTGATCTCGGCCTGATTGGCATTCCGCTGCGCTGCCAGTTGCGCGTTGCGCTGTTCCGCCGCCTTGTTCTGCGCCAGAATCGCGTCGGCCTGCGCCCGGTTGCTGGCGATCTGACGATCATATTCCCCGGAATTCAGGTTTTGGATGTTGTCGAACAATGTTGCTGTTGTCGGGTCGGTCGAGCCCGTGCAGGCCATCAGCGCACCACTTGCGACAAACAGAACCGGTAGAAAGACACGTTTGGACATAGAAACCATCATTTTTAACTTTCAACTGGACAGTCCGCCCCTGACACGCAGGCGCAGACCAAATAAATCAAAGCAGGTTAATCGAAGCGCGCGTCCGGGCCAGACGATTTTTGTTGCTGACCGCCGCATTCGTCGCGCCGCTCAGGCCGGGCTGCCCCTGCTTGGACGCTGCCCGCAATTCGGTAATCGTGCCATCCATGTTCTGCTCGCTGCGTTTCAATTCGTTCGAGACGACCTGACGGTTCGATTTGATTGCTTTGACGCGCTTGTTGTAAGCCGTGTCCGAAAGCTGACCGCCATCCACCTGACGGCGCAGAGATTTTAGCTCTGCATCCTGCGCACGCAGAACCGAGCGCAAGTTTGCCTCAACCGAATTCAGCTGTTTGCTGACGTTCGACAAATTGGCCAAAACGGCTTTACTGTTCACGATTTCCACGTTCTTGGCGGCAGCTTGTCGGCCAACCTGGTTGCCTCCAATTCCGCCAACCACCGCGCCAGCGGCGGCTGCGGTCGCACAATCACCACCGTCACCACCCAACAGCAATGCAACCCCACACAAGGCCACCGCACCAGCCAGTGCGCCTTGGACCGTGTTGTTGACAATGATGTCTTTAGATACCTGATCCAGGCTTTTAACCTGCTTCTCAAGTTGTTTTTCTTGCTGGGTTTTTCCGGCGACCGTCGAAGACGACGCACTTTGAATTGTCTCTTCCACACAGGCAGACAAAAACAGCGAAAGGGAGGCAAAAACCGAAATCGCTACAGAACGCATATACTTTCTCCGCAAAGATTTTTTCTTCTTAATTACTGAAAAATTCACATACTTTTTATTTTAGATCAACGATTCGGCATATTTACGGCTGCCATTTCACTCTTCGCGATCAGGCAGCACGTTTTTTGATTAATGACTTGCAGGTATAGGTGACATGAAATTCCCCAAAGGATTCAGAGACAAAATCTCATTGACCAATGAGCTGTTCACATTTGCGGGCAATATCGGAGCAGGCATCGGAGCCCTGTTGGCCTTTCTGGGAATTACATCGAATTTCGCGAACAGTTCTATGAGTTTAGCGCCGAATGTTGATGTATCTACATTGTCCCTTCCGGTGCGAATGACGCTCTTGCTTCTGATTTCAGCCGCGCTGGGCTGGGGATTAGGCGCGCTGGTTGCAAGGTTCAGCAAATCGTCGAACGAAGTGTTGGGGTTTGCGATTTATGTTATCGCGCTTTTGTGGGGCGGGTTGCTGGTTGGGGCTGCAGAGTGGCTGGCCACACATCCGGTGCGACAGGTTTTGCCCGAAACGCTGTTGTTTACCACCATCGGGACCGGCGTCGCCTTCTGGGTATCGACCTTTCATTTTCGCAGCACTGGTGGAGGTGCGAAGTTTGCCATGCGTATGAGATGTGATGCGCTGATGGTGTTTTCGGTTGGATGTGCCCTGTTTCTGGCGCTGACCTTGTTGGGAGCGCAAGCATGAAAATCGGTGGTGCACTGGATGGAAAAAGCGCGGCCCGTCTGCTGACCGCAGCTGCCCTTCTGGATTACATGTTTCTGGGCTTCGTGCTGGCCACGATTGCACCAGTGTTGCGCCAACATATGGGATTGTGGCTGTCGAACCCTGGCTATGTGATGATCTTCTATGTGGTGCTGGTCTTAATCTATTGGCTGGTATGCGAAGGTTTTCTTGGCGGCCATACGCTCGGCCGGTTCGCGCTTCGTCTGACCATGCGGGACAAAAACGGGAAACCTGTATCATCCATGCGCAGATCGACGCGGGCCATCAAGAAAGTGCTGACATTTGGCCTGACGGGGGCGAACCCGAATGCGTCCGCTCGCTATGACAGGGTGGCCGGTGTGGTCTGGCACAGCCCAATGGCCGCCAGGTCGATGGGTTTCTGGCAATTGGTTGTCGCGGGTGGACCGGATCGGGGAATGTCGGTCGAGTTTCGCAAGGTCCCCGGGATCAAGTCTTCCCACTCGATCAAGATCGGGCGCGACAGCAGCTGGGCCGATCTGGCGCTGCCCCGAAGCGGAAAGACCTCGGGGCGTCATTGTGTCATTCGGATCGAAAAGTCGGGTGAGTTGTATCTGCGCGATCTGGGATCGTCGAACGGAACATGGCTGAATGGACGACGGCTTGAGGCCGAAACGTGGAACCCCATTGGCACTCAAGACGTCTTTCGCGTTGCAAATATCATAGTTAAGATCGTCCGGTAATACATTGTGAATATTCATTTAGTCCGCGGCAAATGCACGGTGAACATTTCAGTGCGCAGGCATATCGGACAAAGCCGTTTCGATCACCTGTTTCAGTTTTTGCGCATCAATGGGCTTGTGAAGAAGAGGCAGTCCTGCAGAAGCGCAGGCATCTGTAAGTTCCGTCGAACGATTGGCTGAAATGATGCAGGCTGGCAAAGGTCCGAATGTGGCCGCCAAATCACGCACGGCATCAGTCCCCAATTTGCCGTCATTCAATTGATAATCAGCGACGATGATATCCGGTAAAATGCCAATCTCATTCAAAAGGTTCTCGGCATCATCCTGACTGACGCATTCGAGAACCTGAACGCCCCAAGCCTCCATCGTCATTGCCAACGCGCCACGCAGATTCTCATCATTCTCGATCAAAAGGGCAACTGTACTGCCCAGTGCCTTTGTTTCCGGTGGTCTCACAAGATCGGGCACCGCGTGCTCAGTCAGAGCGGATTGGGCAACCGGAACCTCGACCGAGAACACCGTGCCCTTTTCCAACTCGGACCGCAGAACAATCTTGTGATCCAGCAACTCGCAGGCCCGTTCCACGATTGCCAGACCAAGGCCCATCCCTTCTGCCGCGCTGGCATCCGCGTGCAAGCGCTTGAACTCCTGAAAGATAACTTGTTTCTGGTCTTCCGCAATACCGATTCCGGTATCCAGAACCTCGATCAGAACGGATTTCCCACGCCGCCGGACGCCGACCAGAACTTTGCCGGAGTCCGTGTAGCGGATCGCGTTGGACAAAAGGTTTTGCAATATGCGACGCAGATAGCTGGCATCGCTTCGGACCAGCACATCAGTCGCGACAAACCGAAGATCCAACCCTTTGGCCTGCGCAACGGGTCGGAAGGAATCTTCCAACTGGGTGAACAAGTCGCCCATGCTGACGGTCGACATGTGAACCGAGACGCTACCTGAATCCAGCTTGGATATATCCAGCAGGGCCTCAAGGATGTGTTCGACGCTGCTCAACGCACTTTCGGCCTTGGTCGCAACGCTCTGCGCATCTATCGCATTCAACCCGCTGCCCAATGTGGCAACATAAAGCTTGGCAGCAGATAAGGGCTGCAACAGATCATGACTGGCTGCCGCCACAAACCGGGATTTCGAGGCGTTGGCGCGTTCCGCATCGTTCAGCGCATCCGCCAGTTCCACCGTGCGCGAAGCCACCCGTTGTTCCAGCAGTTCCTTGGCCTCGACAAGCGCTTGCGCAGATTGACGCTCGGCCGTGACGTCGGTGAATGAGATCACGAATCCCCGATCCGGCATTTCCTGTGCAAACACCGAAAGGATCTTGAACCGACCGCTGTGCATCTGAAAACTGAGAGGCGGGCGCTCTGTCAGCTTGTTTACCCAGGCCAGCAAATCTGACTCTGACAGTCCTTCTTCGAAGCTGATGTTGGTGCTTAGTCGGTTGAACAGAGTTTTGAACTGCGCACCCATCTGGAATTGCGCATTGGGAATGTCCAGCAACTCGCTGGCGCGATTGTTCCAACCGATCAGGCGCAGCTTGCTGTCAAAGATACAGACCCCTTGATCGATATGTTCCAGGGTCGCCCGGATCAGGCGCGCCTTGTCATCCAGAATCCGGTCTCTTTCCTGCCGTTCAACCCGCATAATGTCGGTCACATCCGTTTGCAGGATGACCGTGCCTCCGTCCGGCGTGCGGTGTTCCGAAACCTGCGTCCAGCGATTGCCGTTCAAACGCACGTTAAAGACGACATGATCGTCGGTGTGACGGGTCAATCGACGGCGCTGCCAGTCCTGCGGCGAGACGGATTCGGGCAGCGACAGATGTTTGGACTGACTGACCAGTTCGACATATTGCTTGAATCGCAGGCCCGGCGTCAGGTGGCCTTGGATATCAGGCATGTGCATACCGAAACGGCTGTTACACAGGACCAGCTCTTCATTGACATTGAACAGGGCGAACCCTTCCTGCACAGTCTCAATCGCATTGGCCAGATCAGCACGCGCGGCTTCGGTTTCCTGGTTCGCATGAGCCAGCCGGGCGTTGGATTCATTCAACAGCTCAAGCGCGCGTTCCAGATCATCGGTTCGGGCGCGCACCTCCTGCTCTAGCATCGCGGCGCGCTGAAACTGCGCGTAGGCCGCGCCGCTTGCATCGGTCGACTCCTCGACCCGGCGCATCAGGGCTTCGGCGATTTTCAGCAGTTTCTTATTCTGCCGATCCAGGGAATCGGACGGGTCCAGCAGAGAGTCAATCATGCGGCACCTCATCCGGGGGATAGATCGCAACCCCGGTCAGCGTCTGGTTTACATGAATCGAGTTAAATTGCTCACCATAGGTGGAAAAGCCGACAACCCGGTTCTCCGACAGGATGTTAGAAATGGCACCGGTCATTTGCTTTTCCTGCGCTTCCAATCGGCGCAGAATGCAATCACATCCAAGGATAGTGTCCGGCCGTTCATGCTGAGTCAGTGCCGCGATCTCACCTTCCAGATGCGTTACCATATCCATCGGCTCGGCCAGGGTCAGAACCAGCCCTTCATCAATGGCGGAAAAGAAAACCAGATCGCCATTGCCTGCAACCTGCTGGATCGCGCGAACGTGGTGCTGGCCACCGATCTGCACCACAACCGGGTGCGCGGCGAAGGTGAAGGTTGTCAGTTGTTCGGGGTCTTTTCCGAGAATTCGGGCATATTCACGCGCCGCCGGTTCGGCGTTGATCTCGCGCACGATCCGTTTCGCGGGATCTGCTTCGGTCACCACCATACGGTGCGCGGTGGGCACAAGATGGTCCGACTTGAATACCTTGATCGGACAGCGAGTCCGGACTTGCGTCAGAATTGCCGCGTTCTCCAGCGCCTCACCATCATGCAGCACATAGGTGTGTTCAAAGCTGATTCCGTCCCCGGCCGACCCCCCGAACAGCGGAACCGGACCAAGACCCACTGCCAGTTCAGATGTCAACGTATCCTCTTTCGTCGACAGGCCGTCGATCATCAGAAATGTGAACTCATGCTCCCAGTTGGGCTGTACCTCCATCATTTCGTTGCGGTTGCGGATCATCTGATCGATGATTTCCTGCGCCGAGAAACTGTCCAGGTCCGGCACCAGCAGAGTCCGGACCTCAAAATAAGCCGCGGGTAACCCCAGCGCGACAATCTGATCTTCTGCATAGCCCTGACCGGCCAGTTCTCCAGCGGTGGTACAACCCACCACCGGCGTCGGCGCAAACGCCGCCCGCGCCTGACCGATCACTGCCGACGCGTCGGCATTGGCCGTCACAAACAGGATAACCAACGCCAGATCATCCGCACCCAAGGCATGGGTCAGATCAGTGACAGCATCTTCGGTGCCATATCGTGCAAATGCCGTTTTAACGATACCTGGCGAACGGGATTGGGCACCGGCCCACCCGATAGCTTGGTCCATCCAGCCTCCTCCCTTAAAGCGCGTGGATTTCTGAGAGTATGCCGCTTAGCCTTGCTCTTGCAAGACGCTGGCAAAGGACGCTTTGTTGGCGATCAGCACCGCTTGCGTTCGGCTTTGCACCCCCAGTTTGCGCATGATCGCAGTGACATGCGCCTTGACCGTGGTTTCCGCAATCGACAGGTCATAGGCGATCTGCTTGTTCAGTTTCCCCTCGCAGATCAGTTGCAGAATCCGCGATTGCTGGTTGGTCAGCGTCGCCAACCGGCCAACGGCATCGCTTTGTTCGTCCTCATCATCCGGCTGTATCAGCACACAGCCCTCGGGCAGAAACACGTCGCCTGCCAGCACCGCCTCGAACGCGGTGCGGAAAACGTCGCGTTGGCTGTGTTTGGGAACATAGCCCGAGGCACCGGCGTGGATGACCTGACTGACCACCCGATTGTCCGTCATGGACGAAACCACGATCACCGGAGCGTCTGCCGCCGCCTTGAGACGAACAAGACCATCCAGCCCATCCACATCCGGCAGGTTCAAATCCAGCATGACCGCATCGGGCTTTAATCCCCCTGCGATGCGATCCAGCGCCGCTTCAAGCCGGTCCGCGGTGTGAATTTCCCCGATCTTCGCCACGCTTTGCAACGTCATCGACAGGGCATCGCAAAACAGCGGGTGATCATCCACGATCAGCACGTTTTCAAAGTCTTTTTGTCTGGCGGATTTTGCAAGCATCACTTTCAGCCTTCGCAATGGAATTGCCCCAACCTAACAAAGCCTAACAAGGGAATGGAACCACGCCTACTGGCGGAAAGTCGTATAATAAACGCGCGCCGGGTCACGGCGCGCGTTACATCAGCGTAAAGGCCGGATCAGTTGGCCGAGGCCAGCTCTTTCGGCAAGCGGAATGTCCACAACAGGCCGCCCTGGTTCAGGTAGTTGACTTTCTTGGCCACTTCACCACCCCAAAGCGGAACCGCGCCGCCCCAGCCCGAGATGACCGAGACATACTGCTCGCCATCCTGTTCCCAGGTCACAGGTTGGCCAACGATGCCCGAGCCAGTCTGGAACGACCACAGCTTTTCACCGGTTTCATCATCCAACGCGATGAATTCGCCTTCGGGGGTGCCAAAGAACACCAATCCGCCAGCTGTCGTCATCACACCGGACCAAAGCGGGGCATCGTTCTTGTATTCCCACTTCCATTCGCCGGTGTCCGGGTCAATGGCCTTGAGCGAGCCGATGTGATCTTCGTAATTCGGCTTGATGGTAAAGCCCGCGCCCAGATAGGCCGCACCTTTCTTGTAGGTGATCGGCTCGTTCCAGATATCCATGCCCCATTCGTTGGAAGGCACATAGAAGTTGCCGGTTTTCTTCGAAAACGCCATCGGCATCCAGTTCTTGCCGCCCAGGAACGAGGGCGAGGCAAAGATCACTTCGCCTTTCTTGCCATCTGCCGCCGACGCCGGGTCGCCGGGACGGTTGTCTTCGACAAAGATCGGACGGCCGGTATCATCCACGCCGGAGGACCAAGTGATATCCTTGACGAACGGCGTGGCCGAGACGAACCCACCATCTTCGCGGTTCAGCACGTAGAAGTACCCGTTGCGATCAGCGGTTGCGTAACGCTGATTGCCCTCGCGGTCGGTATAGGCGACCACTTCGTTCACGCCGTCATAGTCCCAGCCTTCGCGCGGCGTGGTCTGGAAGTGCCACTTGATGTCGCCCGTTTTGGGGTCGATCCCGATGCGGCTGGCGGCATAGAGGTTGTCACCCTTGTTGCCCTCGGTCGGCGTGCCCGCATCGCGCAGCCACGAATTCCAGGGGGCCGGGTTGCCTGCGCCAAAGATCAGCGTGTCAGTATCGGCATCATATGACCCGCCAAGCCATGTCGCGCCGCCGCCGGTTTTCCACATATCGCCCGGCCACGTCGCGTTCAGTTCGCCGGTCATGGTGCTTTCTTCGCCGTTCAGCGTCCCCATGTGGCCTTCGATCACTGGACGGGTCCAGACGATATCGCCGGTATTGGCGTCACGAGCCTGCACTTCACCCACAATCCCGAACTCACCGCCCGAATTGCCGGTCACGATCAGGCCATCCACGATCAGCGGCGCGGCGGTATAGGAGTAGCCTGCCTTGTAATCTGCGATCTTGTCACGCCAGACGACGTCTCCGGTTTTCAGATCAAGCGCCACGATCCGCGCATCCAGCGTGCCGAAAAAGATCTTGTCGCCGTAAATCGCTGCACCCCGGTTGACCACGTCACAGCAGGGCAGAATGCCTTCAGGCAGGCGCGCATCGTATTGCCAGACCTCTTTGCCGGTCTTCAGGTCGATCGCATACAGGCGCGAATAGGACCCGGTGATATACATCATGCCATCATAGATCAGCGGCTGCGTTTCCTGGCCGCGCTGTTTTTCACCGCCCAGGCTGAAAGCCCAAGCGGGAAGCAGGTTGCTGACGTTATCCTTGTTGAGCATGTCCAGTGGGCTGTAACGCTGTAAATGCCGACCCATGCCGTTTGTCACGACCTGATTGGTGATCGTTTGGTCATTGGCCAGATCGTCTTCGGTAACTTCTGCGTATGCTGCGCCCGTTGCCAAAACGCTTGCAACCACCGCCATTATAAACCGGCTCATCTGTGTCCTCCCTAGACTGGTGTCTTTCCTCCACGCCGAATCTCCGACGCGTCGGGATTGTTGGCGAGAGTATTATTCGCAGGCAGGACCATCGGTGAAATTGCACAATGGTCGTAGGGTCCAATTCTCGAAATTCAACACGAATCGCGAAAGTCACCGAAACAGCGCATTCCGGTGAGCTTTACGTTCTTTTCTTTTTGATTCAGTCAGTTCTGCCCCTCAAGGCTGTTCAGATAGGCCAGAATGAAATCCTGAACTGTTCGGTCCTCGATCCCGACATGGCGCATCTTGGTGCCGGGCATGAAACCGTCATTGTCCTCCATCCAGGCGCGCAGGGCTGCCGGGGTCCAGACGATGCCCGATCCAGCCAGCGCCTCGGAATATTCGTATCCTTCAACCGTTCCGGCCTGACGCCCGACAATTCCGTCCAGTTGCGGGCCATAGCTGGGGTCCGTCGCATCCGGCGCATGGCAGCGGCGGCATTCCGAGAAAAACAGGGTCTCCCCTGCTTCGACCTTAACGCGGTCGAATGTGGACTGGGCCAGAACGGGTGAGCCCGCGACAGCGCAGGCGGCAAGGCCAAGGGACAGAACGATGTGTTTCATTTGATCCTCCGAACGTTTGCCGGAGTATACCTTTGCGACTGCTGGCATCGGCTTGACGCACATCAAGCAAAACAGCGCGCGGCCTCATCCTTTGGTCGTAGAAAAGCGGGGAAACAAGCCGTTTCAGAACAGCGGCGCGTATTTCCATTCGTCAGCATCGGGCGTCACTTCGTTCGGGTCATAGCCTGAATCCTGCAGGCGTTTCGCGATCTTCAACCCGTCCTGCGCGGCCTCGTCCACATAGGCGCGGCCAAGCTGTTCGTCTTTTGCAACGCCATGCCCGCGCAACAGGTTCAGGCCGTAGTTAAACTTGCCCACCGGGTCGCCCAGATCAGCGGCCCGTTTGTCCCAGGCCGCGGCTGCGTCCGGGTCGTAGGGACCGGCCAGCCCGTTATTGTCCAACTGACTCATCCACGTCATCGCGCCGGTATATCCCGCCTCGGCACAGGTGTTGAACAAGGTTCGCGCCAGATCATGGCGGCCTGATTTGGTCATGTAGTAGCCGGACGCGCAGGTGGTCATGTCGGTGATGCCGTTCTCGATATTGCTCAGAACCTTGCCCCAGCCGGTATCCTGCGGGTTGAGCGTGCCGTATTCGTCCTCGACCGTCTGAGCCATCGCCGACGAGGTAAGAGACAGGAAAAATGTGGCTATGCGGATCATGTCAGAACCCTCCGGTTGCCAGCACCATAGCGCAATTGGGACCGGTTTTCATCTCTGTCATGGTCGTAGATGCGGATCACCCTCTGGGCCGCATGAGTGAACGGGGTGGATGCGCAAGTACCCCGCGGCAAGGCCGCGATATCATCGGTCAGATACGTGTCCACAGGACAGTTAGCCCGTCTGTTGCCGACAGATCATACGCGTGTTTGATGATGGCATGTCGCACGCCAGCGTCCAATCCCACGGTGCGCTCATCCAGCAGCTAAAATAACAGAGCGCGGATCGGGCAGCGCGCGGTTTCCAATCGCCTGCGGTGCCCGCCATTCAGGTCGCGTGTCCGTTCGGCCATGCAGAGGTGTTCCAACGCCGTTGAACCTCAGTAACGTGCAAAGCGCGTCTTGCTGGACGTGAAAGCTCGCATCATCAAAGGCGCGCTTTTTCACTTTGGGTTTAGCTGACATTCCGGACAGAACGTCCCGTCACTTAATGGTAATCTCCAGCCGCTGCGTCTCACCGGTGCTGCCCGGCACTTTCAGATAGTAGCTGCCCGGCTTGATGGCGACAAAACCAATTTCCATTTCGCCAGCCTCGTCAAATTCAACGGAATCCAGTCCCAACGGGCGGATTTCCAACCCTTCGACCACGATCTCATCCACCCAGATCGCACGGAAAAACTCCGGGCCGACCAAGGCCAGTTCCTGACTGCCATCGCCCTGAATTTCGAATTCGTAGTAGGTGCCAGATTTCAGCTCCCACGGCGCTTCGGCCAATGGCACGCCCGCAGACAGGGTGATTGGCGGCAGGTCTTCCTTGTTCTTGGCTGACAGGATTCCGGCCAGGCCGAACCCGTCATCATCATCGGCCAGCACAGAAGCGGGCAAGGCCAGTAGGACAACGGTCGCAAATGCGGTCAATCGAACCATGTTTAAATCTCCCTGTTCAGCTCGTCGGACGGAAGGCAGCACCCCACGGGAAGCGGCCCACCTTGATCGTCTTGATCGGTTCACGCTTGGCCACGTCCACTACAGTGACATCGCCCGACACGCCGTTTGTGGTGAACAAAAGCGATTTGTCCGCGTTGAAATCCATATGCCAGACACGACGGCCGACAAGGATGTAATCTTCGACCTCATAGGTTTCGGCATTGACAGCGGCAATGTGGTTTGACGGCCCAAGCGCGACAAAGGCGGTCTCGTCCCCGGTTGACAGCTCAAAGCCCACGGGCTGCACCCGGTCGGGATGGACACCGCTGACCTCAAACTCGATCTTGGCCTTTTCGGTCTGGGTTGCCACGTCAAACACGGTGATCGTGCCGCCAATTTCCGAACTGACCCACAGCTCGGTCCCGTCTTTCAGGAATTCCGCGTGGCGTGGCCGCGAATCGACCAGCGTATTGGCGAATAATTCACGCGTTTCGGTGTCGATCCAATGGGCCATATTGGTGGTTTCCGAAGTGGTAATGGCGATCTTGCCATCAGGCGAAACCGCCATTCCCTCGGGTTCGATGCCCACATCAATCTGGGCAATGACCTGACGGCTTTCGGTATCGACCACGGTGGTGATCGCGTCATCCTCGTTGGCGATATAAAGATGCCGGTCATTGGGATGCAGCACAAATTGCTCGGGATCCTCGCCCGAGGGCAGGTCATGTAGAATCTCGCCCGTCTCGGGATCCATGACCTGCACAGCGTCGCTGTCCGACGCACAGATATACAGCACCGAATAATCCTTGGAAAAGGTGATCCCGCGGGGGCGCTCGCCGGTCTCAATCGTGCGGATCACCTCCAGCGTTTCGATGTCGATCACGCTGAGCGTGTCGTCTTTTTCGTTGCTGATCCAAATCTCATCGGCTGTGGCCGGAACGCAAAACGCCGTGGCTGCCAGAATTGCGGGTATTCTCATCCCTGATCCTCCTTGAACGCCTGACACTGGCTTTCAGCTTCATCGATGCCCAACGTGTCCAATTCGCTACGTTGATGCAGGAACCCCTCTAGCGGCGCCATCGCGACAACCGCGCGGTCGGTGACCAGAGGGATCGGCTGACGCAGCTGGCCGTTCCACGACCGGAAATTCATCGCCCGACCTTTGAAACCGGCCAATTCGAATTCATCCGACAGAATGTAGTCCCGCAAAACCGACGCATCACCGGATTGCGTGCGCGTGACGGCCTCACCCAACGTCCGGTACGCCGCCCATGCAGCATAATCGCGAGGACGCATGTATCGCCCCGTCTGATCGAAAAACCGGTTCTGCATCTGAACCGCCCCCCATTGTTCGACCACGCGCGACCATGTGACGGGCTGCAGACCTTCCGAGCCCGCAACCGGGCGGGCTTCCCATGTGTTGAAGGGAATATAGCGGCCGAAATCGTCCAGCTCATCCGCCACAAGCAGGATGTCATAGTCACCAAATTCCTGTGTGAACAGAGGCACTTCCTGCGCTGCATTGCGCCGCAGATCGGCATCGAACACCCATGTCTTTTCCGCTTTCAGGTCCAAGCCGAACTTCTGCAATGACCGTTTCAACGCGTCTGCAAAAGCGTGATCGCCGGGATGGTCGCCGGAAATCAGAACCAGTTCATCCCAACGGCGTTTGACAAAGAATTGCACCAGCGCATCGGTGCGCATCACGTCAGACGGCAAAGTATGCAGCAGGTTTGCGCGACAGGCCGCGTCCCGCATGGCGAGATCGGGGGCGGACGCATTGAACAGCACGGCATCGGCAGCCTCGGGCAAGTCAGCAACATCCAGCTGCGCCTGCATTGGAGCATCGAGAATCACAAACGGGGATGTAGCCAAAGCCGCCCGCGCGGCAGCCAGCCAATCCCCTCCTTCAGGAACCGTTGTAACCGTCAGTTCATAGCTGTGACCCAGAAACTTGGCCGTGGTCAGGTTATCGGCCAGACCCAGTTCCGCGCCAGCGATGCCCAGAGTCTCGGGCACGGGATCAAGATTGGACAGGACCGGTGGGCGGTCGATCTGCTGCTGCAGATACGTCACTGTAATCGAGACCTCGGCCCATGCAAGCCCCGGCAACAGCAGCAGGGCCGCGACAATGCCTGACATTCTGATCATCTCTGCGCCTCCTCCCCGGCTTTCAAAGTAAAAGCGTGACTTTTCCGACCCGGCCATTGGACCTTAGTCGCAGCTTGTGCCGCATCTGCAACCAAGGTCGAATTTCGCGGTGAGTCTGCCTGCGCTATGACCGGGGAAAGCATCAGAAGGAGGAGAAGATGCGTCTCGGTTTTTATAGTGCAGCGCTGGTTGCTTCGATGACGGCAAGCATGGCGCTGGCTCATGGCGACGTGGCGCCGCAACCTGTGGACACCGACGCCCTGCCTGACGTAAGCGAGGATTGGCTGATCGAAAACCCCTATCGCGATCAGGGCGAAGAGGTCTGGCAGACCGCAATCGAAATCGGCGATTCCGGCTATAACCAGAACTGCGCGCGGTGCCACGGGTTGGGTGTGGTTTCGGGCGGTCTTGCCCCCGATCTGCGGTATCTGGAAGCGGAAGAGTATGGCGATGAGTGGTATATCGAGCGGTTCCGCGAAGGTTACACCCAGAACGGCATCACCAAGATGCCCGCCTTCGGAGAGCTTCTGGGTCAGAAAGCAGCCTGGGCGATACGGACTTATATCGAGACGCGGCCCGACGATGGCGCGTTGGATGATCATTCCGATCGCCTGAAAGAAATCCGCGACCTGTTGTCCGCGATGGCCGATGGCGCAGAAGGCGACGCCGGTGCCTTGCAGTCAGAGCTGAGTGAAATCGCAACCACAATCGAAACCGCTTCGGGCGCACCGGTTGCGGACAGCGTGGCGCTGCGGGCGGCGGTTCTGATTTCGGGGGACAGCCCGAATTTCGCCGAGGCAGCCGAACAGCTGACCATCGGATTGTCTGCCGCGCAATAGAACGGCAGAGTGGGCATATGATCGGACGTTACCTTATTCTCTCCCTGTTGGCCGCCACCCTCACCGCGGGCTCGGCGCTGGCCAGATGCGAAGATCATGTGCCCCAACCCAAACCCCAGAATGCAAGCCGCGATATCGTGGGGGCGGACCTCGATACCATAATCGAGCGCGGGTATATCGAATTCGCAGCCTATGAAGATTTTGCTCCCTGGTCGTTTGAAAAAGATGGCAGGATTCAAGGCGTCGATATCGAAATCGGCAAACTGATCGCCGAAGACCTGGGCGTCGAGGCGCGGTTCAATCTGGTCGCTGCCGGGGAAAACCTTGAGGCCGATCTGCGCAACTGGATCTGGAAGGGCCCGCTGATCAACGGGCGCGTGGCCAATGTCATGCTGCACATCCCCTATGACAGTGAATTTGCCTGCCGGGTCGAACAGGTCGTGTTCACCGGCCAATACCATGATGAGGAAATCGCCATTGCTTATCGCAAGGACGAATACCCCGAAGACCCGCCCGTCCCCGCCTATTTCCGCTTTGATACGGTTGCCGTGGAAAATGACTCGATAGCCGATTTTTACCTGTCGGCTTTTCCCGGCGGGCAACTGTCGCGCAACGTGCGGCGTTACCCTTCGGCGGTCCAGGCGATGGAGGCACTCGCCGCAGGCGAAACCATGGCGGCAATGGGCCCGCGCGCTCAGTTAGAGGCCGGGCTGACACCCGATCTGGGTATTCACACTCCGCCCCTGCCCGGATTTGCCGTCAGCACATGGACCATCGGAGTAGCCGTTCATTTCGCCTATCGCGGCCTCAGCTATGCTGTCGATGACGCCATTTATGCTGCTTTGCAGGACGGGCGCATCGAACAGATATTCTCGGCGCACGGGCTGACCCATGCGCCACCGAAACTGCGGTGACTACGCCCAAGGTCTTATAGGCATCGGGCAGATCACCGCGTAGCTTACCAAAAAATACTGGAGGGAGTGACATGGAACTACATGACAGCCGCGTCATCGCGGCCCCACGTTCCAAGGTCTGGGACTCATTGTTATCCGCAGAGGTTCTGAAAGACTGCGTGCCCGGATGTCAGGAGATGACGGGAACCGCCGAAGATGGCTTTGCGGCCACGGTGGTGCAGAAGGTTGGCCCGGTGAAAGCCACCTTCAAAGGTGCCGTTACCCTTTCTGATATGGTGGATCAGGAAAGTGTAAAGCTCTCGGGCGAAGGCAAGGGCGGAGCCGCCGGTTTCGCCAAAGGCGCAGCTGATGTCACCCTGTCGGATGTCCCCGAAGGCACGCTGCTGGCTTACAATGTCGACGCACGCGTCGGGGGAAAGTTGGCGCAGCTTGGTGGTCGTGTCATCGACGGCGTGGCCAAGAAAATGGCGGATCAGTTCTTTGAGAACTTCCAAAGTGCGGTCGAGGTCGCGCCACAATCAGCCCCTGCCGCACCTGCGGACGAACCGGCAGGACAAGCTGAAGAAACAGACGAGAAAAAGGGATGGCTCAAGCGCGTGTTTGGCGGTTGAGCCATAGATTTCAGGGAGGAAAATCTGATGAAGATTTCTATGACTGTGAACGGATTATCTGTGAGCGGTGATGTTGAGGGTCGGACGTTATTGTCTGGATTTTTGCGTGATCAATTGGGTTTGACGG